>NZ_PYHT01000001.1:0-945871 GCF_003023875.1 Nocardia sp. MDA0666
CGGTCTCGTGGGCTCGGAAATGTGTATAAGCGACAGCCACCGCACCGTCACCGCCCCCGGCGGCGACCTCGCCGTCTACGAATACGGCCATCCGGAGGCCGACACGATCGTCCTCATTCCCGGCATCACCGACACCCACCGCATCTGGAACCGCGTCGCCACCGGACTCGCCGACAGCTTCCACGTCGTCACCTACGACGTCCGCGGACACGGCCGCTCCAGCGCACCCACCCGCACCCACCGCTACCGCCTGCCCCACCTCGCCGACGACCTGTTCGCCGTCCTCGACGCCGTCAGCCCCCGCACACCCGTCCACCTCGCCGGCCACGGCTGGGGCGCGATCCAGATCTGGTACGCCCTCGGCGACCCGCGCGCCAACACCCGCATCGCCTCCGCTACCGCACTGTCGGCACCCCACCTCGACCATCTGGCCCTCGCGCTGCGTGACCTCCGCTGCCCCCGCAGCCCCTGGTGGCGGCTGCCGCGCCTGAGCTGGCTGGTCCTCGGCCGCCGCCTCCTGCACTGGCCCCGCCTGCGCGCCCGCGTCCTCCCCCAGGCCGGCACCTGGCCCACCGACCTGCTCGCCGGCGCCCGGATCGTGTCCGCCAACCTCGTCCACCACCTGCGCCACCCACGCCCGCAACACACCGCCGTACCGATCCAGCTCATCCTCGACCGCGCCGACACCGCCGCCCTGCCCAGCCTGCGGACCCACATCCGCCGCGACGTCGACCGCCTCTGGCTGCGCGAACTGCCCGCCGACCCCTGGCTGCCGCTGACCGAGCCGCTGCTGGTCGTGGAAGCCATCGCCAACTTCATCGACGACCAGCACACCGACCACCGGCCCATCCACTACACCCCGCGCTGAGGAGCCCCGGCAGCTTCCACTAGCCGCGATGCGACAATAGGTGGCGGCACACCCCCGCAGACGAAGGATCATCCGGCAGCACGATGGCTGAGCACACCACGACGACCGCGCCCACCACGTCCCTGCCGGACACCATCGATGCCGAGGAACTGGCGATCTGCCTGCGCGTCCTCGACCAGGCCGCACTGCTCGACGACAAGCACCCCGACTCCGTCGCGGTGCAGCGTGCGGTCGGGCACATGTTCAAGAAACTGAAGCGCCGCCGCCGCGATCAGGCCCGCGCCGCCGTCGCCGAAGCCGACCGGGCGGTGGTTGCCGCGACCGCCACCGGCTCCCCCCACCGCATCGACGACGAGACGGCCGGCATCCCGTTGTCCACCTCCGTCGACGGCGACGCCGCGGGCACCCTGCTGCGCGCACGGCCCTGCTACATCTGCAAACAGCGCTACACCCGCGTCGACCGCTTCTACCACCAGCTGTGCCCCGACTGCGCCGCCCGTAATCACGCCAAACGCGACGCCCGCACCGATCTGTCCGGCCGCCGCGCGCTGCTCACCGGCGGCCGCGCCAAGATCGGCATGTACATCGCCCTGCGGCTGCTGCGCGACGGCGCCCACACCACCGTCACGACCCGCTTCCCCAACGACGCGATCCGCCGCTTCACCGCCCAGCCCGACAGCGCCGAATGGCTGCACCGGCTGCGCATCGTCGGCATCGACCTGCGCGATCCGGCCCAGGTCGTCGCCCTTGCCGACGACGTCGCCGCCCAGGGATCACTGGACATCATCATCAACAACGCGGCCCAGACCGTCCGGCGCTCGGCCGGCGCCTACGCCGCGCTCGTCGAGGCCGAATCCGCGCCACTTCCCGCGGGTGAGCTGCCCGACACCATCACCTTCGGCCACACCACCCAGGCTCACCCGAACGCGCTGACCGCCTCCCTGCACTCCGCGCCGGTACCGACCACCCTGTCCGCCGCCGAGGTCACCGATCTCGCCCTGGTCGCGGGATCCGCCACCCCCGAACGCATTTCGCGCGGCGTGGCGATCGACGCCGGTGGGCTCGTACCCGATCTCGCCCACACCAACAGCTGGGTACAGACCGTCGCCGAGGTCGACGCCACTGAACTGCTCGAAGTGCAGCTGTGCAACTCGACCGCGCCGTTCCTGCTGATCTCCCGGCTGCGGCCCGCGCTCGCCGCATCACCGGCCCGCCGCAAATACGTCGTCAACGTCTCCGCCATGGAAGGCGTCTTCAGCCGCGGGTACAAGGGCCCCGGCCACCCGCACACCAATATGGCCAAGGCCGCGCTCAACATGCTCACCCGCACCAGCGCCGGCGAGATGTTCGAGACCGACCGCATCCTCATGACCGCCGTCGACACCGGCTGGATCACCGACGAGCGCCCGCACTACACCAAGGTCCGCCTCGCCGAGGAGGGCTTCCACGCTCCCCTCGACCTCGTCGACGGCGCCGCCCGCGTCTACGACCCGATCGTGCGCGGTGAAGACGGCGTCGACCTCTTCGGCTGCTTCCTCAAGGACTACGAGCCGTCCAACTGGTGATTCCCAGCCGCGTCGCGGCTTTCTTTGAACGGGTGTTTTTGGAGTCGATTGATCACACGTTGGATCGGTACACATGTTTAGATGCGCATATCTCCGTATCAGTATTGAACCTCGGCCCGCCCAATCTCCGAGGTGGCTTCCGATTTCGTAAGGCACTCGAATCTCTCAGTGCGACAACAGGTACCACCGCCGTCTCCTCCCCAACACGCCGCTGGACTACTCCCCTTCGCGGACGCCGGGGCATTGATCTCTCCGTCCTGACTGTCAGGTGGTGCCGCTCCCCTCCTGGTTGCCGGCACCAAGCCATGTCCGCCAACAGATTGTTAAATGCGCATATGTGCGTACCGGTATCTTTCAGATGTCGAACACCGCCTGCGATCGGAAGGCCATGGGAGGCAACGACGTTCACCCCGGCTACACCGTGGCAGGAGACGAAATTCCGCGCACGTGGTCGACGATCGCTTTAGTCTGGATTACGTGATGTACCGGCTGCTGGCAGATGTCACCGCGGGTGTGCATTTCCTGTTCATCGCCTACCTCGTCGTCGGCGGTTTCGTCGCGTGGCGGTGGCGGTGGACGATCTGGGCCCATATCGCCGCGGTGGCCTGGGGTTTCAGCACGGTCCTCGTCGGCGTCGACTGCCCCCTGACCTATCTGGAGACGTGGGCCAGGGAACGCGGGGGCGAAGCCGGCCTACCGTCGACCGGCTTCATCGCCCACTACATCACCGGGGTTCTCTATCCGAGCAGTGCCTTGGACCTGGTGCGTGTCCTGGTCATGGCGCTGGTGGTGGTGTCGTGGATCGGCTTCGTCCGGCTGGGCAGGCGCCGGCGTTACCGATCGCATCACGCGGTCGCCGAATAGCAGCCGCACCCGCTACTCCCGGCTCATCGCTCGTACCGCACGGACGACGTCGTCACCGGTCAGCTGATCACCGGCAGGAGCGATCAGCCACTGCAGCGCAATACCCTGGAACAGCGCGAAATATAGTTTGGCGACCGCGCGGGCATCGCCGGCCGACAACTCGGGATGCACCGCACGCAGCGGCTCGACGAGCCCCGCGTAGACCTCCTCGGTGGCATGGGAGAAGTACTCCTGGGATTCCGGTGAGCGCGCCACCCGCACTCCGTTCTCGAAGCTGAGAATCAGCTCGTCGGGATGGTTCTGGATGACGTCCATCATGCCGTTCCAGGTGGCCTCCAGCGATTGCGCCAGGGTGCGCCCCTCCCCCGCGTCGCGGATGGCCTCCTCCATCCCCCGGCCGATCTCGTCACCGGTCACCTCCGCGATGGCCTCGGCGACCAACCGATCCTTCGTACCGAAGTGATAGCCGATGGCGGCCAGGCTGACCCCGGCGGCACCGGCGATATCGCGTGCGGTCACCTTGGCGAGACCTCGCTCCAGAATCGCCTTCCTCGCACCCGCCAACAGATCCTCTCGATTACCCATAAGCCCAGGTTACAACGTCTTAGACATTTGTACTAGACAAACGTGCCAGCCATGTGGCACATTTGTCTAAGACGTTCGGACCAACCGATAGGAACCGCCACCATGAACACCGTCTCCCGCCCCCTGAACATCCTGGTCTCCGGCGGCGGCATCGCCGGCAATGCCGTTGCGCTGCAACTGCTTCGAGCCGGCGTCGCGGTCACCGTCGTCGAGCGTGCCACCGCTGCCCGCCCGGGCGGCCAGGCGGTCGATCTGCGTGGCCCCAGCCGCGAAGTGGCCGAGCGCATGGGCCTGATGCCGGGCATCGCCGAGTACCAGCTCGAAGAACTCGGCATCTCCTACATCGATCACAAGGGCCGCAACTACGCGAACATGTCGATGGAACACTTCGAGGGCAAGGGCCCGGTGGCCGAAATCGAGATCACCCGGGGCGACCTGAACCAGGTCCTGCTCGACGCGGTCGCCGCTGCCGGCGGCGAACTGGACTACCGCTACGGCGACTGGATCGAATCGCTGACCCAGGACGGCACCGGCGTGACGGTCGAGTTCGCCTCGGGACGCAGTGGGCGCTTCGATCTCGTCATCGGCGCCGACGGCGTGCATTCGGCGACCCGGCGACTGGCCTTCGGCCCGGAGGAGCAGTTCAGCACGTTCCTCGGTGGCTACGCCTCGTTCTTCACGATGCCCACCCCGGAGGGGGTCACGCCCGGCTGGTTCGCCATGCAGCTGGTCCCGTCCGCCGCGGTCGGCTTGCGGCCCGACCGCGATCCCGCCACCGCCAAGGCGATTCTCACCCTGCTCGGCGAGCCCGACCCGGCGCTGCGCCGCGATACCGCCGCTCAGCAGCGGCTGATCCACGAGAAGATCGGCTCCCAGCCGCACTGGCACGCACCGACGATCCTGGCGGCCATGACCGAGGCCGACGACTTCTACTTCGACGAACTCGCGCGCATCGACATGCCCACCCTGGCGGCCGGCCGCGTGACCCTGGTCGGCGACGCCGGATACTGCGGCTCCCCGATGACCGGCATGGGCACCGCCATGGCGCTCGTCGGCGCCTACATCCTCGCCGGTGAGCTCGCGGCCGATCCCGGCGATGTGCCGGCGGCGCTGCGTCGGTACGAGGAGAAGGTCACGCCGTTTCTCGACAAGGCGAAGGAACTTCCCGGCGGCGGCATCGAGATGATGCTGTCCCCCAGCGACTTCGGCACATCGCTGCGCCGGACCGCCAACCGGATCATGATGTCGAAGCCGATGCGGCCGGTGATGATGAAGCTGTTCTTCGGCAAGACCGACGAGTACGAACTTCCCACGTACGCGGCCTCCAGCGCCGTGAGCGGCCGGTAGGCGCGGGTTACAGCTGGGCCGTCGTGCCCGGCGCCAATCCCTCGGCGAGCCGCAGCTTGGCCGCCACGTCCGAGAGCAGCTCGATCGAGGAGGCGGACAGTCCGGCCGCGGTGGTGAGCAGCCGCCGCAACGCCGGATCGTCCACCGTCGACGACACCAGGTCGTCCCCGGGGGCCGGATCGCCCGGCCCGCCGTCGTTGAACCGGGTCGATTCCACCGCCAGCACCCTGGCCACGGTTTCGACCAGCGCTTGCGACGGGTTGTCCCGGTTGCCCGAGCGCAGCTGGGACAGATAGGTCGCCGATACCGGATGCCCGGCCTGAGTCACGCGAAAAGCCAACGCGCGATTGGTCATCCGGGTACCGTGCACCTGCTCCCACTGCGAGATGACATGGTTGAAACGGTCCGCGAATCTCACCGGCGAAACACCCCCAGGCCGCTGCGAGAAACCGCACGGACCACAACACGAGAAAATGACATGTCGAAACTACCCTCGACCGCATCGTTTCGCGCGCCGACAGGCCGGACGGGGCGAGTCGGCGGCGGGCCGTTACTCTCGCACCGTGCGGCAGACGATCATGGTGGACGTGGACACCGGCATCGACGATGCGCTGGCACTGCTGTATCTGCTGGCGGATCCGCAACTGGAGATCGCCGGAATCGCCTCGACCGGAGGCAATGTGCCCACAGCGCAGGTCGCGGCGAACAATCTGGCTCTGCTGGATCTGTGCCGGGCGCCGGCCATCGAGGTGGCGCTCGGGGCGGCGCAGCCACTGGCGATTCCGCTGCAAACCACCGAGGACACCCACGGCCCGCACGGGATCGGCTATGCCGAATTACCGCCCTCGCCGCGCCCGCTGTCGGATCGTTCGGCGGCGCAGCTGTGGGTCGACACCGTCCGGGCGCATCCCGGCGCGGTCCTGGGCCTGTGCACGGGACCGTTGACGAATCTGGCCCTGGCGCTGGAACTGGAACCCCAACTGCCGCACCTGCTTCGGCGGCTGGTGATCATGGGTGGCGCGTTCCGGCATCCCGGTAACACCACCCCCACCAACGAGTGGAATGTGCATGTCGACCCGGAGGCCGCCAAAGTGGTCTTCGACGCGTTCTCCTCCACGCCGCAGGATCGGCGACCGATCGTCTGCGCGCTCGACATCACCGAGTCGATCGAGATGTTCCCGGAACATCTGCGACGGATCGCCGAACGGGCGCACTGCGCCGGCGCCGCGATGCCGGCACCCGGCGATCCGCCCGGGCTCCGGTCCGAGGCCACCAATCCGATCGTGCGATTCCTGATCGACGCGGTCCGGTTCTACTTCGAGTTCCACCAGCATTACGATCAGGGGTACCTGGCGCATATGCACGATCCGTTCGCCGCGGCGGTCGCGCTCGAACCGACCCTGGCGGTGCTGCGCCCGGCCACCGTGGATGTCGAGCTGGCCGGCACCCTCACGCGCGGCAGCACGGTCGCCGATTGGGCGGGGATGTGGGGCCGCGCGCCCAATGCCGATATCGCGGTCGGCACCGATCCGGCCGCCTTCTTCGATCGCATGATCGCGCGGATCGGTGATTTCGCGGCGACGCTGTATCCGCCGGTGGCACAGGAGGTTCGGTGACGGTCGACCACGGGGACCGGGCGGCGGTCGCGCGATTCCTGAGCAGGGCGGAGCTGCCCGGAATCATCGACGTGCACACCCATTTCATGCCGGACCGGGTACTGCGCAAGGTGTGGGCGTATTTCGACTCCGCGGGCCCGCTGATCGGGCGGCCCTGGCCGATCGCCTATCGAGACGACGAGCAGGAGCGCCTGGATACGCTGCGCGGCTTCGGAGTGCGGGCCTTCACCTCGCTGGTGTATCCCCACAAACCCGATATGGCGGCGTGGCTGAACGAATGGGCCGCCGACTTCGCGGCGCGCACCCCGGACTGCTTGCACACGTTCTATCCCGAACACGGTGCCGGAAGCTATGTGAGCGCGGCGGTCGAATCCGGAGCGCGGATCTTCAAATCACATATCCAGGTCGGTGACTACCATCCCGGCGATCCGTTGCTGACCGAGGTGTGGGGGCTGCTGTCCGAGGCCGGGATTCCGGTGCTGATCCACTGCGGTTCGGGCCCGGCGCCGGGGACTTTCACCGGTCCGGAGCCGATCGCGGCACTGCTGCACCGATTTCCGCGACTGACCCTGATCGTCGCCCACATGGGTGTCCCGGAATACTCGCCGTTTCTCGACCTCGCCGAACGCTACGACAACGTGCACCTCGACACCACCATGTCGTTCACCGATTTCATCGAGGAACGAAACCCGTTCCCGCGCACCGAGTACGCCCGCTTGGCGGACCTGGGCGAGCGCATTCTGTTCGGCAGCGACTTCCCGAACATCCCGTACCCTTACGTTCACGCGCTGGAAGCGCTCGAACGACTCGATCTGGGTGCGGACTGGTTGCGCGCGGTCTGCTACGGCAACGCGGCGCGACTGTTCCTGGTGAAGTGAGCTGTCCGGGGACGAATACTCGTCGCCCGGACAGCCGCTATTTCTCGTCGAAGGCGCGCAGCAGTTCCTCGGCCGCCAGGGCCGGGGTCAGCGAGCCGTCGCGGATCTGCTTTTCCACCTGCGCGCGAATCGCTTTCACGCCGGGACTGTCTGCCAGCCGGCGCAGCAGCTGATCGTGCACCATGGTCCAGGTCCAGTCGACCTGCTGGCGCCGGCGCTTCTCCGCGAACTCGCCCGCCTCGGTGAGCACCCGCCGGTGTTCGAGAACCGTATCCCAGAAGGTGTCCAGACCGGTGCCGTTCAGCCCGCTCATGGTGAGAACCGGTGGGCGCCACAGGGATTCGCGCGGATGGATCAGCCGCATCGCGCCCTGCAGTTCGCGCGCGGCCGCCCGCGCCTCCACCTCGTGGCGGCCGTCGGCCTTGTTGACCGCGACCAGGTCGGCCAGCTCCAGGACACCCTTCTTGATGCCCTGCAACTGATCTCCGGTGCGGGCCAGGGTGAGGAAGCAGAACACGTCGACCATATTGGCGACGGTCACCTCGGACTGGCCCACACCCACCGTCTCCACCAGGATCACGTCGTAACCGGCGGCCTCGAGCAGCACGATGGTTTCCCGGGTCGCCTTGGCGACACCGCCCAGTGTGCCCGCGGTCGGCGACGGGCGGATGAACGCCTCACGCTCGACCGACAGCCGCGCCATGCGCGTCTTGTCCCCGAGAATCGATCCACCGGTGCGGGTCGAGGACGGATCCACCGCCAGCACCGCGACCCGATGTCCCTGGCCGATCAGATACATCCCGAGCGCGTCGATGAACGTCGACTTGCCCACGCCCGGAACGCCGGTGATACCGACGCGATTGGATTCGACGGCGCCACCTTCGGCCGTCAGCTCGAGCAGCAGGCGCTGCGCCGCCTCGCGGTGATCGGCGCGGGTGGATTCGACCAGGGTGATCGCGCGGGCGAGCGCGGCGCGCTGATTGTCGCGGATCGCACCTGCCAGCTCCGCCACATCGATGGTCCGGCGCCGGCCGCCGCCCTGCGACTGCGGTCCGTCCACGCGCAGCGCCGGGGGCAGGCCACGGGCGGTGGACAGGGCCTGGGTTCCGGGCAACTCCGCGTTGGCGGGCAGCCCGGCCCCGGCGGGCGCATCGCCCGCCGGAGTCCGCTCGGCGTCGCTCATTCCGCCTCGGCTTGTCCGCCGATCTCGTGGCCGAGTTCGGCCGCCAGCTTCTGCAGCAGCCCGATCGCGGCATCGGCGATCACGGTGCCCGGCGGGAAGATCGCCGCGGCGCCGGCGGCATACAGCTCGTCGAAATCACCAGGCGGGATCACGCCGCCGACGATGACCATGATGTCGGGGCGTCCGACATCGGCCAGCGCCTGCCGCAGGGCGGGCACCAGCGTGAGGTGACCGGCCGCCAGCGAGGAGACACCGACGATGTGCACGTCGTTGTCGGCCGCCTGCTGGGCCACCTCTTCCGGGGTCTGGAACAGCGGGCCCACATCGACGTCCATGCCGAGGTCGGCAAAGGCGGTCGCGATCACCTTCTGACCGCGGTCGTGCCCGTCCTGGCCCATCTTGGCGACGAGGATGCGGGGGCGGCGGCCCTCGGCCTCGGCGAATTCCTCGACCAGCTCGATGGCCCTGCTGATGTTGGTCACCTTGCCGGCCTCCTCTCGGTAGACGCCCGACAGTGTGCGGATCTCGGCCTGGTGGCGACCGTACACCTTCTCCAGCGCGTCGGAGATCTCGCCGACGGTGGCCTTGGCGCGGGCGGCGTCGATGGCCAGGGCGAGCAGGTTGTTGGCCATCCCGCCGTCGGAAGATGCTGCGGCCCTGGTCAATTCGGCCAGCGCTCGCTCGACCTCGGCACCGTCGCGCTCGGCGCGCAGGCGGCGCAGCTTCTCGTTCTGCTCGGCGCGCACGCGCGAGTTCTCGACCTTGAGGACCTCGATCTCCTGGTCCTCGGTCACCTGGTACTTGTTGACGCCGATCACCGGCTGCGCGCCGGTGTCGATGCGTGCCTGGGTACGGGCCGCGGCCTCCTCGATGCGCAGCTTCGGGATGCCCTCCGAAATCGCCTGCGCCATACCGCCGTGCGCCTCGACCTCGGCGATGTGGGCCCGTGCCCGCTCGGCCAGCTGATGGGTCAGCCACTCCACGTAGTAGGAGCCGCCCCACGGGTCGATCGGGCGCGTGGTGCCCGATTCCTGCTGCAGCAGCAGCTGGGTGTTGCGGGCGATGCGGGCGGAGAAGTCGGTGGGCAGCGCCAGCGCCTCGTCGAGGGCGTTGGTGTGCAGCGACTGGGTGTGTCCCTGGGTCGCGGCCATCGCCTCGACACAGGTGCGCGCGACGTTGTTGAACACGTCCTGCGCGGTCAGCGACCAGCCCGAGGTCTGCGAGTGGGTGCGCAGTGACAGCGACTTCTGGCTCTTGGGTTCGAACTTCGACACCAGCTCGCTCCACAGCAGCCGGCCCGCGCGCAGCTTGGCGACCTCCATGAAGAAGTTCATGCCGATGGCCCAGAAGAACGACAGCCGCGGCGCGAACTGATCGATCTCCATACCCGCGTCCAGGCCGGCGCGAATGTATTCGACGCCGTCGGCCAGGGTGTAGGCCAGCTCCAGGTCGGCGGTGGCTCCGGCTTCCTGGATGTGGTAGCCGGAGATGGAGATCGAGTTGAACTTCGGCATCTTCGCGGAGGTGTAGGCGAAGATGTCGGAGATGATCCGCATCGAGGGCTTGGGCGGATAGATGTAGGTGTTGCGGACCATGAACTCCTTCAGAATGTCGTTCTGAATGGTTCCGGCCAGCTGTTCGGGCTTGACGCCCTGCTCCTCGGCGGCGACGACGTACAGCGCCAGGATCGGCAGCACCGCGCCGTTCATGGTCATCGACACCGACACCTGATCCAGCGGAATCTGATCGAACAGTTCCCGCATGTCCAGGATGGAGTCGATGGCGACGCCGGCCATACCGACGTCACCGGTCACCCGGGGGTGATCGGAGTCGTAGCCGCGATGGGTGGCCAGGTCGAAGGCGACCGACAGACCCTTCTGGCCCGCTGCCAGGTTGCGGCGGTAGAAGGCGTTGGAATCGGCGGCGGTGGAGAAACCCGCGTACTGGCGGATGGTCCACGGCTGATTCACGTACATGGTCGGGTACGGTCCGCGCACGAACGGCGCCACACCGGGCACGCTGTCGAGCGGATAGCCTTCGGCCACAACGGCATCGCGGTCGGCCTTGGTGTACACCGGCGCGACGTCGATACCTTCGGGGGTGGCCCAGACGAGTTGTTCGGGCGCGTAGCCGTTGGCGGCGGCCGATTCGGCGACGAACGCCTCGACGTCGCCGCCGCCGGTCCGCCCGACCGCCGGTTCGCCCAGCGGCACCTCGGCGAAACTGCCGATCACATGGTTCACATCTCGAGTAGTCATTACGCTCCCAGCTTCTCCAGCAGGCCGGACAGGGTCGCCACCGCGTCCATGCGGGCCGTGAGGAATCCGTCCGGCCGCTGCGTGCCGCTCACCTCGGCCACCGCCTTCTCCGGTCCGGCCAGCAGTACCGTCGTCACGCCGGCGTCGCGCAGCTGCTGCACGGCGGGCGCGGCCTCGGTGCCGTAGCGGGCGTCGCTGCCGCACAGCACCGCCATCGTCGCTCCGGATTCCGTTGCGGCCGAGCCGATCGCGGACGTCTCCAGCGCTCCCGGGTTCACCGTTTCGATGCCGCCCGAGGCCAGCACGTTCGCGGTGAAGGTCACGCGCACGTTGTGCTCGGCGACCGGGCCCAGCGGCACCAGCAGCGCACGCGGCCGGCGGCCGTGGGCGGCGAGGTAGGCGTCGGAACGGTTGCGCAGCGCCTCGAAGGCCGCGCCGTAGCGGGCCACCCCGTTCGTGTCACGCGCGGCCTCGGACAGCGGTTCCTCGGCGAGGTTCGGGAATTCGTTGACACCGGTGACCGCGGTGCGGCGGTGGGCGATATCGGATTCGCGGCGGGTCCGGGTGTCGGCGATGCGCTCGGCCAGCAGGCCGGACTCCAGGGCGGCGAGATATCCGCCGGCGCGTTCGAGCTCCTGCATGAACGCCCACGCCGCACCGGCCACATCGGCGGTGAGACTCTCCACATGCCAGGAACCCGCGCCCGGGTCCTGCACATGTCCGAGATGCGACTCCTCGAGCAACAGCAGCTGGGTGTTGCGTGCCATGCGTTCCGAGAACGCTTGCGACACACCGAGTTCCCCGGCCGGCAGGGCCGCGTCGAACGGCAGTACGGTGACCAGGTCCGCGCCGCCCACGCCCGCGCCGAAAGCGGCCAGGGTGGTGCGCAGCATGTTCACCCACGGATCGCGCTGGCTCAGCATCGCCTCCGAGGTGACGGCGTGCTGTGGCGCGTTGCCGAAGTCCGGCGCTCCCGCCTCGTGCGCCACCCGCGCCCACAGCCGCCGGGCGGCACGAAATTTCGCGATCGTCTCGAACTGATCGTCGGTCGCCGCCAGCTGGAAACTCACCTGATCCAGCGCGTCGGCGATATCGAGGCCGGCGTCGGTGAGTGCGCGCAGATAGTCCAGGCCAGCGGCGACGGCCGCGCCGATCTCCTGGGCGTCGGACGCGCCCGCGTTGTGGAAGACGGTGCCGGACACCGTGATCGCCCGGACGGTCTCGGTGCGGCCGGCGGCGGTGCGTGCCAGCTCGACCGCGGCGTCGAGATCGGTGTCGGCCAGTCCGGCGAAGCGGCTGGTCAGCGGCGCCGCGCCGAGGAAGACGTGGATATCGGAGCGGTCGGCCACCTCGTAGCCGTCGAGCAGGGCCAGCACCTGGGCGGCGGCGGCCGGAGTGTCCGCACCCGCCCGCAGGCTCAGCGGAGCCAGCTCGAACAGCAGGCCGCGCAGCGTGTCCGCCAGTCCCGGCACCGGGACGCCGTTCTCGCCCACGCCGAGCCAGACGGAGCTGACGCCGTTCTCCAGGGCCGCGAGGATCTCCTCGTTGACGGCGGCCGGATCCGTTCCGCCGATGCGGGCGCTGACATGCCAGCCGCGGTGCACGTCCCGGGTGCCCTCGTTACCGCGCACGAACGGGAATCGTCCCGGCAGTGGTTGTTCGGGCAGTTCGTCGCGACGGGTGTACAGCGGCGCGACGGTCACTCCGTCGTAATTGGTGACCTCGAGCAGGCGCTCCGGCTCGTCACCGAGTTCGGATGCCTCGACCTTGCGGGATTTGGCCAGTACTCCGGCCACGCCCTTGCGCCATGCGGCGTATCCGGGCACGGTGTCCGCACCCGGATCTGAACCAATCGGCATCGCTGCTGTACCTCTTCCACTCGACTCCGATACTTCACTCGTACCGGATACCTACGCTGGGACCCAACTCTTCGCAGCGCCTTCGCAACCGCCTGTGTGACCCCTTCACAGTGCGACGGGCGTGCGATATCGGCAGGTCGACGACCAGTTCGGTTAACGATCATTCATCAACCTTCATTCGATGCTAGCCCGGTGTTCGCATACTCTTCGCACAGCCTCGCCATACCGACCGGTAACCTGTCGCGGTGCCGAGGACGACGGATGTGGCGTTGCGACTACTGCGCAATCGACGGCTCGTGATGCTGGCGATCCTGGCAACCGCCCTGATCGCGGTCGCCCTGCTGGCCCCGCATCCGGCCCCGCAACAGATTCGGGATTGGGCCGATTCGGTCGGCCCGGTCTTTCCGCTGCTGTTCTTTCTCGTCCACGCGCTCGTGACGGTGGCGCCGTTTCCGCGCACCGTGTTCACACTGAGCGCCGGACTGTTGTTCGGGCCGATTCTCGGCATCACCCTCGCGGTCGCCGCGACGACGGTCAGCGCCGTGCTGGCTCTGCTGCTGGTCCGGGCGCTGGACCGGGATCAGGTCGCCGCGCGGTTGACCCATCCGGCGGTGCGGGCGGTGGATCGGCGGCTGGCCCGGCGCGGCTGGCTCGCGGTCGGCTCGCTGCGATTGATCGCGCCGGTGCCGTTCTCGGTGATCAATTACTGCGCCGGACTGTCCTCGGTGCGGATGATGCCCTATCTGCTGGCCACCTTCGTGGGCATCATTCCCGGCACCATCGGCGTCGTCGTCCTCGGAGACGCGCTGACCGGCCGGACGAACCCGGGTCTGCTGGTGCTGTCGGGGGCGTGCATCACCATCGGCGTGATCGGGCTGATCGTCGACGCCCGCTGGGGCGCAGAGCAATTCGCGGCCGTCGCCACCGAGGCGGCCGAGGAGCCGGCACCGCACTGACGCGCGAGCGCCGCGGCCGCTCAGCGCGCGCGCAGTGCCAGACCGGCCGGAACCGCCTCGAAGGCCTCGCGCACTCGGTCCGTCAGCGCGTCCCGGCCGCCGCGGCCGTCGGCGCGGACCCATTCCCGGCCGGCCACACTCCACGCCGAGGTCACCAGTTCGGCCAGGACGTGCAGTCGCAGATCGTCCGCGGGCAGTTCCAGGCGGTCGGCGAGGATCGTGACCGCATCGGCCTTCACGCCGTGGCGGTGGTACTCGACGTAGGCCAGTAGCGCCGGTGTGGTGCGGATGAGCCGGCGCGTCGCGACATACCGGCGATCCCACTCCGGTTCCAGCTCGGCGACGGCCGCGGTCAGCGTCTCTCGCAAACCGTCCAGCACCACTCCGGTCAGCGGACGATCCGCCAGCCCGGCGAGATATGCGGACCACAATTCGGCCTCCGCCTCGATGGCGGCCGCCTCCTTGGCCGGATAGGTGCGGAAGAAGGTGCTGCGCGACACCTCGGCCTCGTCCACGAGTTCGTCGAGCGTCGTCGCGTCGAATCCACGTGCGGTGAACAGCCGCAGGGCAGCGTCGGCCAGCGCGCGGCGGGTGCGCAGCCGTTTGCGCTCACGCAGCGGCAGCGTGCGGTCGGATGCGGGATCGGGCATGCCGAGATGCTATCCGAACCCGGTTCCGAGGCACGTAAGAAACTGAGATTCGAACGACACTTGCGCTCGTATGGAACTCAGTGTCAGAATTGGCGCACTGTCCCGCAGTCAGGAGTCCGCCATGTCCCCCGTCACCCTCGATCCGTCGGTCATCGGCCAGGCCGAAAAGCATCACAACGCGCTTCTGCATCGAGTCCTCGCCGGTACCGGCGTCGACGAGGCGCAGTGGATCACTCTCAGCCAGGCCGCGGCAGCCGGCGGCACCGTCGATCGAGAGCGGCATATCGCCACCCTCGCCGCGAAGACGACCTGGGCGCCCACTGTGGTCGCGACCGCCGCGACGCGGCTCACCAAGCGTGATCTGATGCGCGAGGCGCCGGGTGGTGAACTCGTGGTCACCGAGTCGGGTGCTCGCCTCGTCGCGGACATCCGCTCCCGGACGAGCGCGGTGCTCGGCCGCGTCTACGGTTCGGTCCCGGCGGCCGACCTCGCGGTTGCGGGGCAGGTTCTCAGCATGATCACCGCCGGTTTGTCCCGCGAATTGGAAGGCTGACGATGACCACCCCCGCCGCGCGGGAACGGAATTCCTGCTCGGCCGACATCGTCTCCGGTACCGGAACGAGATAAAGCTCGTCCTCGCTCGGTAATGATGAGCGACCGGGAGTATCGACCGCCGTAATAGGGCGGCCCGACCAGTGATCGGCTCTCGCTGCGCACAATCATTGTGTCGTGTCCCCGTCCGGACCAGAGTGCCTGTATCACTTTCGGTCCCGGCAGGAGGATGTATGGCCGCCACCGATGAACCGCGTTCGGGCGCTCGCGCCGTCGATCGTGCGATCGCGGTCCTGAACTGCTTCGACGGCGACGACCCCGAGCTGTCGGTCAGCGAACTGGCACAGCAGACGGGTCTGCCCGTCAGCACCACGCACCGGCTGCTGCAGGCCCTCGTCCGCGGGCGACTGCTGGAACAGGACCATGCCAACGACCGCTACCGCATCGGGCACGGGCTCGCGTCGCTGGCGCGGCCGGCGCTGACGCGACTCGGCCTCGATTCGGCAGCGCCGCACCTCTACGCGCTGGCGGCCAATATCCGCATTTCGGTCAGTCTCAGCGTGCCCGACTCGCGCGACGCGCTGACCGTCTTCCAGGCGCGGCCCCCGGTCTCGTTCTGCCCCAACCAGATTCCGCGGCCCCGACGCCCGTTGCGATCCAGCGCCGCTGGGCACGCACTGCTGGCGTTCTCCCCCGGCGACCGCCTGATCGAGACCTACGCCGGCCGGCACGAGTCCGATCCGCCGGCCTCGGCCGATCTCGACCGGGTCCGCCGCGCCGGATTCGCGGTCGAGGTGATCGACAGCGACGATCCGATCCGTTCGGTCGCGGTGCCGATCGTCGGCCGCGGCCGGCAGGTACGCGGCGCGCTCTGTGTGCAGGCCCGGTCCGCACGCCTCGACACCGACCTGATGCGCTCGATCCTGCCCCCGATGCGCCATATCGCGAACCGGATCGGCCCGCTGCTGCACGCCGAACCCGACGCCGCGGACACATCCTCGTAAGCCCTTCGCACGCCCCGCATTTCGGCTGCGGAATTATCCTCACGCTGATTTCCACACTGTGAAAACACCGTTGCTCACCAGCACGGACAGCCGCACCATGTGATCAACGCAGGTTGCTGTGATCCGTATCGCCGGTCCGAGCACTTTTCGAGAAGGCACCCGATGAACGTCTCCCGACTCTTGACGCGCCGCCGCACGGTGGATCTCATGCGCGTCCCGCACGGGATCTGTCGCGACTGAGCACGGGCGCCATTGCCGTCGCCGAAAGCCCCTGCCAGGCAATTCGTTTCGCCGATCTACCGGTCACCGCCCCCGATGTGCGCGTGGCCGCAGACGCATCCAGTGAAAGAACCGATCATGTCGTTCAGACGACCCCGGGTGGTGCGCGCCCTCGCCGCCGTCCTCGCCCTGCCCGTACTCGCCGCGCTCGCCGCGGGCTGCTCGAGTTCCGGCGCCGGTACCACCGCCGACGGTAAGACCATCCTTCGCTACCAGGGCCAGGCTGGCACGGTCACGCCCTATGAACTGGCCGCCGACCTCGGCTACTTCTCCAAGATCGAGCTGAAGTGGGAGGGCGACACCACCAGCGGGCCGGCCAATATCCAGGCCGCCACCACCAAGCAGATCGAATTCGGCAGCGCGTTCAACGGCGCGGTCGTCAAGCTCATCGCCGGCGGCGCACCGGTCACCTCGGTGCTCAGCTCCTACGGCGCCGACGGGCAGAGCTTCACCGGCTACTACGTCCGCGACGATTCGGGCATCAAGACCGCCAAGGACCTGATCGGGAAGAAGGTCGGCGTCAACACTCTCGGCGCCCATCACGAATTCATCACCCGGCAGTGGTTGCACGATCAGGGTCTCACCGACGATGAGATCAAGCAGGTGCAGCTCGTGGTCCTTCCCCCGGTGAATACCGAAGACGGGCTGCGGAAGGGGCAGATCGACGTGGCGGCACTGGGCGGTCCGCTGCAGGACATCGCGCTCGCGCACGGCGGCATCCACCCGCTCTACACCGACAAGGGCCTGTTCGGCGAATTCGACTACGGCACCTACGTTTTCCGCAACGACTACATCGCCGATCATCAGGACGCGGTGGCCGACTTCGTCCAGGGCACGGCCCGCGCGACCCGCTGGCTGCAGATCACGCCGCACGATCAGGCGGTGGCGCGACTGGCCGACATCATCCACAAGCGCGGCCGCAACGAGAACACCAAACTGCTCGACTCCTACAAGTCGTCCGGCATTCCGGTGCCCGGCGCGGTGATCCAGGAGCGAGAGCTGCAGATCTGGATCGACTGGCTGGTCCGCAACGGTGAGCTGCCGGCCGGGAAGTTCGCGGCCAAGGATCTCTACACCAACAAGTTCAACCCCTACGCCAACGGCAAGTATCCCGCCGAAAGCGGGCCGACCGGAGAGGTGGCGGCCGCCAAATGAGCGTCACGGCAATCAAACTCGCGCTCGACGGGGTACGCAAGGAGTTTCCCGCGCGCGGCGCCGGAACTCCGTTCACCGCGCTGGAGAACATCACCGTGGACGTGCGCGACGGTGAATTCCTCGTGCTGGTCGGGCCGAGCGGTTCGGGTAAGTCGACCCTGCTGGACCTGCTGGGCGGGCTGACCCGGCCGACCCACGGCCAGATCCTGCTCGACGGCCGGCCGGTCACCGGTCCCGGACTCGACCGGGGGATCGTTTTCCAGCAGTACGCGCTGCTGCCGTGGCGCACCGCGCGCGGCAATATCGAATTCGGCTTGGAGGCCAAGCGCATCCGCCGGCGCGAGCGCCGCCGGATCGCCGACGAGTACCTGGAGCTGGTCGGCCTGACCGGCTTCGGCGACCGTTACCCGCACGAGTTGTCCGGCGGCATGAAACAGCGTGTGGCCATCGCCCGCAGCCTCGCCTTCGATCCCGAGGTGTTGCTGATGGACGAGCCGTTCGCCGCGCTCGACGCCCAGACCCGCGAATCGCTGCAGGACGAACTGCTGCGCATCTGGCGCACCACCGGCAAGACCATCCTGTTCATCACCCACGACATCAACGAAGCCGTCTATCTGGGACAGCGGGTGGCCGTGCTCACCTCGCGGCCGGGACGGGTCAAGGCGGTGGTCGATATCGATCTCGACCGCGACACCGACCCGGACGCCGACATCCGCTCCAGCGAACACTTCAGCGAAGTCCGGCATCGGATCTGGTCGCTGCTGCACGACGAGGTGGCCCGCGCACAGGGTCTCGAGCAGGCCGACCTCGCGGCCACCGACAGGAGGTAACACCATGTCCACCACCTTGCCCGCCACCGCCGAACCGGTGCTGGTGTCGAAGAAGTCCTCCGTCCCGACTGTGAGTACGGCCGAGGCTCCCGCTCGCTCCACCGCCGGCACAGGGCGGCAGCTGGCCGCCCTGGCCGGTCGCTGGGGCTGGCGGCTGTTCAAGCCCGTCCTGGTCATCGGCCTGTTCCTGGCCTTCTGGGAGCTCGCGCCCCGCTTCGGCCTGGTCGATCAGATCTTTCTGCCGCCGTTCTCCACCGTCGTGCAGCGCGGAGACGAGCTGATCCGCAACGGCCAGCTGTGGGACAACACCTCCGCCAGTCTGGGCCGATCTCTGGTCGGCTTCGCGATAGCGGTGGCGTGCGCCGTTCCGGCCGGCGTCGCCATCGCGTGGTACAAGCCGGTGGCCGACTTCGTGAACCCGCTGCTCGAACTGTTCCGCAACACCGCGGCGCTGGCGCTGTTGCCGGTGTTCATCCTGATCCTCGGCATCGGCGAGACCTCCAAAGTCGCGATCGTGGTCTACGCCGGCTTCTTCCCGATCCTGCTGAACACCATCAGCGGTGTTCGATCGGTCGACCCGCTGTTGATCAAATCGGCTGTGTCGCTGGGTTTCTCGCCGCTGCGGCTGTTCCAGAAGGTGATCCTGCCCGCCGCGGTCCCGACCATCTTCACCGGCATCCGGATGGCGGCCTCGGCCTCGATCCTGGTCCTGATCGCCACCGAGATGTCCGGTGCGCGAGCGGGACTCGGCTATCTCATCACCGCCGCACAGCAGAATTTCCAGATCCCCGACATGTATGTCGGGATCGTCGCCATCGCGATCGTCGGCCTGGTCTACAACGCCGTACTCGTCGCGATCGAACGCCGCCTCACCCGCTGGCGTCCGCAATCCGATCGCTGAAGCACTACACCGAAGGGACGACGACGCTCTATGTCGCCATCACCGAAAACCTTTCATCTCAACGCCTTTCTGATGGGCGTCGGTCATCACGAGGCGGCCTGGCGCCACCCGCGCACCGAGGAACGGCGCGTGCTCGACGTGAAGCATTTCCAGGAATTGGGCCGCATCGCCGAGCGCGGCAAACTGGATTCGGTCTTCTTCGCCGACGGTCTGGCGGTGGGCCCGCGCATTCAGCGCAATACGCTCGCGGTGTTCGAACCGGTGACATTGCTGTCGGCCATCGCCGCGGCGACCGAACATATCGGTCTCATCGCGACGGCCTCGACGACCTATAACGAACCGTTCAATCTGGCCCGCAAATTCGCCTCGCTCGACCACATCAGCGGCGGGCGTGCCGGATGGAACATCGTCACGTCCGGCAGCGTCGACGAGGCCTACAATTTCGGCTACGACGCCATTCCCGAACATGCTCGGCGATATGAGCGCGCCACCGAATTCGTCGATGTCGCTGTGCGATTGTGGGACAGCTGGGAGTCCTCGGCCATCGTGCTCGACCCCGAGGCCGGTGTCTTCGCCGCCCCGGACAAGGTGCACACCATCGACTACGACAGCGACCGGTTCCGGGTGCGCGGCCCGTTGAACTCCCCGCGCGGACCGCAGGGCCGGCCACTGCTGGTGCAGGCCGGATCCTCCGAGAGCGGCAAGGAATTCGCCGCCCGCTACGCCGAGGCGGTGTTCACCGCGCAGCGCACCCTGGAGGAGGGGCAGCGCTTCTATCGCGATCTGAAATCACGGCTGCCGAAGTACGGCCGCGGTGCCGACGAGCTGAAGGTGCTTCCCGGTCTGGTGCCCTACATCGCCGATACGCCCGCCGAAGCGCTGGCACTGGAGCAGGAGTTCACCGATCTCATCTCCCCCGACTACGCGTTGCGCCAGCTGTCCACGCAGCTGGGGATCGATCTGACCGACCATCCGCTGGACGCGCCGCTGCCGCCGCTGCCGGTGGAAAGCGAGATCGAGGGCAACAAGTCCCGGTTCACGCTGGTCAAGGAGCTGGCCACGCAGGAGCAGCTGACCGTGCGCCAGCTGATCGGCAAGCTCGGCGGCGGGCGCGGACATCGCAGCTTCGCCGGCACGCCGGAGCAGATCGCCGACGAACTGCAGACCTGGTTCGAGGCGGGCGCGGCGGACGGATTCAACATCATGCCGCCGTATCTGCCCGGCGGACTCACCGATTTCGTCGACCGGGTGGTGCCGATCCTGCAGGAACGGGGCCTGTTCCGCACCGAATACACCGCCGACACCCTGCGCGGGCACTACGGACTCGCGCCGGTGGAGAGCCGGTTCGCGGCCGGAGCCGCGATCAGCGCCTGACCGGCGGATACAACGCGACAGGCCCCTTCCGGGTAGATCCGGGAGGGGCCTGTCTGCACGCTGTGTATGCGGACGAACCGCGGGCGGAGGCGAACCTTACAGGTTGGCGCCACACACCGGCCAGGCGCCGGGGCCCTGGCTGGCGAGCACGTTCTCCGCGACGCGGATCTGCTCGGAGCGGCTGGCGTTGGCCGGGTTGCCACTGCCGCCGTTGGCGTTCCAGGTGCTCTGGGTGAACTGCAGGCCGCCGTAGAAACCGTTTCCGGTGTCGGCGCCCCAGTTGCCGCTGGCCTCGCACTGCGCCACCGCATCCCAGTCGTGGCCGCCGTCGGCAGACGCGGTAGCGGTCAAGCCGAAGGGGACGGCGACGATGGCGCCGGCGACGGCGGCGAAGCCGAGTGCGCGAGTGCTGAACTTACGGTTACGAGACATGTGGTTTTCCCTGCCTGCGCCCAGCCGGCCCGATGGTGACGATTACGGGTCCCTGTCCCCAGGTATGTCGGGGTCGAACTCGAACCGCGGGACAGGGTTGCCGGTGTTCAGCGATTCGAGCGTCAGCCCGGAATTCCGAGCTGCAAACGACCGTAACGGAGAAATCTCGATAGATCACGTTGCGATAACAACCGAACTGTCTCAACCCACCGTGGAGGATATTCACGTTTACGCAGCGCATGGTGCGATAAACGCGCGTTACATAACTGTAGTTATATAAACGTTATGTGGTCGAGATCACTGAGATATAGTGATCCCCGTCGCACGACAACGCCCGAAATCGGTCATTTCACCCACTCGAATCACCTGCAGACACCCAAAGGTGCCGGTCGGAGGGCTAATGCTCGGACACGGTGACTGGCCACCGGTCCACCGTCTCCAGCGACGTGAGCTGGGCGTTCTCCAGTGCTTGCGCGACACGCCGACCGTAACGGGATGCCAGGGCAGGAGTCCGGCTCACCCCGCCGGGACGGCGCCGCTCGGCATAGGCCAGCCAGCCCGAGGCCTGGCGCAGGATCTCGCCCGTGTTCAGCGGCCCCGCGAGCAGCAGACCGCCGTATTCGGGCACCACCGCCACCGCACTGCCCAGATGCTGCAGGCACCGGCAGATTCCCAGTTCGTGCCCGAGATCGCGGTACACGGTCAGCGCCAGCAGCCACCAGCGCATCGCGCGCCGGGGCTCACCGCGCATCCACCACAGCAGCCCCAGCGTTTCGAACGTGTGCGCCCGGCCGGACGGGTTGCGCCCGCCGCGGGTCAGGGTTTCGGCCAGCTCGAGACGGTCGCGGGCGGCGTCCAGGCGGCCTTCGTGCATATGTGCGATGGCCAGGTCGTTCAGCGCACAGACCTCGGCGGCGATGTCGCGCCGCGGCAGCAGCCACCACGCACGCTCGAAACCGGCCACGATGTCGGGCAGTGGGTACTCGCCACCCGGCAAACGGTCGAAATCCCGCATCGCCTCGGCATGCGCGCGCCGCGCGTCCAGGCCCGTACTCCGGCGTGGACGGCTGCGGCGCCGCTTCCGGAGCGGACGCGGCCATCCCCGGCGTGTCGCGGTATCGAGCGCGAGATCGCAGCGGATCGATGCCAGTTCACGGATCTGCGGATGCGCCGGGCCGCTCAACGCCAGCATCGCCCGCGCCGCGGGACCATCGGAAGGGGCCCCGATCCGCGCGTACCAGAGGTCGAGCGCGTCGGCGATCCGGGCCAGGGCCGGAATGTCGAGTTCGACGCCGTGATCGCAGTCGGCGCATGCGCGCACCAGCTCGGCCAGCCGGTCCGCCGTGCCCGTGAACCACCGATGCGCTCCGGCGCCGAGCCGATCCGAATCCAGGGCCACCGCCCAGCGCGTCGCCCGGTCGGAGTAGTGCCGGATCAGCGCCGGCCACGTGGCCCGCCACTGCGGTGTGCGGCGGACGACGGCGCGATCCGGCGATGTCGTGGGTTTCGCGACGGCGAATCGGTCGTGTCCGTCGTGGACGATCACGCCGTGGGCGGCGAGCCGGATCAGAACCTCGCCGGTGGAACGCTGAACCACCGCCTGCTCCCCCGGCAGGACCGTCGCGGAGTCGAGCATCGCGGTCACCGTGTCATAGAGCGCGGCGGCCTCGTAGTCGGTGAACGGCAGTGCCCGCAGGACGGCGGCGACGACCGCATCGGTCGCGTCCAGCGGCTGCGTCCGGGCCGGCGCGAGCGCGGGCAGCGCCGCGACGGTCCGCTCGACCACGGGTGGCGGCTGCACCAGGTCCGCGGTGAGATCCAGTTCCCGCCGGACACGCGCGCCCTCGCGCATATCCATCGTCTTGCGCCACAGCACGTACAGCGCGGCGGCCGCCACGACCGCGACCGCCACCCAGCGCAGCACCCCCGCCAGCGAGTTCAGCACCCGGCTCTGCCCGACCGAACCCTCCAGCAGCTTCGCCACAACCTCCAGCAGCAGCGACGACGACATCACCCACGCCGCGCCCAGAAAGCCTTGCCAGACAGAGGATTTCGGTGTGGCGATGAGCTGCGACGCGATGTCGTGCTCGGGCCGGTGCGAGTGGCTGCCACTCATCGCACGATCCCGCCCGTCAATCCCGGAACCAGGAAGCGGCGCCAGGTCATCAGTAACAGCAGTACCGGCGGGACCGTCGACAGCAGCGCCCCGGCCGCGAGGTGGGCGGCGTTCTCCTGGAATTGCCGTGCGTCGCCCCACAGCAGCAGCGACCACGGGCTGACGTCGGCGCCGCTGACCATCAATCCGATGAAAAAGTCGTTCCACACCTGAATCAGTTCGAGCACCGCCACCGCGCCGACGGCGGGCCACGCGGTCGACACCACGCGACCCAGCACGGCCCACGGTTTGGCCAGACCGTGCAGGGCGTCGGCGGCCGGACCGTCCGAGGGCGCGAGCAGCGCTCCGCGCAGAATCAGGATCGCGATGGGCAATCCGATCGCGGCGTGCACCACGATCAGCGAGGAGAACGACGTCCCGGTCAATCCCATCCGCTCGATGACGCGCCGGATCGGCCCGACGTAGAGCTGCGCGGGCAGCACGGTGAACACCACCAGCACCACCACCGCGATCCGCGAACGCAGCGCGTCGGCGGGCAGCGCGGCGAGCTGATGGGCGACCGGGAACGCCGCACCGATGACGAGAACGGTGGCCCACACCGCCACCCAGCCCGTATTGGCCATGGCATGCAACAACTCTCGGTGCTGCCACACCGATCCGGCGCCGGCGAGGGCGGGCCCGTCGGCGCCCACCCAGCTGAACACCACCAACGCCAGCAACGGCCCCAGCGACAGCGACGAGACCGCCACGAGCCGAAGGACGCCGTGCGCGGTGCGTCGCGTGCGGACCGGATCGGCGCTCGGGCGGCGCATCCAGCCGACGCGGTGGCGGCGCACGTCGGTCTGCAGAATCCACGCCGCCGAGCCGATCAGCACCGCCAGCGGCAGCGAATAGGCCGCGGCCACACCGGGGTCGGCATCGGGATCCGAGACCAGCCGCCACCAGTGCACGGTCGCCGAGTCCAGCGAATACTGCAGCGATCCCGGCACCGCGATCAGGATGATGTCGAAGATCCGCGCCGCGGCGACGGCGACGACGAGGCCGAGGATCAGGAAGACCGGGCGTACCAGTTCGAACAGCCGGGCCCGGGTCCGGCCCGCGCCGCGCGCGTCCTCGAGGTAGCCGCGCCGCACCGGATCGGCCTCGATGGCGGCGATCGCGGCGCGGAACAGTGCGAACAGCGCACCCAGCCAGCACCAGGCGAAAGCCGCGATCAGCAGGGCCATCAGCCACACGCGCTGGCCGGCCACGCCCGCGACCGGCATCCGGTAGTCGGGATTCTCGGCCAGCAGGCGCAGCGCCAGTCCGGCGACGAACGCGGAAACGCCGAACGGCAGGATCAGCGGTGGCCACGGCCACCAGCCCCGGCGGCCACGCCAGGCCAGTTCCAACGCCAGGACCAGCACGGCCGGCGCGCACAGCACCCACACGAGCGTCCGGACATAGGCGCCGCGCCCACCGGGTCCCAGTTCGACGCCGATCCCCCGGATCGTCACCACGAGCGCGACCACCACAACGGGCCACCACAGCGAACGCCAGCGAATCCGTACGACGAGGCTCGCGCCGTCCGGCGCCTCGCGGCGAAACACGGTCGGCCACAATCGATTGCGCAACAATGTCCAGCGACCCCGCACCGCCGCCGCCGCGAGCGCGCGCACCGCGTCGTCCCGGCGCCACAGCAGCGTGCCCGCCGCGACCAGTACCATCAGCAGCGCACACCAGCCGACCATCGCCCACTGTGCGCGAACCGCGGTCCACACCGTGGTGGCGGCCGGCCCGACCAGCAGCAGCAGGATCAGCACCAGTGCCGGCAGCTGCGCGGGCCACATCGACCACCGCCGAGGGTGGCGTCCCGGGATCACCGGACCGGCGATGCGTGTGAGCGCCGGCTCCAGATCCAGTCCGTGCGCGTGGATGTGCCCGGCCGTCATCGCGCTCTCCGTTCGAACTCGTCGAGTGCGCGCACCGCGTGATCGACCGCCGCGTCGAGTCGGTCGGCGTGGCCGTCGCCGACGGTGACGAGCAGGTCGGTCAGCACCCGCCACAGGCCGTCGCGCCGCCCGGCGGCACCGATGAGATCGGCGAAATCGAACGCGGACCACGAATGCAACTGACCCGCAACCGGATCCAGCATCGGCGCGTGGTCCGGGACGGTGCGCGGACTCGGTGCCAGGAAGCCGCCGTAGTCGCCGATCCAGGCCGAGACGGCGCCCGGCGCGGTGAGTGCGCCGAGCACCGGCACCGCATCGTGGGCCCCGGCGGCGGTCGCGACGATCACGTCGCCGCCGCCGATGGCCGGGCGCGGACCCCCGGGCGCCACCGCCGGAAAGGGCATGACGCCCACGGCGTCCGCGGGCCGGCCGGCCCGGCGCAGGCAGCTGCGCACGATGGGTTCCGCGAAATCCGGGGCCACCACCATCGCGGCGGTGCGCCGTTCGAACACCTCGCGCACCGATTCCGGAAATTGCCGGGTCAGGGTGGCGGCGATACCGCCCGGGAAGGTGCCGCGCGGCGCCCATATGGTGCCCAGCCGGTACAGGGTCGCCCGCACCGCGTCGCGGTCCCATTCTCGGGGACGGTCCGGCTCGCCGGCGGCGGCCAAATCCTCGTAGTCCCAGGCGGATTCGCCGTAGAGGATGTTGCCGAACAAGTCGGCCAGCACCCAGCCGTCGGCGCCGCCCAGCGCCAGTGGGCGGCGGGCGGTCGCCTCCGCGATACGCTGCGGCCACTGCGAGACGGTCCAGTCGCGCGGGTCGTCGCGCGGCCGGTCGCCGCCGAAGGCGTAGCGGTCGTACCACACCAGCGATTTGTCGGCCGCCTTGAACGGAATGCCGTAGAGCGCACCGTCTTTCCACAGCAGCGAGCGCCACCGATCCGGATAGCGCGGTCCCGCCGCGTCGTCCCACAGCGTGGGCGGCAGTGCGCGCAACACCCCGCCCGCCAGCTCACCGATCCGTCCGACCTCGGGCAACATCACCAGATCGGGGGCGGAGCGGCCGCGCGCCTGCAAGGCCGTATCGATGTCGTCGCCGAGCGGCAACACCGCGACCGTGGCACCCAGCCCCGCATCGTCGAGCACCCGGCGGAACGCGGCGAGCTCGGATCCACTCCAGGGCACAGCGATTCGCACCGAGGCGGGGTGGCCGAACAGCACTCCGGGGGCGCATGCGGTGAGCATCGGCGCCAACGCCGCGGCACGCAGCACCGCCCGCCGTGTCGCCATGCCCACCCCCGAGTCCGCGTGCCCTGCACCGACATTCGAATGCCGGTCCGCATGATTCGCGGACCGGCATTCGGATCATCGCTGAAATACGTTTACCCCGTCAACGTCCCGGATACTCCGGCGGCTGCCACGGCCGGCCGCCCGCATCGCCGGGGCGCGGCGCCGGTTGCTGCTGCTGCGCGGGCGGCGACGGCGGAATGGGGGCGCTCTGCGGCGGCAGATGCCGCGGCTGGTTGGGCGCGATCAGCGGCGAATCGACCGGTGTTGCCGCCGCGGCCTCGGCCGCGCGCACCGCCCGCTCGGCGGCCGGATCGGTCTTGATGTCGAACCAGTCGGCGACTTCGTCGGCGTCGTCGTCGGGTGTGCCCGCGGCGCCGTCGTCGCTGGGCTCGTAGCGGAAGACGCCGTCCTCGCCCTGGGTGCCGAAGTTGCGCGCGAACCCTTCCAGCGCCTTGCCGAAGTCGCTGGGCACCATCCACACCTTGTTGGCGTCGCCCTTCGCCACCAGCGGCAGCGTCTGCATGTACTGGTAGGCGAGCAGCTCCGGGGTCGGTTTGCCGGATTTGATGGCGGCGAAGACCTTTTCGATCGCCTTCGCCTGGCCCTGAGCCTGCAGGTAGGCGGCCGCGCGTTCACCCTGGGCGCGCAGGATCCGGCTCTGCCGTTCACCTTCGGCGGACAAGATGGCCGACTGCTTGGAACCTTCGGCCGCGAGGATCTGGGACTGCTTGGCACCCTCGGCCGTCTTGATCTGCGCCTCGCGGTTACCTTCCGCGGTGAGGATCATCGCGCGCTTCTCACGGTCGGCCTTCATCTGCTTCTCCATCGATTCCTGGATCGACGGCGGCGGATCGATGGCCTTCAACTCCACTCGCGCCACCCGCAGGCCCCAGCGGCCGGTCGCCTCGTCGAGCACGCCGCGCAGCTGCGAGTTGATCTGGTCCCGGGATGTCAGCGTCTCCTCCAGGGTCATGCCGCCGACCACGTTGCGCAGGGTGGTGATGGTCAGCTGCTCGACCGCGGCGATGTAGTTGCTGATCTCGTAGACCGCGGCCTGCGGGCTGGTGACCTGGAAATACACCACCGAGTCGATCTGCACGGTGAGGTTGTCCTGGGTGATCACCGGCTGCGGCGGGAACGACACGACCCGTTCGCGCAGGTCGACCTTCGCGCGGATCCGGTCGGCGAACGGGACCAGGAATGTCAACTGGCCCGATACGGTGCGCGAATATCTGCCCAGCCGCTCGATCACCGCGGCCTCGGCCTGCGGTACCAGCGCGATCGACTTGAAGACCACCACCGCGACCAGCACCACGATGACGATCGCGACGATCAGTACAGCCATTACGGCCCCTTCCAGACGACGGCGTGCGCGCCGTCGATCTTCATGACGTAGACGGTCTCACCCTCGGCATATTCATCGGCCGGGTCGAACGGGCGTGCGCTCCACACTTCGCCACCGATCTTCACCTGACCGCTGTTCTCGTTCACCGCCTCCAGCACCTTCGCCGTCTTCCCCGGCAACGCATCGACATTGGTCGGTGTGGGCGGTGGAGTTGCGAAGCGGCGCAACAACATCGGGCGAACGACGAACAGCAGCCCGATGGCGGAGATCGCGAACACCACGGCGTCGATCACCACCGACGTCTGCGCGATCCCGGCAACCCCCGCGGTGATCAACGCCGCGCCGCCCAACATGAGCAGCGTGAAGTCACCGGTGAGCATCTCGGCTGCGGCGAGCAGAATTCCCGCGACCAGCCATACGATTGCGGCCACGAGTCAACCGTACCGTGCCTGTCCGTTTTTCCGCGCCTTTACCGGGACGAGTCGAGCGGAAACACGCCGGTCATCGGTCCAGATCCGGTGGCCGCGAGCCTTCGTCGGCCGGACCACACCGCCGGTCGGGGCCTCACCTCCCGCCGAACGGCAAGGGGAACAGGTAGTTTCGGCCGGGTGAGTGCGCGCGACTACGGTGACATCTATTCCGGACACGCTCGAACCCGCAAGCGCGCGGTACCGCAGGTGGTGGCCGAACGCGACCTCGTCGCCGAGGACGCGGCCAGTGGATTCTGCGGCGCCGTGGTCGGTTTCGAGCGCACCTACGACGGCGACTTCGTCAAACTCGAGGACCGCGGCGGCCGGGTCCGGCTGTTCGCCTTGCGTGAGGCGGCGTTCCTGATCGACGGGCAGCCGGTGACGCTGGTGCGGCCGAAGGCGACCGCGCCGGCCGCACCCACCCGGTCCGCGTCGGGGTCCACCCGCGTGGAGGGGCTGCGCGCCCGCGTCGCGCGCGCCAGCCGGATTTGGGTCGAGGGCGTGCACGACGCGGCGCTGGTGGAACGCGTCTGGGGACACGATCTCCGTGTGGAGGGCGTGGTCGTGGAGCATCTGGAAGGCCTCGACCATCTGGCCGCGCGCCTGACCGACTTCGGCCCGGAACCCGGCCGCCGGGTCGGAGTGCTGGTCGATCACCTGGTCACCGGCTCCAAGGAGACGAATCTGACCACAGGACTGGGCCCACACGTCCTGGTGACCGGTCATCCCTACATCGATATCTGGCAGGCGGTGCGACCGCAGGCCGTCGGCATCGAGGCTTGGCCGCAGGTGCCGCGCGGCGAGGACTGGAAGACCGGCGTCTGCCGCCGTCTCGGCTGGGGCGCCCCGTCGGAGGGCTGGCGGCGGGTCTACAACGCCGTCGACAGCTTCCGCGATCTGGAAGCGCCGCTGCTGGGCGCGGTGGAACAGCTCATCGATTTCGTCACCGAACCGGAGTGAGGACGCCGGTTCGCCGTAGCTCCGCCGATTCACAGGTGCCGTGGTTACGCTGGCCGGTATGACGCCGCTGCAGCGCTACATCGCAGAGGAGATCGGCACCGACCATGCCGAGGGCCTGCTCAGCCGCCGCGAGGCGCTGCGACGGTTGAGCCTGCTCGGGCTCGGCACCCCGGCCGCGGTGGCGCTGCTGACCGCCTGCGCCCAGCGGTCCGGCACCTCGGCGGGGACCACGAAACCGACCGCGCCGGCGAGGTCCGCGCCACCGCCGGGCACCGCGACCGCGGTCCAGCCGAGCGCGATCACCTTCCCCGGACCCGACGGCCGCACCCTGCAGGCCGCCTGGGCCGCCGCGGCGCAACCTCGGGGCGCAGTCCTGGTAATCCACGAGAACAAGGGCCTCAACGATCACATCCGTTCCGTCACCGGACGTTTCGCCGGCATCGGCTATTCCGCACTCGCGGTGGATCTGCTCTCCGAGGAAGGCGGTACCGCCACCTTCACCGACCCGGCCGCCGCCACCGCGGCTCTGGGCAAGGCGCCGCAGGATCGTCTCCTCGCCGATCTGCAGTCCGGTGTGGCGGAACTGGGGCGCCGGGTGCCGGGAAAGAAGCTGGGCGCCACGGGTTTCTGTTTCGGCGGCGGTCTCACCTGGCTGCTGCTCACCCACGGTACCCGCGAGCTGGCCGCGGCCACGCCGTTCTACGGCCCGTACCCCGAGGGCGGTGAGATCACCACCGCGAGTGCGGTCCTGGCCGTGTACGGCGCGCTCGACAAGCGCGTCGACGCCACGCGCCCCGCGGCCGAGGCGGCGTTGAACCGAGCCGGCGTGCCGCACGAGATCTTCGTCGCCGACGATGCCAATCACGCGTTCTTCAACGACACCGGCCCGAACTACCAGCCCGCCGCGGCCGCCGCCGCCTGGCAGCGCGTCACCGACTGGTACGCGCAGTATCTCGGGTGAGACGCGCCGGCGCGATCCGGCTCGCGGTGCTCGTGGCGGGTGTCGTCGCGGTGGCCGCGGCGGCGACCGGGAGCGTGGTGCGTCCGCCGGTGTTCGAACCGGCAGCCGTGCGAGCGACCGCCCCGATGGGGTGGAATTCCTGGGATTCCGGAATAGCGCTGACCGAGCAGTCGGTGCGCGAGACGATCGACGCGATGGTCTCGGACGGGATGCGCGATGCCGGCTATCGATACGTCGGCCTCGACGCGGGCTGGGCTGCCCCACAACGGAATTCGTCGGGCGATCTCGTCGCGGATCCGGTCCGGTTCCCGCACGGTATCGCCGCGGTGGCCGCCTACGCCCACGAACACGGCATGTATCTGGGTCTGTATTCCAGTCCCTTCAACGGGATCTGCGGGCAGACCCCGGCGACCGCGAGCCGCGGCCACGAACTGCAGGATGCGCGGCGATTCGCCGACTGGGGTGTCGACCTGCTCAAATACGACTGGTGCCGGACCGACGCGAATCACGACGAGCAGGTTCGTGATTTCGCCCGGATGCGTGACGCGCTGCGATCGACCGGACGCGGCATCGTCTACATGATCAATCCGAACAGCTCCGCCGACGCCCGCGCCGGCGTCGAGTACGACTGGTCGGCCGTCGCCGATTCGGCCCGCAGCTCCGACGATCTGATCCCGATGTGGCGCAACATCTTTCCCGAACCCGACATCGGCGGATTCGACACCACATCGGTCCGCGGTGTCGCCGACGAGGCAGACGCCGCGCTCCGCGCCCGGCCCAGCCGCCCCGGATACTGGCCCGACCCGGACATGCTGGTCGTCGGACAGTCGATGGCGCAATTCCTCGGCGCTCATCTGGACGGCCTGCCCGGAACCGCCGTGCGGCGGCCGGCACTCAGTGCCGACGAGACCGCCTATCTGGCCCGCCGTTTGGGGATCTCCCCGGAAACGCTGGCGCTGCTGCGAAATCCACGCACCCTCTCGCCGGCCGAGGAGCAGGCACATCTGTCGCTGTGGGCGATGCTGTCCGCACCGCTCATCGCGGGAAACGATCTCCGCACGATGAGCGAGCCCACCCGCGCCCTGCTCACCGACGCCGGTGTCATCGCCATCGACCAGGACCCCCGGGTGGCCCCCGCGGTGCCGCTCCCCCGCGAACGCCGGATCCTCACCAAACCCCTGTCCGACGGTTCGGTCGCCGTGGCCCTGCTCAACCCCGGCGACCAGCCGCTCACCCTCGCGACCAGCGCCCCCGAAGCCGGTCTCGCACAGGCACGGTCGTACACCGTGCACGACATCTGGGCTGCAACGACGACGATGACCGACGGCCGCATAGTCGCGCCGGACATTCCCGCCCACGGCGTGGTGCTGCTGAGGATCACTACCGGAGTTTGATGGTTCCAAGGCCGACCGCACACGGGGTCGCCGTACCCCGAGCGCAATTCTCAGGGCAACGCGAAACGGTTGTGGCTGTTGCTGTTCCTCCACCGATCCGCCGCTGCAAGATTCGCCCGCCCGAGGTTCACTCGAAACCCATTTCCGGCTACGAGATGCGCCGGACGATTCCATCGGCTGCCGACTGTTCGATGGCAGCGAGGAGCCGGTGGTGCCGCAGGGCGGTCTCGAAGCTGGGATGTGGTTGTCTGGCGTCGGTGATGGCTCGAGCGACCTCCTGGTAGAGCGCTGCGACATTGGCCGGCGGGCCGGACCGGATGCTTGCCGGGACGGTGCAATAGGTGTCGGGAACAGGCAGGATCTCGTCGCCGATCCGGATGTCCCAGTCGCCCCAGTGGATGAATGTCCCGGGCTGGGTCGGTGTGGCGGTCAACGTTGCGTCGCTGCCGACGAGCTCGAGGCGGAAGCCGTACCGGGCGGGTCCGTTGCCGCCGTGCACGGCGACCGATGCGGTGGCGCCGCCGGCCAGCAGTCCGTGCAGCAGCACGTGGCTGGGCGTGGCGTTGGGCACCGTCTGCTCCGTCCCGGCGATGAGCACGCGGTCGTGCGTGCGGGGCAGCCGTGCGGAGACTTCGGTCAGTGGGCCCGCGACACATTCGACTGTGGCCAGGAAGTGACCGGCCATGATGGTGAGGATGTCGGTGCCCTCCGAAGGATCGAGCCCGAACACGAGGTTCGGCCATATTCGATTGCCGCCCCAGGGGGCGCCCTCCGCCACCAGGGCGACCGATTCGAGCGCACCGATCCGGTCGGCGGCCAACAGGTCGGCGACGAAGCGGGCACTCGGGGAATGGTGGCCCTGCAGGACGACCGCGTGGACGACGCCGGCGTCGGTGGCGGCCTCGGTCAGCTCGCCCGCTTCGTCGGCGTCGATGCCCAGCGGCCACTCGGACACGACGTGCTTACCGGCGGCGAGCGCTGCCCTGATCACGGCGGCGTGTGCGGATGCCTTCACCGAGACGACGACCATGTCGACCTCGGGGTGCGCGACGAGTTCGCCCGCGTCGGCGAAGGCGAGCCGTACGCCGTGAGCGGCCGCCGCCCGGTCCGCGCTGACCTGGCTGGTGGTCGCCACCGCGGTCACCTCGAACTCCTCGAGCGCTGTGAGCGCTGGCAGGTGTGAGTTACCCGCCCAACCGCTGGCCCCGACAACTCCGACTCGGATCATGGATTCCACCCTCTAGTTATGTACCTTTCGGTAAGAAATTAGAGGCCGCCACACCCGCACGCAAGAGGTAATGTACCGATAGGTAAAAAAGAGGGAGAGGACACCGGAGGATCGCATGCCCGGCGGACGCCCACGCTCGTTCGACACAGACACCGCACTCGACCGCGCAGTAGAGGCGTTCTGGCGCAACGGCTTCGAAGCCACCTCACTGGCCGACCTGACCACGGCGATGGGCATCAACAAGCCCAGCCTCTATGCCGCCTTCGGCAACAAGGAGGAACTGTTCGGCAAGGTCCTCGCCCGCTACCTCGACGGCCCCGGCGCCTACGCGGCCGCCGCGCTCAACGCGCCGACCGGCCGCGAGGTCGTGGAGCGACTGATCCACGGAGCCGTCGACCTGACAGCAGGCGACAGCACGCCCCGTGGTTGCTTGTGCGTCAAGACCGTTCAAGCCTGCGGGTCCGACGCGCACACCGCACACCAGGACGCCGTCACGGTACGCAAAGCCGGCGAGGCGGCCCTACGCCGACGGCTCGAGCAGGCCAGTGACCTGCCCTCCCATCACAATCCCGCCACCTTGGCCGCACTCGTCCACACCATCTCCGACGGCATCGCCGTCCAGGCCGCGGCCGGGCGCAGCCGCGACGAGTTGCGGCAGGTCGCCGACACGGCGCTGCGCGCCCTCTGGGACGACGACACGTAGATCCCCCACGACGAGCGGGTTTGCGCTGCGCACACCATCACGCAGCCCCAGCGCCGTCGAAACCGATTCGCGCACAGTCACGTCCGCGCGGCGGGGTATCCGGTGGCCGGGCCGTCCGCGCCGTCCCGTGGCCGCGGGCGGGTTCGGGAGAGGTCGAGTTGCGGTGCGCCGCCGAGATACGACTGCAGCAGCACGGCCGCTCGCTGTCGCCACGCGCGATCCACACTCGTGCCGCGATCGGCGACGATGTCGGCGAGCCGGGCGCGGAAACGCTGCTCGCTCATGCCGAAACGGACGAGGATCTCCTCGTCGGGTGGCCCGCCGTAGGGCAGCCACAGTACGGCGAAATCGATGATTGCCTGTTCTTCGTCGGTCATCGTTCACTCACGGAATTGACGGGCCCCGCCGCACGGTGACGGGGCGGTCGGACTTTGCGGTACCCGTCAAAGTGTAATATTGTCCAGACAGGTGTCCACCTCCGTGGCGCCGAGGATCTCAGCCACTTCCTCCGTACCGGAGGGAAAGAAACGACACGCTATGGCGACAACACCGCACAGCCCGTTCGACGTCGCGAGTACCCGGACCCTGATCGCACCGGAAATCCGGCGTCGCATTCGCGCGGCGACCGGCTCCGACGTCGATCCGGAGCGCATGAAGGCACTGGAGGCCGTCTATCTGGGGACAGTGCTGACCGCGAGCATGGGCTACTCACTGCACAGCGGCACCTGCTCGGTCGAACATGTCGCGACGCGGATCATCTATCGATGACATCCGCCCGGCTCCGGACAGGTTCCGCGTCCGGAGCCTCGGTGATCAGCGATCCGGTTCCGGATCGCCCAGTCGTGCGCGGATCGCGCCCCACGGGTCGGCGAATGTCCGCGAGCCGTCGCGGTACGGCGACAGCCGCCTGAGATACCAGCGCATCACCGGACCGACCGGGCGGGCGATGAACCGCCATTTTCCTGTCCTGGAACGGATTTCGGCGAGCATTTCCGGTAAGGAGTGATGCTGGAAGTGCAGCACTTCCTGGGCGCGCCGGGTATCCATCCAGTCGGTGGCGAACCAGTCCGCATCGCTGTCCGGGTCCCCGTCCAGCCCGCGCGGGATGGCCTCCGGCAACCCGGAGGCGGCGGCGATCGAGGCACCGATATCGCTCTGGCGCAGCCGATGTGACGCGTCGCCGCCGATGAGGAAGACCTCACCCACGGACGGTGTGACGGTCGCGGCCGTGAACGCGGCGGCCACATCGCGCACGTCGACCGTATTGATTCGCCCGTCGGCCGGCAGCGCCGCCTCGAAGGTGAGCATGTCCGCGTCCAGGCCGAGCATCGGCTCGACGGTGAGTACGCCGCCGAGCCGCAGGATCACCCACTCCAGTCGCGACGCCCGCACCAGCTGTTCGGCCTCCGCCTTGTGCGCGCCGTACAGATCCGTCGGCCGCACCGGGGTATGCGGCATGAGCGGTCCGCCGGACCGATGCGGATTGCGGGCGCCGTAGACCGCGATACTCGACGCGAGCACGAACCGTGGCGGCGCGGCGAGCTCGGCCGCGGCGTCGAGCAGCGTGGCGGTGGCCTCCACGTTGACGGAGCGAGCGAGGCCGCGGCGCTGGTAACAGACCGGCGGGATGATCGCGGCGAGGTGGACGATCGCGCTCGGGCGCACCGATCGCGCGAGCTCGCGAACCTGTTGCGGCACAGTCAGATCCGCCCACCGCACCTCCACGCCGGCACCGGTGAACTCCCGCGCGGCGCGGCGGTTGGCCGGGATGTCGAGGTCGGTGGCGACCACGCGGGACCCGCGTGCGGCGAAGGTGCGCACCAGCGCGGTGCCGACCAGCCCGAACGCACCGGTGACGAGTATCGGCCCCGAAGTCATTCGGCCACAACGCTTCCCGCGATCAGCGGCAGGTCGAGGGCGGTGCGGATGCCGGCGGGGGCGCCGACCACCGCGGGGATGGCATTGACGATCCGGCCCGCGGCGGCCACAATCGCCGCGTGATTGTGGTCGCCGTGGCGGCTGGTGGGACAGATGTCGACGGTATAGGAGGGTTCGCCGACGATCTCGACCCGATAGGACCCGCCGGGCTGGGCCGGCTGCGGCCAATCGGGGCGCAGGTCGCCCCGCAACCGGGTGGTGTGTTCGATGACGATGACCGGGCGGCCCTTCACCATCCCGCGAATCTCGAAGCGCAGTGCCGCGACCGACCCTTCGGGCACATGCCCGGCCGCGATGTCGAAGCTTTCCGGCGCGGGCTCCCGTTCGTAGGATTCGGTGATCTCGTCGACGGTGATGCCCAGCCCCGCCTCGAGTTGCCGGATCGTCGTGCCCCAGGCCATGCCGAGCACCCCGGGCTGCAGCAGCATCGGCACCTCGTCGAGGGGTTTGCCGAATCCCATCACGTCGAACATGACCGTCGCGCCGTCGTAGGTGGCGTAGTCGGCGATCTCCGAACACCGCACCTGCTCGATATTGCGGCAGGTGCCGGCGAAGGTGAGCGGAATCAGATCGTTGGCGAAACCGGGATCGATGCCGGTGATGAAGATGCTCGCATCACCCTCGCGCGCGGCCGCCTCGATGGTGGCGAAGAACTTGTCCGGCAACACCTTCCACGGATATTGCAGGAGTCCGGGGGCGGATCCGACGAGATCGACGCCGGCGGCCAGGATGCGGCGGCAGTCCTCCAGCGCTTCGAGCAGCCGGGTATCGCCCATCGCGCAGTAGACCGCGCAGTCCGGGCGCAGGGCGAGCAACTCCGCCAGGTCACCGGTCGCGCGGATGCCGGTGGTGGCGTCCAGGCCGGCCAGTTCGCCGGCGTCCTTGCCGATCTTCTCCTTCGTCGAGACGCACACACCGACCAGTGCGAAGCGCGGGTCCTCGATCAAACCGGCCAGTGCGAGCCGGCCGACATTGCCGGTGCCGATATGCACGACGCGGATGGGCATTCGTTTCTCCTCGGGTCGCCGCGGCACCGCAGGCGGTCGGCGTCGCCGCCGTACCGGCGGGTGATCGACAAGCCGCAGTCGGACAAGTGTCTGGACAGTACTACGACCTCTCGCCGACCGACAACAGATCACCCGCGCGAACAGCGGTCGGAGCTCTGGAACAGTGTCTAGAACATGTTCCAGTTTGCATGGTAGCGTCACCGGCATGGGACGTGTAGACGGCAAAATTGCACTCATCAGCGGGGGCTCGCGAGGTATGGGTGCGGCCCATGCGCGGCTGCTCGTCGCCGAAGGCGCCAAGGTCGTGATCGGTGACATCCTCGACGACGAAGGTAAGGCTCTGGCCGGCGAACTCGGTGACGCCGCGCGTTTCGTGCACCTCGACGTGACCGCGCCCGAGGACTGGGCGGCGGCGGTGTCCACGGCGGTCGGCGAATTCGGCAAACTCGACGTGCTGGTCAACAACGCGGGCATCGTCAACGGCAATTCGCTGCGCAAGTTCGAACTGGAACAGTGGCGCCGCATCCTCGACGTCAACCTGACCGGAACGTTTCTCGGCATGCAGGCCGCGGTCGATCCGATGATCGCCGCCGGCGGCGGATCCATCGTCAACGTCTCCTCCATCGAGGGACTGCGGGGCGCGCCGTGGGCCCACGGCTACGTCGCCTCCAAATGGGGTGTACGCGGCCTGGCGAAGTCGGCCGCATTGGAGCTGGCGCAGCACAACATTCGCGTGAATTCGCTGCATCCCGGGCTGATCCGCACCCCCATGACCGCCGCCATCCCCGACGATCTGGTGACGATTCCGCTGGGCCGTCCGGCTCAGCCCGAAGAGGTGGCGACCTTCGTGCTGTTCCTGGCGAGCGACGAATCCTCGTACGCGACGGGCTCGGAGTTCGTCGTGGACGGCGGCCTGGTGACCGCGGTACCGCACAAGACCTCCTGACCCCGGACGACTTCCCCTCCAGGAGCACAGACATGCCCGAAACAGAAACCAGCACAATCGATCCCGCGACCCTGCTGCGGCTGCCGACCCACAACGGACACGCCCTGCTCGCCGGGCTGCGGCGTCATCGGCGCGAGCCGGTCATGACCCTCGGCGACACCGTCCTCACCGGCGCCGACGTCATCGACGCCATCAGCCGTTACATCGCCGCGTTCGCCGCCCACGAGGTCGGGCTCGGCACTCCGAGCGCACTGCTCGCCCTCAACCGCCCCGAGGTGCTGTTCATCCTCGGCGCCGGCCAGATCGCCGGACATCGGCGCACCGCACTGCATCCGATGGGCGGCCTCGACGACCATGTGCACGTGCTGACCGATGCCGGCATCACGAATCTGGTCATCGATCCGCAGCCCGCGTTCGTGCGGCGGGCGCGCGAACTCGCCGACCGGGTGCCCGAGCTGAAGCGGATCCTCGTCCTCGGCCCGGTCCCGGAGGAACTGGCCGACATCGGCGTCGACTTGATCTCCGCCGCAGCGGAATTCACTCCGGAACCGATCGAAGCGGTCGATATCCCACCGGATTTCGTCGTCTCGATCAGCTACACCGGCGGCACCACCGGAAAGCCCAAGGGCGTCATCGGCACCGCCGGCACCATGGCGACCATGACCCAGATCCAGCTCTCGGAATGGGAATGGCCGCAGCGCCCGCGGTTCCTGATCTGCACACCGCTGTCGCATGCGGGTGCCGCGTTCTTCCTGCCGGTGGTGCTGCAGGGCGGGCAATGCGTGGTACTTCCGCGATTCGACGCCGGTGAGGTGCTGCGCGCCATCGAGGAACACCGCATCTCCGCGACCATGCTGGTGCCGTCGATGCTGTATGCGCTGCTCGACCATCCCGATATCGATTCGCGCGATCTGTCGTCGCTGGAAACGATCTACTACGGCGCCTCCTCGATCGATCCGAAACGCCTGACGCAGGCGATCGCCCGGTTCGGCCCCATCTTCGCCCAGTACTACGGCCAGTCCGAGGCGCCGATGGTGATCAGCTATCTGGGCAAGGACGAGCACGACGAGGCGCGGCTGACCTCGTGCGGCCGGCCGTCGGCGGCGCTGCGCACCGGGCTGATCGGGACGGACGGGCAGCGGGTGGCGCCGGGCGAGGTCGGCGAGATCTGCGTATCCGGGCCACTGCTGGCCGGCGGTTACCTGAACCTGCCGGAGGTCACCGCGGAGACCTTCCGCGACGGCTGGCTGCACACCGGAGATCTCGCGCGCGAGGATCCCGACGGCTTCTGGCATATCGTCGGGCGCAGCAAGGACATGATCGTCACCGGCGGCTTCAACGTCTTTCCCCGGGAAGTGGAGGATGTCATCGCCGCCGACGCCCGCGTCCAGGGCGTTGCCGTCGTCGGCGTCGCCGATCCGCGCTGGGGCGAGGCCGTGACGGCCGCGGTCGTCTTCGATCCGGCCACCGCCGCCGATCCCGACGCGGTGGCCGCGGCGATCGACGACATCCAGCAGGATGTCAAGCGCCGCAAGGGTTCGGTCCAAGCTCCGAAACACGTCGTCGTGGTCGATGCGCTCCCGTTGACGGGACTCGGCAAGGTCGACAAGAAGGCCGTTCAGGTCCTCGTCACCGCCGAACTCGATCGATAGGTAGTCACCCAGCCTTACGAGCGGCCCCCGCGCCCCGGCTCCCTCACGACATCGGCGAGATGTCGTGCGCCGGTGGCGATCTCGGTCGCCTCCGCCATCTCCAGCCGGAATTCGTGGTCGGCGGCAGGCGCGGGGCCCTCGTGATGACTGATGCCCGCCGCGCCGATGACGTAGTGCAATGTTGTGTCGCCGATGTACACGGTCACCGTCCCCGCGGGCACGACGTCGGCGATCGCGCGTCCCAGCGGCAGCGCGAACCAGTGCGCGCGCACCGCGTCGGTCGCGCGACGCTGCCCCAGTAGCGGCGCCCCCCATTCCGAGAGTGCCTGCAGCACAGGCCGAAGCGCCGCGCCTGTAGGTGTGAGCTCGTAGACGGCGGCCGCCGAACGCGACCCCACCCTGCGGTGGGTGAGGATGCCGTCGCGTTCCAGATCCTTCAGCCGGGCCGCCAGGATATCGGTGCTGATGCCCGGAAGGTCGGCAAACAGATCGCTGTATCGCCGTGGCCCCGAGCACAATTCGCGAACCACCAGCAGATTCCAGCGGTCGCCGACGACTTCGAGCGCGCGGCTGACCGGACAGTAGTGATCATAGGTTCGGCGTGGCACATCCCCACCCTATCCCAGTACTTGGAAATTCCAAGCGCAAACTTGGAATAACCAAGTACAGTAGGCGGCCTACACGCCGGAAGGGGATGTTCATGCAGGTCAACCAGTCCAGCAAACTCATGGGGGTCTCGTACGAGATCCGCGGCCCGGTCGCCGAACAGGCCGCGCGACTGGAAGCCGAGGGCCATCACGTCGTCAAACTCAACACCGGCAATCCACTGCCGTTCGGCTTCGAGGCCCCCGCGGAGATCCTGCAGGACATCGTCCGGACGCTGCCGGTCTCGAGCGGCTACTCGTCCTCGAAAGGCCTGTTGCCGGCGCGGCGCGCGGTGGTCCAGTACTATCAGACCCTCGGGGTCACCGACATCGACGTCGAGGACGTCTTTCTCGGTAACGGCGTCTCCGAACTGATCATGATGGCACTCACCGCGCTCCTGGAGACCGGTGACGAAGTTCTCGTTCCCGCACCGGATTTCCCGCTCTGGACGGCTGCGACGACCCTCAACGGCGGCCGGGCGGTGCACTACATCTGCGACGAGGGCGCCGACTGGTATCCGGACCCGGCCGATATCGCCGCCAAGATCACCGACCGCACCCGCGCCCTCGTGCTCATCAACCCGAACAACCCCACCGGCGCCGTCTACCCGCCCGAGGTACTGCGGCCGATCCTCGACATCGCTCGCCGTCACAACCTGGTCGTCTTCGCCGACGAAATCTACGACAAGATCTACTACGACGGACTCACCCACACCTCGATCGCCGCGCTGGCCCCCGACCTGCTGTGCCTGACCTTCTCGGGATTGTCCAAGTCCTATCGTTGCGCCGGTCTGCGCTCCGGCTGGCTGGTCGTTTCCGGCCCCACTGGCCATGCGGAGAGCTACCTCGAGGGTCTCACCATGCTCGCGGGACTGCGGCTGTGCGCGAATGTGCCGGGGCAGCAAGCGATTCAGGCCGCATTGGGCGGGCATCAGAGCATCTACGACCTGACGCTGCCGAACGGGCGCCTGCGCGAACAGCGCGACCGCGCGTGGGAGGCGCTCACCGCGATCCCGGGCATCACCTGCGTGAAACCCAAGGGCGCCCTGTACGCGTTTCCGCGCATCGATCCCCGCGTCTACGCCATTCACGACGACGAACAATTCGTCCTGGACCTTCTCCTGCAGGAAAAGCTGCACATCGTGCAGGGCACCGGTTTCAACTGGCCCACCCCCGACCATTTCCGGATCACGACCCTGCCGCACGCCGACGAACTGGAATCCATCATCGAGCGCATCGGCCGCTTCCTGTCCACCTACCGGCAATAGCCGCGTTCGACCCACGGCGAAAGAACCGGCCACTGGTGGCCGGACCGTCCACCACGCCTGATCGGGGCGGGCGCCGGTATACCGCCTCTTTCTCCACTAACACACCTCCGAACCCCTCCGCCCGGTACCATTTATGGGCGCACAGGGTGTGACCAGCCAGTATCCGGAAGCGGTTCGCGAACCGGACGAGTGGCCGTCGCACGGCAGTCCCTATCGACTCTCGGCGGTTCGTGCCGGCAACGGTTCGTGCGAACTCGAGAGTATTCAGCAGGCATCGAGGCCGCACCCGACGACCACGGATGGACATGTGCGGGGGCGGCCCCACCGGATCGACGACGATCCGACGACTCTCCGCCCGGAGGTGGATGGTGGCCGAGAAATTCGAAGGACATATCGCGCTCGACATCCGTGATTCCGTCGCCGACTGGAAGCCGTTCACGGAACCGACCGCACCACGCGGCGCACCCAATGTGCTGTATCTGGTGTGGGACGACATCGGAATCGCCACTTGGGACTGCTACGGCGGGCTGGTCGAGATGCCGAATATGCAGCGAATCGCCGACCGCGGAATCCAATTCACCCAGTTCCACACGACCGCGCTGTGTTCCCCGACTCGCGCCTCCCTGCTCACCGGGCGGAATCCGACGTCCGTCGGAATGGCGACCATCGAAGAGTTCACCGACGGCTTCCCGAGTATGAGCGGCCGGATTCCCGACGACACCGCCCTGTGTTCGGAGGTTCTCACCGAACGCGGATGGAACACCTACGCCGTCGGCAAATGGCATATGACGCCGCTGGAGGAGAACAATCTGGCGGCGTCGAAACGTCATTGGCCGCTGGGGCGCGGATTCGAACGGTTCTACGGATTCCTCGGCGGCGAAGCCGACCAGTGGTATCCCAACCTCGTCTACGACAACCATCCGATCACACCGCCGTACTCGCCGGAGGACGGATATCACCTGTCGAAAGACTTGGCGGACAAGTCGATCGAGTTCATCCGCGACGCGAAAGTCATCGCCCCGGACAAACCGTGGTTCATGTACCTGTGCCCGGGATGCGGTCACGCGCCGCATCATGTCCCGCGCGAATGGGCGGACAAATACCGCGGCCGATTCGATATGGGATATGAGAAGTATCGCGAGATCGTGCTGGAGAACCAGAAGCGCATGGGGCTGATCCCGGAGGACACCGAACTGTCTCCGATGAACCCGTACGCGGACGCCACCGGAACCAACGGCGAGCCCTGGCCGCTGCAGGACACCGTGCGGGCGTGGGATTCGCTGTCCGAGGACGAGAAACGGCTGTTCCGACGCCAGGCGGAGGTATTCGCCGGTTTCCTGTCCTATACCGATGCGCAGATCGGGCGGCTCCTCGATTATCTGGAGGAGAGCGGGCAGCTGGACAATACGATCATCGTCACCTTATCCGACAACGGCGCCAGCGGTGAGGGCGGTCCGAACGGCTCGGCCAACGAGATGAAATTCTTCAACGGCTATATCGACACGATCGAGGACAGCCTGGCGAAACTCGACGAGCTGGGATCGCCGACCACCTACAACCACTACAGCATCGGGTGGGCGATGGCGTTCAACACCCCGTACAAGCTGTACAAACGCTACGCATCGCACGAGGGCGGCATCGCCGACGCCTGTCTGCTCTCGTGGCCCGCCGGGATCGCCGCCCGCGGCGAACTGCGCCACCAGTACCTCAACGTCTGTGATGTCACCCCGACGATCTACGAGCTGCTCGGCATCACGCCCCCGGAGACGGTGAAGAACGTGGCGCAGCGCCCACTGGAAGGCGTCAGCTTCCGGGCCCTGCTCGACGACCCGGACGCCGACACCGGCAAGCACACGCAGTTCTATTCGATGCTGGGCACCCGCGGCATCTGGCACCGGGGCTGGTTCGCCGACACCGTGCACGCGGCGTGCCCGTCGGGCTGGGGGCATTTCGACAGCGATCGGTGGGAGCTGTTCCACATCGAGGAAGACCGCAGCCAGATGCACGACCTGGCCGCCGATCGGCCCGAGAAGCTGGAGGAATTGAAGGCGCTGTGGTTCGCCGAGGCCGAGAAGTACAACGGGCTGCCGCTCTATGACCTCGACATCGTCTCGGTGATGCTGCGCGACCGGCCGACATACGCCAAGTCCCGCGACACCGCCGTCTACTACCCCGGCATCGCCGAGGTGGGGCCGGGCGCCGCACTGGAGATCCGCGGCCGGTCCTTCGCACTGCTCGCCGAGACGACGATCACGAGTCCCGACGCCGAGGGCGTGCTGTTCGCCCACGGCGGGCGACTCGGCGGGCACACGCTGTTCTTGCAGGACGGCCACCTGTATTACGTCTACAACTTCCTCGGCGAGGAGGAACAGGTGATGGTCTCCGACCGCCCGGTCCCGCTGGGCGACCACATCCTGGGCATGCGTTACGAACGGAAAGGCACGCGGCCGGACAAGTTCACCCCGACCGGAGAGGCGGTCCTCTACATCGACGAGAATCCGGTGGGTTCGCTCGACGATATGCGGACCCAGCCGACCGTGTTCTCCGGCGTCGGCGAGGGTGTCCGGGTCGGTCGGGACGGCGGCCAGTCGGTATCCCCGCGTTACCGGGCGCCCTTCCCGTTCACCGGCGGAATCATGCACCAGGTCGTCGAGGATGTCAGTGGTAAACCGTATCTCGACCTCGAAATGGCCGCCGCCGCAGCCTTTTCGCGGGATTGAGGGGTGGTGCCGCGGCAACCCCCGCGCGCACGATAGCTGCACCAGTGCCCACGGGATCGCCGCGGCACCACTATCCTCGAACCATGTGTTCTCCCAGTGCCACGCTGACGGTGTGGGCGGGCTCGTGGCTGGCGGGCCGCAGCGCGCCCGACGACGTGCTGGACGCGTTGCGTGCCTGGTCGCCGCAGCACAGTGTCGCCGCCGGTGACCCGCTGACCGGCGGACGGACGGGACTGCCGTGGCCCTCGGCCGAGCCGCTGGAGGCCGGCACCGGAATCATGGTCCTGCTCAAGGTCATTCGCGAGGCGATGGCCGAGCCGGGGGCGCAGATGCGGCTGGTGCTGCCGGTGCCGGGCGATGCGCGCGGATTGCCGGTGGGCACCGAATTCGCCACGGCGGCAATGGATGCCGAGGAGGGCGTGATCGCCGGCGTACCCGGCGGCGAGGGCGTGGCGCTGGTGCCGCAGTGGACCGACGAGGAATCGCTGCAGTGGACCGTATTCCACACCCCGGTTCCGGTGCCCGCACCGGATATGGCGCTCGGCGAGGCCGAGTACGCGATGCGGGAGGCGGTTCGCGAGGCCGCGGAGGCCCTGATGCGGTTACACACCACCGCGGTCGGCGGTGACGACGATCCGCGAGAGTTGATCGAGGCCGAACTGGCCGCCTGCTCGCGCCACATCTATCCCGACTCGGCGCCGCTGCGGGCCCGCCGCATCCTCGATTCGGCCGACCATGTGGCCGCGATCCTCACCGTGGCCCAGCAGACGGCCCCCTCCTCCCCCAGTTCGGCCAGCGCCGTGCAGGCCCAGGAGACGCTGCTGCGACCGCTGTGGAACGCCCTGCGCGCCGCCCGCCTGTCCGCGGTGAACGCGGCGGCCGGCCCGCGCTAGGTCGCGGCCTCGCCCGTAGGCGGCTCGGGCAGATTCAGTTCGTAGTCGTTGTAGCGCCCGCACACTCGCATGCCGATCCGGGCCAGTGCCGCGCGCAGGGCCTCGTCGTCGAATTCGAACACCCGCAGCATGGTGATGTCGGGCATCACGGCGCGCAGTTCGGCTACCACCGCACCGAAGGCGGCGGTCAGCAGATCGGCGTCGGCCTCGCGATGGGCGAAACCCTCCTCGGCGCTGATGTAGGCCTCGGCGCCACCGGCGAAGGTCGTGATCGTGGTGATCGGTTCCGTCGCCGACCGGGCCGAGAGCACGGTGGTGAGCAGCACCCGGCCCGGCGGGTCGGCCGATTCGGCGAGGGTGTGCACCAGCCGCTGCAGCGGCGCGCTGGTGTCCGGGACGGGAGGCCAGGTGAGGTCCAGCTCCCACAGCCGCGCGTATTCGTCGACCCGCCGCGCACCCAGTTCGACCGCGGCCCGGCCGGACGGCCCGATATCGGTGCCCTGCCAGCGCAACACCCGGTATCCGGCGGCGGTGGCCCGGCGCACGGCCTCGGCGGTCAGCCGGCAGACCATCTCGGTTTCGTCCGCCTGCGGTTCGGACTCGTCGGCACGGCCCAGGTACAGCGAGTGCACGAGGCGCTGCGCGGACACCGCCTGCACCCACGCCTCACCCAGGCCGGCATCGCGCAATTCCGCCCAGCCCAGCAGCTCACCGCCGCCGCGGGCCGCGATCACGCCTAGCAGATCGGCGGTGCCGTCGGCGACGGAGATATCTTCGAGCAGGGGCAACCCGGTGCGGCCCGCCAATTCGGCGGCCAGCCGCAAACCCGTTCCCGGATGCTGGTCCCACTCCAGCGCGATGTCCACCTCCGCACAATAGCGGTGAATTAGCTGATCGCAGCCAGTTACCGCGCGAAACGTCGGCGACCGGCCGGCGGGATCAATGCTTGCGCACCACCGGATCGCCGGCCGCCGCGTGACGGCGCAGAGAGATCCCGGCGATACCCGGGGCGGCACCGGCGAATTCGCTCCACCTCGTCATAGTCGTACGGTAGAACTTTCGGCGGGCACGTCATACAGCATCGAGGTCGTCATGAAGATTTCTCCGCGCCGGGCGGCGGGCGCCGTCGCCGCCGCGCTCGCCTGCGCCCTGGTTCCGCCGGCCGGGGCGCACGCCGTGGTCGGCGGTGCCCCGGTCGACGCCGCCGACTATCCGTGGCTGGCGGCCATCGGCACGCCGGTCTACGCGACGCGGCCCGGCGGGCAGTTCTGCGCCGGCGCCCTGATCGCCCCCGACCGGGTACTCACGGCCGCCCATTGCGGGGCCTTGGCCCGCACACTGCCGGGAACGACGGTGACCTTCGGCCGCACCGATGTCGCCGGGCACGGCGGGGTCACCGTCGGAATCGCCGACGTCCGCATCGACCCGGATTTCCGGGTGTCGCTGTTCGGCACCGATCTGAGCTATCACCACGCTGTCGCCGTGCTGGTCCTGAGCGCACCGGTCGCCGTGCCGACCGTGGCTGTGGGGGCGCCCCACGGGGATACGGCGACGGTGGTCGGCTGGGGCGCCACCTCCGAGGACGACCAGTCCAACACCGTGCTGCGGGCGGCGACGGTGCCGCTGGTGTCCGACGCTGCCTGCGCGGGCGCCTACGCCGCCGAATTCGATCCGGCCGAGGCCGTGTGCGCGGGCTCCCCCGCCGCCGACACCGCTGAATTCGACAGCGGGGGACCACTGTTGGTGGACGGCAAGGTCGCCGGCATCACCTCGTGGGGTAAGGGTGCGGCCGAACCCGGATTCCCCGGTGTGTATGCGCGGGTGCCCGCACTCGACTTCTGATCACCGCGGTCGGAGTCATCGCACCCGGACCGGCTGGGCGGGCGCGACCGGGCGGAACGAATCCGGATCGGCGGCCTCCCAGTCGGCGCGCCAGCTCGCCGGCGGATGGACGAGCAACTCCCCGGGCGCGAGCCATTCGTAGAGTTCGGCGTACGACCGGATCTCGTTGGCCGCCACCTTCTTCCGCAGCATGTGGGTATCGAGTTCGGCGGGGTCGTGCACGCCCATCGAGGCCATCATCTGCATCGCCTGGCGCACCGTGGCCTCCTGATACCGCTGCACCCGCTCGGCCTTGTCGGCAACGTCGAGGGCGCGGGCACGCCGCGGATCCTGGGTCGCGACGCCGACCGGGCACTGATTGGTGTGACAGCGCTGGGACTGGATGCATCCGACCGCCATCATCATCGCCCGGGCGGCATTGGTGAAGTCCGCGCCCTGCACCAATCGCTTGACGATATCGGTGCCGGTGGCCACCTTTCCGCTGGCTCCCAATCGGATCCGATCCCGCAGTCCCGTTCCGACGAGTGCGTTGTGCACCGTCATCAGCCCGTCGGTCAGCGGGAGGCCCACGTGGTCCTCGTATTCCAGCGGTGCGGCCGCCGTACCGCCCTCGGCGCCGTCGACGACGATGAAATCGGGTGCGGTCCCCTCGGCGATCATCGCCTTGCAGATCGCCAGGACGTCCGTGCGGGACCCGACGCACAATTTGAACCCGATGGGCTTGCCGCCGGACAACTCGCGCAGGCGGACGATGAAGCGGATCAATTCGCGCGGGGTGTGGAATTCCGAATGCGACGGCGGGCTGACGCATTTCTCGTGTGCGGGCACCCCGCGATAGCGGGCGATCTCCTCGCTCACCTTCGCGGCCGGCAGAACTCCGCCGAGTCCGGGTTTCGCGCCCTGACTCAACTTCACCGAGATCGCCTTCACCTGGTCGTAGCCGGCCTTCTCGGCGAACTGTTCCGGATCGAAATGACCGTCGCGGGTGCGGGTGCCGAAGTAGGCCGAACCGATCTCCCACACCAGATCCGCACCGCCCTCCAGATGGAACGGCGTCAGCCCGCCCTCCCCGGTGTCGTGCGCGAAACCGCCACGGGCGGCGCCGATGTTCAACGCGCGCAGCGCATTCCCCGACAGTGCGCCGAAACTCATCGCCGAGACGTTCAGCAGCGACATGGCATAGGGCTGCCGGCAGTCCGGGCCGCCGACCAGCACGCGCGGGGGCTGCTCGGGTTCCGGGAGCGCGGCCACCGAATGGACGAGGAATTCGTAGCCGACCGCCTCGATATCGCGCTCGGTTCCATAGGACAGTTCGCCGTGGATCCCCTTGGCGCGCTCGTAGATCATCGTCCGCACGTCACGGTCGAAGGGGCGGCCGTCGAAATTCCGCTCGATGAAATACTGCTGCAGTTCGGGCCGGATACTTTCCAGCAGATAGCGCATATGCCCCAGCAACGGATAGTTGCGCAGGATTGAATGCCGGCGCTGCACCAGATCGTAGGCGCCGACGAGAACGAGCAATCCCGCGCCGACGGCGAGGATCCACCAGGCCCACGAACCGATCGCCGCGATGACGCCCAGGACGACCACCGCCACCGTGAGCAGACCGAAGAGGAAGAATCGCGTCATCGCCCCACCGCCACCTTTCGCACAGGGGTCCTCGCCACCGAGCACGACACCGCGGGACTCCGGCCCGCGCACACCCTACCGTTCATATCGGGGGCATACCCGCTCGGCGGCGGTTACTTTCGGCGGCGCACCGGTTCGCAGCATCCGGGTGCGCAGATCGCCCCGTTGCGGGTGCAACCGTATCCCGGAACCGTGCCCGAGCGCCGGGGTTCGTTCCCGTCGAGATGCTCGCCGACCAGTTCGGCAACCATCCGGGCGAAGCGCGGATCCGGGCCGGGAGTGGCGGCGCGGGCGAAGGCCATACCCAGTTCGGCGGCCTTCTCGGCGGCCTCGTTGTCCAAGTCCCAGACGACCTCGAGGTGATCGGACACGAAGCCGACCGGGCAGACCACGACGGCCTCGACGCCCTTGCCGGACAACGCTTCCAGATGGTCGACGATGTCGGGATCCAGCCACGGCACCTGCGGCGGTCCCGAACGCGACTGCCACACCAGGTCGAAATCGTCGAAACCCGTTGCCGCGGCACACAATCGGGCAGCCTCGGCAACCTGGCGGCTGTAGAGGTGACCGCCGTCGGCGGGCGGTCCGGCCGCGACGTCGGCGGCGACCGGAATGGAATGGGCGGTGAACACCAGCCGGGCGCGGTCGCGCGAGTCGGCCGGAAGTTCGCGCACCGCCGCGCGCACGGCATCGGCGAAGGAGTCGATCAGCAGCGGATGATCGAAGTACTGCCGCAGTTTGGTCAGTTCCGGCGCACCCTCGACCGCGGCGCGGGCACGCTCGATGTCCTCGTCGTACTGGCGGCACCCCGAATATCCGCCCCACGCCGAGGTCGGGAACACCAGGGCGTGGCCGATGCCGTCTGCGCGCATGGTGGCGACCGTTTCCTCGATCATCGGATGCCAGTTGCGATTACCGAAGTACACCGGCAGATCCACTGCACGCGCGGCGAATTCGGCCTCGATCGCGGCGATCAGTTCACGGTTGAGCGCATTGATCGGCGAGACGCCACCGAAGTGCAGATAGTGCTGGGCCACCTCGTCGAGGCGTTCGCGTGGCACACCCCGGCCCCGGGTGACGTTCTCCAGGAACGGCATCACGTCCTCGGGGCGTTCGGGACCGCCGAAAGACAGCAGGAGCAGTGCGTCGACGGTCCCGGTCACGACTGATTACCTCCGGGCTCTCAGTTGGCCGACCAGTTCTCCGGGAACCAGGTGTTGTGGCTGGCACCGCCGTCGACGTAGATGATCGAACCGGTGGTGCCGGGCAGCCAGTCCGACAGCAGGGTGACGATCGACTTGGCGACCACGGTCGGGTCGTCGACGTCCCAGCCGATCGGCGAGGCGCCGTCCCAGTAGGTGTTGAGCATGTTCAGCTGCTTGGCGTCGTCGGTGGCGGTCCCGGCGATCGCCTTCGCGGCGAGGGTCTTGATCGGGCCCGCGGCGACCAGGTTGGAGCGAACCCGCTTGGCCTCGCCCACCTCTCGCGCCACATAGCGGTTCACCGACTCCAGCGCGGCCTTGGCCACACCCATCCAGTTGTAGAAGGGCATCGCGGTGCGCGGATCGAAGTCCATGCCCACGATCGAGCCACCCTCGTTCATCGCGGGCAGCACCGCGCGCGCCAGCGAGGCGTAGCTCCACGCGGAGATCTCGAAGGCCTTGGCGGCGTCGGCGCCCGGGCCGTCGAGGAACGGCAGCGCGTCGGGGCCCATCAGGGTGCGCGGTGCGAAGGCGATGGAGTGCAGCACGCCATCGATGCCCTCGGGTGCGAGTTCGCGCACCTTGTCGGCGAGACCGGCGAGGTCGTCCTCGTTGGTGACGTCGAGGCCGATCGCGGGTGCGATTTCCTGCGGCAGGCGCTTGGCGATGCGGTCGATCAGGCGCAGCCGCTCGGGGATACCGGTGATGATCACCTTCGCGCCCTGCTCCTGCGCCACCTTGGCGGCGTGGAAGGCGATCGACGAATCGGTGATGATGCCGGTGATCAGGACGGTTTTACCGTCCAGGATTCCGCTCATGGGTGGTGAATTCTCCTCGGGAAACTCGGATGGGAAGTCGGCGGGGGCTCGGTAGCCGGTTGCTCAGTGGCCCATGCCCATGCCGCCGTCGACGGGCAGGATCGCACCGCTGATGTAGGACGCGTCATCGGAGGCCAGGAAGCTGATCGCCGCGGCGACCTCTTCCGGCTGGCCGATGCGGGCCGCGGGAATGACCTTCAGCGCCATCTCGCGCATGTCCTCGGTCATCTCTTCCCGGGTCATATCGGTGTCGATGAAGCCGGGCGCCACCACGTTGGCGGTGATGTTGCGTGAGCCGATCTCGCGGGTGATCGCGCGGGCCATACCGACCAGACCGGCCTTGGCCGCCGCATAGTTCACCTGGCCGGGGCCACCCATCTGCCCCACGACCGAGCCGAGGAAGATGATGCGGCCGAAGCGGGCCCGCAGCATCGCCCGGTTGGCGCGCTTGGCGCAGCGCCACGCGCCGGTGAGGTTGGCGTCGATGACGCGGGTGAACTGCTCCTCGCTCATCCGCATGAGCAGGGTGTTGTCGACGATGCCGGCGTTGGCCACCAGCACCTCGACCGGGCCGTGCTTGGCCTCGATCTCACTGAAGGCCGCATCGATCGAATCCGCGTCCGTCACATCGCATTTCACGCCCAGAAGACCTTCCGGCGCGCCCGATCCACGATGGGTGACGGCAACCTTGTGCCCGTCGGCGGCCAGCCGCTGGGCCACCGCGAGACCGATACCGCGGTTGCCACCGGTCACCAGGACCGATCGGGAAGTGAAGTTCGACATGAATGTCAACCTATCTGTTCGAGTTCGACTGTCGTGGCCGGGTTGCGCGGTACCCGTTATGGCAGGCGTTGACGATAGACCAAACCGCTCACCACACCCGCAGCGGTCAGCAGCAGACCCAGGAGCAGCCACGGCCGGCTGGCATCACCCATCTGCATCTCGTAGCCGATCTGCTTGTCCAGGGTGTCGTAGACGGCGCTGAGTTCTTCCAGCGTGGAAGCGGTGTAGAAGTCGCCGCCGGAGATCTTGGCAATCTCGCGCAAGGAGTCGTCGTCGACCGGAACCCGGACGCGCTGCGACCCCTTGCCGTCCTGATCCGGAATCTCGACCGAACCCCAGGTGGTGCCGAAGGAGATGGTCGACACCGGGATGCTCTTCTGCTTGGCGACCCGCGCCGCGACGAAGCCGTGGCGGGGATTGTCGACGTCCTTGTCGTCGGGCACGGTCTGCTTGCCGTCGGACATCAGCACGATGCGTGCCGGGGGCGGCGTCTGCGCCCCGCCCAGCACCGAGGCGAGCGTGTCGATGGCCTGCAGGGCGCTGAAGATGCCCTCACCGGTGGCGGTGCGTTCGGCGAGCTTCATATTGTTGATCGCCGCCTTCATCGCCTCCCGGTTGGTCGTCGGTGAGACCTGCACCGATGCGGTGCCGGCGAAGGTCACCAAGCCCAGGTTGATGCCCGGGGTGAGACCGTCCACGAAATCGGTCGCGGCCTTCTTCGCGACCTGGATCCGGGACGGCGGCACATCGGTGGCCTCCATCGACAACGACACGTCGATCACCAGCATGACCGTGGCCCGGTTGCGCGGTACCTTCTCCGCCGCCTGCGGACCCGCCGCGGCGACCGTCAGCAGAGCCAGGCCCACCAGCATCAGCGCCACCGGCGCGTGCCGCCAGTTGCTGGGACGCTTGGGCGCCACTCTTTCGAGGGTCTCCATGTTGGAGAACCGCAGCATGTGCCGTTTGCGCCGCCGCTGGACCAGCACGTAGAGCAGCGCGATCGCGGCGACGACGATGAGGAATGCCAGCCAGATCGCGGACGTGAAATGCGAAATACTCACTGTCGGGGCACCCGCCCGGTCGGGGCGCCGAAGGTGTGGCGCCGAGTGGACACGAAACGGACCACGTCGGCGATCCAGTCACGATCGGTGCGCAGCGTCATCACGGGCGCGCCGCAACTGCGCAACGCCGCCTCGACCTGTTCGCGATGCTGCTGGGCAGCACGGCCGAAATCGGCGCGCAGGGTGGGAGTGACGGTGAATTCGCGGGTGCGGCCGGTTTCGGGATCGTGGAGCACCACGTCACCGACATCGGGCAGATCCAGATCCAGCGGATCGAGGATCTCCACACCGAGCAGATCGTGACGGCCGGAGATCGCGCGCAGCGAACGCTGCCAGTCGATCTCGCCGAGGAAGTCCGAAATGACAACGGCCAGACCGCGTTTGCGTTGCGGCCGGCGCAGCGATTCGATGGCGCCGCGCAGATCGCCGCGTACGCCGTCGCTCGCATGGGGGGTGGTCGCGATGCTGCGCAGCAGGGACTGGGCGTGCACCCGGCCGGTGCGGGCCGGAATCCGGTACAGCCGTTCGCCGTTGGCGACGACCGCGCCGACCCGGTTGCCGCCGCCGCTGGTCAGATGCGTCACCGCGGCAGCCGCCGCGACCACCAGATCACGCTTCTGGCACAGCGCGGTGCCGAAGTCCAGACTGGCCGACAGGTCGACCACCAGCCAGGTCTCGAGTTCCCGGTCGGCGATCATCTGCCGCACGTGCGGATGAGTGGTGCGGGCGGTGACCGACCAATCCATCTGGCGCACATCGTCACCCGGCTGATACATCCGCGCGTCCCCGGGTTCGGACCCGGGGCCGGGGATCAGGCCGAGATGATCGCCGTGCAGCACGCCGTCGAGGCGGCGGCGCACCGTCAGTTCCAGAGTTTTCAGCGCCGCCGACAATCGCGGATCGCGCAGATCTCCGGACCGGAACGACGGCGGGGCGCTGTCGGGGTGAGCGGGGACGTGAGCTGAGTTCGTCACTGGCGCAACCGAATCCGATGCCCCGCTCACTGGCGCTGCGGCTGCCCGGCGCCCTGACCGTTCTGCGGCTGACCGGCCGGATGCGGGGCGATGGGCTGCGGCGCGGCAGCCTGCGGGCCCGGAGCCGGCATCGGCGCGGGACCGCCCTGGGCGGGTGCGTTGGCCTGGGTGGCGACCTGCGGCAGGCCGACGGTCTGCAGCACCCGGCGGATCACGTCGTCGGGGCTGACCTCGTCGGCGAGGGCGTCGTAGGACAGCACGAGACGATGGCGCAGCACATCCGGAACCACCTCGACGACGTCTTGCGGCACCACGTAATCACGGCCGCGGATCAGCGCGACCGCGCGGGCGGCGGCGATGATGCCGAGGCTGGCACGCGGCGAGGCGCCGTAGGCGATCCAGCCCGCGACGTCGTCCAGCCCGAATTCGGCCGGCTTGCGGGTCGCGGCGATGACGCGCACGACGTAGTCGACCAGCGCGTGGTGGACGAAGGTGTTGGCGGCCAGTTTCTGCAGCCGGATCAGTTCGGCCGGCTCGAGGATCCGCTTGGGCTCCGGCGGGGTCACACCCATCCGGTAGATGATCTCGCGCTCCTCCTCGACCGTCGGATAGTCGACGACGACCTTGAACAGGAAGCGGTCGCGCTGCGCCTCGGGCAGCGGGTACACGCCCTCGCTCTCGATCGGGTTCTGGGTCGCCATGACCAGAAACGGATCGGGCATCGGGTAGGTCTTGCCGCCGATCGACACGTGCCGCTCGGCCATGACCTCGAGCAGTGCCGACTGCACCTTCGCGGGCGCGCGGTTGATCTCGTCGGCGAGGACGAAGTTGGCGACGACCGGGCCGAGTTCGGTATCGAATTCCTCGCGGCCCTGCCGGTAGATGCGGGTACCGATCAGGTCGGTGGGCACCAGGTCGGGGGTGAACTGCACGCGCGAGAAACTGCCGCCGACCACCTTCGCGAAGGTCTCCACCGCCAGCGTCTTGGCGATACCGGGCACACCCTCGAGCAGCACGTGCCCGCGAGCCAGAACGCCGACGAGCAGCCGCTCGACCAACCGGTCCTGACCGACGATGACCCGTTTGACTTCGTAGATCGCCTTCTCCAGGGTCGCGACGTCACGCTCCAAAGTGCCCGAGGCGGCCTCCGCCTGCTTCACCGCACTCCCAGCGCTCACATCGTCCGTCGAAGTCACCAAACTCCCCGCTTTCGCTTCGGTCTCCATGCGTGCCGCCCCAACTATTCCAGGTATCGAGCAAGATTGCCGCAACTGGGCTCGCACAATGTCGCGGGCCAGGCCTTCCGGGCGGATCGGAAGGCACTCGACGGTGTCCGGAATGCGCTGATTCCGAATTGCCGTGTCGCGGCGGGTGGCCGCGGCGGGATCAGCCCACCGCGGCCAGATATTCGGCGTAGAACAGCGCCAGCCCCACCGCGGCCGCGATACCCGCGAGCAGCCAGAATCTGATGATCACCGTGGTTTCGGGCCAGCCGCCGAGTTCGAAATGGTGATGGAACGGCGCCATCTTGAACAACCGGTTGCGGGTGGTGCGGAATACCGCGATCTGCAACGCCACGGACAGAATTTCGGCGAAGAACAACGCGCCCACGACCACCATCAGCAATTCGGTGCGGGTGGTGATCGAGATTCCGGCCAGCAGCCCGCCCAGGGCCAGCGACCCGGTATCACCCATGAAGATCTTGGCCGGATTGGCATTCCACCACAGGAATCCGATGCAGGCGGCGCCGCCGGCCGCGCACACCACGGCCAGGTCGAGCGGGTCACGCACGCTGTAGCAGCCCGGAAGCGCGTGGGCGGCACAGGAATTGGTGTACTGCCAGAAGGTGACGATGACGTAGGCGCCCAGCGCGAAACCCATCGATCCCGCGGCCAGGCCGTCCAGCCCGTCGGTGATGTTCACGGCGTTGGACCAGGCGACCACCACGAAGCAGACCGCCAGCAGGAAGACCACCAGCGGGAAGGCCACCGTGGGCCAGTCCCGCACATACGACACCTGCCGGCCGGCCGGGGTCAGCCCGGTGCTGCCGGGAAAGCGCAGCGCCAGGATTCCGAAGATCACGGCCGAGCCGATCTGCCCGATGTACTTGCCCGTCGCGGTCAGGCCCAGATTGCGATGCTTGCGGATCTTGATGAAGTCGTCGAGGAAGCCGACGAAGCCCAGCGCGGTGGCCATGCCGAGCACCAGTAGCCCGGACGCCGACGGGCCGTCGGCGTCGTAGCGCAGGCCGATCAGGTGCGAACCCAGATAACCGGCCCACAACCCCGCCACGATGGCGATGCCGCCCATGGTGGGCGTACCCCGTTTGGCCTGGTGACTCTGCGGTCCCTCGACGCGGATCTGCTGGCCGAGATTCCGGCGTGCGAACAACCTGATCAGCAACGGCGTCACGGTGATCGAGACCGCGAGTGCGATCGCCGCCGAGAACAGGATCTGCCTCATCAATACCCCAACTACTGCCGAACTCTCGGCTCGTGCCGAACGGACCGGCACGATATGTGCCGATTCGCATGGTAGCCAAGATCATTCGGAGGTGCGTCAGGTGATCAGGCGAATCGCGTACGGCATGATGCCGCCCTCGCGCACCGGCGAAATCTTCACGACGTCACCGGATTCGGGCGCCTCGATCATCTTGCCGTCGCCCAGGTACAGCGCGACGTGCTCGCTGCCGTTGGACCCCCAGAACAGCATGTCGCCGCGCTCGCGCTGGGCGACCTTGACCCGGGTGCCCATCGTGTACTGGTAGCCGCTGTAGTGCGGCAGGGAGATGCCGACACCGGCGAAGGCGTAGATCATCAGGCCCGAGCAGTCGAAGCCCACCTTGTTGTAGTCGCCGTAGGAATCGGCCACGCCGCCGTCGTGGATGCCCTTGGTGGGCCCGTCCTCGTCGCCGCCGCCCCAGGCGTAGGTGACGCCGAGTTGCGACATCGCGCGGTCGACGACCGTCTCGATCAGTTCGGAGCGGCTGCCGCTGGGCCGGCTGGGGGTCGACATCGACCGGCGCGGCGGCGGTGCGTTGTCCAACTGGGTGTGCGGCCGCTTGCCCGCGCCGAGTTCGGCGGCGCGGTCCTGCGCGGCCTGATCGGCGGCGGCGCGCGCCGCGGCGGCGGTCGCTGCGGCTTGGGCGGCGGCGACTTCGGCCCGGCGCCGGCGATCCCAGGCCAGGTAGGCGTCGCGCTGGCCCTGCAGTCCGGTCACAGTGGCCCGCGCCTGGTCGAGTTGCTGCTGGGCCGAATCCCGCTGGGCCATCAGCGCATCGCGCTTCTGCGCCTGTTCGTCGAGAGCGGCCTTGGCGGCGGCGACCGCGGCCTGCGCCTGCTGCCGCTTCTGATCGGCCTCGTCCGCGGCCGTGTCGGCGGCCTTCTTGGCCTGGCGGGCGGCGGAATCCTTGTTGGCCTGTTCGACCTGCGCGCGGCGCAGGCCGTCGATGGCGGCCTGCTGGTTCTTCGACGCCATGCCGAGCAGATCGGCGCGGTCGAGCGCGGAGGCCGGATCGGAGCCGGCCAGGTAGTTCACCATCGACGTCGAACCCGGGTGCGTGTAGGCGTCGACGGCGAATTCGTCGAATTTGCCCTGCGCCTGGTTCAGCTGAGTGCCGGCGGACTGCAGATCACGCTGGGTGGCGGCGACCGTCGCCGCGGCCGCGTCGGCGGCGTCACGGGCGTTCTGCAGATCCACCAGCGCCTTGTTCACGGCTTCCCGCTTGCCGGCGACCTCGGTATCGAGCTGGGCCAGCTGCTGGTCGGCGGTGGCGACCTGATTGATCAGACCGCTGACCTGATTCACCCCCGCATCGACCTGCGCGCCCGCCGCGGCGATATCGCCGTCGCTCGGATTCGGAGGTGGCGGCGGCACCGCGGCCACCAGCGGAGCTGTCACCGTCAGCGCGAACCCACATAAGAGCAACCCCGCAGCGACCTTCGCGGCACCCCCGGACCGCCTCGCTGATATTCGCATCACACCTCCCTGATCCCGCTGCGGCTCCCGGCGAGCACCAGATTCGCCAGGACTGCGCTGGGCGACCGATCGAGGCGTCGCCGCACGAGCACCAACGGTCCATCTGCCCTCGAGGGACGCTGGAGGCCCATGTGACACTTCTTCCCCAAGAGTGTCACCTCGAAACCGTACGACACTTCTTTCACAGAGGAAACATCGGACGACAAATCACAGGGGAGTAATTTCCGGTTTGCTAAAAATTCACTAACCGTGAATAGGGGTTTCGGGAGCAAACCAAACCGGTCGTTCAGTTTCGTCCCGCGAATCGCGACTTATCCCTCGAATCGGGCATCGCGCCGAGGTGGTGGCTAGTTTCCGGCGACCGCCGCGGGGCACCTCGCGACACGCCGAGGACAGCCGCCGGAGACGGCTAGCGAGAGGGCACCGGCGGATTCGGCGGGGCATCGGCGGCCACCGCCGCCCGCTCCCGCGACGCCCGCCGGGACTTGATGTAGTACAGGCCCCCGATGGTCAGCACGGTGCCGGCCAGCACAACTCCCGTGATCGCGGTCCAGGACACCTTTTCCGGCGTCTCCAGCCGATCGACGAAGATCTGCGCGGCCGTCGCGGTGTGCCCGCCCTGATACTTGGCCTTGTCCTCGGCCCACTCCAGCCGCGCGCGGTTGATCGAATCGCTGTAGGTGCCGATCCAGTCGTCGCTGAACACCACGACCGTGCCGTGTTCACTCTTGCCGAGGGTGGTCGCCAGGTCGCGCAGATCCGAATCGCGGCCCGGATTTCCCTTCACGACCACGATGTTCAACTCGATGCCGTGCGCGCGAGCCTGATCAGCGATCTCGGCGAGCTTGTCCTGATTCTTGGATTCGGGCGCGGCTACGTGGTTGTCGGCCAGATCCAGCACGATGGCGTCGACGTCGGTATCCGGCGGTAGCTCCGCGGCCATGGGGGTGAAAACCGAGGCATACGAGACGGTCATCTTCCATCCGGTCTTGTCGAGCCGCCGACTCCAGCGACGGGCGTCCAACACTTTCACGTGATCAACACACACCTGGCCGGCACACCGGAGGGGACAACTCCGGCGGGGCCTTCGAGCACAGTACGCGACGGGGGCATCATGGATGGCGGCACGCCGCGCCGTACGTGCCCCGCATGCTTCATAGGACAAGCGTACTGTTAGAGTTCGGAAGTACGAGGCGCGCAGCCCGAAACGCGTCCTCGACGACAGCCGCCGGCGCAGCCCCGCCGGTGGCCACCCTACGGGGCCCGCACGCGCCCCGATCGGAACACCGACGAGTGGAGCTGAACGTATGACAAGTATCGATACATTCGGCGCCAAGGGCACCCTCGAGGTCGGAAGCAACTCCTACGAGATCTTCCGCCTCTCGGCCGTGCCCGGCACCGAGAAGCTGCCCTACGCCCTGAAGGTCCTGGCGGAGAACCTGCTCCGCACCGAGGACGGCGCCAACATCACCGCCGACCACATCCGCGCCATCGCCAACTGGGATCCGTCGGCGGAGCCGAGTATCGAGATCCAGTTCACCCCCGCCCGCGTGATCATGCAGGACTTCACCGGCGTGCCCTGTGTGGTCGACCTGGCCACCATGCGTGAGGCCGTCACCGCCCTGGGCGGCGACCCGAACAAGGTCAACCCGCTCTCCCCCGCCGACATGGTCATCGACCACTCGGTCATCCTCGACGTCTTCGGCCGCGCCGACGCCCTCGAGCGCAACGTCGACCTCGAATACCAGCGCAACGGCGAGCGTTACCAGTTCCTGCGCTGGGGCCAGGGCGCGTTCGACGACTTCAAGGTCGTCCCCCCGGGCACCGGCATCGTGCACCAGGTCAACATCGAGTACCTGGCCCCGACCGTCATGACCCGCAACGGGCAGGCCTACCCGGACACCTGCGTCGGCACCGACTCGCACACCACCATGGTCAACGGCCTGGGCGTGCTGGGCTGGGGCGTCGGCGGTATCGAGGCCGAGGCCGCGATGCTGGGCCAGCCGGTCTCCATGCTCATCCCGCGCGTGGTCGGCTTCAAGCTCACCGGCGAGATCCAGCCGGGCGTCACCGCCACCGACGTCGTGCTCACCGTCACCGACATGCTGCGCAAGCACGGTGTGGTGGGCAAGTTCGTCGAGTTCTACGGCGCCGGTGTGGCCGAGGTGCCGCTGGCCAACCGCGCCACCCTGGGCAACATGAGCCCCGAATTCGGTTCCACCGCAGCGATCTTCCCGATCGACGGGGAGACCATCAACTACCTGCGTCTGACCGGTCGCTCCGACGAGCAGCTGGCCCTGGTCGAGGCCTACGCCAAGGAACAGGGCATGTGGCACGACGCCGCGCACGAGCCCGCCTACTCGGAGTACCTCGAGCTCGACCTGAGCACCGTGGTGCCCTCGATCGCCGGCCCGAAGCGCCCGCAGGACCGCATCCTGCTCAGCGAGTCGAAGGCGGCGTTCCGCTCCGACATCACCGACTACGTCACCGGTGACTACAACGGACTCGACGAGGGCGTCGAGGAGACCTTCCCCGCCTCGGATCCGGTCTCGGTCTCGGCCGGCGCCGCCAACGAGAGCTACGCCCCCGCCCATTCGGCGGCCAACGGTGCGCAAGGCCGGCCGTCCAAGCCGGTCAAGGTGGTGTCCGAGGACCGCAGTGAGTTTGTTCTCGATCACGGCGCGGTCGTGGTCGCGGGTATCACCTCCTGCACCAACACCTCCAACCCGTCGGTCATGATCGGTGCGGCGCTGCTGGCCCGCAACGCGGTCGAGAAGGGCCTGTCCAGCAAGCCGTGGGTCAAGACCAACATGGCCCCGGGTTCGCAGGTCGTCTCCGACTACTACGAGAAGGCCGGCCTGTGGCCGTACCTGGAGAAGCTGGGCTTCTACCTCGGTGGTTACGGCTGCACCACCTGCATCGGCAACACCGGCCCGCTGCCGGAGGAGATCTCCAAGGCCGTCAACGACAACGACCTGTCGGTCACCGCCGTGCTGTCGGGCAACCGCAACTTCGAGGGTCGCATCTCCCCCGACGTGAAGATGAACTACCTGGCCTCCCCGCCGCTGGTCATCGCCTACGCCCTGGCCGGCACGATGGACTTCGACTTCGAGAAGGACGCGCTGGGTCAGGACACGGACGGCAACGACGTGTTCCTGCGCGACATCTGGCCCTCCGCCCAGGAGATCGACGACACCATCAAGTCGGCGATCAGCCAGGACATGTTCCGCAAGTCCTACGCCGACGTCTTCAAGGGCGACGAGCGCTGGCGCAACCTCGACACCCCGTCCGGTGACACCTTCGCCTGGGACGAGAACTCCACCTACGTCCGCAAGGCGCCGTACTTCGACGGGATGGAACTCGAGCCGGCCCCGGTCGAGGACATCAAGGGCGCCCGCGTGCTGGCCCTGCTGGGTGATTCGGTCACCACCGACCACATCTCCCCGGCCGGTCCGATCAAGCCGGGCACCCCGGCCGCGCAGTACCTCGATTCGCACGGCGTCGAGCGCAAGGACTACAACTCCCTGGGCTCGCGGCGCGGCAACCACGAGGTGATGATCCGCGGCACGTTCGCCAACATCCGGCTGCGCAACCAGTTGCTCGACGACGTCTCGGGTGGCTACACCCGCGACTTCACCCAGGACGGTGGCCCGCAGGCGTTCATCTACGACGCCTCGCAGAACTACCAGAAGGCCGGCATCCCGCTGGTCGTGCTGGGCGGTAAGGAGTACGGCTCGGGTTCCTCGCGCGACTGGGCGGCCAAGGGCACCCGTCTGCTGGGCGTCAAGGCCGTCATCACCGAGTCGTTCGAGCGCATCCACCGCTCCAACCTGATCGGCATGGGCGTCATCCCGCTGCAGTTCCCGGCGGGTGAGTCGGCCGCGTCGCTGGGCCTGGACGGCACCGAGGTGTTCGACATCGAGGGCATCACCAAGCTCAACGAGGGCGCCACGCCGAAGACCCTGAAGGTCACCGCGACCAAGGAGAACGGCGAGAAGGTCACCTTCGACGCGGTTGTGCGCATCGACACCCCCGGTGAAGCCGACTACTACCGCAACGGCGGCATCCTGCAGTTCGTGCTGCGCAACATGATTCGCGGCTGATATCCCGCACCACGCGGTGCGGCGTCGTGCCGCGCCCGGCGACCGTTCGGATCGCCGGGCCGGTACGAACAGCGTTGCGCCGCCGCAGGATCTACGCGTCCATGCTCGTACTGTGAGAACCCCCGCGCCGGATCGTCCCGGCGCGGGGGTCCGTGCATTCCCCGCTGGAGGAGCCCATGCCCAAGGTCAGTGACGATCACCTCGCCGCCCGGCGCAGCCAGATTCTGGACGGGGCGCGGCGGTGTTTCGCCGAATTCGGGTACGAGGGTGCGACCGTCCGCCGTCTGGAAGAGGCGATCGGCTTGTCCCGCGGCGCGATCTTCCATCATTTCCGGGACAAGGACGCCCTGTTCCTGGCCCTCGCCCAGGAGGATGCCGGACGGATGGCCGAGGTCGCGGCCAACGAGGGCATCGTGCAGGTCATGCGGGAGATGCTCGACAATCCCGCACAGTACAACTGGCTGGGCACCCGCCTCGAGATCGCCCGGCGTCTGCGCACCGATCCCGAATTCGCCGCCGGCTGGACCCAGCGTTCGGCCGAACTCACCGCGGCCACCCTGGCCCGGCTGGAACGCCGCAAGGCGGCGGGCGCGCTGCGCGACGACGTGCCCACCGATGTGCTGCTCGGCTATCTCGATCTCGTGCTCGACGGGCTCATCGCCCGCATCGCCTCCGGCCACGTGAACGAAAACCTCACGGCCGTACTCGATCTCGTGGAGGCGTCGGTCCGCCGCCGCGACTGACCGCCCGCGATACGCGCCCGTGCCCCGTGCCGGATTCGTCGTACCATGTGCTGATGATCATGGGGCGGGGACGACGAGACGGACATATCGGCGGGACTTGGTGCACCCCACTACATACGGTGGTCGTGCTGTCGATCGCCGTGCTGGTCGCGGCCTGCGGCGGTGCTGCCGCACCGCAGGATCCCTATCTCTGGCTCGAGGAACTCGACAGCCCGCGCGTGCAGGCGTGGGTCGGCGATCAGAATCGGCGGACCCTCGATGTGCTCGAACACGATTCGCGCTACGCCGACAATCTCGCGCAGGCGACGGCGCTGGCGAAGACGTCCGACCGGATCCCGATGCCGCGCTTCGAGGACGGCACCGTCGAGAACTTCTGGCAGGACGGTGACCACAAACGCGGCATCTGGCGCGAAACGACGAATCCCGATTACGAAGCGCCGCAACCGAACTGGACCACCCTGCTCGACCTCGACGAGCTGTCGCGAGCCGAGGGCAGGAACTGGGTCTGGCGCGGCGCCGACTGCGACCCGGTCACCCATCGCCGGTGCCTGATCAGTCTGTCCGACGGCGGCGAGGACGCCGTCTCGGTTCGCGAATTCGACCGCAGCACAAGGCAGTTCGTGCCCGACGGGTTCGCGGTGCCGCGCGGCAAGGTGGACCTCACGTTCAGCGACGAGAACACGGTGCTGATCGCGCGGGAATGGCAGCCGGGCGAGATGACGGTCTCCGGCTACCCGTACGTCGTCCGGCAGTGGCGCCGCGGCCAACCTCTCGACGCGGCAACCGAACTCACGCGGGGCGACCGGACCGATCAGCTGTCGACCGCGCCGGTCGTGCTGGACAACGGCGCCGGGCGGCGGCTCGATCTCGTCGTGCGCGGCCGGACCTTCTTCGAACACGACGTCGAACTACTCACCGCGACCGGCCCGCTACGGACCGCGCTCCCGGCGAAATCGGACTTCGCCGGTATGGTCGGCAACCACCTGCTGGTGTCGCTGCAGCAGGACTGGGTTCTCGGCGCGACGACCTATCCGGCAGGTGCCCTGGTATCGGTGGACGCCGATCGACTGACCACCGATCCGGACCGTCCGCAGGTGACACCGGTCTACCTCCCGGGTCCGGCGGAGAGTCTGAGCGGTGTGCAGACCACACGCGACCACGCCGTGGTCACGTCGCTGAACGACGTACGTGGTCGCGCCACCGTCTACACACCACGCCCGGACGGAACCTGGTCGGGGACGCCGGTGCCGTTGCCGGACAACGCGACCGTCGACACCGTCACCGCCGATCCGACGGGCGAGCACGCCTATCTCTCGGTGACCTCGTTCCTCGTTCCGACCACACTGTGGAGCGTGGACACCGCCACCGGCACGGCCCGGCAGGTGAAAAGCACACCGCCGCAGTTCGATTCGTCCCGCTATGTGGTCGAACAGCAGAAGGCGACCTCGGCCGACGGCACCGCGGTGCCGTATTTTGTGGTGCATGCGGCCGATATGGCGTTCGACGGCTCGAACCCCACCCTGATGAACGCCTACGGTGGCTTCGGGATATCGCAGACTCCCGCGTATCAGGCGACGCTCGGCCGGCTCTGGCTCGAGCACGGCGGCGTCTTCGTCCTGGCGAACATTCGCGGCGGCGGCGAATTCGGTCCCGCCTGGCACGAGGCCGCGCGCACCACCCGGCGACAGCGGGCGTTCGACGATTTCGCCGCGGTCGGCAAGGATCTGGTGGCGCGGGGCGTGACCACCTCGCGGCGGCTCGGCATCCAGGGCGGCTCCAACGGCGGGCTGCTCATGGGGGTCGAATTCGTCCAGCATCCGCAGATGTGGAACGCGGTCGACATCCAGATACCACTGCTGGACATGATGCGCTACGAGAAGATCGCCGCGGGCGCCTCCTGGGTGGACGAGTACGGCAGCGTCGACGATCCCGCTCAGCGCGCGTTTCTCGAATCCATCTCGCCGTACGGGCAATTGCGGCGCGGTGCGCAGTATCCGGAACCCTTCGTCTGGACCACGACCAAGGACGACCGGGTGGGCCCACAGCACGCCCGCAAGTTCGCCGCGCGGCTGGCCGAATTCGGCGATCCGTATCTGTTCTACGAGGCGGGCGAGGGCGGCCACGGCGCCGGCGCCGACCGGGAGGAACAGGCCCGAACCAGCGCGCTCGAGTACACCTATCTGATGCGGCGACTGATGTAGCCGCCGCGATGCGGTGACCGATCCCACGCCCGATCCGGAAATACCCGGAACAGGGTGGCGGTTCGCCCCGGTATGACCTTTTCTGTGCCCGTCACCGTCCGCGGATACGAACTCGACGTCAACGGCCATCTCAACCAGGCCGTGTACCACCAGTACGCCGAGCACGCCCGCTGGGAGGTGCTGCGCGCGGCCGGACTGGTCCCGGACAAGATGCGGCTGTCCGGACTCGGCCCGGTGGTCCTGGAATCGACCGTCAAGTATCGGCGGGAACTGCATCTGGGCGACGAGATCACCGTGACCTGCGCATGCCGCTGGGGCGAGGGCAAGGCGTTCTGGATGGACCAGCAGATCCGCAAGCTCGACGGCACCGTCTCCGCGGAGTTCTCCGTCGTGCTGGGGCTGATGGATCTCGACGCGCGCAAACTCGTGTCGAACCCGAGTCAGCGGTTCCTGGAACTCGCCGAATCCCCCGATGTGCTCGGTCTGTGAGGCGTTGACAGCTCAACCGAATCGCTTTCGGCGATAGCGTTTTCCACGCCCGGACCCCGGCACCGGGTTTGCACCGGAATTCTTTCGTTGCGAACCGGCCGGGCACCGCGGCGGGCTATGATCCAGATCACGCTCGACTTCCGGGGCAAATCGCGAGCAGATCGGAGTCCAGCCCATGAACGATGCCGGCCGCCAGGTACCCGGACACACCCGGCCGCGCCCGAAACCCCGCCACCCGGCGCCACCGCTGGCCGGCCGCCTGGTCGCCGAATCTCGCGACACCATCAGCGTCCGGGTCGCCGAGGGCATCTGGACCCTCGATCGCGACGACGTCCTCCAGCTGCGCGACGAATCGCCGGATTCCGGCACTGCGGAACGCGCGGTCCTCGTCTGGATACGGCCCGGCGCCACAGCCGATTTCACGCAGCGGCGGCGCATTCAGCTCACCGAACGCCCGCTGACGCTGCCGCCCCGGCCCAGCCCTGCCGTCGGTGACGAGCTGCTGGCTCGCCTGACCGATCAGTGGGCGCGCAAGCTCGACGTCGCACCCTCCCGGGGGGCCGCCGGCGCGACGGTGAGCTACAGCCAGACTCGCAGCGGCGGGGGCAGCGACGACGGCACCGCCTGCGACAGCCTGGACTGAGGGGCCGTTTCGATGAGTGCCCGGTCGCCGGGTGCCGTGCTGATCGTCGCCGAGAGCGACGATCTGCACGCCGACGCGATGGGCTCGATGCTGCGGAATATGTACGGGCTCACTCCGATTCGTCTGGATATGCGCGATTTTCCGCGCGAATGCGGCAGTTTCCGGCTCGACCGCGCCGGCGCCGCTCGCTCGATGTCGCATATCGCCGGTCTCGACGATGTGACCGCCGTCTGGTGGCGCCGTCCCCGGCCGTGCCGGGTGCCCGGCGGTTTCCTCGACGGCGACGACGATTTCCGGCAGGCCGAATGCGACGGGTTCCTGCAGGGTCTGCTGTGGTCGATCCCGGCGGTCTGGGTCAACGATCCCGGCGCCGACCGCACCGCCACCCGCAAAATCGTGCAGCTCGACACCGCCCGGCGCAGCGGTTTCGCCATCCCGGAAACGTTGATCACCAACGATCCCGACGAGGCCCGCAGTTTCGTCGTTTCCCGCGGCGGGTCGGTGATCTACAAACGGACCGGTACCGGCCGCGCGGAATTCTCCGAAACGCGCATCGTGAGCCGCGAGGATCTCGGCCGATTCGACACCATCCGCTCGGCGCCGACCACCTTCCAGGACTATGTCGAAGCCGAGTGCGATCTGCGGGTGGTGTGGATCGACGGCGTCGAGTGGGCGGTGCGGATCGACTCGCAATCCGGTGCGGGATGGGTGGATTCGCGCCTCGACACCTCGGTGGCCTTCACCCGCGAGCGACTGCCCGCCTCGGTGAGCAAGTCGCTGACCACGCTGATGGGCGCGCTCGGACTGGTGTTCGGCGTGCTCGACATCAGGCTCGGGCTCGACGGCGAGTACTACTTTCTGGAGGTGAACCCGCAGGGGCAGTTCGCCTACCTGGAGATCAAGACCGGGCTGCCGATCTTCGCCAGTCTCGCCCAGTTCCTCGTCCACGGTGAGGCGATGGTGTCGGGCTGACCGGCATCACGATCGGTCGAGGTCGGCCAGCAGGATGCGCGCGATCCGGTCCAGTTCGCCGCGGTCGCGCGCCGACAATCCGGACAGCAGGCGCGTCTCGTTGTCGGTGTGTGCCGTGACGACCTCGTCGACGCGGGCGCGGCCGGCCTCGGTCAGGGCGACCCGGACCGCGCGGCGGTCGGCGCGATCGGCGATGCGTCGCACCAGTCCGGCCGATTCCAGGCGGTCCAGGCGGCCGGTCATTCCGGCGCGCGACAACATCAACGTGTCGGCCAGGACCGACGGGGTCAGTTCGAACGGTTCACCCGAACGACGCAGTGCCGCAAGCACATCGAACTCGCCGCGCTGCAGCCCGTGCGCGGTGAACACCGCGTCGATCTCGCGTTCGGCGAGGACGTACAGGCGGCCGAGGCGGCCGAGCACCGCCATCGCCGTGAGATCCAGGTCGGGCCGTTCCCGCTCCCACTGCGCCACGATCGCATCCACCGCATCGGTCTGTCGTCCAGCCATGGACACATACTATTCGACGGGATATAGTTCGGTAGCGAACTATCCGATAGCGAACTACTTGGGAGATCCGATGACCACCGAACCCCGCATTCCCGCCGCCGTCATCCAGCCCGCCGAGGCCGAGGTGCGCAAGACCGACGCGGTGACCATGCGCCTGCTGCTGGATTCCGACCGCACCGGCGGCAGCGTCAGCACGCTCGAGGTCACGATGGCGTCCGGCGCCGACGGCGCGACTCCGCACTACCACACGCTGTCCGACGAGCTGTTCTACGTCGCCGAGGGCGAATTGCAGGTGCTCGCGGGCGAGGAGATCACGACCGTCGCCGCGGGCGGCGCGATCACGGTGCCGCGGTTCATGCCGCACGCCTTCGGCGCCGCACCCGGTTCACCGGCGCGGATCCTGATCGCACTGACCCCCGCCGTGCAGCGCTTCGGCTACTTCCGGCTGCTCGAGCGGGTGGCCTCCGGCGAGGCCACCCTCGCCGAACTCGCCGCTACCCAGGACGAGTACGACAACCATTTCGTCGACGCGCCGAACTGGTGGGCCGAACGCAACGCCCACCGGGCATGAACCCGAGCGCAGCGCGGCACGAGACGCCGACGGCCGCGGAAGCCGGTCGACCGGTCTGGCGAGTGGGCCGGTCAGGGCTTGCTGACCGCTTTGCGCCGGTTGGCACCACCCCGGCTGCGGAGTTGCACATGCGACTCCACGAGCACGTTGTGAATGAATCCGTACGAGCGGCCGGTCTCCCGCGCCAGCGAACGAATGCTGGCGCCCGCCTCGTATTGCTTCTTCAGCTGGGTTTGCAGCCGGTCGCGCGACTTGCCCGTGACGCGCGTTCCCTTACCCAACATCGACTTCCCCTGTGCGGGCCTGTCACTCATGGCTTCCTCCGGTCGCCGTGCAGCCTCATTCCAGGCTAGACACTCGACTCGCAGTGATCAACGCCTCACTGTGATGAAACTCACCGATTGCGAGGATCTTTCGGCGTGTCTCGGCGCGTCGCAGGAAGCATTCGCCACGCTCAGGCCAGCTGAATCAGTTCCAGGTAGTCCTGCGACCAGTGATCCTCGGTGCCGTCGGGCAGCATGATCACCCGTTCCGGATTCAACGCCTCGGCCGCACCCGGGTCGTGGGTGACCAGAACGACCGCGCCCGCATAGCTGCGCAGCGCGTCGAGAACCTGTTCGCGCGAGACCGGATCGAGGTTGTTGGTGGGCTCGTCGAGCAGCAGCACGTTGGCCGCCGAGGAGACCAGGCCGGCCAGCGCCAGCCGGGTCTTCTCACCGCCGGACAGGGTGCCGGCCGGCTGGTCGAGCTGCGGGCCGGTGAACATGAACGCACCCAGCAACCCGCGCAGGTCCTGCTCCCCCGCGTCAGGAGCCGCGTGGCGGATGTTCTCCCAGACGGTGGCGTTGTCGTCGAGGGTGTCGTGCTCCTGGGCGAAATACCCGATGCGCAGCCCGCGTCCCGGATCGATCTGTCCGGCGGTCAGCGGCTCGACGCCCGCGAGCAGACGCAGCATGGTCGTCTTACCCGCGCCGTTGAGGCCGAGGATCACGACCCGGCTGCCCTTGTCGATGGCCAGGTTCACTCCGGTGAAGATTTCCAGCGATCCGTAGAGCTTGGTGAGGTTGGTGGCCATCAGCGGTGTCTTGCCGCAGGGAGCGGGTTCGGGGAACTTGATGCGGGCCACCTTGTCGGCCACGCGCACGTCGTCGAGTTCGGAGAGCATGCGCTCGGCGCGCTTGACCATCTGGTGTGCCGCAGCGGCTTTCGTCGCTTTCGCGCCGAGTTTGGCGGCCTGCTGCTTGAGCGCGGAAGCCTTCTTCTCCGCGTTGGCGCGCTCGCGGACACGGCGCTGTTCGTCGGTGGCGCGGGCGTCGAGATACTTCTTCCAGCCCATGTTGTAGATGTCGGCCTCACCGCGCACGGCGTCGAGGAACCACACCCTGTTCACCACGTCGGCGAGCAGGTCGACGTCGTGGGAAATGACGATCAGGCCGCCGTCGTGGTTCTGCAGAAAGCCGCGCAGCCAGGTGATGGAGTCCGCGTCGAGGTGGTTGGTCGGCTCGTCGAGCAGCAGCGTGGTATCGGATTTGCCGCCGGAGCCGTCGGAGGCGGAGAACAGGATCCGCGCCAACTCGATGCGGCGGCGCTGACCGCCCGACAGGGTGCGCAGCGCCTGGCCCAGCACCCGATCCGGCAGACCGAGGCTGTGGCAGATGCGGGCGGCCTCGCTCTCGGCGACGTAGCCGCCCAGCGCCGAGAATCGCTCCTCGAGCCGACCGTACTTGCGCACCGCCTTCTCGCGTTCGGCGTCGTCGACGACCTCGGCCATCAGGGCCTGCTGCTTCTCCATATCGCGGATCAGCTTGTCGAGCCCGCGCGCCGAGAGCACCCGGTCGCGGGCCAGCACGTCGAGATTTCCCTCACGCGGATCCTGCGGCAGATAGCCGATTTCGCCCGAACGAATCACCTTGCCGGCGTAGGGTTCTCCTTCACCGGCCAGGATGCGCAGCGTGGTGGTCTTGCCCGCGCCGTTGCGGCCGACGAGACCGATCCGATCACCGGCCTGCACCCGCAGCGCCGAACCCGGCGCGGTGAGCAGGGTGCGGATTCCGGCCCGGACCTCCAGGTCGGTCGCGGTGATCACAACAGTCTCCTAGCACGGTAAGGGGGCGAACGGTTCGATTGTGCATCCCTCGGACACACCAGAACCACCCATTTTACCGGCTCTCGACGGTCACTCGGCCACCACCCGCAGGGTGCGCAACGTCGGATCGGCGGGATCGGGCAGATTCATCCCGTTCTCCACTCCGGACCGCAGGTAGTCCACGACCGCGGCGCCCGTTCGGCCGTGTGCAGCGCGTCGGTGAGCAATTTCTCACCGTGCTCGACCATCTGGCGGCGCCGGCCGTCGATGGCCGCGTAGAGCAGCACGTTGGGGCTCGTCGTGGTGAGCAGTTCGGCGCACAGCTTCAATTTGTCGACATCGACCAGATCGCCCTGGACGTGGAAGACCGAACCCTGTTCGAAGCCGGCGCCCATCTTGTGCACGCTGACCACGCAGACATCGGCGCCGGCATCCATCGCCCAGGTCGGCAGATCGGGATGGAACGGCAGATGCGCGCCCCACGCCTCGTCGATGATCAACGGCTTGCCGCGGCGATGACAGACCTCCGCGATACCGGAGATGTCGGCGCAGGTGCCGTACGGGCTCGGACTGACGATCAGCGCGCCCGCGGCATCGGGATATTTCTCCCAGGCCCGCTCGACCTGCTCGGGCGACGGCGGATGCGACAGGTGCCGCGGCCATCAGCTTGGATGCCGATGGTGATCGCGTACCGCTCAGCGCAGGGCCGGCAGTACTTCCTTCTCGTATGCGGTGAAGAAGCCCTCCAGATCCGGTCCGATCTGGCCGACGTAGACCTCGTCCGCGCCGGCTTCCACACAGGTGCGCAGCTGGTCGATGTGGCGCTGCGGGTCCGGTCCGGCGGCGAAGTGCCGCCGTGAGGCCTCGCGATCGAGCAACGACATCGCGTCCTCGAAATCGGCGGGGCGCGGCAGGGTCTGGCCCAGCTGGCCCGGCAGCAGTTCGTTGGACCACAGCCGATGCGCGGCGTCGACCCCGGACTCCTCGTCGGCCGCCCAGCTCACCTTGGTGCCCATCTGCACCGGTTTGGCGCCTCCGCCGCTGCCGCGGAACAGGCCGACCAGCTCCGCGTCGGGCATGCTCGTGCAGTAGCCGTCACCGATGCGCGCCGCCAATTCCGTTGCCTGCGGGCCGAATCCGGACACATAGATCGGCACCGGCTGTTCCGGCAGGGTATAGATCCGCGCCTCCTGCACCTCGTAGTGCTCGCCGCGGTAGGTCACCAGATCACCGCGATGCAGGCGGCGGATCACGTCCACGGCTTCGGCCAGCATCTGCAGCCGCTCCCCCGGCGGGGGCCACGGATCGCCGAAAATGTGCTCGTTGAGCGCCTCACCGCTGCCGACGCCGAGCACGAAGCGGCCGTCGAGTTGCACGGCCGCGGTGGCCGCGGCCTGGGCGATGATCGCGGGATGGATGCGCACCGTCGGGCAGGTCACGGCCGTGGTGATCGGTAGCGACGTGGCCTGGGACAACGCGCCGATCGTGCCCCAGACGAACGGACTGTGCCCCTGGGCGTCGTTCCAGGGATGAAAGTGATCGGAAATCCACAGCCGCTCGAAACCGGCCTGCTCCGCGCGCTGGGCCTGTTCGACGAGTTCCTTCGGCCCGAATTGTTCGCTGGCGAGAAAATATCCGATGGCTGCCATGTCCGGCGGTTACCCAGCAGCCGCGCCGGTATTCGGCCGCCCGCGCGCACCAGCTCACCGGTGACCGGCACTCTCGACCGAATATTTTCCGGCCGAGTCGGCGAGGCGCATCCCGTGCCCGGCGCCCCCGCCGGTCGCGAGCGCCCCGTCGCGGACCTCGGGCACACCGTCGACCAGCAGTGGTTCCAGGCGGCTGTGGTCGATGAACCACTCCACGTGGCGCAGGTGGGCGAACGAGGACACGATCGGCGCGTGCAGCGCGGGCGCGCAGTGCGCGGAGATGTCGAGGCCGTGCGCGGCGGCGAGCGCGGCGCATTCCAGGAAGCCGCTGTAGCCGCCGCAGCGGGTCACGTCCAGTTGCAGACAGTCCACCGAGCCGATCAGCGCGGCCGCGTCGTAAGGGCGGTAGACGTATTCGCCGGCGGTCACGTCGCAGCGCAGCGCCGCGCGCAGCAGGGCCAGACCGGGGGGATCGTCACTGGTGACGGGCTCTTCGAACCAGATCACACCGTGCCGGTCCAGGTCCGTGCCGACCCGGCGGGCCAGGGCGGTGGAGTAGGCGCCGTTCGCATCGACCATCAGGCGGGCGCGGTCGCCGAGCAGCCCGTTCGCGAAGGACACCCGTTCGAGATCCCGATCGATCCGCTCGCCGCGGTCCTCGCCGATCTTGATCTTGACGCATCGGCATCCCGCCGACAGCCAGCCGTCGATCTGCTCGCCCAGCTCGTCGTCGGTGAGAGTGGTGAAACCCCCCGAACCGTAGACCGGGGTCGCCGGTCGCACGGCACCGAACAGCCGGCTCAGCGGCACATCGAGCAGGCGCGCCTTCAGATCCCACAGGGCGATATCGACGGCGCTGAGCGCATGGGCCACGACCGCGGCGGTGCCCAGATTGCGGCAGGCGCGCTGCATCCGGATCCGGCAGTCGCCGATATCGAACGGCGAACGCCCGGCGAGGACCGGCGCGAGCACCTCGCGCACGATCGCGGCGGTGGCGCCGCCGCTGTAGGTCCACCCCAGTCCGGTCTGCCCGCCCGCATCGATTTCCACGGTCACCGCGGTGGTCGCCTCCCACCGCAAGGTGCCGTCGGCTTCCGGCTCCGGCGTCGGGAAGCGGTAGACCCCCACCCGGACCGCCTCGTCGATGGTCGCCGTCACTTCCGGTCCTTCGCCGCCAGCGCCTCGGCCAGCAGTTCGACGGCGTGGCGGGGATCGGCGTCCGGTTGCAGCTGTCTGATCTGGGTGCGGCAGCTGAACCCGTCGGCGAGCACCACGGTACCCGGATCGCGCTCGCGCACGGCCGGCATCAGCTTGTCCTCCGCGCAGGCCACCGAGACGTCGTAATGGCCGCGTTCGAAGCCGAAATTGCCTGCCAGACCGCAACATCCGGCATCGAGGACCTCGACGTCGGCGCCGGTCGACGACAGCAGTTCCCGATCGGTGTCGTAGTGCATGATCGCGTGGTGGTGGCAGTGCGGCTGCACCATCGCGGTGGTGGCGACGTGCGGCGGGTTCCAGTCCGGCGCCCGTTCGGCCAGCAGTTCGGCCAGTGTGTAGGTCTGTTTCGACAACCGCTCGGCATCCTGGTCGCCGTAGAGCAGTTCGGGCAGATCGGCCCGGAACACGGCCGCGCAGCTGGGCTCGAGGACGACGATCGGTGTGCTGTTGCGCAACTGTGGCGCCAGCACCCGCAGTGTGCGGCGCAGCACCCGTTTGGCGGTCGGCAGCTGCCCGGTCGAAATCCAGGTCAGCCCGCAGCAGACCGTGCGCTCGGGCACGATCACGGAGAAGCCCGCGGCCTCCAGCACCGTCACCGCGGCTTCGGCGATGCCCGGTTCGAAATTGTTGGTGAAGGTGTCGGGCCACAACAGCACGGTGCCGCGCTCCCCCGTCGTGGAGCTCGTGTGGTGGCGGAATGCCCGGGTGAACCGAGTGCGGGCGAAGCGCGGCATCTCGCGTTGCCGCGCGATGCCGCCCGCCGCCGAGACCAGGCGCCGCAGGCCGGGAGTGTGGGTCACCGCATTGGCGAGCGGAGCCACCGAGGTGCCCAGCCGGGCCCACAGCGGAATCCAGCCCATCGAATAGTGGGCCATCGGCCGGACCCGGTGTTCGTAGTGGTGAGACAGGAATTCGGCCTTGTAGGTGGCCATGTCGACATCGACCGGGCAGTCGCTGCGACATCCCTTGCAAGCCAGGCACAGATCGAGCGCGTCGCGGACCTCGGTGGACCGCCAGCCGTCGGTGATCGCCTCACCCTGCAGCATTTCGAACAACAGCCGGGCCCGGCCGCGGGTGGAATGCTCCTCCTCGCGGGTGGCGCGGTAGCTGGGACACATCACCCCGCTGCTCTCGCCGCGGCATTTGCCGACACCCACACAGCGTCCGGCCGCCTCGCTGAACCGATGGTCGTCGTCGGGAAAGGCGAAGTGCGTCATCGGTTCCCACGGCCGGTAGGCGCTGCCCTGACGCAGATCCGAATCCAGCCGGTGCGGCTCGACGACCTTGCCCGGATTCATCCGATTGCGTGGGTCGAACAGTGCCTTCACCTCACCGAAAGCGCGAACCACCTTGTCTCCGAACATGATCGGCAACAGTTCCGCGCGCGACTGGCCGTCGCCGTGCTCCCCGGACAGCGACCCGCCGTAGCTGCTCACCAGGCGCGCGGCACGTTCGACGAAGCGCCGATAGTGCGCAATGCCGTCGGCGGTGCGCAGGTCGAACGGGATGCGGGTGTGCACACAGCCGTGACCGAAATGCCCGTAGAGCGAACTGGATTCGTAGCCGAATTCGTCGAGCAGCGCGTCGAAGTCGCGCAGGTAGTCGCCGAGCCGCTCGGGCGGGACCGCGGCGTCCTCCCAGCCCTCGTGCGTTTCCGGGCCGTCGGGCGGATAGGCGGTGGCGCCCAGTCCGGCCTCGCGGGCGGCCCACACCTCGGCCTCGCGGTCGGGATCGTCGAGGATGGTGGAACTCGCCTCGGTGGCGCGCTCGAGGTCGGCGATCATCTTCTTCGCCCGCGCGTCGGCCTCCTTCTGGTCGTCGCCGTCGAATTGCACCATCAGCCAGGCCTTCCCGTCGGGCAGCTGCGAGATGGCCTTCGCCGCGAGGTGCCGGCTGTGCTCCAGTTGGACCAGACGATGGTCCAGGCCCTCGAGCGCGGCCGGGTCGTGCGGCAGGATCCGGGAGACCGCGTCGGCGGCGTGATAGACGTCGGGGAAGCCGAGGACGGCCATCGCCTTCGCGGCCGGCACCCGCACCAGCTCGATCTCCGCGCGCAGGACGGTCACCAGGGTGCTCTCGCTGCCGACGAGGAACTTCGCGATATCGAATCCCCGCTCCGGCAGCAGCGCGTCGAGGTTGTAGCCGGAGACGCGGCGCGGAATGTCGGGATAGGCCGCGCGGATGTCGTCGGCATAGCGGTCCCGGATCTCCCGCAGGCGGCGGACCAGTTCGTCGGCCTCCGGATTCGTGCCCGGGATCGGATCCTCGGCACCCACCCAGGCGCGCAACCCGTCGTAGGTGAGGATCTCGAGCCGGCGCACCGAATCGACCATTTTGCCGTAGGCCTGTGCGGTGGCACCGCACGAGTTGTTGCCGATCATCCCGCCGATCGTGCAGCTGACGTGGGTCGAGGGCTTGGGCCCGACCATCAGCCCGGACGCCTTCAGCTGGTGATTGAGCGGGTCGAGCGCGATACCGGGTTCGACCACGGCCGTGCGGGTTTCGGCGTCCACGGCGAGCAGCCGGTGGCAGTATTTGGTCCAGTCGATGACGACCGCCGTATTGCAACTCTGCCCGGCGAGGCTGGTGCCGCCACCGCGCGAGAGCAACGGGACGTCGTGGTCGCGGCAGATGCCGACCGCGACCGCGGCGGCTTCCGGTGTGCGCGGAACGACCACGCCCAGCGGCAGCGCGCGATAGTTCGAGGCGTCGGTGGAATAGGTGGCGCGAGTTCCCGAATCGAAACGGACCTCCCCGTCGACCGCCTCCTTCAGTGCGGTCTCGAGCGCCTGCAGCGGCCATCGATCTCGATTCGAGCCGCGGTGCGGGCGGGCCGTGCGATCCGAAATCGTCATTCGTGCACCCCTGTCGTGGTCGGCCGGATCACGTGCGGCCGCACCTCGCCAGCGGGCGGCCGGACACCGCGCGAATACCCGGCCGACCGCAGGTCACACCCGCCGAATCGGACACGATGCCAGGCGATCCCCTGCCGCATAACGCCGCGCGTCCCGGGTACGCGGCAGATACGGCGCCCGCGCGATATGCCCTCGGGCGCCGGACAACCGCGCGAAGAGGAGGAGACCGAGTGAGCGCACAGTCACCGGTAGTGGTGGTCACCGGAGCCAGCGCCGGAATCGGGCGCGCCACCGCACGGCGCTTCGCCGCCGACGGGGCGCGCGTGGCGCTGCTGGCCCGCGGGCGCGCCGGACTGGACGCCGCCGCGAAGGACGTCGAGCAGGCCGGTGGTGCGGCATTGCCGATTCCGACCGACGTCGCCGACCACGACGCCGTCGAGGCAGCCGCCGACCGCGTCGAGCAGCAGTGGGGTCCGATCGACGTCTGGGTGAATTCGGCGTTCACCTCGGTCTTCGCGCCCTTCACCGAGATCGAGCCGGAGGAGTTCCGCCGCGTCACGGAGGTGACCTATCTCGGGTCGGTGCACGGTGTGATGGTGGCGCTGGCCCGGATGCGCCCACGCAATCGCGGCACCATCGTGCAGGTCGGGTCCGCGCTCGGCGAACGCGCGATTCCGCTGCAATCGGCCTACTGCGGCGCCAAGCACGCGGTCAACGGATTTCTCGAAGCGGTGCGGGTGGAGTTGATGCACGAGCGCAGTGGCGTGCACGTGACGATCGTGCAGGCACCCGCGGTCAACACACCCCAATTCTCCTGGGTGCGTTCACGTTTGCCGAAGAAGCCGCAGCCGGTGCCACCGATCTACCAGCCCGAGGTGGTGGCCGACACCATCGCCTTCGCCGCCGAGCATCCCGAGCGCAAGCAGTACTGGGTCGGCGCGAGCACGGTCGGCACCGTCGTCGCGCAGCGGCTCGCGCCCGCGGTGCTGGATCGCTATCTGGCACGCACCGGCTACGACTCGCAGCAAACCGACGCCGACGAATCCGAGCGGCCGGACAACCTCTGGCGCCCGCTCGACGACGAACACGGCCACGACTTCGGCGCCCACGGTGACTTCGACGGCCGGGCCCACCGGCACAGTCCGCAGGCGTGGATGTCGCGCTGTGTCGAATCGGTGGCCGGTTCGGTCGCCCGGATGGCCCGGCACCGACCAACCATCGGCCCCGCCGGCCGCGGTTGAGCACGGCAACCGCGGGTACCCGCCCGGCGACCAGGGGGCACGCAGCACATCCCCGCGGGCTCGACACGGAGAGGACAGGACAGATATGGCGCAACAGGTTGCTGACTACGTCGTGGCCCGGCTCAACGAGTGGGGCGTGAAAGAGGTTTTCGCCTATCCCGGAGACGGAATCAACGGTCTCGTCGCCGCTTTCGGCCGCACCGACGACCGGCCGACGTTCGTCCAGGCCCGGCACGAGGAGATGGCGGCGTTCTCGGCCACCGGCTACGCGAAATTCAGCGGGCACGTCGGTGTGTGTATGGCCACCTCCGGTCCGGGTGCGATCCATCTGCTCAACGGCCTCTACGACGCCAAACTCGACCACGTCCCGGTGGTGGCGATCATCGGCCAGACCGCGCGCAGCGCGATGGGCGGCAGCTATCAGCAGGAGATCGACCTGCAGAGTCTGTACAAGGATGTGGCCTCCGAATATCTGGTCGAGGTCAACGTCGCCGAACAGCTGCCCAACGCCCTCGACCGGGCCTTCCGCACGGCCTGGACCCGGCGCGCACCCACCGCGGTGATCATTCCGGCGGATCTGCAGGAGGAGACCTACGAGCCGCCACAGCACGAATTCAAGCAGGTGCCGTCGAGCCCGCCCGCCGAGATGCATTCGGTGGTCGTTCCGGCGCGCGCGGAGATCGAGCGCGCCGCGGAGGTGATCGGCGCCGGTTCGAAAGTGGCGATCCTGGTCGGCCAGGGCGCCCGCTCGGCCGCGCGCGAGGTGACCGAACTCGCCGAGATCACCGGCGCCGGCGTCGCCAAGGCGCTGCTCGGCAAGGATGTGCTGCCCGACGATCTGCCGTTCGTGACGGGCCCGATCGGGTTGCTCGGCACCCGCCCCAGCTACGAGCTGATGCGTGATTGCGACACTCTGGTCATCATCGGTTCGAACTTCCCCTACAGCCAATTCCTGCCGCCGCTGGATCAGGCCCGTGCCGTGCAGATCGATATCGACGGCACCATGATCGGCATGCGGTATCCGACCGAGGTCAATCTCGTCGGTGACGCGAAAGCCACACTGGCCGAGATCATTCCGCTGCTGAAGCCGGTGAGCGACCGGTCCTGGCGGGAGACGATCGAGTCGAATGTGGCGCGCTGGTGGGAGACCGTGGAGCGGCAGGCGTTGCTTACCGCCGAACCGGTCAATCCGATGCGGGTGGTCTGGGAACTGTCGCAGCAGATTCCGGACAACGCCATCGTCACCGCCGATTCCGGCTCCTCCACCAACTGGTACGCGCGCTGCCTGAAATTCCACGGCAGCATGCGCGGCTCGCTGTCGGGCACACTGGCCACCATGGGGCCCGGTGTGCCGTACGCGATCGGCGCGAAGTTCGCCCACCCGGATCGCCCGGTGATCGCGCTCGTCGGCGACGGCGCGATGCAGATGAACGGTTTGGCCGAATTGATCACCATCGCCCGCTACACCGAACAGTGGAGCGATAAGCGACTGGTGGTGTGCGTCTTCCACAACAACGACCTCAACCAGGTGACCTGGGAGCTGCGGTCCATGGGCGGTTCACCCAAATTCGAGGATTCGCAGTCACTTCCGGACATTTCGTACGCGGACGCCGCGCGCTGCTTCGGCCTCGCGGCGATCGAGGTCGACGATCCGGAGCAGTTGGCCGGGGCCTGGGAACGGGCGCTGACCGCGGATCGCCCGACCCTGCTGGACGTGCGCTGCGATCCGGAGGTTCCGCCGATCCCACCGCACGCCACCTGGGATCAGATGAAGGCGACCGCGGAGGCCGTGCTGCGCGGCGACCCGAACGCCTGGCATCTGGTCACTCAGGGCATGAAGACCAAGGCACAGGAGTTCCTGCCCGGGCGCCGTTCGGGCGAGGACGACTAGGTCATTCGCGGGCGGCGCCCCAATCGGTCAGCGAATGCCTGGCGTGCCGTAGGGCGCACCGGAACTCCGCACGGTCACCGCGAGGCGCCACGGTGTCGAACAGGGCGGCCGCCACCGCCGCTACGACCGCGATGATCAGCAGAGTTGTCATATCGGTCAGTCTGCGACGACCGGCCACGAAACAACAGAGCCACTACCACATCACTGGCCCGGACGCCGGGCATCGGACCTGCGACCGATGCCCGGCTTCCGCTGCGCAACCGGCACGCGGGTAGGTACCATCGGCTCCCGGACCTCAGATCATGGTTCGGCCCAACGCTTTTGGCATCACGACTGGTGACGGCTGCCGCCGTCGACGTCCACCACGACCGTTTGGAGTTGTCTTCTGTGACCACGCCGCATTCGCTGGAATCGCCGTCGAACAGGTGTCCCGTGGCACACAGTTCACCGATCGCCGCGGACGGACCTCGTGTTCCCCTCTACACCGAGGAATTCGCCGTCGACCCGCGCGGCGGATATGAGCGGATGCGCGCCCACCACCGCTCCTTCGCTCCGATCGAACTCGCTCCCGGCGTGCCGGCGACCCTGGTGATCGGTTATCAGGCCGCGCTGCGGATTCTCAACGATCCCGAGCATTTCCCCGCCGACCCGCGGGCCTGGCAGCGCACCGTACCGGCGGACAGCCCGATTCTGCCGATGCTCGGCTGGCGCCCGAATGCGTTGCGCAGCAGCGGCCCCGACCATGCGCGGTTCCGCGCCGCCAATGTCGCCGCCATCGACGGGGTCGACCTGCACACGCTGCACACCGTCGTCGAGCGGGTCGCGATCCCGCTGATCAACTCGTTCACCGTCGACGGCCGTGCCGACCTGCTGACCCAGTACATTCGCCCGCTGGCGTTCACCAGCCTGAACACGATGCTGGGCATCGAACCCGATATCGCCGAGCGGGTCGCGGCCGGGCTGGCACCCATCTTCGACGTCACCGGTGACGCGGCGGCGGGCAACCGGATGCTGGCGGCCGCCCTGCAGGAACATACCGACCGCAAGCGTGCCCACCCCGGCGACGACATCACCTCCCGGCTGATCGCGCACGAGAGCGCCCTCGACGACGAGGAGGTGATCAATCAGCTGGTGAGCCTGTACGGCGCGGGTATCGAACCGCAACTGCATCTGGTCGCCAACGCCCTGCTGCTGATGATGACCGACGAGCGGTTCTCCGGAAATCTGCTCGGCGGCACCCTCACCACCCGCGACGCCCTGGACTGGGTGCTGTTCAACAACCCGCCGCTGGCGAACTACTGCGCGAGCTACCCGCGCCAGCCGATGCTCATCGACGATGTGTGGCTACCGGCGAATCAGCCCGTGCTGATCGGCATCGCGGCCTGCAACAACGATCCGCAGGTGCGCGAGGGCGATCGCAACGGCAACCGCTCCCATCTGTCGCTGGGCGCCGGGCCGCACGCCTGCCCGGCCCGCCGGATCGCGTATCTGATCGCCCAGGACACCGTGGATCAGCTGCTGGACGCGCTGCCCGATATCGAGCTGGCGGTTCCGGTAACGGAATTGCAGTGGCGCCCAGGACCTTTCAACCATGCACTGGCCGCACTGCCGGTCACCTTCCCACCGTCCCCGCCGCTGCAGAGCCCGTTCGCCTGACCCGGCTGCGCCGTTCGCCCCGCACGGTTGCGCCATTCGCACGACGGGCGTGCGGACCGCGCGCGGGTTACCGTCGTGACATGCACACCCTCGTGATGACCGGCGCGACTCGTGGAATCGGCCGGATCGCCGCCCGGGAGATTCTGCGCATCGCACCGGATACGCGACTCCTGGTACTGGCACGCGGCGAGTCCGGACCGCAGGTGTGTGCGGAACTGTCCGGGGCGGGGTACGCGGCCTCGCATGTGGAGGCCGATCTCGCCTCGCTGACCGGTATTCGCTCGGCGGCGCGGCGAATCCACGAACTGCTCGATCGCGGTGAGGTGCCGCCGCTGGCCGGATTCGTCGGCAATGCCGGGATGCAGTACACCGAGGCGACCATCGCGACCGAGGACGGGCTCGAGGCCACCTTCGCCGTCAACGTCGTGGCCAACCATCTACTGCTGCGCCTGCTCGGCGACCGCTTCGTGGTGCCCTCGCGGATCGTGATCACCGTCAGCGACACCCATTTCGGCGATCTGCGGCACAACCTGGGCATGGTGCCCGGCCCGGTGTGGCACTCCCCCGATGTGCTGGCCCACCCCGGCGCCTTCGCCGATCCGTCGAGTACGGCCGCGGGCCGCACCGCGTACTCGACGAGCAAGCTGGCCATGATCTACCTGGTCCACGAATACGCGCGCCGGCTTCCGGCCGGAATCGACATCCTCTCCTACAATCCGGGTTTCGTCCCCGGCACCGGATTGACCCGCAACGCCGGGCCGTGGGAGCGCTTCGCCGTCCGCCGCCTCGCGCCCGCGCTCACCTGGACGCCGCTGGCGAGCACGCCGAAGACGGCGGCCCGGCGCCTCGCCGAGGTGGTTACCGGAGCCGTCCCGGCCGATTCCGGTAGCTACATCGATCGCTACCGGGTCGCCGAATCGTCGCCGGAGTCCTACGATCCGGCGCGCGAACGCGATGTGTGGGAGTGCGCCGAACGTCTCACCGCCGCGCATCCGGCCTGAGCCGCCGCACCTTCCGCTAGCGTGATGCCACCGAACGGAAGGATCACCGGTGAAAGTGCATCTGCAGGTGGAGGGTTCGCCGCTACGTGCCCGCGACAGCGCTCGCGCGATCGCCGCGCTCGGCGCCGACGGCATCTTCTCCTTCGAGGGCCCGCACGACGTGTTCGTGCCGCTGGTTCTCGCCGCCGCGGAGACCGATCTGCACCTGATGACCAATGTCGCCATCGCCGGGCCGCGTAGTCCGCTGCACCTGGCGCACACCGCCTACGATCTGCAGGCGCTCAGCGGCGGACGGTTCCGGCTGGGGCTGGGGTCGCAGATCCGGGTGCACATCGAGAAGCGGTACGGCAGCCGGTGGGGACGTCCGGCCGCGCGCACCGGCGAATCGGTCGCGGCGGTGAAGGCCATCCTCGCGGCATGGGAAGGCCACGCGCCCTTGGATTTCCGGGGCGAATTCTTCACCCATACGCTGATGCCGCCGACCTTCGATCCCGGCCCGAATCCGTTCGGCCCGCCGCCGGTGCTGATGGGCGCGCTCGGACCGGTGATGACCCGAACCGCCGCCGAGGTGGCCGACGGACTGCTGGTCATGCCGTTCAACAGCGCCACGCATTTCACCCGGCGCACGGTGCCGGCGCTGCGGCGCGGGCTGGCCGAATCGGGCCGCACACTCGACGAATTCGAGGTGGTCGCCCAGGCCATGGTCGCGCTCGGCCGTACCGCCGGTGAGCTGGCCGCCGCGGTCGACGCGGTCGCGCGGCTCATCGCCTTCTACGCCTCCACCCCGGCCTACCGCCCGGTTCTCGACGCCGAGGGCTGGGGTGAGGTGCAACCCGAACTCAACGCCCTGTCGAAGCAGGGCCGCTACGCCGAGATGCGGGGGCTGATCACCGAGCCGATGGTCCGCACCATCGCACTGGTCGGGTCCCCCGCCGAATGCGCGGCGCAGGCCCACGCCCGCTTCGGCGACTACGCCCGCGACATCTGCTGTTACTTCCCGGGCTACGAGCCCGCGGCCGGCGACGTGGCCGAGTTCGTGGCCCGGTTGCAGTCCTCGGAATAACGGACAGAAATCTACTTCTCATTCGGTGGAAACTGCACATCAACGCTCCCGGACACGCCGTGCGGATGGCGCACGAGGGCGCCGACATCATCGCCGTCGAATCAGGGCAGCTCGCAGTACTGAAGTGGTTGGGAGAGAACAGATGAGCGACTTCGACAGCACCGGACCGACCCCGCGGCTCACCGCGGCGCTGTGCCGCGCGGCGCAACTGCTCGGCGACGAGGTGCGTGCCGTCCTGCTGCACAGTCCGCGCCCGGTATTCCTGTTCTACCTGGCCCAGACCTTCGACCAGTTGGAGGCCGAACTGTCCTCGGGCCGCCCGCCCGGTCCGGCGACCCCGGCCCAGCAGCTGTGCCTGCATCTGATGCTGGCCCACGTCGAAGCACAGGTGCCGGCCGAGGATCTGGTCCGCGCGCGGCGCCGGCTTCTGCGCCACGACACCGGCGATAATCTCGCCGAGGTGCGCGCGATCGCCGGAAATTCCGGTGGCAGTTACGATTTCATCGCACTGGGCGATGTGCTGGCCGCCGGCGGGATGGGCGCCTTCTTCGCGCCCTTCGAACCCTCCGACCTGGCCGCCTGACCCCGGGCGCACGCGACGCGGCTCAGTTGCCGGATTCGCGGCTGAGCCCGCGCATCAGCAGACTCCAGGCGCGCCGCGCCGTGGCCTGGCGCGCCGGAAGTTCGGTTTTGATCAGTACGGCCGCCAGCATGGCCAGCGCGGTCACGACATCCTCGGCGGTGAGTTCCGGGCGCAGCGAGCCGCGCAGATCGGTATCGGCCAGTTTGGCGCCGATCAGGTCGACGAGCCGGCGCGACACCTCGAACAGCCGCGGATCGTCGAAGCCGGTGGGATCGATCGTGGCGATGAATCCGGCCGAGACCGCGATCTGGTCGACGATGAAATCCAGCAGATCCACCGCCGTGGTCCCCGGCCGATTCGCCACCTCCTCGATCGCGACGACGTTGTCGTCGAACACCGCCAGAATCATCGATTCGCGGGTCGGGAAGTGCCGGTACAGCACGCCCGGGCCCACTCCCGCCGCGCGGGCGATCGAATTCAGCGGTGCGTCGAAGCCGTTCTCGGCGAACACCTCCCGCGCCGCGCGAACCAACGCCCGTCGGTTCGCCGCAGCGGCCTTCGGCCCTCGATTGGCCCGGGGTGACGCGGTCATCTGATCGACGTTACCGCACGCGGTCGGCGATTCGACACGGCGGACGGATGCCGCCCTCCGCGCCCGGTGTCCTTCGGCGCGTGCGGATTTCACGACGCCGAACCCGCGCCACCTCGATTGGAACAAGTTGCAGTTGACGAGACGGGCCCGGTCGTACACACTGCCCTAGCAACCGGAGACTGTTGTCCGGTTGGTTTCGGTCATGCTCGCCGGGCACGCACCCTGTTTTCGCGTCCGAGGCGAACCACGCGACCGATGTTACGTACCTGTAGGTCTTGATGGAGAGTGCATGACCCCGATGAAGCGACGCTCCTTTCTGCTCGGCGCCACCGCTGCCGGATTGACACTGGCCACCGCGGCCACCGCGAGCGCCCAGCCCTGGATGACCACCGGGAGACGACAGACGTCGATCCCGCTGACCAGGGAAGATCATCGGGTCGTCATCATCGGCTCGGGATTCGGTGGCGGCGTCAGCGCGCTACGGCTGGCCGAGGCCGGCGTCGACGTCCTGGTCCTCGAACGCGGTATGCGCTGGCCGACCGGCCCGAATGCCGACACCTTCCCGCACCCGACGCGCCCCGACCGGCGCATGCTCTGGTACCGGTCCGCGCCCGAGGTGCTGGGCGTGCCGGTGGCGCTCGAGCCGTACACCGGCCTGCTCGAGGCCGTGGTCGGGGAGAACATGACCGCGGTCTGCGCCGCGGGTGTCGGCGGCGGCTCGCTGGTGTACCAGGGCATGACGCTGCAGCCGACCGAGGCGACCTTCTCCGAGGTCTTCCCCGCCGAACTCGACTACGCGCTGATGGCGCGCGAGCACTACCCGCGGGTGGCGCGAATGCTGGGCGCCGACGTCGCACCCGACGAGCTGATCGACAGCCCCACCTATCTGCCCTCCCGGGCGTTCGCGCGCAACGTCGGCGCGGCCGGCTACGAGCTGTCGAAGATTCCCATGCCGATCGACTGGAGCTTCGCGCTGCGCGAGATGCGCGGCGAGATGAAACCCTCCTACATCAACGGCGACTGCGCGCTCGGGGTGAACAACGGCGGCAAACATTCCGTCGATGTCACCTATTTGGCCCGCGCCGAGGCGACCGGCCGCGCCACGGTGCGAACCCAGCACGAGGTCACCGATGTGGCGCGGACGCCCGACGGCCGCTGGCAGATCAGCGTGGATCGGATCGATACCGCCGGACGGGTCGTCGAACGCCTCGTTCTCACCTCGAACGCGCTGATCATGGCCGCGGGCAGCATCAATACCACCAAGCTGCTGCTGCGGGCCGCCGCGAAGGGACAGATCGCGGATCTGCCCGACGGCCTCGGCGGTCAGTGGGGCAACAACGGCGACCGGATCTTCACCTGGACCAGCGCCACCGACGATTTCGGCACCGCCCAGGGCGGCCCGGTGGTCTACGGCAGCAAGGAATGGGAGGATCCGGCCATCGCCAATACCGTGATCCAGGCGTCGATTCCGCCGGCCGGTGTGGACGCGCATTCGACCATGCTGGTCGGCTTCGGAATCACCGACGGCCGTGGACATCTCGCCTACGACGCGGCCACCGACGACGCGAGACTGTACTGGCCCGCCGACGCCGACGCCGCACTGCAGCAGCGCATCGCCGCGCGCGTCCATGCCATCGCGGGACCCGGCAGCACGGTGCTCGACACCAATGCCGCGGCCCCGAGCACCTGGCATCCGCTCGGTGGCGCGCCGATGGGCACGGTCTGCGACCTGGAGGGCCGGGTGCACGGCACGCGCGGTCTCTACGTGCTCGACGGCGCCCTGATTCCTGGCAGTACCGCGGCCTGCAATCCGTCGATGACCATCGCCGCGGTCGCCGAACGCGCGCTCGACCGCATCGTCGCCACCGATATCGGCACCGTCATCTGAGGCGTGGCGCCGGGGCCCCGGCCCCGCTGCGCCGCGCGGCCTCGGCTTCGATCCAGTCGCCGATCATGTGCGCGGTCATGTCGATGGCCTCGCGGCGCTGCTGCTCGTCGAATTCGATGGCCGAGGCCCGCAGTACAGCGGAGAAGCCGGTGTTGATCACCACGAAGGTCATCACGTCGTATTCGTGATCGTCACCGGGGCCGAGCACCTGGATCAGCAGCACCTTGATCAGCAGGCGCAGCCGCGGCTCGAACTCCGGAATGCCGCTGCTGTAGAACTGCACCCCGGCGACCAGCGCGCGGACCAGCAGCGCGTTGGCCACCAACTCCTCGGCGATCGAGTTCAGCAGGCGCGAGGTCATCTCGTGCATGGTGGCGTCCGAGCGGTCGAAAATGCTGTCGGTGGCGCGCTTTTCGATGTTCTCGAGCAGGCGCGCGAGCAGCTCCTCGACGATGACGGTGCGATCGGAGAAGTAGCGGTACACGGTGCCGATGCTCATACCGGCCTCGGCGGCGATCCGGTTGGTCGAGGTATTGGCGATGCCGCGCTCGCCGAACAGCCGGGCGGCGGTGTCGAGGATGTGCTCCCGGGTCGCCTTGGCCCGCTCCTGCGTGGGCCGGCGACGCTGCCCGGCGGCTTTCGACGCCATCACATACTCCTGCCTGGTCTTCGCCCGAGGACCGATCGTCGATCCTAGCCCGGCGCACGGCCTCACCGAGACCCGGAAAAGTTCCCACATTATTTTCACCGGCCGGGAAAAAGCGGCCACGTCGAGGCCACCCATGGCAGATTCCGGTGAGGCCGTGATCGCTGCGGGGCGTCGCCGCGGGCGCCCGCCCCGGCTGAACCGCCGCCGCATCCTCGCCGCCGCACGCGATCTGGAGCCGGAGAATCTGACCATGCAGGCGGTGGCCGATGCGCTCGGCGTGCATCGCAAATCACTCAACTATCACGTCAGCGATCGCCAGGGCCTGCTCGAACTGGTCGCGTTCGACGCGTTCGACACCGGCTTCGGCCGGGTCGATCTGCCCGAGCGGGCGGACTGGCGCGAGTTGCTGCGATTGTTCGGCCACGCGGTGGTCGACGCCTTGGTGCAGGTGGGTGCGCTCATCGTCTACGTCCGGTTCGACGGCAAGGCGGGCCTGTCGGCGCTGGAACTGGTCGAGCGGATCATGGCCGCGCTGGTCCGCGCCGGACTGGACGCGAGCGAAGCCGGGCGCACGCTGAAACTCGTTGCGGCGATGGCCTATTCGGCCGCGCGCGAGGCGCTCGACGCCGGCGGCGGGCCGATCGACCCGCAGGCGGCCGCGGTGCGGCGCACGCTGGGCAACGAGTCGGGATTTCCGCTGCTGCGTGCGGTCGCCGCCGCTCGCGAAACCGATGGGCGCGTCGGTGAGCAGTTCGAATTCGATCTCACCCTGATCATCGAGGGACTGGAACGGCGGCTGGAAATCCGGCACGGCGCGGGTGTTCCGGCGGTGCCCGGGCGTCGTCCCGGCCGGTCCTGACCGCGCAGGCGCCGGTCAGTTCTCCCTGGCGCGGCGATCCACGGCCTCGGCGAGGTAGTCGCCCAATTCCTCCCGCAGCACGCGGTCCAGCGACCGTGCCAGGGTGTTGTTCACCGCCGTGACGGCGAGACCGCGCAAATGAGTGAGCATCTTGGCGGTTTCGGCGATTTCGTCGTCGGTGTCGGGCAGCCAGCCGGGGCCGTGCGTGTCGACGATATGTTCCTTGGCGGCCGCCATCATGTCGTGGGCGATCTCGTCGAGGCGGCCGCTGACGGCCGCCTGCAGATCGGCCAGCCGGCCCAGCCGGAACCCGTAACCGTGCAGTTCGGCAAAATTCTCCAGCAGCTGCGGATCGGTGAATTCGACTGTCTCCGTGCCGATCCGGGCCAGCCCGAGTTCGGCGAGACGTGCCAGGATCTCCGGATCGGCCGCCTCCTCACCGAGGAAGGTGTCTATCAATTCGCGGGGCACCTGAAGCGTCTCGTCCGGTTGCCCCCAGGCGGCGGTGACCGCGTGCTGCAGTCCCAGGATCTCGGTGAGGTCCTTACCCGTTTCCCAGCCGGTGATGAAATCGGCGATATGGGCGGTGGTGAACCCGCGCTGCAACAGCACGTCGATGATCTTCAACCGCTCCAGATGGGAGTCGTCGTAGATCAGCGCACGCCCGATCCGGCGCACCGGCGGGGGCAGCAGGCCACGTTCCTGGTAGGCGCGCACATTGCGGCTGGTTGTGCCTGCGGCGCGGGCGAGTTCATCGATGCGGTACTCCGCCATCCCGTTCTCGCCCACCCTTTCCTCGTGCCGGACGCCGACCCGCGTCGCACCCGCCCCCGGCCCTGTGAGCAGCCCGGGCGCGACGCATCGTGTCGACATTAGCCCAACGAGATCACCGCCCGATCGGCGACGGGCGCGCGCCCGCCACCGCGCCCGGGGATCAGGACATAGTCGCGCGGATCGAGGGTGGCGAGCTGACCGGTGAACTGACTGCCGAAGCCCGGGAACATGGTCGCGTTGAACCCGTCCTCGGTCAGATACCAGCTGCGGCATCCGGAATTCCAGGTGGTCGCCCGCAGCCTGCGCTGCAGGCGGTGGTTGTAGCGGTCCTGCCGGTCGCGGCGCACCTCGAGCGAATGCAGATTCCGCTCGAGCAGCATGCCGATCGCCGCGGCCAGATAGTCGATCTGTGCCTCCATGTACACCAGCGCCGAATTGTGCCCGGGGCCGGAATTGGGCCCGAAGGTGAAGAACAGATTCGGATAACCGGCGACGGTCACACTCTTGTACGCGTATGCGCCCCTGCGCCATTCGTCGTCGAGCATGCGCCCGCCCCGGCCGGTGATCGGGATCGGCGCAGCCGCCTTGGACACCTCGAAACCGGTGGCGAACACGATGCAGTCGAACCGGTGCTCGATTCCCTCGGCGGTGCGGATTCCCGCCGGCGACATTCCCGCGATCGGCCAGGTGACCAGCGTGCAGTTGTCGCGCTGCAACGCCGGGTAGTAGTCGCTGCTCATCAGCAGCCGCTTGCATCCGGCCCGGAAGTCGGGCGTCAGCTGCCGTCGCAACCACGGATCACGGACCTGGCTGTGCAGATGGGCCAGCGCCACCGATTCCACGATCCGGGTCAGCGGCGTATTCCACACCACGCCCAGCGCCACCGATTCGTGCCCCCAGAACCAGGCCTGCCGGGCGAGCCGCTCGGTGAGCGGCAGGTGCCGGTACAGCTGCCGGGTCAGGCTGGTGGTGTGCCGGTTGATCCGCGGCAGGACCCAGCCCGGGGTGCGCTGGAAGACCTTCACCGACCCGGCCCGTTCGACCAGTTCCGGGACGATCTGCACCGCACTGGCGCCGGTGCCGACCACGGCTACCTTCTTGCCGGTGAAGTCGTAGTCGTGATCCCAGCGGGCGGAGTGGATCATATGACCCTCGTAGCTGTCGCGACCCGGGATGTCCGGCAGGCTCGCGTTGGCCAGCGGTCCGGACGCGACCACCACCGAGCGGGCCCGCACCGGTGCGCGGCCGGCGTCGAAGACGATCTCCCATTCCCCCGCCGCCTCGTCGTAGGTCAGTCCGGTTACGGTGTGCCCGAAGCGAATCGAATCGCCGAGCGCGAACTTCTCGACCATCGCATCGATGTAGCCGAGGATTTCCGCACTGCCGGAATAGGTCTGCGACCAATCCGGATTGGGCGCGAAACTGTAGGAGTACAGGCGCGACGGAATGTCGCAGGCCGCGCCCGGATAGGTGTTGTCGCGCCAGGTGCCGCCCACGCGCCGGTCCCGTTCGAAGAGCGCGAAATTCGTGATTCCGCACTGCCGCAACCGGATCGCCGCCCCGATCCCGGCGAATCCGGCTCCGACGATCGCGACGTCCAACACGGTGTATCGGCCCGTGGTCATGCGACCGGCTCGTAGGTCAGTTCCTTCGACCAGGTCGGCTGCGCGGGCAGCACCCGGTCGGGGATGCGGGCGGTCACCTTCACCAGCATGTCGGCCAGCAGGTGGTAGGGGTGGTCGCGGTTGACCACCCAGTCGCTGTGCAGCTTGACGATCCGGTACATCGGTACCCGGTTCACCACGGGCGTGCGCTCCCCGACCGCCTTGAACCGGCGCATCGCGGCATACAGTTTGTCCTCGTCGACTCCCATCGCGACGATGTTGTCGCGCATCTTGTTCAGCAACGGCACATAGCTGAGCACACCGATCATCAGCGACGGCTTCGCCCAGCCGCCGACCAGGTCGATCGCCAGTTTGCGGGCGGTGGAGTGCCCGAGCAGTTCCATCACCGCGTAATCGGTGGCCAGATGCCGGGATTCGTCGGAGTTGATCTTGCGGAACACCTCCTGGGCGACCGGGTCGGCGATCTCGTCGGTGACGAATTTGATCAGCGCGCCGTCGAGGGCCACCTCCAGCATCGGAATCACCGTGCCCAGAAACGACAGCGACATGCCGTCGGCGTATTTGTCGAGAAAGTCGATGACCAGCTTGACGTTGATATTCGGTTCGGGGATCTCGTCGCCGTCGAGCATGCCCCAGCGCCGCATCAGGGCCAGTTCGGCGTTGGCGTGGCGTTGCTCCTCGGCGTGGAAGTACCGGTAGATCTCGCGCAGCGTCTGCGTCGGGGCCTTCTTCGCCATCGCCGCGAAGCCGCGCGCGCCGACGTTCTCGATCCACATCAGATCCGCCATGAACGGCGTCAGCTTGGCGTGCAGGTCGGGGTCGATCAGTTCCGCACCCGGTGCGTCCCAGTCGATATCGGCCAGCGCCCACTGCCGGGACTTGATCTTGGCCAGCATATCGTCGAAGTCGAAGGACATGTCAGACTCCTGTCTTCTCGCTGCGGGCCGGTGCCGGAGCCGAATCGTCGTGCGGCAGAATCCGGTTCAGCACGCCGAGGGCCCGGGTGTAGGTGGCCGGGAAATGTCGTTTGAGATGCCAGACGACCACCGCGTCCAGCTGCGGCAGCACATGCAGGCGGCCGCGCTCGTGGGCGTCGAGGGTGATGCGCGCGACGTGGTCGGGCGAGAAGCCGGTCCAGCGCATCAGTTCGGTGGCCAGCCGGGCCGATCCGGCGGTGATGCGTCCGTCGCGGGCGACGTTGGTGCGCACGAAGGTCGGGCACAGCACCGTCACGGCCACGCCGGTACCCGACAGTTCGGCGGCGAGGGTTTCCGACAGCGACACCACGCCCGCTTTGGAGACGTTGTAGGGGGCCATCGCGGGTGCGGCGGCAAATCCGGCCGCCGAGGCCACATTGATGATGCCACCGCGGCCGGCGCGGCGCAGCTGCGGCACGAACAGCTCGCATCCGTGCACCACACCCCACAGGTTGATGCCCAGCGCCCACTGCCAGTCCTCGAAGCCGATGTCGCCCACCGGCTTTCCGCCGATGCCGACACCGGCGTTGTTGATCACCAGTGTCGGCGGCCCGTGGAAAAGCGAGGCACTGTGGCGCGCCAGCGATTCCACCTCCGCGCGCTGTGCCACATCGCAGCGGACGGCGTGCGCGCGGCGGCCGTGCGTCCGATCGATGAGCGCGACCGTCTCCTCGGCGCGGCCGAGGTCGATATCGGCACAGATCACCTCTCCCCCGCGCCCGGCCAGCTCCAGCGCGAAGGCACGTCCGATGCCGCTGCCGGCGCCGGTGACGACGGCCTTCGCTCCGTAGGTACGGTCACCACCGCCGATCACCGACCGCAGCGCCGCATTCGCCCCGGCCATCGCATCCACGATCCACATCGCTATCCCGCCTCTCGGACACTCGATACCGGTTGTGCCGCACGGGATCGCGTGGGTAGACCGGTGATGAAGGCGGCCGCGTGCACCCATTCCCCGCGCAGCGAACCCGAACGGACCTGTGTCACACGGGTTCCCGGCAACACCGGTCCGCAGAGCGCCATGATCGACGCGACCGGTCCACGGGTGGCGGCGATGCCGAGCGGATTCGCCGGCAGCAGGTAGTTGATCGGCCGTACCCCGTACCGTCCCCCGGTCAGCGCCGGCCGCGCACGCGGCGACGGTGACGACGGGACCGGTGCGGTGGCCGACGGCGAGGTCTCCGTTGACCTTCTCGTCTCCATCTACCGAGCATCATCTACCTATGTGCCATTTGTCAATGGCAGATAGCACCGGCGATCGCGAGAGGGCTGCGCCACCTCCGTGACCAGGGCGCCGAGCATGTCCCGCGCGATTTCGGCATGTTCGCGCAGATCCGGAGAGGCCTCGGCCGCGGCGAGTTCGACGATGGTGTTCAGTTCACCGAAGGCCACCACGAGGCGGCGCAACGCGGCGCGCTGCTGGGCGGCCGAGAGGCCGTTGATACTCACATCCGAGGGATCGCACCCCCGGATGTTTCGTTACGGCGCCGGACGATCCAGGAGCGCGTCGGCCGGACCGAGGCTCAGCATGCCGGTTCCCGCCCCCAGCAGTTCGCCCCGCGCCGGGCTCAGCGCGCGGTGCACCTGGCGCGCGGTCTCCCGGTCCGCGAACCGGCCGGCGGCGATTCCGAGTAGCGCCCAACGCAATTCGGCCAGGTGGTCCGGCGGCGGGGCCGGCGCCGCACGCAGCAGTTCGTGAGCGTCCCGGGGTCGGACCAGCGCGGCGACGTAGGGGGTGTTCGGCCCGAAGTCGACCGCGGCGAATTCGGCCGGGTCGCGGCCGGCCCGCAGCGCGAGGCACAGGCGGGTCAGCGGCGCGAGACCGGCTGCCACACCGGGCATTCCGCAGCCCGGCAGGGTGGCGAGTGCGCGTTCGTAGGCATCTGCCACCTCCGGCTCGGGCCGGTCGGTGAGCACGGTGCGCAGCGCGCGGTACCAGGTGGTGAACACGCCGACCAGGTCGCGCTCGTAGCGCACCGCGAGCCGGTCGGCCGTGGCGGCGTGCTCGTCGGCGGCGGCCACGTCGCCCAGTGCGGCCGCGGCCTGCATCGCGACGAGATGTCCCAGGATCAGGTAGGTCGACAGGTCGTGCCGGCTCGACACGGTGATGAGCTCATGTGCGAGCCGCGCCCGCATCGGCCACCGGCCCGGGGTGTGGAAGGACTGCAGGAATCGGGCGTCGAGAGCGAGCACGAGGACGGACGGATCGCCCAGGTCGCGGGCGATCCGTTCGGCGGCGCGCGCCGCCTCGGCACCGGAAGTGCCACGGCGGCCGCGAGTTTCGACGGCGAACAGCGCGAGCAGCCGGGCGCGCAGCGCGGGCGCGGCCTCGACGTCCAAGCGTTCGAGGGTGGTGCGGGCGGCCTCGGCCACGCGCGCCGACCGGGCCGGGTCGTCGAGTACCGACCAGACCCCGGGGACCTCCATGCGGGTCAGCGCGGTGGCCGTGAGTTCGGGATCGTCGATCGCGGACAGGTCGTCGATCGCGCGCGCCCGGCGGTCCTGGGCGGTCGTCAGACCGGTCGCGTCGGTGAGGGCCAGGCCGCGCAACAGGTCGGCGGAGGAGGTGAGGCGGCTGCGGGGGCCGAGGGCACCGGAGGCGGCGACGGTCTCCCGCCACAATCGGTGCTCGCCGAATTCCGTATCCGCGGTGAGGATTTCGCGCTCGAGAGCGGTCAGTTCGGCACTGGGATCCAATCCGGCCTCCGCGCCGAGCCGGGTGCGGGCCCGCCGCAGTGCCGCCAGCGCGTCCTCCCGCCGCCCGGCCTGCCACAGCCCGCGCGCCTGCAACAGCCAGGCCCGTTCGCGTGCGGGATGGGCGTGCAGATGCGTCTCGAGTTCGGCGACGGCCTGTTCCGGCCGCCCGGACCGGATCCACGCCTCCGCGAGCATTTCTACTGCGGCCGAACGCAATTCGCCGAGTTTCGCGGCCTCTCCGCGCGCCCACCGGTAGTCGCCGTAGGCGTCTCCGCGCCAGAGCGCGAGGGCCGTCTCCAGCGTCTCTATCCGCGGAGGCCCGGCCTGATTCGCCGCCGCGCGGACCAGATCGTCGAAGGACCAGGCGTCGACGTGGTCGCGGGGCAACATCAGCCGGTATCCGGTGCCCTCGGTGACGATCACACGGGAAGGGGTGCGTGGTGCGCGACCGGGTTCCAGCGCGCGCCGCAGTGCGGCGACGAACGTGCGCACGGCGGCGACCGCTCCCGGCGGCGGCTGCTCCCACAGGTCTGCCACCACTGCCGGCACCGGCACCACCCGTCCCCCGGCGGCGATCAGGCGGGCCAGCACCTCGGCGTGGCGGGGGCCGTGCAGCGGCAGCGGCGTCCCGTCGGCGGCGACGGCCCGCACCGGGCCCAGGACTCCGGCCGAGGGTGCCGCATCGGGGTCGGTGAGCTGCGCACTCATCGGTTGCTCATTCCCGCCGCCGAGTATCGATCGCGCACCGAACCAGCCTAGAGAAGGGATCGTCACCGCATGTCCGCACCCACCATCACCGGTTTCGACTACGACCGTGTTCCGGTCGCCGAGGAAGTCGCGTTGTCAGTGGCGCACGCCGGCTCCGGAACTCCGATCGTGCTGTTGCACGGCTTCCCGCAGACGCATCTGATGTGGCGCCACGTCGCCCCGGCGCTGGCCCGCGAGCACACGGTGTTGTGCCCGGATCTGCGCGGCTACGGCGACAGCGGCAAACCGGTTGCCGCCGGCCCGGACACCTATGCCAAACGCGCGATGGCCTCGGATGTGATCGCACTGGCCGACCACTTCGGATTCGATAGGTTCGCGCTGGCCGGGCACGACCGCGGCGCACTGGTCGCGGTTCGCGCCGGACTCGACCATCCCGATCGGATCTCCCATCTCGCGGTGCTGGATGTGCTGCCGACGCCGGACATGTGGGAGGTCCTGCACGGCCACACCGCCGCGGTGGCCTTCCACCTGTATCTGATGGCCCAACCGCCCGGGCTGCCCGAGCGCATGATCCGCGCGAGCGCCGACGACTTCTTCGGCCACTTCCTCGACGCCTGGTGCCTGCACCCCGGGGCGATTCCCGATGACGTCCGCGCGGAGTATCTCCGGGCGTGTGCCGGCGCGGTCGATTCGATCGTCGCCGACTACCGCGCCTCGGCCACCGTCGATCTCGACCACGATCGTGCCGACCGCGCCGCCGGACGGCGACTCACCATGCCGGTCACCGTGGTTCAGCAGGATTGGGGCGCCGCACTCGGTTACGACGCGCCCGCGGTCTGGCACGAGTGGGCGACCGATCTCGACCATCACACTCTCGCGCTCGGGCATTTCATGGCCGAGGAGGCGCCGGACACGGTGGTCGAGGTGATCACCGATCTCCTGCGACGCTGAGCGACACGTCGGGCACGTCGCGGCCGAGGAAGGCCAGCAGTTGCCGATGCGGCGGCGCGTCCGCGCGGGCCGGGACCGCCGCCGCGAACATCCCGGGCCGGCGGAACATGTCGAAGTCCATCGCCCGCATGGTGGCCAGCAGTTCGGCGCTCTGCCGTTCGTCGATGCGGTCCGACAGGCCGGCGACGACGGCGAGATCTATTCCGTGGACGAGGATTTCGGTGCGATGGATCTGTGCGGCCAGGGGCGCGGGTACCGCGCCGAATCCCAGCCGCACCGTCGCGGACAGGGCATCCGGCCGATGCCAGGCCGCGCGATCGAGTTCGGCGGCGGTAGCGAAGGCCGCGTGCGGATCACGGCCGAGCCACTCGTCGTGATGATCCTGTTCGGCCTCGGTTCCCGCGAGTTCCGCGGCGAAGATGCGCATCCCGCCGACCAGGTGATTGAGTTCGAAGCGCAGATCCCAGCCGGGGCACAACGACGGCCTCGCGAGCAGATCGTCCCGCAGACCGGCGACGATCCGCGCGGTCGCGTCCAAGGCGGCGTCGATGTGGTCGATGGGAGTGGTCATGGCGACTCCATGCGGATTCGTGCGGCGCGACGCCGAAGTGCTAACGCAGCTAACTGCTGCGTTAGAAAATATAAGCACGCTGGATTCTAAACGCAAGTGCGCGCTGCGTTAAGATCGCCGCATGGCAGACATCGGTAAGGCACGGCGTCCGGGCGGGCGCAGTGCGCGCGTGGCGGCGGCGGTGCACCGGTCGGTGATGGAACTCGTGGCCGAACGCGGCTACGGCGCCTTCACCGTCGCCGAGGTCGCCACGCGCGCCGGCGTCGCGGACACGAGCATCTACCGCCGCTGGGGCACGCTCGAACAGCTCACCGCCGAGGTCGCCCTCGGCTGGCTGACCAGCACCTCACCGATTCCGGACACCGGCAACCTCACCGAGGACCTGCGCGCCTACGCCGCCGGCGTGGCCCGCGACATCAGCGGCCCCGGCGGAGTCGCGGTGCTGCGCCTGATGATCGCGCTGTCGAGTGCGGGCGATGCGGGCCTGCGCGCCCGCGACGCGTTCCTCACCGAACGCGGCCGCCAGATCCAGAGCATGCTCGATCGGGCCCACGCCCGCGGTGAACGCGCGCCCAGCGCCCTCGACGTACTCGATCATCTGTTGGCGCCCATGTACATTCGCGTGCTCTTCGGAGCGGGCCCGGTGACCACGGACTACGCACACGAACTGGTCGCCACGCTGCTGTCGCACACGCCGGCGCGAGCGAACTGAGGAAGCAGACGGCCGAAACCCTTGCACCGCTGAAGGTTTCACCGCCGGATGTCCTGCTCCCCCGCGTATCGGATACGCGCTCGCCATATCGGGCACGTACAGTGCGCGGTAGCGGACGAGCGCAGGCGAGGGGGCCGTAGAGGTGAGCAGCGACAGCCGGGGCGACGAGATGCGCGGCGGCGCCGAACCGGACACGCGCACCGGCGCGGTGACGATGGCCGACGAACGCCTCGGTGTCAACGATGCCGTGGCCGCCGCCCTCACCCGCTGGATCGGGTCGATGCCCGCGCTGTATCTGGTGCTCATCGGGTTCAGCACCTGGATGGCGCTGGCGACCTGGGGGCCGTTGCGCCCGGTGGACCCGTATCCGTTCCCGTTCCTGCTGTTCGTCGACAACGTCGCCCAGCTGATTCTGTGTCTGGTGATCCTGGTGGGCCAGCGGGTGCTCAGCGCCGCCGCCGACCGCCGGTCGGTACAGACCTACGAGAACACCGAGGCGATCTTCGCCCAGGTCGCGGATCTGCAGGCGCATCTGGACCACCACGACCGCGCGCTCAGCCGGGGCCTGAGCCTGCTCGAATCGACACCGCACCCGTGGATCGAACGCCACCGGGTGCAGCCGCCGCCGCAGGCCGCCGACCAGGCGGTCAGCACCAACGACCGGATCGCGGTGTGGCTGACCGAGCGGCTGGGCAGCGTCTGGGGCTTCTACCTCGCGCTCGGTTCGCAGATTCTGTGGGTTGTGCTGGCGCAGGCGGGAATTCAGCGCGTGGACCCGTACCCGTTCGCCTTCATGGCGTTTCTGTCCACGCTCGCCCAGCTGGTGTTCATGATCGTGATCATGGTCGGGCAGGACGTGCTCGGGCGCACCGGTGACCGCCGTTCCGAGCAGACCTTCCTCGACGCCCAAGCGGTGCTGCACGAATGCCGGCGGATGAAGGCCCGGCTGACCGCACAGGACCGCGTCATCGACAGCCTCACCGGATACGTCACCGACCGGGTCAGCGAACAACTCGGCAGGGCCCTGCACGAAACCAGCGAACGGGTCGACCATCAGGCCCGCGCCCACACCGTCATGACCACCGGTGAGGCGCCGGCCGACGCCGCCGCCCTGCGTCACTGGAACGAGCTCAGCGACCAGGCTCGCCGGACCTATCGGCTGCAGGCCCGCGGGATCGGCGAGGATCTGGCCGCGATCGGCTGCTTCATGGTGCCCGCCTTCGATCCGGCCTTCGCGGTCACCTTCGACGACGACGAGATCGGGCTGCTGGCGCGGCTCGACTACGAACGCCGGATCGCGGATCGGCGCGACCTGCTCGGCGGATCCGAACACCCCGATCCCGACGACGCCGAACCGCTGCCGTGGCCGGAGCTCCCCCACTCCGCGCGGATCCGCTACCTGCAGGCCGCGCGGCGCATTCCGGTCATGGTCTCCGGCGCCGGCTTCCAGGTGCTGCGCAGCACCCAGCCCCGGGTCCGCGGCGCCGCCCACGCGAACCTGACGTAAGGTCGCGCCCCATGAGTGAGGATCTGTTGGGTAAGGGTGCGCTGGTCAGCGGCGCGAGTCGCGGCATCGGGTACGCGGTGGCGGCGGAACTGCTGCGGCGCGGGGCGAATGTGCTGATCACCGCCCGCAAACCGGAACCGCTGGCCGAGGCGGCCGACCGGCTGCGGGCGCTGGGCCATCCGGGCACGGTCGTCGCGCTGGCGGGCAATTCGGGTGACGAGGCGGCGCGCGCCGAGCAGGTGGACACCGCGGTCGCCGAATTCGGATCGCTGGACATCCTGATCAACAACACCGGCATCAACCCGGTCTACGGATCGCTGATGGAGGCCGACCTCGGGGCGGTGCGCAAGATCTTCGACGTCAACGTGGTCGCGGCGCTCGGCTATGTGCAGCAGGCCTACCGGGCGTGGATGGGTGAGCACGGCGGCGCGGTGGTGAACCTCGCGAGTGTGGCCGGCATCCGCTCGACGGGTGTGATCGCCGCGTACGGCGCGTCCAAGGCGGCCCTCATCCGGCTCACCGAGGAACTGGCCTGGCAGCTGGGTCCGTCGATCCGGGTCAACGCCGTCGCGCCGGGCGTGGTCAAGACGAAATTCGCCGACGCGTTGGTCACCGACAACGAGGAGGCCGTGGCCGCGACCTATCCGCTGCGGCGCCTGGGCACGCCCGAGGATGTGGCCGCGCTGGTCGGATTCCTGGTCTCCGATCAGGCCGCGTGGATCACCGGCGAGGTGGTGCGGGTCGACGGCGGCCTGCTCGCGACCGGCGGTATCTGAGCCGGGCGGCCGCACACCCCGTCAGCGGAAGGCGAGGGCGCCGAGGATGTCGTCGTGCCGGTACTTCAGGTACTTCTTCACGGTGTTCTCGTCCACCGAGCTGGTCGCGGTGGCGAACGTGATGACGAGGAACTGCTTTTCGGCGTCGTCCTTCCATTTGCCGGTCGCGAAGTTCGAGATGTAGGTGCCGGGCCGCAGTTTCAGGTCGTCGTCGGTGTACGCGTCCGGCGCGGCCGCGGCCTTCTCACTGCTCGACATGCCGACGATGAACTGGGTCAGCATCAGCGAACCGCCCTCGGCCTTGTACACCATCTCCGCCGCGTACTGGCAGCCCAGCGAGGTGAGTTTGCCGCCGACCTCGATATCGGCGCAGCTGGGATGATCACGCCCCTCCACCCAGTCGGCGTGCAGTTCCACATCGCCGGCCTTGAAGTTCCAGTCGTGCCCGTATTCCTGATAGCTCAGCTGGCCGGAGGTCCCGGGACTCGCGCTGGTGGTGGGTGCGGCGGTGGTGGTCCGGGCGTCGGTGGTGGCGGGAACGAGCGCGGGAGTGCTGGTTCCGGCGGCCTGGTTGTCGCTGCCGGAGTCGCGCGTCACGACCACGACGATGCCGCCCGCGATCACCAGCAGCGCGATGACGCCGAAGACGATGCCGACGATGAGCCCGGTGTTGTTCTTCGGCGGAGGCGGTGTCGGGTAGCCGCCGGGAGCGGGTTGCCCCCAGTTCGGGGCGGGCATCTGCTGACCCCATCCCGATGTCTCCCACCCGCCGGGCGCCCCGTCCCAGCCGGATCCGGGCTGGTTCGGGTCGCGCCCCCACCCCGCTTCGTGGGGTTGTTGCGGGCCGTAACCGTACGGCCCGGGTCCGGGGGGATACGTCATCTGCTGCCACCTTCCGCGTCCCGGGGCAGCGCCCTCCGCGGTCGTGGTCTCCCCCCGGGCATCGTGGGTCGACCCTACCGGACCCGACACACCCGCCGTGATGCGACGGGCGGGCACACCGCGACCGGTCGATCTGCTGCAATGGCGGCATGAGTGCCGATCTCATCGTCTGCGGGCTCGGCCCGGCGGGGCGGGCGCTGGCGCATCGCGCGGCCGTCCACGGACTCGCCGTGACCGCGATCGATCCGCATCCGTGGCGCCGCTGGCCCGCGACCTACGCCACCTGGGCCGACGAATTGCCGGACTGGTTACCGGCCCGGGTCGTGGCCGCGACGGTCGAGCGACCGCTCGCCCGGGGTACGCGGGAGGTCGACATCGCCCGCGCCTACCAGGTTTTCGGCACCGCCGCGCTGCAGGACGCTCTGGACCTGTCCGGGGTTCGGGTGATCGCCGACCGGGTGCTGGATATCGACCGAGGCGAGCGGGTGCGGCTGGCCTCGGGCCGGATCCTGACCGCGCGCCGTGTGGTCGACGCGCGCGGACTGGCGCGCGACGCGCGGCGAGCCGAGCAGACCGCGTACGGCATTGTGCTGCACCGTGATCGCGAACCGGCCGTCTTCATGGACTGGTCCCGCGACAACGGTGCCGGCGCCGCCGAACCGGCGTCGTTCCTGTACACGATCCCGCTGGGCGGGGACCGAGTGCTGTTCGAGGAGACCTGCCTGGCCGGGCGGCCGGCGATCGGCCTCGACGAGTTGCGGCGCCGGCTGGAACACCGATTGCGCTGCCGGGGAGTCGAATTCGGTGCGGACGCCCCGGTCGAACGGGTGCGCTTCCCGGTCGAGGGGGGCCGGGCCCGCGACGGCGTCTTCGGGGCGGCGGGCGGACTGCTGCATCCGGCGACCGGTTACAGCGTCGGCGCCGCACTCGCCGCGGCCGACGCCGTCGCCACCGGTCGCAGTCTCTGGCCGGTCTCGGCACGGCTGGTGTTCGCCATGCGCAGGGCCGGACTGCGGGCGCTGCTGGCGCTGCCGCCACACGAACTTCCGGCGTTCTTCGACGCTTTCTTCGCCCTGCCACCGGACCTGCAGCGCGCCTACCTGTCCGGGCGCACCGATCCGCGCGGCACCGCCGCCGCGATGACCGCGCTGTTTCGCGAGTTGCCGTGGCCGCTGCGCCGGGTCCTGGTCACGGCGGCGACCGGTGTGCGCGCCGGTCAGCCGTGATCGAAGACCAGTGCGGTGGTGTTGTCGGTGGCACCGGCCGTGATCGCCGCCTCGACCAGGGCGTCCGCGGCGCTCGACGGGGAGTCGGCGTCGGCGAGGATCTGCTTGATCTCGGTCATGGCCAGGGTCTTGTGCACCCCGTCCGTGCTGAGCAGCCAGCGGCCGTTGCCCGTACCGGTGATGCCGTGGCCCACCGCATCCGGCCGCACGGTGCGCGCCGAGGTCGTGACCATGTGGTGCATCCGGGGCGCGACGGTGACGCCTCGGGCGTTCATCATCTCGGCGACGGTGTGGTCGCTGGTGATCTGATGCAGCACTCGCCCGTTCCAGTGGTAGGCCCGGCAGTCGCCGACCCAGGCGATATCACAGGGTCCGTCGATGCGGTCCGGTGTCGGGCACACGGCCACGACCACCACGCTGTCGGCGGAGGGTTCGGGGAATTCGCGCAGCAATTGTTGTTGTGCGGCAAGGATTCCGGCGGCCGCGCTGCCACCGACGGCCACCCGCGCCGCGACCTGCGCCACGCTGCGCGCCGCCCGCGCGGCCAGCAGATGATCGCCGATGCCGTCGGCGACGGCGAAGGCGCTGCGCCCGACCGCGGAGTCGATATATCCCGACACCGCGTCGGCATTGAGCGATCGGCCGCCGCGCCGGCTCACCGAATGCGCTGTGATTCCCGTGAGCCGCATCAACTCACGCCGTGTGATTGCCGTCGTCACCGCTGTGTGCACGGCCGACCTCCTCGACTGCCCCTGCCGACTGCGGTTCCGTTCGTTCTCGCCGTCGATCGCCCGGACAGCGACCGGCGCCGAAACTGCCCTGAACAGAACTCGCCTGCTCAGACTATGTCAGCCCGGACCGTGCTCAACCTGTGAATACGGGCACGAGTTCATCACAGGCCGCCGTCCGGCGCCACATCGTGGTGGTCATCCTCCACCTTCAGCGCCCGAAATGCCCGGAACGCCTGTCTCCGATCGCCCGGGCCGGCGTGTCCGTGACCAGCGTGATGCCGGCGCTTCGCCCGGCCGTGATCTGCGCCGGGCGCAGGATCGCGGTCATCTCGGCTCGGGCGGCCCGGCCACCGCCACCGCGACATCCTCGAAGTACTTCTCCCTCGACGACCGGGGTTACGGCGGGGCACCGGGCACTGCTGGACTGCCCGGTGCACGCGATCACCGAAATCGACAGCGCAACCGAATAATTCGCGCCGTCAGCGCCAGGGCAGGCAGCCCGCGCTACGCAGCCGCGAGGCCAATCCCGCGTCGATACCCACCGGGCCGCCGAATCCGCCGGCGCTCAGGGTGGGAACCAATTGGGCGCCGAGTCCGGCGCCGATCGAGCATCCGAGCAGATTGATGTCGACGGTGACGATCTCCTTGGGCGGGTTGAACCCCGGGTCGTCGTCGGCCTGAGCGGCGCCGGCTCCCGCCACGGCTGCGACGGTCAGTGCCGCGGTGGCGATCCCGGTGGTGATGATGCGCACGTATCCTCCTTCTGCGCCGGTGCGGCGCAGGTCGTTCCGATGGCAGACAGCAATGACGGCCCCGCCGGAACCAGGCCGACAAGACCGAAACATAGTGTTGACCGCCGGTGAGTCCGGCAAACCACGCCCGAAATGTCCGGAGAGTCGTCTCGACGTCGAACGGTTCCCAGACTCGCGCGGTGGAGCTGCGATCCGAACCACGGTTCAGCACCCGATCGGCCGCCACCCAGTGCTGATCCGAAACCCGAAGCCGGGCACGCCGGGTCGTGCGGTCACCCTGGCCCCGGTCCGGCCCTCACCGCGCGCGCCGGCGACCACGGTTTCCGGTGCGGGCACGCGGTCGGCGGGCGGGTAGTCCGCGCGCATCGGTTGCCGTCCGCGCGGGGCGGGCGGATCACGCCGGGGCCGGTACTGACACCATCGAGGTATGAGTGTGCAGGAATTCCGGGAACTCGCCGCGGCCCGCTTGCGCGAGTTCGAGTTTCGAACGGTCGCGGACGTGCCCGGAATGCGACGCGCGAGCGTTGTGCTGTGTGTATTGGAACACGACGGCCGGCCGTGCGTGGTCGTGATCAAACGCGCCTATCGCGGCCGCAATGCGGGACAGTGGGCGTTGCCCGGGGGCCGCGTCGACGGTGACGAGACCGCGGTCGCGGCGGGATTACGCGAACTGCACGAGGAAATCGGCCTGGTCGCCCCGCCCACCAGTGTCCTGGGCAGGCTCGACGACTTCCCGGCAGCGTCCGGTTTCGCGATCACCCCCATCGTCGTCGCGCTCGACGATCCCGGCGCTCTCTACCCCAACGACGACGAAGTGCATGCCGTGCATTTCGTGCGGCTCGACCGGCTCGCGGCCGACGACGTGCCACACTGGGTCGACCGGCCGGACGGCTCCCGGCTGCTGCAGCTCAGGATCGGCGACTCGATGACGATCCACGCACCGACCGGCGCCATCCTGCTGCAATTCCGCGATGTCGTGCTTCTCGGCCGCGAAACCCGGGTGGCGGATCTACTGCAACCCGATTGGACGCACAAGTAGGGCGGACCGCCGCCGAGCCACCGATGTCGGGCGGCCGGGCGCTTGCTGGACGGTCGGTTACGCCGGGGTATGAGGCGTGGGCGCACGATCCAGCCAGGCCGCGAACGCGTCGAAGGTGAACGGGCGGCCGAGGAAGTCCGCCACCGAATCGGCCGCGTCGCGGGAACCACCCGGCGCGAGGATACGGTCGCGATACCGTTGCGCCACAACGGGTTCGAACAGATCACCGGCGTCGAACGCGGAGAACAGATCCTTCGCGATCACCAGGCTCCACAGGTAGGTGTAATACGCCGAGGTATAGCCGGCCAGATGGCCGAACGACGCTTGGAAATGGGTCTGCGGCACCGCGGCTATCCCGCTGTGCCGCGTCACGGCATCGATAACCACCGGGTCGTGGTCGGCCGGCCGATCCTGGTGCAGCAGATAGGAGATCTCGGTGTAGCCGACCTGTGTGAGGACCGAGATGCCCTTACCGAATTCCTTCGCGGCCCGCATGCGCTCCACCAGTTCGGCCGGGATGGGCGCACCGGTCTCGTCGACGGCGAAGGTGGCGAGAATGGTTGCGTCCCATGCCCATTCCTCCAGCATCTGCGACGGGGCCTCGACGAAGTCCCATTCCGTGGCGACACCGGAGAAGCGCGCCCAGTCCTGATGCCCGCCCACGACGTGGTGGATCAGATGCCCGAATTCGTGGAACAGCGTGACGACGTGCTGGTGTTCCATCAGTCCGCGAGAGAAGTTGCATACCAGCACGCCCTCGGGCAGGAGTTTCCCGGCGACACCGCCGACGAGGTCGAATTGCGCGGCGTGCTTGTATTTGCCCTCGCGGGGATGCAGGTCCAGATAGATCCGTCCGCGTCGTTCACCATCGGCGTAGACGTCGTAGACGGCGACGTCCTCGTGCCAGCGCGGTACGTCGACGGGCCGGTACTCCAATCCGAACAGGCGGCCGGTGACCTCGAGCAGACCCGCCCGCACACGCGGGAAATCGAAGTAGCGGCGCACCTCCCGGGCGTCGACGTCGTACTGTTCGCGGCGCACGAGTTCGGTGTAGTAGCCGACTTCGGAGCGGTCGATGGAGGTGGCGGTGGGCTCGTCCTCGCGGCGGCGGGCGAGCAGCGTCTCGAGGTCGCGCCGGCCCGCGGCGTCGGCGGCGCTCGCGATGCGCTCGATGAATTCGGCGATGGCGTGGCCGCTGCCGATCATCTTCACGTCGGCGTCGTAATCGGGCCAGCTGTCGAAGCCGAGCAGCCGGGCCTTCTCGGCCCGAAGATCCAGAATCTCGTGCAGCACAGCGTCGTTGGCGGGCCACCCACGGCTTTCGAACTCCGCCGTGAGCGCGCGGCGGGCATCGGAATCGCGGGCGTAGGTGCGCAGCGGCAGATAGTCCGGATAGTCGGTGGTGACCGTGACGAGCCCGTCCGCCGCGGGCGGATGGGCGGTGATGAAATCCGCGGGCAGTCCATCGAGTGTGCCGGGTGCGACCCGGATCGAGCGGACGTCTTCACGGATGGCCCGGCCGAATTCCTGTTCGAGCACGGTGAGCCGCTCGGAGATCTCCCGCAGCCGCCCCCGGGTTCCCTCGTCGCGGTCCACACCGCTGCGCCGGAAGTCGCGCAGCACATGCTCGCGCATGCGCGCCGACACCTCGTCCAGGCGCGAGGGGTCGGTGGCGGCGACGATGTCGTAGAGGTCGCGGTCGAGATCTCGGTCGGTCCTGGCTCGGTCTACCTCTTGGACGAGTCCCTCGGCCAGCCGGCGCACCTCGGAATCGGGGTGGACTTCGGCGAACAGGTGCGCGGCCGAATCGGCCCCGCGCAGCGCGATATCCGCGTCGTTCCACAATCCGAGCACATCCGCGGTGTCGCCCGGGGTAGCGGCCTTCAACTGCTCGACCGTGTCCGCCGCCGTCCGCAGCCGGTCGCGGACGTAATCGCCGAGCCAGTCCGGCCACCCGGCCGCGGGCAGTGCAAGCGGTTCGCTACTCATGCCCCGACTCTAACCGCGGCCGGGATGGCTGGACCGCGGGGAATCGCCAGGTGCCGAACCGCGTTCGCGAATCACCGGAAATAGGAGGCGTATTCCGCGAACGGTACCTGCCCGGTGGGACTCGCCTTGACAGCGTCGACCACGGGTCCGGGGATGGGTGCCCAGTAGGCGGGCATCGCGGCCGCCAGCGAGGGCTTCAAAATGTAGATCAACGCGAAGTTCACGATCCACAGCGGCGGGGCCATCGACATGCCGACCACGGTGCTCACATTTCCCTTGATGTTCGTGACCAGCTGCGCCGCACCCGAAATCTGTTGCGCCACAAATCCGTAGGCAGCCTCCACCGTATAGGCCGACCGATACAGCGCGACCAGACTCCGAGTCGCACCGTTGTCCCGCAACCAGTTACCCACATATCCGCCGGGCGCGATCAGGGTGTTCACCTGCCGCGTCGGGGCATCCGCGTTGGCCGGGCTCTCCAACATGCCGCTCGGATTCACATACAGCCCGTAACTGCCCAGAGTCGAGGGCGTGCGTTGCCCCGCGACATCGGAGTAGATCGGGCGGCCGACCGTATTGGCGAGAATGTCGACACACGCATTGATCACATTCGCCGCGTCACGATCACCGCCGACTCCCCCACCGGAGCTGAGGTCCTGATACTGCTGATCGGTCAACGCATCCGCGCGTTCCAGCCCGATCTGCGCGGCGACCCGATCCGCCGCCGCCTCCCCGAGCGGCTGATTCAACTGATCCGCACTCACCATCTGCGTCGGCGCCACCTGCTCATATCCCGGGGCACCGGAGAAGGGAGCGGCGAACCCGGTGTCGGCAGCGGTTGCCACCGGTTCGCCCGTCGCCGTCTGAGCCACCCCCAGCGAAACGATGCAGAGCCCGAGCAGCACCACCATCACGCTGATTCCACTGCAGCTCGATCCCCGCCGACGCCCGAGACAAGCCAACCCGATGCGGTGCATACGTCAACCTCTCCGAATCATCGTGCGAGGTAACACAAGGTAGCGCACCAGTCAAACGCCACGCCCGACATCGTGTCAAGGGTTCAGCCTCTGGCCCGCCCCGACCAGTCTGCGGTGTTGTGGCTCATCAGTGCCGATCGAGAACGGTACCGGCACCTATGCGGGTGCTGCCGGATTGCCGGCGTACTGGTTCGAGAGCGGAGCCGGCCACACTTTCGGACGACCCCATCGCAGTGATTTCTCTCAGTGTCACCAGGATTGATTCACCGGGCCGGAAGACTACTTCTGCTCGTCCCCCCGCACGAAATGTGCGGAAAGACGCTCGCACAGCACGGTCAGGGCGGATTGCCCGATGCGCGGGCCGCCGTCCCACGAGTCGCTGTCGAACCAGTTCACGACATCGGGCGTACCTTCAGGGCGAACGAATACACGCTGATGAAAGTGCGCGACACTACGGCCGGTGATCGCAGAGAATACGAACTCAGGAGCAAGCTCGGTCCGCAGCGCGTAGGCGGACCGACGGACCGCCCACCCGACAGCGGCACCTTCATCGTCGGTCATATCGGCCAAAGTTGGTACGTGACGCCTGGTTTCGACGAACAGGTACCCGGGCATCGGTGCACCCTCGGACAGCGGACGGTGTGTCACGACCACCAGATCGCCGGCATAGATCACCGGACCGACCAGGCGGCCGACACCACGGTGCTTATTACAAATCAGACATTCACTCCCCACTCCCCGACTGTACCCAGCAGGCCGCGACGTCTTGCCCGGGCACGTTCACCGCTGGGCGGCCAGTACTGCGGCGAGACCTTCTCGCAGGTCGTCGACGAAATATTCGGGAACTTCCAGCGAGGGGAAATGTCCTCCGAATTCGGGTGCGTTCCATCGGACGATCTGGCGGTACCGCTTTTCCGCCCAAGGGCGCGGGGACTTTTCGATGTCGTGGGGGTACATGGTGATTGCCGAGGGGACGTCGACTCGAAGGTCGGGGGCGAGCGAGTTGTGGCTTTCGTAGTAGATGCGGGCTGCGGATGCACCGGTGCGCGTCAGCCAGTACAGGGTGACGTCGTCGAGAATGCGGTCTCTGGAGATCGTTTCGAACGGGCTGTCTTCGGTGTCGCTCCATTCGGCGAATTTGTCGAGGATCCAGGCGAGGAGTCCGACCGGTGAGTCGACGAGCGAGTAGCCGATGGTCTGCGGCCGGGTGGCCTGCTGTTTCGCGTATGCGGCGCGGTGGCGCCAGAAATGACGGGTTTCCTCGGCCCACTGGCGTTCGGTCGCGGTCAGACCGTCCGTCGGCATCCCGGGCGGCGCTTCCGCGAACAGCGAGTGGATGCCGAGGACGTGTTCCGGGAATCTGCCGCCGAGAACCGTGGTGATATTGCCTCCCCAATCGCCGCCGTGGGCCAGGAACTTCCGGTAGCCGAGCCTTTCCATCAGTTCCACCCATGCGGCCGCGATCTTTTCGGTGCCCCACCCGGTGGTGGCCGGTTTATCGCTGTACCCGAAGCCCGGTAGCGACGGGACCACGACGTGGAACGCCGGCGCGGCCGCGTCTTTCGGATCCGCCAATTCGTCTACTACATCGATGAATTCGGCGATGCTGCCCGGCCAGCCGTGCGTCAGGATCAGAGGAGTGGCATCCGCCCGTGCGGATCGCCGATGCAGGAAGTGGATTCCCAGGCCATCGATTGTGGTGCGGTACTGGCCGATTCGATCGAGGCGCTCTTCGAACGACCGCCAGTCGTACTCGGTGCGCCAGTAGTTCACGGCATCCACAAGGTCGGCGAGAGGAACGCCCTGTGCCCATCGCTGAGGGCCGGGCGCGGCGCCGGAGACCGTCTCGGCCTCCGGTAGCCGAGCGGCGGCCAATCGTGCTCGCAGGTCGTCGAGGTCGGCGTCGGTTGCGCGGGCTTCGAACGGTTGTACGTCGATGGAATCGGACGTGGACATCGGATCGAGGTGGCCGAGTGCGGACATGAGACCTCCTGGTCATCGCGGAACCGGCTACCGCCTGTCGTGAACCGGCTAAGACGGTTCTAACACGACCGTGGGACAGGCCGCAACCAGCTAAGGTGGTTCCATGCCTGCTGGGTTTCCTGATTTCCGCCTCGGCGCCGTGCTGGCGACCAGCTTCACGGGGACCCTGTCGGAGCGGCACGGCGAGCCTGTGGAACGCATTCCCACACCGCAGCGACTCGTCGATTGGCTGGAGGTGAACGGCCTGGCCGTGGATTCCTGCACCCCCGCCCAGCTCGACCTTGCCCGGAAACTGAGGGAAGCAATTCACGCCGCCGCGACAGCGGCCGCACTCGGCGACGCGCTCCCCGCGTCGGCCGTCCGAATCATCAACGACCGCAGCATTCAGGGCCGGGCCGCAGCAATCCTGACACCCGACGGGACACGTCGATGGCGACTCAACGCGCCCTCCTGCGTAGAAGACGCCCTGGGCGTCATCGCCGCCGACGCGATCGACATCATCTCCGGCGAACGAGACGGAAAATTGGCCCTGTGCGCTTCGCCGACCTGCCGAGCCGCCTTCTTCGACACCAGCCAGAGCCGCACCCGCAAATGGTGCGATATGAACACCTGCGGTAACCGCCAGAAGAAAGCACGCTTCAATGCCACCCACCGCAAGAACACCCGAAGCTGATGGCACGAAAGGTGCTGGGTCGCAATGTATTCGATTCTGTCGAATGCAGCTTCGTGAACTACACCACGGAGTTGGTTCGGAGCCCGATGGAACAGCACCTGCGTTGTGACCGACGTCGCGGCTCGGCACGCCTGTCCGGGCTCCGTCTGGTTGGGAATAATGACCTGGCGGCAAGACCGAACCTCGAGTGTCAGTCGACCGCTCGATACTCGGCGGGCGGATCGGTCAACTCGGGGTGCGCAATCCAGTGCAGGTCGTACAGGTGCCGCATCGAACCTCGAGGCTTCGGCGTCGGCTTCGGCCGCCGTGCGGCCGCCGTATCGTTCCATCACCCATGCATAGCGCCGACGTTCCTGCGCCAGCAGTTCGACGTACTCGTCTTCGTCCCAGTCGTCGTCCGCCATCGGCACTTCCTACCTCCTCACCACGACAACCGCTGCGCCGGAACATAGTCGACGACGGCGGCATGGATGCTGGTCGGCAGGTCGCGGCCGGTTGCGATGCGAGATCGCCGCCCAGGACGGTACGCCGCTGCCGCGCGCTGCCGTGGATGCCAGTGGCTGAACTGATCGTGCAAACCTCCACACAAATGCCGGAATCCCGCAAAAATCGCGGAGGTTTGCATGATTTGTTCACCCGGCCGAGCATCGTCACTCGAGCTACTCGAAGAGACGACGATCAGGGATACGCGCGCTCGTGAACCGTCAACCCCATCGTCGTAGCCAGCCACCGGCGGGCCCGTGCGTGGAATTCGCGCGCAAGCCCCGCCCCCGGCGCCCAGCTGTCGAAACCGTGCGGCGCGCCCGGCACGATATCGAGCTCCACCTCCACGCCTGCCGCGCGAAGACGCTCCGCGTAGGCCACGTCCTCGTCGTGGAACAGGTCGATGGTGCCGACGCCGATCCAGGTGGGCGGGGTGCCGGTGAGGTCGTCGCGGCGGGCGGCTACGGAGAATTCGGGCACGTCGGTGGCGCCGGGTGGGGTGGCGAGGTAGCTGCTCCAGCCGTAGAGGTTGTTGTCGTTGGTCCAGCCGAGATGCCGCAGGGCGTCCAGGTCGCGGCGGGCGGCGGTGCGGTCGTCGAGCATCGGCGCGCTCAACCAGAGGGCGGCGGGGCGGGAGCCGTTGTCGGCGACGAGGCGCTGGCACAGGCAGGCGGCCAGGCCGCCGCCGGCGCTCTGTCCGCCGAGCACGACCCGGGTGGGGTCGATTCCGAATCGGGAGGCGTTGCGCTGCAACCACGTCCACGCGATCCAGCAGTCCTGCAGGGGAGCCGGGAAGGGATGTTCGGGTGCGAGGCGGTAGTCGACGGAGATGATCGTGACGCCGAGTTCGCGGGCGGTGAGCGAACAGAAGGTGTCGTCCTGGACCGGGCTGCCGAGAACGTAGCCGCCGCCGTGTATCCATAACACCGCGACCGGCGAATGGGCACCGGTGGGGCGATAAACGCGCAACGGTACGCGGCCGGCCGCGAGGCGCTCGATGCGCACGCCCGCGACTCGCCGGGCGGGCCGGTGGGCGGCGGCCAGGCGCACCAGGCGTAATGCCCAGCGGCGGCCGATCGTCAGCGGCGGCAACCAGCGCGCGGGTCCGCGCAGTTCCGGCGCTACGAGAGACAGGTCCATCGCGATCTCCTTCTCACACCCGAAACGAAACTATAGTTCGGACAGGTGTCCCACAGCGGCCGCCGTGCCAGGGCCACCGCGTGCCCGAGGGCGCCGAAGGTGCCGCCTCCGAGTCCGGCTCGAATGCGTTGCGTACCCGTAGCCCGGCACCCCCGAGCGCACCGCGACCCGCCGCAGCACCATGCGCCCGCGGTCGCCGATACGGACCGTGCCGGGGTCGGTTCCGGTGACCTTCACCAGTGCCCGCACGTCCACCTCGTCGAGTTCGAGGATCACCAGCGAAGACGGTGACCGCAGCCCTGGCACCGGCACGTGGACCGTCACCTCGGTGTACACGGTTCCGGTGCGCGGCAAGGGAACCCGCGTGTAGTCGGTGCTCAGGCGCCCGTCCTCGTCGAGGCGGTAGCGCGGCGGGAAATCCAGCTCGTCGCGGCCCGGGTGGCGACCGGCCTCCAGCGCAACTTGGCCTCGAAGGCCCGCTTGTAGGCGGCCAGCGAGATCGGAACGCCGGCATCCGGTACCGCCGCCTGCGGTTCGGCTCACCCGACGGCGTTCGCGTCGACGATGCGGCGCCGGATTACGTGCCGACCCCGAATCTGCGCCGGATGCCGCACAAGGACGCTGCGATGACCGATCCGCGCGGCGTGCGGGTCGCCGTTCCGCTGGGCCGGCCCGGTGCGGTCGGCGATGTCTCGGGGTGCGTGGTGTTCCTCGCCTCGGCGTTGTCGGCCTATCTGACGGGAACGACCCTGCATCCCGACGGCGGGACCGGCGCCTCGGCGGGCTGGTTCAACTGGCCGGAGACCGGCTGGGCGAACTACGCGCCGATGCGCTATCCGGCCGCCGATACGGAGGATCAGTAGGCGAGGAAGAGAATTTCGTCGCGCGAGTAGTCGTGGCCGGGGTGGTTCTCGGCCAGATGCTTCTGCGTCTTCTCGACGAGGTCGTCTTCGTCGGTGCCGACGATCTGTTCACCGCAGGGGCAGCCCAGTCTGGTCTTCAACGTCGTTCTCCATCGGTCGGGCTGGACGTGTCGTTCCCCGTCACCTTATGCACATTCTGTGCCGCCCGTCACCCCGGGTCACCCGCCCGAGACCGCGTGTCCGGCGCTGACGGCGGCCCTGAGCTCGGCGTATACCTCGGCTGTAACGTGTGACAATTCGCGCGTGGAGGAACCGTCGAGCCACCGGTCGAAGGCGATGCCGAAGACGGTCACCGCGACCCGGGCACAGAGGGTCGCGACGGCCTCCGGGGCGCCTGCGGTCCGCAGCGCGTCGGCGAGTTCGCCGCCCAGGACGGCCATTTTCCGGAGTTCACGCTCCTGAAGTCCGGCGTTGGCCGCGATCACGGCCCGCCGCTGCCGCTGCCACTGCCGCAGATCGGGAATCTGCGCACCGGCCGCCCGGACCGCGGCGATCGCCGTCGCCATCGGGTCCGCATCCGCGGGAGCGTCGGCCACCGCTTCGGCGATCGCGCTGCTCAGCAGGTCCTGACCGCCGAAGAGCACCTCCCGCTTATCGGCGAAGTGCCGGAAGAAGGTGCGTTCGGTGAGGCCCGCTCGCTCCGCGATCTCGGCCACCGTGGTCTCGTCGAACCCGCGCTCGGAGTACAGCTCGAGGGCCGCCTCGGACAGCCGACCGCGCGCATTGGGTTCCCATCGACTCATGATCCGATCCTAGGTGACGACAGTTGCTGACATTCGGCTACCGGCGGCAACGCGCGAACCGGTGGCCATCCTCCGGATGCTGTCCTATAACGTGTTCTAATTCGAGTGGGCCGGGAACGAAAGGGCCGAGGCGATGATGGCATTCTTCAGCCGCGACGAACGAGGATTCGTCGCGGGCGACTTCGCGGTGAGCAAATGGTCGCCCGATCACGTGGCCGGACCCGCCATCTGCGGGCTGCTGGCGCGGGAACTGGAAACACATTGCCCGGGCGCCGGTTTCGTACCCGCGCGCCTCACCGCCGACCTGTTCCGCCCGGTACGGAACGAACCGATCACGGTGCACAGCGCGGTGGTGCGCTCCGGTGCCCGGGTGCGCGTCGCCGATGCGTGGATCACCCAGCAGGGCGAGGTGCGGGTGCGGGCGTCGGTGATGTATCTGGCCGTCGCGCAGCAACCTCCGGGCCGGATCTGGCAGGCTGAGCAGACCCTGCCGGTGCCCGAGCGGCGGCTGGACGCGCCGACCGGCCAGCCACCGCTGTTCAAATGCGGTGACGGCGACTGGTCCGGCGACTTCGCCGCGGCGCAGAACGAGGAACGCAAATCGGTCTGGCAGAATCTGCCGCCGCTGGTCGAGGGCGAGCCGATCACGCCGTTCCAGCGCGCGGCGTTCCTGGCCGATACCACGAATCTGGTCTGCAACTGGGGCACCGAGGGCGTCGGCTACATCAACAGCGACGTGACCCTCACCCTGACCAGGCTCCCCCACGGGCGGGAGCTGGGATTGCATGCGCAGGACCATATGTCGGCCGACGGCATCGCGGTCGGCACCGCCACCCTCTACGACCGGACCGGCCGGATCGGCACCTGCGTCGTCACCGCGCTGGCCAACGCCGCCCGCCAGGTGGATATGGCCGAGACGAGGGTCTGAGCACCGGGTGGCGGAAGACCGCGGGCTGTCCGCCGCCATGGGCACGCAGGACGGGAGCGTCCCCGCGGCCGCCACTTTCGGCCGAGCGTGTGCTGTCACGCGAGGATGACCCGATGATCGTGTTGGTTCCCGCAGACGTTCTGCGTCCCGGCCGGGCCGACGCCCACTTCGCCGCCGATGCCGAGGCCGCGCGGGCGAGCGGAATGCAGGTGGACCTGGTCGATCACGACGCCCTCATTCGCGACGATGCGGCCGCGGCGGTGCGGCGGGTGCGTGGTGAAGGGCCCGCGATCTGCCGGGGCTGGATGATGCGCAGCCAACAGTACGCCGCCTTCGACGACGCACTGCGCGCGCGAGGCATCACATTGCGCACCGACGCCCGGCACTACCGGCGCGCCCACGAATTTCCCGGCTGGTACGACGTCTTCGCCCGGCACACTCCCGAATCGAGCTGGACCCGGGGTGTCGGACGCGACGAATTCGACCGCGCACGAAGCCATCTGGGATCCGGCCCCGCCGTCGTGCGCGACTACACCAAATCGATGAAGCACCACTGGCACGAGGCGATGTACATCCCGGACCTCGCCGACACCGAGGCGGCCTGGCGGGTCGCACAGCGTCTGTGCGAGCTCCGCGGGCCCGACCTGACCGGCGGCTTCGTGCTGCGCCGCTACGAGGCCCTCGCCGCCGAGGAGGTGCGCACCTGGTGGGTCGACGGCAGCTGCCGGCTGGCCGGCCCGCACCCCGACACCCCGGACCGGATGCCGAGGTCGGCGACGGGCAGGTCAGCGATCGACCGGGCACCCTCGCACCACACCGGTTACTCGCCGCGCTCGCGCATCTCAGTGACCCGGCCGGGCCGCGCGAAGACAGAACTCGGTGACGCGCTGCACGTCCGCCGCGGTCGGTTCGGCCCGCAACCACAGCAGTGCGGGCAGCGCCGTGACTCTGCCGCCACGACGCTGCCCGGCAACGCATCTCAGTCGCGGTAACGCTCGGCGACGGCCGCGAATTCATCGAGGGCGCGCAGCGATTCCGATTCCGGCAGGGTCGGCAGCGCCAGCGTCGCCCGCTCGACACCGGCCTCGGCGTAGGCATCGAGCAGTGCGGGATCGGGCGCGACCGGCGTGATCGCGATCGGGATATCGCTGTCGCCGACGGCGGCCAGTTGAGCCGGCACCTCCGAAGGATCGGCCACGCCGTTGGGCACCCACCCGATGCCGAGGCGCACCGCACGCCGCGCCGCGACCTCGCCGCCGCCGACGAAGATCGGCGGATGCGGACGCTGCACCGGCTTGGGCCAGGCGAAGATCGGATCGAAATCGACGAACCGGCCGTGGTATTCGGCGAGATCCTGGGTCCAGATCGCCCGGATCGCGGCCAGCTGCTCGTCCAGCAGGGCGCCGCGTGTCCGCGGGTCGGTGCCGTGGTCGGCCATCTCCTCACGGTTCCAGCCGACGCCGACGCCGAAGACCACCCGCCCGCCGGAGAGGTGGTCGAGGGTGGCCACCTCCTTGGCGGTGTGGATCGGATCGCGCTGGATCAGCAGCGTGACCCCGGTGCCGAGCACCAGGCGTTCGGTCACGACCGCCACCGCGGCGAGCGCCACGAACGGATCGAAGGTGCGGTAGTACACGCGCGGGAGCTCACCGCCGCCCGGATACGGCGTTTCCCGGCTCGCCGGAATATGGGAATGTTCGGCGAGGAACAGCGATTCGAATCCGCGCTCCTCGAGCGCCGGTCCGAGAACCCGGGGACCGATGCCCTCATCGGTCAGGAAGGTGTTGACTCCGATCTTCATACGAGGCCGAACCTCGTCATCGCATCCGTGTATTCCCCGGCTCTGCGGATGTCCGGCCGGGGTGACGCGCACGGCCTCGAATTGCCCCTGCGCGCAGCCTGAATGCGAAACAATCGTGCATATCCGACGCGGCTCGGCTGGGCCGCGACCGCCGAGAGGAGCGTGACATGCAACCCGAGGCATCTCCCTACCCGGTCCGCGTGCGCGGCGACCTGGACCCCGCGCTGTCGCGCTGGCAGTGGATCGTCAAATGGATTCTGGCGATCCCGCACTACATCGTGCTGTTCTTCCTGCATATCGCGTATGCGGTGGTGACGGTCATCGCGTTCTTCGCCATTCTGATCACGGGCCGCTATCCGCGCGGGCTGTTCGATTTCAACGTCGGTGTGCTGCGCTGGTCGTGGCGCGTGCGGTTCTACGCGCTCTCGGCACTGGGCACCGACCGATATCCCCCGTTCAGCCTCCGATCCGACGAGAGCTATCCGGCCGACCTCGACGTCGACTATCCCGAGCGGCTGCACCGGGGTCTGGTCCTGATCAAATGGTGGTTGCTGGCGATCCCGCAGTATCTGATCGTCTGGGCGTTCGTGGGCAGCTCGCGGTACTGGGGCGGAGACGACGAAGGGACCGCCGTCATCTGGATTCCGCTGCTCGGCATCCTCGTCTTCATCGCGGCGATCGCGCTGCTGTTCACCGGCCGGTATCCGCACGGCCTGTTCGCCTTCGTGCTCGGCATGAACCGGTGGACGCTGCGGGTCCGGGCCTACGTGTCGCTGATGCGCGACGAGTACCCGCCGTTCCGGCTGGACCAGGGACCACGGGAACCCGAAAATACCTCGCGCCCACCGGAATCCGGTTATCCCGTCTGATCACTCTCCCGACCCGGGGATCGCAGGGCCATGGGGCATATCCTAGGTGCCGACCGTGAAAACTCGGTACCGAATTCCGCCCGTCCCGATCGCAGTGGGGAGCGAATGTGCTGGGAGATGAGCCCGTCTCGGACGCGTATGCGGCCAACGCCGAGTTCTGGATTCGCACCGTGCGCGAAGATCTCGACCCGTATCGCAGCGGCCTCACCGACCCGGCGCTGCTCGCGCTCGTCGGCGAGTGCACCGGCCTGCACATCCTGGACGCCGGATGCGGTGAAGGCTATCTCGCGCGCGAATTGATCACGCGCGGTGCGGGTTTCGTACACGGCGTCGACACCTGTGCCGCATTCGTGGCGGCGGCGGCGAGCCATCCGGAACACGATCCGGCCCGCGCGCGATTCCGGCATGCCGACGTGGCCGCGCTGCCGCTGCCCGGCGACAGCGTCGATCTGGTGGTGGCCAACCGCCTCCCGCACGGATTGTCCGATCCCGGGCGGCGATTCGTCGAATTCGCGCGGGTCCTGCGACCATCCGGGCGGCTGGTGATGATGACGATGCATCCGTGCTTCTACGTCGCCCGTGACGAACGCGGCAGCGCCGGAACGGGTTTCACGGTCGACGACTATTTCTCCGGACGCACGGTCCGGCAGCGGTTCGAGGTCGCGGGGACTCGGTCCCCCGCGGCGTCGGTCCAAGCGCTGTACTCGCTGGAGGCGACGATCGGGATGCTCACCACCGCCGGATTCGCGATCACCGCCGTGCGCGAACCCCGGCCCACCGAGCAACAGCGGCGTGAAACCCCCTGGTGGGACCAGCATTTCACCCGTCCCCTGTTCCTGCTGGTGGAATGCGCGCTACTATAGGCACCGTCAACCGCGAACATCGAATACAAGCATTGGACGCTATAACCCCAGTTCGTGGAACCACCCGGAACCGGCCCCCTAGGCCGGCCCGTCCGCGCTACTGCTCGTCCCCATCGCGATGGCGGAGCGTCAGCAGGAGATGATCGAGACGCGTCCGCGTGGACGCGGGCACCGGGGGCATGGTGTCCAGATCGCCGACGAGCTGCGCGGCCAATTCCTGCAGCTTGACGTTGGTTTCCTGGGAGCGCCACGCCAGCACCCGGAACGCCTGCTCCGCCGAGATCCGGTAGACGAACATCAGGATCCCCTTGGCCTGTTCGATCGCCGCCCGGCGTTCGATCACGGCGGGCAGCTCCTCCTCGAAAAGTTCCCGGCGCTGCCGGTCCACCGAGTCGGTGAGATCGACGTAGTAGCCCTGCGTACCGATCACCTCGCCCGCCGCGTCGAGCATCGGCTCCGATACCACCAGCACATCGCGGACCGTGCCGCCGGTGTCGACGATGCGGTGCCGGCTGGAGAACGGTGCGTGGTCTTCGACCGAGGTGACGATGGTGGCCTCGACCCGATCGCGGTCGTCGGGATGTTTGTGCTCGAGCAGCAGCTCGGTGGTCGGTTCGATCTGACCCGGTGCGTAACCGTGCATCCTGGCGACCTCGTCCGACCACTCCCATCGCCCTTCGGCGAACCAGAATCGGAACCGGCCGACGCCCTGCGGGTCACCGGCGCCCACCACCCGTTCGACGCCGTCATCATCCCCGCTGGCGACCATGATCGCAGCCTACTCCCCAGCCTCGGCGTGCCCCTCACCTGCGCCGATGTCCTGCCGAGGGCGGGCGGTGACGCCACGATGCGCGGCGGCATCCGTTCCGTGGCCCAACCGATACCGGATCCTGTCCGGTTCTCGACCGACGGAACCGGACGGTCCGTAGGATCGGTCCGGTACGCGAACGGCGCGCATCCGCCCGCCTCCCAGCGTGCGATTGTGCACCAGGTAGATGGGTTGCGCGCCAACCAGTTTCGAAACTCCGGCGCAGGCCGAGGCGAACGGTAGACGAATGCGAACATCCGTACGCAGGCGCACCGATGAGCTTGCGTGATCGAGGTGCTCGCTCCATGTCGTCGCATACGACGGAAACGGAGTGGCCCGAATGACACACCCCGCACGAACCCACCGGACCGGAGGCGCCCGGTCGCGTAGCGACAGCTACGACAACATCGAACCGTGGTTCGACAAACTCGTCGACCTCGACGCCACCGACCCGCACCGGCGGGCGCTGCGTGAGCACATCATCGAATTGTGCCTGCCGCTGGCCGAACACATCGCACGCCGCTACCTCAACCGCGGCGAGGCCTACGACGACCTGCTGCAGACCGCCCGCATGGGACTGGTTCTCGCCGTCGACCGCTTCGATCCGGGCCGTGGCGCGCCGTTCCTCGGGTTCGCCGTCCCCACCATCATGGGCGAGGTGCGCAAACATTTCCGCGACCACACCTGGGCGGCCCGCGTACCCCGCCGCTACAAGGAACTGCGCCACCGGATCGTGAAAGCCGGCGATCCGCTCACCCAGCGCCTGGGCCGTGCGCCCAACGCCCGGGAACTGGCCGCCGAGCTCGACGTCGACATCATCGACATCACCCAGGCACTCGTCGCCGCCAACGTCTATCAGTGCGATTCCCTCGACGCCGCCCGCACCGAACGCGACGACACACCGTCCACGGCGGCCGCCGCGCTGGGCGTCGACGAACCCTGCTACGAACTGCTCGAGCAGGCCGCCGCAGTCCGGCCGCTCATCGCCGGCCTGCCGCAGCGCGACCGCGACATCCTCGTCCTGCGATTCTTCGAATCGAAAACGCAATCGGAGATCGCCGAACACTTCGGGGTGTCCCAGATGCACGTGTCGCGACTGCTGACCCGCATTCTGGACACGCTGCGCGACGGGGTGTGGAGCACACCGGAGGACTCGATCGCGCAGATGCAGCCGTAGCCGCGGCGGCGGCGGTCAACCGCCCCGCTTCTCCGAGGCGACGAACAGCAGCCCGCCGATCATCGCCATGTTCTTGTGGAATTGCACCTGTTGCGGCTTCCGCGCGCCGGGGTCGTCGATCGCCCAGAACGCGTGTCCGGCAATAGTTGTCGGCACCATCGAGGCGATGAGAGCCAGGGCCGACAGGCGGGGCAGTTTGCCCAGTGCCAGCAACACGCCGCCGGCCACCTGGACGCCCGCATTGACCTGTACCAGCAGCTTGTCGTCCTCGGGCAGCGGCACGACCGAGCGCACCGCGGCGAGGGTCGGCGCCGCCGCCTCCGGCCGAGGGCCGGGCTCGCGCAACGCGTCCGCGCCGAGTACCGCGTAGGTGGAGCCCATCAGCACGCGCGCCGCCGCACGCATGGGATCGAAGCGCATATCAACTCCATTCCGGAGACGAGGCGGGACAGTTGCCGTCGTGGCGGCGACTACCCCGCTCGCCGATCCTTATACGCGCACCGTGCCGACGGAAGCGGTTCACGCTCCGGCGACCCGGCGCTGTCGCGACTCAATGGTGGGCCGCCGCGGCGTGCGGTCGCCGGTCACTGACGGCCGTGGTCACCAGCAACCCGGCTGCGGCCAGGCCCAGAACGGTGACGATCGCACCCATCACCACATTGGTCCAGAGCACGCCTGTGGGGCGTTCTCCCACCACCCAGGGGCCGATGATCTGCCAGACGCCGGATGAACCCGGGCGCGCGGCGGGATCAGGAGGTGCGGTCGGGGCGATCGGTTCGGATGGCCGCCGAGGCGGCGGCGCGGGAGCGGACACCGAGCTTGGTGCGCGCGTTCGCGACGTGCCGGTGCACGGTATGGGGACTCAAGGTCAGCCGCTCGCCGATCTGCGCGTCGGTCAGCCCCTCGGCCACCAGGCGCAGAATCTCGCGCTCGCGATCGGTCACCGCCTCGGGGCCCGGCGGCAACGGCTGGGATCGCACCGGATATCCCAGCCCGCGCAGGATCGCGTCGGCGACGGCGGTCGCGTCCCCGCGCCACGGGAAATGGTCCTCGCCGTACAGTTCGACGAAGGTCGCGCGGCGCACGCGGCGGGCGACGTCGACACCGAGGGCGAACGGCACCGCGCGATCGTCCTTGCGGTGCAGCACGGTGGTCGGGACGGTGACGGCCGCCAGGTATTCGGTGGCGTCGAGTTCGTATGTGGCGGACAATGATTGCGCGGCCTGCTCGGCCGTCGCGGACAGCCGCTGGAAGCGGGCGAACCGTTCGCGTTCGGCGCTCTCGGCGCCGGGGACGAAGACATCGGCCAGCAATCGGGAGCCCAGGCCCCAGTGTGCGGAGATCGCATCCACCAGCGCGCGACGCGCTCCCTCCGGCGCGATGTCCGCGCCGCGGGCGAACGATCCGTAGAGGACGAGCCGATGGACCCGGCGGGGCAGCCGGGCCGCGAGTCCGGCGGCGACCGCCGAGCCCGACGACGCGCCCAGCACCGCGACGCGCTCGAACCCCAGCGCATCGACGATGTCCGCGGTCACCGCGATTTCGCCGTCCGGATCGACCGGCGCCGCGGTCGCGGACATGCCGCGCCCGGGCTGGTCGTATCGGATGACGGTGAACCGAGTCGCCAGCCGGGACATGAAGGCCCGGAACAGCGGATCCTTCCAGTTGAGGATCAGGTGGCTGCACCACCAGCCGCCGATCAGCAGTGCGGGACCGCTGCCGACCACCGAACAGGCGACCTCGCCGCCGACGGTCCGCACCCGGTGGACCACCTGCTCCTCGGCGCGCACCATGCTGCCACCTCTCGCGCGGCGGCCGTCGAGGCCGGCGCATCATCCGGCATCGATTATGGCCCGAACGGGCCATGACGCGAAGTGCCGCCGCCCGCCACACTCGTTCCCATGACCACCGCAACTCTCGGCCAACGCTTCTTCGCCAGCTGGTATCCGGGCTTCATGTCCCGCGTCGAACGTGCCGGACAGGCCGATCTGCGCCGGGCCCAGCTCTCCCACGCCTCCGGTCGCACCCTCGAAATCGGGGCCGGCGACGGACTGTCCGTCTCGCATTACCCGGACGGCCTGGACGAACTCGTCCTGCTCGAACCGAATCCGGCACTGCGCGCCCGATTGACGGCACGCGCCGACAGCCTCACCGTGCCCGTCACCGTCGTGGACGGCGACGCGCACCGGCTGGATTTCCCGGCGGCCAGTTTCGATACCGTCACGGCGTCGCTGGTGTTCTGCTCGGTGCGCGACCCGGCCCGGGCGCTGCGCGAGGTGCATCGCGTGCTGCGCCCCGGCGGCCGCTTCCTGTTCCACGAACACGTCCGCGGCACCGGCCTGCGCGCCGGCGTCCAGGACGTGCTGACACCGCTGCAACGACGCCTCGCGGACGGCTGCCACGCCAATCGCGACTTCGAAAGCCTGCTCGCGGCAGCGGATTTCGCTATCGAGGACATCGCGCGCACCCGGATGCCGACGATGATGCCGACCATCGTGCCCCTGGTCGTCGGCACCGCGCGCCGACGGTGAGTGCTGCGCCTAGCCCGCCTCGTCGTCGACGTCGTCGAATTCGAAATGCAAGGCGTCGACGCAGCGTTCGTATTTGGCGACCAGATCGACTTCACTGTCGGCCGTCGAGGTCGACGATCCCGAACTTCGGAATTGACCACCGCCTCGAGATCGGCACTGGGCAATCCGAATCGCTCACACAACATCGGAACCAGGGCGGTCACCGGAAAATCCCAGTAACCGACGACGGCCGCGATATCCCCGTCGAAGCCCTTCAGGGTGTCCTCCACTTTGTGCAGCAGGTCCTCGATTCCGGAATCTCACCCTCCTGGGTTTCCTCGATTCCGAGCAACGGGTGGAATCGGTATCGCTGCGCATCCGGAATCAGTTCGAGGGTGCGCAGATTTCCGTCGTCGAGACCGAGCACGAAGATATCGGCAGTACTCACAAGCTTCCTCTTTTCGAAACGTCCCCCGTCGGCGCGTACATCGATTCCCCGGTGTCCGTCGAGGGCGCTGGGCGTTGCACGAGCCGCACCAGCCGGCGCAGCGCGTGGCGGGCCTCGGGCACATCCGAGAGATGCCACGCGTGAAACATTCCCGGATATTCGAAGTAACCGAGGTCGACACCCTCACGCACGCACCGCGCCCGGAAGCGCCGGGAATCGGCCAGCAGGATGTCGCGGGTGCCGATGAACAGGCTGAGTCGCCCGGGCGTCGCGGCGGGCGCATTCAGCGGACTGATCATCGGATCGCGCCGGTCGAGCTCGCCGGCGTACAGGCGACCGGCCTCGGCCAGTCCCGCGACGCCGAGATAGGGATCGCACGGATCGAGAGCCCGAGCCATGGGATCGGTCATGGTGACATCGAGCCACGGGGAGATCATCACGACCTCCTTGGGCGTCACCGCCTCCGTCGCGCCGAGCTCGCGCGCCAGCACCAGCGCCAGCGCGGCACCGGCGGAATCCCCCATGAACACCTTGTTCTCCGACGCGGTGTGCGCGAAGACCTCGTCGTGTACGGCCCGCACCATCGCCACAGTGTCGTCACCGTGGTGCGCGGGGGCCAGCGGATAGAGCGGCACGGTGACCGTGCACCCGGTCCGGTCGACCAGGCGGGCCAGGAATTTCCAGTGGTCGTGCTGGATCTGGTGGACGTAGGCGCCGCCGTGCAGGTAGAGCACATGGCGGGAGGTGCCGCCCTCGAGCGGCCTGATGGTGTACACGGGCCGGCCCCGCATGTTCCGGCGCGTCACCCAGTAGTGGGTGTGCAATTCGGCCGGCGGGCGGTCCCGGTCGGGCCGCTGGCTCTTGCGGATACTCTCCCGCAGCGCTTGCGGGTCGGCAAAGGTCTTGTCCGCGTGCGTCATTCGCATGCCGGCGATCAGCATGCGGCTGCGCAGGCTCGGTTTCGCGTGATTCACCGGTCCTACCGGTTCCAGGTCGCACATGGTCACGGGGAATCACCCTCTTCCAGTTCCGCGAGAACATTCGCTGTCCGCCCTCGAATCCGTCGAGTTCGGCGTGGACGTAGAAGTCGGTCGGGGTACAGGTGACGCGGGTCCGGGTTTCGGTGCACCTGTTCGTCCACGGTGATCTGCTGCGGCATGGACGTCACCGTCCGCATCAGTCCTCCTCGGTTCATATCTCGGTGGCCGGTTCGGCGAAGCGGCGTCTCACCGCCGGCTGCCACCGCCCCCGTCGATTACGCACTTCCGGCGGCTACCCGCTCACGGCCGCGCTACACCGGCAGCGCACCCGTTTCTGCGTTTCGCGCGAAACAACTTCTCGTACAGCACTTTTCGATACACCGGCGCACGCTCGCGGACGCTTCGCGCCCACGGTGTGAGCTGGGCTACAGCACTCGCCGAGCCGTGGCCCGTGTGGCGGATGAGCACAGTTTGAATCCTGCGCAGCCCGGCTATGACTGCGCCATCATGAGCTCACTGTCTTCCCCGTTACTCCTGCTGATCTTCCTGGCCTGCGCCGCGGCCATCTGGATGGCCGGTGTGAAACTCTCCGACGCCACCGACGTGTTGTCGCAGCGCTGGCACCTCGGCGAGGCGCTCGGCGGGGTCCTGCTGCTGGCAATCGCCACCAATCTGCCCGAAATCGCGATCACCGCCAGTGCGGCGGCCGCACACCAACTCGACGTGGCGGTCGGCAACATCCTCGGCGGTATCGCGCTGCAAACCGTCGTCCTCGTCGCTCTCGACGCCGCCGGTGTGCGCCCGCGCGCGCCGCTGACCTATCTGGCCGCCTCGCTGACGCTGCTGTTGGAAGGCGCGCTGGTGGTGGTGTTGCTGCTGGTCGTCGTGATGTCCACCCAGATGCCGTCCGACGTCATCGCCTGGCGGATGACGCCGGGAGTCGTCCTCATCGCGCTGCTGTGGGCACTCGGTTTGCTGCTGTTGCGCCGCGCGGGACGCAGCCTGCCGTGGCACGAGGCCGGCGACGCGCCCGGCGGCCAGGATCAACCGGCCGGGCACTCCACGGCCACGAAAGAGGACCATGCCACCCGCCGCGGGATCGGCACCGGCCGGACGGTGCTGATCTTCGCCGTGGCCGCCGTGGTCACCCTGGTGGCGGGGGTGTACATCGAGCCCAGCGGTGAGGAGCTGTTCGGCCGCTGGGGGATGTCGGGAGTGGTGTTCGGCGCGACGGTCCTGGCCGCGGCGACCTCACTGCCGGAACTGTCGACCGGACTGACCTCCACACGGATGGGCGATTACAAACTCGCCGTCAGCGACATCTTCGGCGGAAACGCGTTCCTGCCCGTCCTGTTCCTGCTCGCGACACTGCTCTCGGGCTCGTCGGTGCTCCCTCGAGCCCACAACACCGACATCTATCTGACTGCCCTCGGCGGCGTACTCACCCTCGTCTACATGACCGGCCTGGTGTTTCGCCCGCGTCGCCAATGGTTGCGGATGGGCCCGGATTCGCTGACCGTGCTGATCGTGTACATCATCGGCCTCGTGGGCCTCGCGCTCATCCCGACCTGACGGCGGCTCGGTGGCGCGGCGGCGGGGTACCCCGGATGCCTAGGATCGAGGTGATCCACTTGCCGGAGGATGCGAACAGACAAGGGGTGCGGGTGATTTCAGCACGCGAGATGTGGACGTTGTTCGAGCCGATCCACGCGGTGACCTATTTCGCCCCGGAATGCCGGACCGCATTCGAGCAGGCGGGTCTGCGCGGCTTCTGGCGCGGATACTTCGGCGGTCGCTCGGCGCCGTTCGGGCCGGTCGGACCCGGCGTCGTGACAGCGACCTTCTTCGGCTTCTCCCCCGCCATGGTGGCCCGGGCGCTGCCGGGGGTGTGGGAGCAGGCGACGCCGCAGCGCGTCCTCGCGGCCCGCTCCGCCGGCGCCCGCGCGGCGCTGCTGCGGCTCGGCGGGAGCGACGACGAGTATGCCGAGGCGGCCGGACTGGCCCGGCGCGCCGCCACAGCGGTCGAGCTCGAAGGGAAACCGCTTGCCGCCGCCAATGCCGACCTGGCCTGGCCCGACGATCCACTGTCGATCCTGTGGCAGGCCTGCACGGTGCTGCGCGAGCATCGGGGTGACGGCCATGTCGCGGCGCTGACGACCGCCGGACTGACCGGATGTCAGAGTCTGGCCTGGCGCGCCGCCACCGATTCCGTGCGCGACGTTCTGCAACCGGCTCGCGGCTGGGACGACGAGCAGTGGGATCGCGCGCTCGCGGGCCTCACCGAGCGAGGCTGGCTCGACACCGACGGCCGGCCCACCGCGTCCGGTCGCGCGGAATTCGGCGAGATCGAAAGGCGCACAGATGATTTGGCCGCGCGACCGTGGCGGGCGGTCGGGGCCGCGTCGACCGAACGGCTCGCCGAGCTGATGCGACCGCTGGCCCGCGCCGCACATACCGCGATGCCCGAGCGCACCCCCATCGGCACCCTCCCCCGCCCCTGAGCGGGATCGCTCGCCGTGCGAACGCGGACAACAGAAACTGACCAACGTCCCACGCATCGGAGCCTTCGGCACGATTCGGCGCAGCCGTCGAACGCGGATAGTGGCCGTATGAGAACCGGTGTGCACGCCGCATGCCGTGCCGGCCGCGGGGTTCGTAAGTGCCGGGCAGGAGGTATTCGATGGTGTTTCGTGATCGCGTCGACGCGGGTAGCCGGCTCGCGACGCGTCTGATCGCCCTGCGTGACACCGATGTCGTCGTACTGGGCCTGCCGCGCGGCGGAGTACCGGTCGCCTTCGAAGTGGCACGGGCATTGCGCGCACCGCTGGACGTCCTGGTGATCCGCAAGCTGGGCGTCCCCTATCAGCCCGAACTCGCCTTCGGCGCGATCGGTGAGGACGACACCCGCGTACTCAACACGCTGGTCGTGCGCCGCACCGGGCTGTCCGAGGACGACATCGACGCGGTGCAGCAGCACGAACGCGCGGAACTGGCGCGCCGGGTGGACACGTACCGGCAGGGGCGCGACGGACCGTCGCTGCATGGCCGGACCGTGGTGCTGGTCGACGACGGCATCGCGACGGGGGCCACCGCCCGCGCCGCCTGCCGCGTGGCCCGTGCCCGCGGCGCCGCCCGTATCGTCCTGGCCACTCCCGTCGCCGCACGCGAGGCGCTGGCCTCGCTGCGGCCGGAAGCCGACGACATCGTCTGCCTGAAAACACCACTGCTCTTCGACGCGGTCGGCCAGTGGTACCGGCACTTCGGACAGACGAGCGACGACGAAGTCGTCGATCTGCTCGCCCGGGCGGCCCTCGCCGCCCGCGAACGCCCCCGAGTGGCCACGTCCGGCGATCCGCCGCTGGTCGACGACGACGTCACCATCACCGTCGGGGAGGCAGAACTGAACGGCCACCTGATGGTTCCGGAAGCCGCGACCGGCATGGTCGTCTTCGCCCACGGCAGCGGCAGCAGCAGGCACAGTCCACGCAACCGATTCGTCGCCACCTCTCTGCAACAGGCCGGACTCGGCACGCTGCTGTTCGACCTGCTCACCCCCGCCGAAGAATTCGAGCGCGCCAACGTCTTCGCCATCGGTCTGCTGGCGAATCGGCTGGCAGGTGTCACGCGGTGGCTCGCCGGGATGCACTACGCCGACGGCCTCCCGATCGGGTACTTCGGCGCCAGCACCGGGGCCGCGGCCGCGCTGCGGGCGGCCGCCGATCCGGAACTGAAGATCGCCGCCGTCGTCTCCCGCGGCGGTCGGCCCGACCTCGCCGACCTCTTCCTGACCGCCGTGCGAGCGCCGACCCTGTTGATCGTGGGCGGGAACGACCCGGCGGTGATCGAACTGAACCGGTTCGCCCAGCGAGCGATGGCGTGCGAGACACGCCTCGAGATCGTGCCCGGCGCCACCCACCTGTTCGCCGAGCCCGGCGCGCTGGCCGCCGTGGCCGACCTGGCCCGCGACTGGTTCCGCACCCATTTCCGCGGGTCGGCGACCGGCCGCGCACGGCCATGACCGGGCGTTCCGGCGTCCCCTGCGCGACCGGCATCGAACACATCGACACACCACGGGCCGCATGGTCCACATTCCGGTGACTTTGGTCCATCACGAATTCTCCGGTCATCGGCGACGCTGGTACCGATGGAGACCACCGATCCCTTCGCCGCGCTCGCCGAAACGCATTCGGCGGTGGTGATGCTGTTCGGCGACCGGGCCTACAAGATCAAGAAACCGGTGCGGACCGACTTTCTCGACTTCTCCACGCGGGCCGCGCGCGAAGCCGCGTGCCGCCGCGAACTCGAGCTCAATCGGCGGTTCGCTCCCGATGTGTACCTCGGCATCGGGCACCTGTCCGATCCGACGCGGGATGCGGACGAACCTGTGCTGCTGATGCGCCGGCTCCCCGATGCCGCCCGGTTGTCGCGGCGCCTCGACGATCCGGCCGTCGCCCGCGACATCCTGTCGGTACTGGTTCGCGATGTGGCCGCCTGGCACGACCGGGCGCCGACCGGGCCGGCGATCGATCGCGCGGCGACGGTGCCGGCGGTTCGGGAGCGCTGGAAGTCGTTGCTGTCCGGGATGACCCATCCCCCGATCGAACCGGCTGCGGTGCGGGAGCTGACCGAACTGGCGATGCGCTACCTCGACGGACGGAAGGCGTTGTTCGACAAACGCATCGCCACCGGGCGCATCGTCGACGGCCACGGCGATCTGCGCGCCGACGACATCTTCGTCACCGACGACGGCGTGCGGGTCATCGACTGCCTCGACTTCGACGACGAACTCCGCCACGTCGATCGGCTCGACGACATCTGCTTTCTGGCCATGGATCTGGAGCGCCTCGGGTACCCGGACCTCGGCCGTGCCGTCGTCGAGGACTACCTCGAAGCGACCGGCGACCCGGCGCCGGACTCGCTGTACCACCACTACATCGCCTATCGGGCGGCGGTGCGCGCGAAGGTCGACTGCGTGCGGTACGAGCAGGGGGAACGGCGAGCGGCGACGGGTGCGGTGCGGCACGTCGAGGTCGCCCTGCGACACCTCGCCGCCGGCGCGGTGCGCCTGGTGCTGGTCGGTGGCCTGCCGGGCACCGGCAAGTCGACGATCGCCCGCCGCCTGGCCGCGGCGACCGGCGCGATCCTGTTGTCCAGCGACCACATTCGCGCCGTCGCGCGCGCCGAAGGCGTCCTGGACGGCGCGACCGGCGAATACGACCACGGCGCCTACGCTCCCGCCGCGCGCGACCACGTCTACGCGGTGATGTGCGCCGAGGCGCAGACCCTGCTCGCCGCCGGCCGTTCGGTCGTTCTGGACGCCAGCTGGATCGACGATACGCAACGACGGCGCGCGTCTCGGCTCGCCGCCGACACCTGCACCGATCTCATCGAACTCTGTTGTAGCGCACCGGCATCCGTGGCCGCGGCGCGCATCGCGGCGCGCACCGGATCCGAATCCGACGCCACACCCACCGTCGCGGCGGCCATGGCCGCGGATCGCGACCCGTGGCCCGGTGCGGTGGTACTGGACACCACCGCACCGGTGGACGAGACCACCGAGGCCGCGCTGCGCGGTTATCGGCATATCGACGAGGGGAAGTACTCATGACCGCGGAGCCGACCGTCGACCTCACCGACATTACCTATCGCCGCCTCACCCCCGCCGACGTCGATGCGGTCCGGGATCTGCACGCGACGATGACTCAACGCGACGGCTACTACCGCTTCTTCGGCGCGCGGCCGAAACATCTCGAACATCTGGCCGCCGCGATGTCCATGAACGACCCGAAGCACTGCGCTTTCGGCGCGTTCACCGAGAATCGTCTGATCGGCGTGGCGAACTACGTCGTGCTGCCCGACACCGACTGCGCCGAGGTGGCCATGGTCGTGGCCCACGAGGACCAGCAGTCCGGCATCGGCACCGCGCTGCTCACGCGGCTGGCCGAGGACGCCCGCCGGCACGGCATCAGCCGGCTCGCGGGCGACATCATGGCCACGAATTCGAAGATGATGCAGCTCCTGATGGACATCGACCTGCCGATGTCGGCCCATCGCGACGACGACGTCGTCCACGTCGTCCTGCGGCTCGGAAAACCATAGGCGGCCGGCTGGTCACCCGATTTCGGCTACCGGCGCCGCGGCCCGCGTCTGCTCCTCGTACAGCTGCTCGATCCGGGAGCGCAGCCCGGGCGCGGTTCCCGAGGTGGTCAGGGCAGCGGTCGCCGCGGCGATACCCAACCGGATCGCGTCGTCGAGCCCGTAGCCCCGCGCCGAGCCGACGGCGATACCGCCGACCATCGCGTCCCCCGCGCCGATCCCGCTGCGCACCGGCACCGGTATCGGCGCAAACCATTGCGATCGCTCGGCAGTGACCGCCAAAACCCCCTCGGCGCCGAGCGAGACGACGACGACCTCGGCGACCGAGGCGTTCACGAGTTCGCGCGCCGCGGCGGCCTGCGCGTCGCGATCGGGCAGCGCACGACCGACCAGCTGCGCGAGCTCCCGCACACTCGGCTTGATCAGGAAGACTCCACGCCGGATCGCCCGCAGCGCGGCGCCGGAGGTGTCGAGGATCATCGGAACACCCTGTGCCGCAGCCACATCGGCGAGAATCTGATAGAAATCGGATTCGACCCCGGGCGGGAGGCTGCCGCTGGCGACCACGTAATCCGCTCCGGCCGCGTAATGCTCCACCGCCGCCAGGCAGCGGTGCTGTTCGGCCGGTGTCAGCCGCGGTCCCGGGAAGACGAATCGGTACTGCTCCCCGGTGTCGTCGGCGAACACGGCCAGATTCTCCCGGCTCGGCTCGGCGGTCGCCACGGCATGGGAGGGGACACCCGCCGCCCGCACCAATTGCTCGAGGAACACACCGGTGTGCCCGCCCGCGGGATAGATCGCGGTGACGGGCTCACCGAGCGCCGCCACCGTGCGAGCCACGTTGATACCGCCGCCGCCCGGGTCGAATCGCGGTGCGCTACAGCGCATCTTGTCGGTCGGCAGGACCCGCTCGGTGCGAGCGGCACTATCGATCGCGGGATTCATCGTGAGCGTGACGATCGGCATACGATCCATCTCACGGGATCGGCGGACCGCCGAGTAGGGCATTCCGGTCGGCCCCGGTGGTGACCGAAGTCCCGTGTCCGGCGCGAGCGCTTCTCCTACAGTCGAAGACGAGGAACGTCACCGAACCCGGCCGCTGCCGGAGGGAGGCATCATGGTCCGCAGCACCGCACGACCGGGCTGATCGACCGTGCTCGGCTCCGTCTCTCCGGATACCGACCGCGCGGCCGAGGTGCCCGCTCAGGTCGAAGCCACCGAACCGCTGGACCTGCTTTTGCGGGATCTGCGCAGCTCCCGCGACGGCCTGCCCACTCGCGAGGCGCAACGCCGGCTGATTCACGCGGGGCCCAACACACTGCGGCGCCGGGGCACCCGGCAATGGCCGCGACAGCTGTTGCGCCAGTTCACCCACCCACTCGCGCTGCTGCTGTGGGCCGCGGCGGCGCTGGCGTTCTCCGTCGGCATCGAAGCGGTGGCGATCGCGATTCTGTCGGTGATCATGCTCAACGCCGTCTTCGCCTTCGTTCAGGAACGCCACGCCGAACATGCCGTCGAGGCATTGGCCGCGTTCATTCCGTTGCACGCCACCGTTGTTCGCGACGGGTCGCGCCGAAGCATCGACACCGCCGACCTGGTGCCGGGCGATGTGCTGATCGTCTGCGAAGGGGACAAGATCTCGGCCGATGCCCGCCTGCTCGAGGGCACGGTCGAAGTGGATATGTCGGCGCTGACCGGTGAATCGGTGCCGGTCCACCGCGGCGCCGGGCCGGTCGATTCCACCGTGCCGCTACTGCAGGCCACCGATGTGATCTTCAGCGGCACGGCGTGCACCCAGGGCGAGGCGTCCGCGGTCGTGTTCGCCACCGGTATGCGCACCGAACTGGGCCGGATCGCCTCACTGTCGGAGCGGGTGCGCACCGAGGAGAGTCCGCTCGAACATCAGGTGCGGCGGGTGGCGTGGCTGATCGCGGCGATCTCGGTACTGCTCGGCGCGGCGTTCATTCCGCTGGCGATCTTCGGCGCCGGGCTGCCGTTCCTCGACGCGGTGATCTTCGCGGTCGGGCTGCTGGTCGGCAACGTGCCCGAGGGTCTGCTGCCGGTGATCACCCTGGCCCTGGCCATCGGGGTGCGTCAGCTTGCGGCCCGCGGCGCGGTAGTCAAACGGCTCTCGGCGGTGGAGACGCTGGGATCCACGGACGTGATCTGCACCGACAAGACCGGAACACTGACCGAGAACCGGATGCGGGTGATCACCGTCGCCACCAGCGCCGGTGACACCGACCCCTTCGCCGCCGCCGAGGCGGCGGAACCGGTGCGCCGGGCGGCACGGGCGATGACACTGTGCAACAACGCCCATCCGTCGCCGACCGGCGGGCTCGCCGGCGATGCGACCGATATCGCCGTCCTCGCCGCGGCGGCGGCCCTCGATCCGGCCGCCACGGACGGACATCGCTTGCGGCAGTTCGCTTTCGACTCGGTGCGCAAACGCATGTCCACCCTCGACGACGCCGACGGTGTGCACACCGTCCACGTGAAGGGGGCGCCGGAGACCGTCGTCCCGCTGTGCACGGCGGAGGTGGCGCCGGACGGAACCAGCCGCCCGCTGACCGAGCGGCGGCGCGCCGACGTTCTCGCGACCGTCGACGCGCGGGCTCACGACGGGTACCGGATGCTCGCCGTCGCCGACCGGCCGCTACCCACGGGCCGCCCGGATCCAGCGACACCCGCCGCGGCCGAATCCGATCTCACCCTGCTGGCGGTCGTCAGCATCGTCGATCCGCCACGCCGGGAGGTCCCCGAGGCCGTCGCCCGCTGCCGCACCGCGGGAATCCGGATCGTCGTCATCACCGGCGATCACGGGGCGACCGCCGCCGCCGTCGCCCGCCAGGTCGGTATCGTGCACGGCGCCCCGGCCATCGTCACGGGACCCGAACTCGACGCCATGAGCGAGGCCCAGCTGGACGAACTTCTTGCCGGTGCCGACGAGGTGATCTTCGCCCGGTCCTCCCCCGAGGCCAAACTGCGCATCGCCGACGCCTTGCGCGAGACCGGGCACGTGGTGGCCATGACCGGCGACGGCGCCAACGACGCACCCGCCCTGCGGCGCGCGGACATCGGAATCGCCATGGGCCGCAGCGGTACCGACGTCGCCCGGGAGGCGTCCACGATGGTGCTCACCGACGACGATTTCGCCACGATCGCCGCGGCGGTCGAGTCCGGACGGCGGGTCTACGACAACATCCGCAAGTTCATTTTCTACATCTTCGCCCACGCCACTCCCGAGGTGCTGCCGTTCCTGGTGTTCGCGCTGTCCGGCGGCGCGGTGCCCGTTCCGCTGACGGTGCCGTTGCTGCTCACCTTCGACGTGGGCACCGAGACGCTTCCCGCCCTCGCGTTGGGCCGCGAACGCGCGGAGCCCGGCATCATGCGACGGCCGCCGCGGCCTCGCGGCGAACCGGTGATTCGGCGCCGGATGTTGTTGCGTGCCTGGCTGTTTCTGGGACTCGTATGCGCCGTGCTGGCTCTGGCCGGATTCTTCGTCGTCCTGCTGTCGGCGGGCTGGCACCTCGGCGACACCACCGGTCCGGGCACCGAATTCGACTACGCGCATCGGCAGGCCGTGACGATGTTGTTCGTCGGCATGGTCGCGGGCCAGATCGGCACCGCCTTCGCGGCCCGCACCGAACGCGCGTCACTGTGGTCGATCGGCGTGTTCTCGAATCCGATGCTGTTGTGGGGCATCGGTTTCGAGCTGGCGCTGACCGCCGCGGTGGTCTATGTGCCGCCGCTGCAGGACGCCCTCGGCACCGCGGCACTCGCGCCGTGGATGATCGCGTTCGTCGTCCCGTTCCCGTTCATCGTCTGGGGTTGTGACGAGGTGTATCGGTGGGTGTTGCGCCGCCGAGGCGCCTGAGTCGTCGTGCGCTTGCCCTGTCGAGGAATGTGCGGCGGCTTCAGGCGGTGGCGCGGGCGCGGGCCAGCAGCGTCTCGATCTCGTCGGTGACCGCCGCGGGGATCAGCTCGATATCGGGGGTGGTGTCGTAGTCGCCGGTGATTCCGAAGGTGAACTGACCGGCGTAGCTCAGCATCGCGACCGTGGTGCGCAGCCGCATGGCCACCGGGATACCGGGCCAGACCTGCTCGACCTCGGCGCCCGCGATGCTCAGCCGGTGACGAGGTCCGGGGACGTTGGTCGCGAGCGCGCTGATGCCGCGTTGCGGGAATCGGGTGGCCAGCCGGAAAGCCCACGCCGCCACACCGGCGGGAAGCCGGCCGGCCAGCGTCAGCAGCGACGCCTCCGCCTCCGCCTCGCCACGCGCCCGATGGCGGGCGATGCGCTCGTGCACCGTCTGCAGGCGGTGTACCGGATCGGCGACATCGACCGGCAAGGCGGCGATGACGACCGAAACCCGGTTGTCCATCGCGTATTTCGCCTCGGCCGCGCGCATCGACACCGGTATCACGATCCGCACCGAATCCGCCTGCGGTTCTTCGCCCCGCGCGCTCAGGAGGCGTCGATACGCCCCGGCCAGGGCGGACACCGCGACGTCGTTGACCGTCGCGTCGAACGCGGCACCGACCTCGTGCAGCTGCGCCAGCGAGGTCCGCGCCACCGCATACCGGCGCCGGCGGCCCAGCGGGCCGTTGAGCGACGACGTCGGCGTGGGGACCACGGTATCGCGCAGTACCGGCACCAGCGTGCGTGCCGTGCTGACGGCGAAACGGGAGACGGTGTACGGCAATCGGATCACGGTCCGTGCCGTGGCCCGCAGACTCACGGTGGTGTCCGGCGGCGGCACCGGCAGCTCGGACGGCGACTCCGGCTCCTCGTCGCAGAGACTTTCGAACACCGTGATGCCGGCGATCCCGTCGACCATGCTGTGGTGCGCCTTGACGATCACCGCCCACCGGTCCTCGGCGAGATTGTCGACCACGACGACCTGCCAGAGCGGATGTTCGCGATCGAGGCGGCGGGCGAGCTCCTCGCCCACCAGTTCGCGTAGCGCGTGCTCGTCGCGGGGGCCGGGCAGCGCCGTCCACCGGACGTGGCGTGACAATCGGAAGTCCGGGTCGTCCTCCCAGCTGGGCGCCGTGATGTCCAGCGGTGTGCGCCGCATCCGCTGGCGCAAGCGCTGGTTCCGGCCCAGCGAGCGGGTCACGGTCTCCTCGAACCGTTCCCGGCTGGGCACCGGCCCGGCGACGATCGCGATCGCGGCGATGGCGATGTTGACGTGGCGGTCGCTGTCTTCCAGCTCCATGAAGCCCGTGTCCAGCGGTCCGAATTCGCTCATGGTGGTGGCCCGTTCCGAAACATGCCGGCGTTCTGCCGAGCTGGTGGGTTCAGTCTCGCGCGGTCCGTCATGGCACCGGCAGATGCGAAGGTAGCCGCCGTGAGTGACGAAAGGCGGCACCCCGCGGGCAGTGCTGCTCTGGCGAGAACAACCGGTGGCGCGAGCCGCGTCACGGGTGCGGATGGACGACCAGGACCGGGCACCAGGCGTGCTGCACCAGGGCATGGGACGTGGAGCCGACCAGCGCGCCGAGCACCGCGCCCCGGCCGCGACACCCGACCACCAGCAGTTGCGCGGATTTCGACGACTCCAGCAGCACCGCACCGGGATCGGCCAGCGACACCCGACGCGTCACGGCGACCTCCGGATACTTCTCCTGCCAGCCGGCCAGCCGTTCGGCCAGCACGGCACGTTCGCGCACCTCGACCTCGCGAGCCGAATACAGAATGTGCGGATCATCGGCGAACTGCCCGTAGTAGACGTCGTGGCATACGTGCACGGCGACGAGTTCGGCCCCGCGCTCGGCGGCTTCCTCGAAGGCGGCGCCGATGGCCGCCTCGCTGACCGGCCCGCCGTCGACGCCGACCACGACGGGGCCCTCGGTGTGTACGCGGTCCTTCTCGTGCGGATCGGTCCGTACCACCAGCACCGGCCCGGCCGCATGGGCGGCCACCGCCGACATCGTCGACCCGAAGTGGCCGGGCAGCCGGTGCGTGCCGTGGGCCGCGAGCACCACCACGTAGGCCGACACACTGGCATTCACCAGCGCCCTGGCGGGATCACGGTCGACGACCTCGGTCGAGATCCGCAGCCCCGGCAGCACCGCCCGGACCCGCTGCGCCGACCGTTCGACCAGCACCGCACCGCGCTGACGAGCTGCGGAAAGCATGGCGGCCGCGGGCGAATCGAGCGAGCCGATACCGAGCTTGATCCGGTTCAGGTCCAGCGCGTGCACGATGCGCAGTTCCCGTCCGCGCTGCGCCGCCATACCTGCGGCCCAGTCCACCGCGAGATCGGCGTGCCCGGAACCGTCGACGCCGACCACGACCGCCGCCGCGGCGGAATGTCGGATGTCGGAGGCTGGATCGGGGGTCATGGCGCCCTCCTTCCGTGCGACGACCCGCGAGGTGCTCGGCCGTTGTTCTCAACGGTAGAGACGAGGGCCGATGCCGCGATGCGGCCGAAAGTCCTCATCTGCGCCGCGCGGTCCTGACCTCGCCCCGCCCGATGCGGGACCTTCGTCCGGGGATGTGAGCCGACGGTCCCTGGTGTGTGTTCCGCGCCCGAACCACGATCGATGCAGGAGGTTCTGCCATGTACGCTCGCGACATTCTCAGCCGTCCCGTGGTCACGGTTCACGCGGAAACACCTCTGCCCCAGGCAGTTTCGCAGCTCACCGAGCGCGGATTCGCGGCCCTTCCGGTCGTCGACGAGGACGGGCACGTCATCGGCATGCTCTCGGAATCCGACGCGCTCTCGGCACCGAGTCCGGACGCGACCGTCGGGGCGTCGATGACCACCCCCGCGGAGGTGATCGAGCCGGGGACCGACCTCGCGACCGTCGCCGCCCGCATGCTCACCCGGCGGTTGCGTTCGATGCCGGTCGTCGAAGCGGGAGTTCTGGTCGGCATCGTGGCACGCCGGGATCTGCTGCGCACCCTGATGCGCGACGACGCCGCGGTGGAAGCGAAGGTGCGCGCGCTGCTCGACGACTACGCCGGCAGCCGCCGCCAGTGGACGATCCGCGTCGACGGCGGGCACGCTGTGATCTCCGGCGGATTCGCCGATGCTGCCGAGGAGCGGACGGTGACGGCATTGGCGCTCACCGTCGACGAGATCACCCACGCGGAAACGGTTCCCGGCCCCGGCCCCGTCGCGGGTGCCGCCGGCGCTGCGACGGCGCCGCTGTCGGAGTGGCTGCACCGCAAGGCAGACGAGACCATCGGGTGAGCCACGGGACCGTCCCGTGATCGCCGTGCTGCACGGCGCGTGAAACCGGCCTCCATCGACGCGGTTCGCGGCTCACCTCGGTCGCGAGCCGCGAACCGGTCGGCATTCGATACTGCCGATCACCCCCGAATGATCATCCCCGACGAATCACGCCACCTCGCTGTGACCGACTCCTGCCGATGCGGCGACCTCGTCGTCGCCGGTTCCTTCGACACCTCTATTGTGGTCCACATCACAGTCGCCGAGCAGTATCGGAAGCCATCGCCGGAAGTGCCCATTCGGAGCACCGTCCGGGACGTCCGGCCCGGTGCGAGCCTCGCCTTTCGATGACGTGAGTCCCCGGGCGTTCGGGACCTTCGGCTCTGGCCCGGCGCGGCACGGGCCGTGCGCGGCGGATCGTGCCGGTCACCCGCGGCGGCGATCCTCGTGTAACCGGATGATCGTGTCGCCGAGCAGCGGCGCGATCGAGCACACCTCGATCTTCCCGGTGTCCGCATCGTGAAAGACACTGTCGGTCACGACGATCCGGCGCAGTCCGAGTTCGTGCAAGCGCGCCGCCGCCCCCTCGGTCAGGGGACCGTGGGTCGCAGCCACGAGCGTGTCGGCGGCCCGGTACCGCACCAGGTGGGCGGCCGCCTCGATCGTCGCTCCGGTGCAGATCATGTCGTCGACGAGGGCGACGGGGCATCCGGTGACCTCCCCGAGCAGATCCAGTGCGCGCACGCTCGTATCGCTCATCCGGTGCTTACGCACCACCGCGACCGATGCGCGCAGGGCGGCGGCGAAATGTTCGGCGCGCTCACCGGCGCCCAGGTCGGGGGCGACGACCACACCCCGGCCGATCATGGCCGGCTCCAGTTCGCTCGCGAGCAGCGGCACCGCGGTCAGGATCTCGACCGGGACGGGGCAGATCGCCTCGAGTGCGGGCGTGTGCGGGTCGACCACGACCAGCCGGTCGGCGCCCGCGTGCGCGATGGCTTCGGCCGCCACCCTGGCGCCGATCGCCTCGCCCGCCACCGTGCCGCGGTCCTGACGGGCATAGCCGAAGTACGGGACCACCGCGGTGATCCGGTCCGCGCCGGCGCGGCGGCAGGCGTCGATCAGCAGCAGCAACTCGACCATGTGCTCGCCGACCGGTGGCGATGTCGGCTGCACGATGTACACATCGTCACCGGAGACGTCGGCCACGACCACGCGCCGTTCTCCGCCGGTCGTCGGCTGCGCGTCGCAGCACTCCGGCGATTGCCCGCCCACCCGCGCGACCACGGCATCGGCCAGCGACGGGTTGGCGCTGCCGCGGATGATTCGCAGCGCGCTCATCGCGCCCCGGCACCCGTCTCGGGATTCCCGGTGAGGAAGTCGACGCAGGTGCGGATCGTGGCCAGCCGTGGATAGTCGGCCTCGGCGATCGGCTCCTCGCGCAGACCCGACAGCCGTTCGACGAAGGTCAGGAAATCCAGCGAATCCAGTTCCAGGGTGGTGCGCAGTGGCTCGTCCGGTCCGAGTGCGGTGAGTTCGGCGTCGGTGGCGAATCCGCGCAGTGCCGCGCGGACCGCGCTGTCGGCCGATTGCCGGGAAACAGTGGTGGACATGGCTTCACAACTCCTGGGGTTGATGCAGCAGGTCGGCGACCGTGTGCAGGAATCGGGCGCCGGTCGCGCCGTCGCTGGCGCGATGATCGGCAGAGAGGGTGACGGTCACCTGCGGCCGCACACCGAGCAGACCGTCGACAGCGCACGGCCGATCGGTGACGGCGCCCAACCCGACGATCGCGACCTGCGGCACGGCGATCACGCCGAATACCGACTCCACGCCGAGATCGCCGAGGTTGGTGACCGTGATGGTGGCCGCGGTCGCGTCCGAGGAGCGCAGCCGGCCGGAGCGGGCGCGCTCCACCACCGACCGCATCGCGGCCATCATGTCCGCCGCGTCCAAGGTGTCGGCGTCGGGAATCGTCGGCACGATGATGCCCCCGCCGCGCAGCGACACCACGACGCCGAGGTGCACCGCGGACGCCGGACGGAACTCGTCGTCGATCCACTCTCCGTTGAGCTGCGGCACCCGGCGGGCAGCCCCGGCGACTGCACGGAACAACAAGGCGGCCATCACGATTCGCTCGGAGAGCGGAGCGCCGGCGTTGCGCTCCCGCAGCAGGTCGGCGGCGGCCGAGACGTCGACGACATCGGACAGGTAGTAGTGCGGGACGGTTCGTTTGGACCGTTCCATCGTCGCGGCGATCGCCGAGCGCATCGCGGCCGCGTCGCGTGCGCCTGGGGACGGCGGTGGCGTGGCGGTTTCCGCGCGAACCGTCTCGTCCTCCGACGGCTCGGCCGCAGCGGGTGCGGGGACACCCTCGGCCGGAAGGTCGCGGGCGCGCACGGCGCCGGCCGGCCCGCTGCCGGACAGGCCGGACAGGTCGAGCTCCCGCGCTTCGGCGAGCCGCCGCGCGAAACCGGAGGCACGCGCGACGCCCGGCTGCGCGGCGGACCGTTCGGCAGCGTCCGCCACCTCGGATGCGGATGTGAGCCCGGGCGCGGCGGGCGCTGGTGGGGATGTGGACGCGGATGCAGGCGCGGGTGCAGGTGCGGGTGAGCGTGCGGATTTCTGCTGTGCGACAGCGGCTTCGATATCACTCCGCAGGACGCGGCCGCCCGGCCCGGAGCCGTGCACACTCGCCGGATCCAGTCCCGCCTCTTCCGCCAGCCGGTGGATCAGGGGTGTCATCCGAGCGGGTTCCGCGATCGGTGCCGCGGATACCGTCGATTCGGGCGCTACGGATGCCGGTTGTTCGAGGGATCCGGGTCGTCCGCCCGAATCCGAGGGTGCGACGGACGGCACCGGTTCGACGCGCACCCCCGGCACGGTTTCCGCCTTCCCGTTCCCACTGCTCGGTACACCGGCACTGATCGTCGCCAGCACGGCTCCCACCGGAACGGTCTGTCCCTCGGGTACGCGGATCTCGTCCAGGACACCGTCGTCGAAGCATTCGATCTCGATCGCGGCCTTGGTGGTGTCGACCTCCGCGACGATGTCCCCGCGTTTCACCGGGTCGCCGGGGTGAACGAACCAGTGCGTCACGGTGCCCTCGGTCATGTCGGCGCCCAGCGACGGCATCCGGAATTCCGTCATCTCATCCCACCGCTTTCCGGATCGCGGCCAGCACCCCGGACGGGTCCGGCAGTGCGGCGTCCTCCAGCTGACGTGCGTACGGGATGGGCACCTCGGCGCCGCACACCCGGCCGATCGGCGCATCCAGGTCGTAATAGGCGTATTCGGCCGCGCGAGCGGCGATCTCGGCGGCGATACTCACACTGCGCCAGGCTTCGTCCACGATCACGAGGCGGTGGGTGCGGCGTACCGAATCCAGCACCGTCGCCTCGTCCAGGGGACGCAGCGAGCGCAGATCGACGACCTCGACCGCGATACCCTCGGTTGCCGCGAGGTCGGCGGCGGCCAGGGCCACCGGCACGGTCGCACCGTAGGCGACCAGAGTGACATCGGTGCCGCTGCGCCGGATCGCCGCCGCATCGATATCGACGGCACCGGCCCCCTCGGGCAGCTCGTATCCGCTGTTGTACAACGAGATCGGCTCGAAGATCACCACCGGGTCCGGATCCTGCAACGCCGTCCACAACATGCCTCGCGCGTCCGCGACGGTGGCGGGGCACACCACCCGCAGACCGGGAATGTGGGCGTAGAACGCCTCCAGGCTGTGCGAATGCTGAGCAGCGAGCTGGCGGCCCGGACCGGTCGCCATCCGGATGACCAGCGGCACGCCGAGTTGCCCGCCGGACATGTGCCGCAGCGTGGCGGCGTTGTTGAGTATCTGGTCCAGCGCGAGCAGGCTGAAGTTGATCGTCATGATCTCGACGATGGGCCGCATGCCGGCCAGGGCCGCACCGATCCCCGCGCCGACGAACGCCGATTCGCTCAGCGGCGTATCGCGAATCCGTTCGGGCCCGAATTCGTCGAGCAACCCGCGGCTCACGCCGAAGCATCCGCCGTAGGCGCCCACGTCCTCGCCCATGAGGAAGATCCGTTCGTCGCGAAGCAGCGCCTCGCGCACCGCCTCCCGCACCGCCTCTCGATAGGTGGTCATGGCCGCTCCGCGTAGACGTGCCGGGTCAGTTCGGACACCGGCTCGGCCGGTGCCGCCTCGGCGGCGGCGATGGCGGCGTCGAGTTCCTCGTCGGCCTGCGCCTCGTACCGCCGCACGTCCTCGTCGGTCAGTTCTCCGGCGTCGCGCAGCCGTTCGGTCAGCAGCCGGAGGGGATCGCGTTCGCGCCACCGCGCGATTTCGGCCTTGTCGCGATATCGATCGGCGTCGTAGAGCGAATGCGCCCGGAACCGGTAGGTGCGCAGTTCCAGGAAGCAGGGGCCGCCTCCGGCCCGGATCGAGGTGACGGCGCGCCGGGTCGCGGCGGCGACAGCGGTCGCGTCCATCCCGTCGACCGGCCAGGCCGCCATGCCGTAGCCTGTCGCGCGCAGCGCGAGGTCGGTCGCGGCGTGTTCGCGGGCCAGCGCGGTGCCCATCGCGTATCGGTTGTTCTCGCAGGCGAAGAGCACGGGCAGCCGCCACAGCGCGGCCAGGTTCATACATTCGTGGAATTCGCCCTCGGCCATCGCGCCGTCGCCGAACAGGCACACCGTGATCCGATCGCGTCCGGTCATGGCGTCGGCCAATGCCAGGCCCACCGCGATCGGCAGTCCGCCGCCGACGATCGCGTTCCCGCCGTAGAAGCGCCGCCGCGCGTCGAACAGATGCATCGAGCCGCCCCGGCCGTGGCTGCAGCCGGTGGTGCGGCCGAACATCTCGGCCATGAGGTCGGTCATGGGGATGCCGCGGGCCAGCGCGTGACCGTGCTCGCGGTAGGTCGAGACCACCGCGTCGTCGGCGCCGATCTCGCTCAGCAGTCCGGCGGCCACCGCCTCCTCGCCGACGTACAGGTGCAGGAATCCGCGGATCCGCTCGGCGCTGTAGAGCTGCACACAACGTTCCTCGAAGCGCCGGATGCGGATCATCTGCCGCAGCAGCGCCTTTGGATCCGTTCCGGCGGCGTCCCCGGGCGTCGCCACGGCCTGCGCCGGGGCGTGGCCGTCGGTCTCGATCGTGCTCATCGCACCGTCTCCAGGGCCGATACGTCACCTTCGGGCAATCCGAGTTCGTGTGCCTTCAACAGCCGGCGCATCACCTTCCCGGAGCGGGTATGCGGCAGCGCGTCGACGAAGTCGATACGTTTGGGAGCCACCGCGCCCAGGGCGCGGCGGCCGAACGCGGTGAGTTCGTCGCGCAGGTCGTCACTCGGCTGGAAACCCTTGCGCACCACCACGAATGCCTTGACCAGCTCCCCGGCCACCGGATCGGGGGTTCCGATGACACCGGCCTCGGCGACCGCGGGATGTGACATGAGAACGCTTTCCACCTCGAACGGCCCGACCAGATGTCCGGCGGATTTGATGACATCGTCGGCGCGCCCGACGAACCAGAAGTAACCGTCGCTGTCGCGCCGGGCCAGATCGCCGGTGAGGTACCAGCCGCCGGCGAACGCGTCCGCGTAGCGAGCGGGGTCGTTCAGGTAGCCGCGGAACATCGACGGCCAGCCCGCCCGCAGTGCCAGCTCACCCACTTCCCCGGTACCGGCAGCGGTCACGTCGCCGTCGGTGATCGCCGCGCGCCCGCTTGCGCCGCGGCGCAGGATCGTGGCCTCCACGCCGGGCAGTGGCCGCCCCATCGAACCGGGACGAACCTGTGCCGCAGCGATATTGGCGATCATGATGGCCCCGGTTTCGGTCTGCCACCAGTTGTCGTGCACCGGGTGCCCGAGCACCCGCTGCCCCCACACCACGACTTCGGGATTGAGCGGCTCGCCGACGCTGGCCACGAAGCGCAGGCACGACAGGTCCGTGCTCGGCGGCAGCTCGTCGCCACGGCGCATCAGCATCCGCAGGGCGGTGGGCGCGGTGTACCAGACGGACACCCGCTCCGCGGTGAGGATGTCGTACCAGCGTTGCGGATCGAATTCCGCCTCGTCGCTGATCACCGTGGCGCCGAGGCACAGCGGCGCGATCACCCCGTACGACATGCCGGTCACCCAGCCCGGGTCCGCGGTGCACCAGAACACGTCGCCGCCGCGCAGGTCCAGCGCGGCGCGCGCGGTGGCCCGGTGCGCCACGACGGCGCCGTGCACGTGCACCGCGCCCTTGGGACGTCCGGTGGTTCCGCTGGTGAAGTGCAGGAGCGCGGGGTCTTCGAATTGGGTTCGCACGATGGGGAATTCGCTGTCGGCGGCGGCCATGGCCGCGGGCAGCGATACCACGCCGGACAGGTCGGTCTCGCCGTCGACGACGATGACGTGCCGGAGGGCGGGCAGTGTGTCGCGGATCGGCGCGACCTTGCGGCGATAGTGGGCCGCGGTGGTCACCAGGGTGCTCGCCTCGGCCAGGTCCAGCCGCTGACGCACCGGTTCGGGGCCGAAGGCCGAGAACAGCGGGGAGACGACACATCCGGCCTTCCACGCGCCCAGGCACGCGAGATACAACTCCGGAGTGCGTCCCAGCAGCAGGCACACCCGCTCACCCCGATACACCTCGAGGTCGCGCAGCACGTGGGCGAACTTGTTGCTCAGCCGGACCAGGTCCGCGCAGTCGAGCTCGGTCACGCCACCGGTGATCGGCAGCCAGCGCAACGACGGGGCGGGCCCGGCCGGCGCCTCGAGGTGGCGGTCGACGGCCTCGACGGCGATGTTGACCCCGCCGCCGGGCAGCCCGGCGAGTTCGGAGCGGGCCGCGGACCAGGAGAAGTCGCGTCGCGCCCGGCCGTAGTCGGGAAGGGTCGCGGCCGCGATATCGGCCGCCGACTTCTCGATCGGCGCCCATCGCGACGGCGTCGCGGTTTCCGCGTCGTACGGGCTCGCGTCGTTCCGGCTCATCGCGCCTCCGTCTCCCGTGCCGTCCGTCTGCTCGACTTCCAGTCAACGGCGCGGCGCCCGGTCACGGGGAGGGCGGAAAGACCCTAGCGGCGATGACATCCGTCGCGGCGACGCCACCGGCGACAACGGTCAGTCGGGAACGTTGCGCGCGAGTTCGTCCAGCCACGCCGCGGCGGGAGCGTCGCTCGGCGCGCGCCAGTCCCCGCGCGGCGACAGCGATCCGCCGGACCCGACCTTGGGCGCATTCGGCAGGGTCGATCGTTTGAACTGGCTGGTCTGCACGAAGCGGCGCAGGAATTCGGCCAGCCAGTGCTTGATCGTGGCGAGGTCGTATTCGTGACGCTGATCCTCGGGGATCAGGTCCGGCCAGCCGCCGCGGGTGCGGTCACCCCAGGCGTGTTCGGCCAGGTAGGCGATGCGGCTGGGCCGGAATCCGAACCGCAGCAGGTGATAGAGGTGGAAGTCCTGCAATTCGTACGGGCCCACTGTGGCCTCGGAACTCTGCAGCGCCGCGCCGGGAACCAGCTCCGGTGAGATCTCGGTCTCCAGGACCGAGTGCAGCACCGCACTCGCCTCCGGGCCGAGCTCACCGCGGTCGGCGGTCCAGGCGATCAGATACTTGATCAGCGTTTTGGGCACCGAGGCGTTCACGCTGTAGTGCGACATATGGTCGCCGACGCCGAAAGTGCACCAGCCCAGCGCCAATTCGCTCAGGTCCCCGGTCCCGACGACCATGCCGTGATGCATGTTCGCCAGGCGGAACAGATGCGAGGTGCGCTCCCCGGCCTGCACGTTCTCGTAGGTGATGTCGTAGACGGGCGCGCCGTCGGCCGCCGGATGACCGAGATCGCGCAGCATCTGCGTCGCCGACGGCCGGATATCGATCTCGCCGGCGCTCGCCCCGACGGCGCGCATCAGCCGGCGCGCGTTCTCCAGCGTCCGCGTGCTCGTGGCGAAGCCGGGCATGGTGTAGGCGAGCACATTCGACCGCGGCAGGCCCAGCCGGTCCATGGTCTGCGCCGCGACGATGAGCGCGAGAGTGGAATCGAGGCCGCCGGACACCCCGATCACGAGGTGCTGGGATCCGGTGGCGGCCAGCCGCGTGGCGAGCCCGGCGACCTGGATGTGATGGACCTCGGCACAGCGCGCGTTGCGGCTGCCGGGGTCGGCCGGGACGTAGGGAAAGCGCGGGACCTCCCGACGCAGCGGTGGTGCGCCGTCCGGGATCGGCGCCTCGAATTCGATCCGCCGGAATCGGGTGACCCGCTCGAGGAAATCGTGACCGTTGTCGGTGAAACTGTTGAGCCGCAGCCGATCCGCGGCCAGCCGCTGCAGATCGATATCCGCGGTGACCAGTTGCGGTTCGGCGGCGAAGCGTTCACTTTCGGCCAGCAGGTTGCCGTTCTCGCAGATCAGCGCCTGACCGTCCCACGCCATATCCGTGGTGGACTCGCCCTGCCCGGCCGCGGTGTACAGATAGGCCGCGATATTGCGCGCCGAGGTCGACACACACAGTTCCCTGCGGTAGTCCGCCTTGCCGACGACGATATTGCTCGCCGACAGATTCGTCAGCACCGTGGCGCCGGCCAGTGCCGCGAAGATGTTGGGCGGCAACGGAACCCACGCGTCCTGGCAGATCTCGACCGCCAGCACCAATCCGGGCAGATTCACCGCCTCGAACAGCAGGTCGGCGCCGAAGGGCACCCGCTGCCCGGCGACGGTGGTGTGGTCGTCGACGGCGTCGCGGGCCGCGGAGAACTGCCGCTTCTCGTAGAACTCCTGGAAATTCGGCAGGTAGCTCTTCGGCACGACCCCCAGGACGCGGCCGCGGTCGATGATCAACGCGCAGTTGAACAGTCGCTCCCGCACCCGCAGCGGAGCCCCGACGATCAGCACGCTGCCGATGTCCGCGCTCTCGGCGACCACGCGGTCCACGGCCGCTCGCACCGCGTCGTCGAGCGCCTCCTGGTGGAACAGGTCCTCGGCGGAGTAGCCGGAGAGGCCGAGTTCCGGAAACAGCGTGAGCACCACGGAATCGGCGGCGGCCCGCCGCGCGAGCAGCAGTGTCTGCTCGGCGTTGTACTCGGGATCGGCGACCCGCATCGCGGGCACGGCGACGCCGACGCGCACGAATCCGTGCCGGTACAGCGATCGGAACGGTAACTCGCGCGCCACGGCGGCCTCCTGCAATCCACGGCCGCCGGGCCGGCGTCCGGCGCGGGGGCCGGCTAGGGACCGAGCGTCCGCATTCGACGGGTGTATTCCTCGTCGTCTATCTCACCACGGGCGAAGCGCTCGGCGAGGATCTGTTGCGGGGACGGACCCCGGTCGTCCCGGTCGAGGGCGGCGGTATCGGGCCGGCCGGCGTAGCGGAGCAGGGCCACGATCGCCACGACCACCAGCACCCAGAAGATCACCATGCCCGCGAACATCAACCCGTAACCCCAACCGCCCAGGCCGGTGCCGTACCACATCATCATCGCCGTAATTCCTCACTCCATCGACGGATCTGCGTTCTCCTCGGACCCGACCGGATCACATCGGCATCGGGCAGATCCCCATCTGGGCCAGCCACATCACCACGGCGTGCATTGCTTGCATCATCGACGATTGCATATCCATCTCGATCATCTCCTCCGGGCGCGGTTCACTTCCGCGTCCGCGATCCAGCCTGATCGACGCGACCGGCCGGTGGCAGGGGCGAAAGACCTCACCGACCGGCCGTCGGTCCCCACGCCGGAACGTCGGCGCCGGCCCGGATGTGCTCGGCGTCCTCGAGGGACATTGGTCCCGGGAGGCCGGGAATCTCGCCCCTCCCCCAGGGCCCGGCGCCGGCACAGACTGGCGGTAGGCGCGCCGATCGCCGGTTCGACGCATCGACGCGCCTCGGCGTGTGGCCCGTGCGGTCGCGCGACGACCGAAATGTTCCGCGGGCCGGTGTGATGACACCGGGAGCGAGGTGGCCGGATGTTGCACGAGACAATCCCTTTGGGCCGGGTGGCGGGTATCCGCATCGGCGCGCACTGGTCGGTGCTGGTCACCGTGGCGCTGTTCGTCTGGCTGCTCGGCGTGCAATTGCGCGACAGCGGCAGCCCGGCCTTCACCTGGACGGTTGCGGCGTTCGCCGCACTGACGCTGTTCGCCTCTCTGACCGCACACGAGCTGGCGCATTCGATCGTCGCCCTGCGCCACGGGGTGCGGGTCGAGCGCATCGTGCTCTGGCTGCTGGGCGGGGCGTCCGAACTCGGCGACGAGCCGCCCGACGCGCGCAGCGATTTCCGGATCGCGATCGCCGGTCCGGCGACGAGTCTGGTGCTGGGCGGACTGTTCGCCGTCGTCGCGGTGGCCGTGGACAGCGGGCGGCCCGACAGCGCCGTCACCGCGGCGCTCGCCTGGCTCGCCGCCACGAATATCGTTCTGGGACTGTTCAATCTGCTGCCCGGCGCGCCGCTCGACGGCGGCCGGGTGGTGCGGGCCATCGTCTGGTGGCGGACCGGCGACCGGTTGCGTGCCACCACCGTGGCCGCGCGCGGCGGCCGGTTGCTCGGCACCGTGCTCGTCGTGCTGGGCGCCGTCGACATCATCGTGTTCCGCCAGTTCGGCGGGCTGTGGCTGATGCTGCTGGGCTGGTTCCTGCAGACCGCCGCCAACAGCGAACTCGCGGCAGCGGGGCTGCGGCATCGGCTGGGCAACACCACGGTTCGCGAGGTCATGACCGCGAATCCGATGGCGGTGCCGGGCGATTGGACGATCACCCAGCTGCTGGCCTCCAGCGCCCCGCAGACCGGGCACAGCATATTTCCGGTCGTCGACGCCCTCGGCCATCCGATCGGTGTCGTCGCCTGGTCGGATCTCACGACGACCGCCGCACCGGCTCGTGACACGACCTTTCTGCGCTCGGTCGCACGTCCGTTACGGACAGCCGCGATCGTCGGACAGGACGATCTGCTCGCCGATGTCGCCACCCGGGTCGTGCTGCGCCCCAAACTCGATGCCATCACGGTGGTCGACCCGGCCGGCCGGCTGACCGGCGTCGTCACCGCCACCGATCTGGCGACCGCCTGCGACCGCTCCGCGCTCGGCCTGCCCGCCGGCAGCGCCGCCGCGAGACCGGGACCCGCGCCCGCCTCCCATCCGCCGGTCACCACTACTCACTCCCGCAGGCCACAGCCATGACGGCAGCACCTGTCCTGCGTGATTCCTCGCAGCCGATCTTCCGCGACCGCTGCGAGGCCGGTCGTGTGCTGGGCGGACTGCTCGAGCACTACCGCGACCACTCCGGTGTCGTCGTGCTCGGCCTCGCGCGCGGTGGGGTACCGGTGGCCTGGGAGGTCGCCGCCGCCCTGCACGCGCCGCTGGACACGCTCGTCGTCCGCAAACTCGGGGCACCGGGACATCCGGAATTCGCCATCGGCGCCCTCGCACCCGACGGCCGGATCGTGGTCAACGACGATGCGATCCGCGGACTGCACGTGACCGCCGAACAGATCCGATCCGTCGCACGAGAAGAGGCGGCGGAGCTGGCGCGTCGGGAACGCGCCTATCGCGGTGACCGGCCACCGGCGCCGATCGCGGGCCGCACGGTGATCCTCGTCGACGACGGTCTGGCGACCGGAGCCACCATGTTCGCGGCGGTGGAGGCGATTCGCGCGGGTGAGCCCGACCGCATCGTGGTCGCGGTGCCGGCCGCCCCCGAATCGACCTGCCGGGAGTTCGACGCGCTGGTGGACGAGATGGTCTGTGCCACCATGCCGTCGCCGTTCCTCGCGGTCGGCGAGTCGTTCTGGGATTTCACCCAGGTCGGTGACGACGAGGTGCGGCAGCTGCTGACGACGCCGACCGTCGACGCGCCGGCCACCGGCACCGATTCGGCCACCCTCACCGATCCCGCCGCCGTGGTCGATGCCGCCGCGATCGAGGCTCCCGAAGGCGTGCCGCCGCACCACGTGCTGGACGAGCTCATCGGCGATGCCCGGTTCGTCCTGATCGGCGAGAGCTCGCACGGCACCCACGAGTTCTATGCCGCCCGCGCGGCCATCACGCGCTGGCTGATCTCGGAGAAGGGGTTCACCGCGGTCGCCGCCGAGGCCGACTGGCCCGACGCCTACCTCGTCGACCGCTTCGTTCGCGGCATCGGCGACTCCTCCCCCACGCTCGCGCTGCGCGGGTTCGAACGCTTCCCCACCTGGATGTGGCGCAATACCGTGGTCCGCGATTTCGTGGGCTGGTTGCGGCTGCACAACGACTATCAGCGCCGGATCGGCGCGGCGCAGGCCGGGTTCTACGGGCTCGACCTGTACAGCATGCACCGTTCGATGCGGCACGTGATCGACTATCTGCGGCAGGTCGATCCCGACGCGGCGCAGCGCGCCGAGCACCGCTACGCCTGTTTCGATCGCACCAGCGACCACGACGGGCAGGCCTACGGGTTCGGCGCCGCATTCGGTGCGGGCCATTCGTGTCAGGCCGAGGTGGTGCGTCAGCTGGTCGACCTGCAACGCAACGCCGCGGCGCATCGACAGGCCGGCGACGGCGAGGCCTCGTTCGACGCGTTGCGCAACGCGTGGACGGTCCGCAACGCCGAGGCCTACTACCGGGCGATGTTCGGCGATCGGGTGTCGTCGTGGAACCTGCGCGACGAACACATGGCCGACACCCTCGACGCGCTGGCCGGCCACCTCGGGCGCGACGGCACTCCCGCGCGAGTGGTGGTCTGGGCGCACAATTCCCACATCGGTGACGCCCGCGCGACGGAAATGGGCGCCGAGGGCCAGCTGTCACTGGGACAGCTCGTCCGCGAACGCCACGGAAACGATTGCCGCACCATCGGTTTCACCACCAGCCACGGCACCGTGACCGCGGCGAGTGAATGGGACGGCGAGGCCGAGTGCAAGGACGTCCGCCCGGCCCTGCGCAGCAGCGTCGAGGAGCTGCTGCACGACACCGGACGCGACAGCTTCCTGATCCGCACCGATACCCCCGACGCCGCCACCGAACTGCTGCGCGACCCGCGGCTCGAACGCGCCATCGGCGTGATCTATCAGCCGACCACCGAGCGGCACAGCCACTACTTCCACTCGCGGCCGGCCGACCGCTACGACGCGATCATCCACATCGACCGGACCACCGCCCTGCGGCCGCTGGAACCGTCACACCGATGGACCGCCGCGAGCACACCGGACACCTACCCCAGCGGTCTGTGATCCGGGGCGGTGGGCGACCGGATCGAGGACCTTCGACCATGTTCCCGGCCGCCGCGACGCGCGAGTCTGGGCATCGAGACACTTTTCAGCAGATCGGAGCCGTGATGGGCGACTATGTGGCAAGTCTGAACGATATTCGGCTGACCGATGCCGGCCAGGTGGGCGGCAAGGGGGCCAATCTCGGTGAGATGGTCGCGGCGAAGCTCCCCGTGCCGCCCGGATTCGTGATCCTGCGATCGACCTACGAGACCGCCGTCGCCGACGGGCCGCACGGGCCCGAGATCGACTCCCTGCATGCCGAGGCGCTGCGCAGCGCCGTCGCCGCGGACGACGCGGGCCGCGCGCAGCTCGACCTGCTGTGTTCCCGCATGCGCGACCTGGTGCACGAGACCCGGCTCGATGGGGCGATCGAGGAGGCGATCGTGAACGAGTACCACCGGCTCGGCGACCGGGTACGCGTCGCGGTGCGGTCCTCGGCGGTCGGCGAGGACAGCGCCGATGCCTCGTTCGCCGGAATGAACTTGTCGCGCACCAATATTCGTGGCGACGCCGAGCTTCTCGACGCGGTCCGGGAATGCTGGGCGTCCCTGTTCACCCCGCGCGTTCTCACCTACCGTGCCCGCCGCGGCATGGACCGGCGGCCGGAAATGGCGGTGGTCGTGCAGCAGATGGTCGCGGTCCGGTGCGCGGGCGTGGCGTTCACCGCCGACCCGACCACCGGCAGGCGGGACCGGGTCGTCATCGACGCCGCGCGCGGACAGGGTGAAGTGGTCGTATCCGGCGCGGTCGAGCCCGACACCTACGTCTTCGCCGCGGACGGCCCGACGCTGACCGAATCCCGCAGGGGTGCACAGAGTTTCGCCATCTTCGCCGACGAAGACGGTGACCGCCGCGTCGACCTCCCGGACGACGAATCGCATCGGCCGGTGCTGACCACCGACGAGGCCACCGCGGTCGCGCGCCTCGCGCTCGAAGTCCAGCAGCACTACGGCCGCCCCCAGGACGTCGAGTGGGCCTTCGACGACCAGCGGCTGTGGCTGGTGCAGGCGCGGCCGATCACCACACTGCCCGACGAAACACCCTCGGTGGCACCGGAAGAGACGCCTGCAGCCGTCTTGCTGCAGGGTCTGCCGGCCGCCCCCGGACGAGCCCGCGGCGCGGTGCGCATCCTGCGTTCACCCGCCGAGGGATCGGCGCTGCGCGACGGGGAGATCCTGGTCGCGCCGATGACCAATCCGGACTGGCTGCCGACGATTGCGCGGGCGGCGGCCTTGGTCACCGACAGCGGCGGCATGACCTGTCACGCCGCAATCGTGGCCCGCGAACTGGGTATCCCCTGCGTCGTCGGCGCGCGGACCGCCACCACATCCCTGCACGACGGCCAGCGCATCGTCGTGGACGCGAAGGCCGGCCGGATTCGTGCGGACAGCCCGGAAGAGCGGGCTGCCGAGACGGCAACCGCGTCCGCGCCTGCCGCGACCACCACCATGCAGCCGCAGGCGGCCCCGGTCACCGAGACCACCGGAACGAAAATCTATGTCAACCTCGCCCTGCCCGAAATCGCCGAGCGCGTCGCCGATTCCGACGTCGACGGCGTCGGCCTGCTGCGCGCCGAAACCCTCTTGACGCGCGCACTGGGCGGCCGCCATCCCCGCGCGGTGATCGCCGCGGGCGACGAGAACGAATTCGTCGCCACCCTGGCCGAATCCCTGCGCCGCATCGCCGTGGCCTTCGCCCCGCGCCCGGTCGTCTACCGCGCAACGGATCTGCGCAGCAACGAATTTCGCACGCTCACCGGCGGTGAGGGTTTCGAGCCGAACGAACGCAACCCGATGATCGGATATCGCGGCTGCTACCGCTACGTCCACGAACCGGATGTGTTCCGGCTGGAGCTGGCGGCGCTGGCCCATGTGCGCGAATACACGCCGAATCTGCATCTGATGATCCCGTTCGTGCGCACCCGCTGGGAACTGGCCGCATGCCTGGAACTGGTGGACGCCTCGCCGCTGGGCCACGACCGGGGTATGCACCGGTGGATCATGGCGGAGGTGCCGTCGGTCGTGCACTGGCTGCCCGAGTACGTGCGGCTCGGGATCGACGGTGTGTCGATCGGGAGCAACGATCTCACGCAGCTGATCCTGGGTGTGGACCGCGATTCCGAGGAGTGCGCCGAACTGTTCGACGAATCGGATCCGGCCGTCCTGCATGCCATCCGGCGCATCGTCACCTCGGCACGCGAACTGGGCATCACGTCGTCGCTGTGCGGGCAGGCCCCGTCCACCCGGCCCGAATTCGCCGAACATCTCGTCGCGGCGGGGATCACCTCGATTTCGGTCACCCCGGACGCGGTGCGCAACGCCCGCCGCACGGTGGCCGCAGCCGAGCGCCGGTTACTGCTCGAACGATGTGTACACGGTGACGAGCGGCGATTGCCGTGATGCCGGCGTCGCGGACCATGGTCGCGGCACCTCGGGACCAACGGCCCCTCCGCAACGCACGGCGCGAACCTACCGTCGACATATGAACACAGTGCCCTCACGCGACGTCGTCGAGACAGCGGTCCGGATGGCCGGCCGTGCGCCGTCGCTGCACAACAGTCAGCCGTGGCGGTGGATGTTCGACGGTGCGCAGCTGCGGCTGTTCAGCGTGCACGAACGCATGCTGCCGACCACCGACGACACCGGCCGACAGCTCGTGATCAGCTGCGGCGTCGTGCTCGACCACCTGCGCGCGGCGATGGCCGCCGACGGGTGGCGCACGATCGTGGCGACCTTCCCGAACCCCAACGACCGCACCCACCTCGCCGATGTCCGGTTCGAGCCCTCGCCGTACATCACCGACGGTGACCGCGAACGCGCCCGCGCCATGGCGCGCCGGTACACCGACCGGCTCCCGTTCGACGAACCGGAGGGCTGGGAGCCGTTCGAGACCGTCCTGCGCACGGTATTCGACCCCGAGGACACCATCGTCGACGTCCTGCCCGACGACAGCCGCGCGGAACTGGCCCGGGCGTCGGAGCTCACCGCATCGATGCGCCGCTACGATGCCGACTATCACGCCGAATTGCATTGGTGGACAGGGCATGTGGTGGCCCACACCGGTATTCCCCGGGAAGCGCTGGTGAGCGAGGAGGAACGCGGACGCGTCGACGTCGGGCGGAGGTTGCCCACGGTCACCGGCGAACCACGTCGCACCGAGGTGCGCACCGACCGGTCGAAGATCCTCGTGCTGTCGACCTACGGCGACAGCTCCGCCGAATGGCTGGCCTGCGGACGGGTACTGTCCACCGTCCTGCTGGAGTGCACGCTCGCCGGCTACGCCACCTGCCCGCTGACCCATCTCACGGAGGTCCCGCGCAGTCGCAGCGTGGTCACGCGGTTGCTCGGCCGCAATGCCTTCCCGCAGGTACTGATTCGCGTCGGGCGGGCGCCCGAGAATCAACCGCGCCCCGACCCGACGCCACGGCTGCCGTTGCACGAGATCCTGCGCGTCACCGACGGCGCCGGCTAACCGATGCGCGGGCGCGGCGCTACCGTGCGAGAGATCGGCGCGCGACGTAGATCGCCGCCCCGATCGCCAGCACGACCACGCCCGATACCACGGACGTCAGCGGGAGGGTGCAGGCCAGCACCACGCAGCCCACGGCGCCGACCACCGGAACCACGCGCGGCGGTCTGCCTTCCTCCGGAGTCAGCGTCCACGCGGAGGCGTTCGCGACGGCGTAGTAGCCGAGCACCGCGAAGGACGAGAATCCGATCGCGCCACGGAGATCGGCGGTCGCGGCGATGACCGCCACGACCGCGCCGACCACCAGTTCGGCTCGATGCGGGACGGCGAAACGCGGATGCACCGCGGCCAGCCGGTGCGGCAGATGCCGATCCCGGGCCATGGCGAAGGTGGTGCGCGAGACCCCCAGGATCAATGCCAGCAGGGAGCCGAGCGCGGCGACCGCCGCCCCGGCACGCACCACGGGCACGAGCTCGGGTCGCCCCGCCGCGCGCACCGTCTCGGCGAGCGGCGCCGCGGCCGAGGCCAATTCGTGCGGCCCGAGCACCGTCAGCGCCGCGACGGCGACCACCGCGTACACGACCAGCGTGATGCCGAGGGCCAGCGGGATCGCCCGCGGAATGATGCGGGCGGGGTCGCGGACCTCCGCACCGAGGGTGGCGATGCGGGCGTAACCGGCGAATGCGAAGAACAACAGTCCGGCGGCCTGCAGAATGCCCCGGACCGATGTGTCGGCTCCGATCGCCAACCGGCCCGCGGCGGCGGCGGAACCGGCGAACGCCGCGACGACGACCGCGGCCAGCACGGCCAGCACCAGGGCGACGACGATCCGGGTCAGCAGCGCCGACTTCTGCACCCCGCGATAGTTCACCGCGGTGAGCGCGACCACCGCCGCGACCGCCACCGCATGCGCATGGCCGGGCCAGGCGTAGGCACCGACGGTGAGTGCCATCGCCGCACACGAGGCCGTCTTACCGACGACGAAGCCCCAACCGGCGAGATACCCCCAGAACTCCCCCAGGCGTTCCCGGCCGTAGACGTAGGTGCCGCCGGAGGCGGGATAGCGAGCGGCCAGCCGGGCCGATGAGGTGGCATTGCAGTAGGCGACGACGGCCGCGATCGCCAGCCCGATCAGCAAACCGGAACCCGCGGCGGCAGCCGCCGGGCCCAGCGCGGCGAAGATACCCGCGCCGATCATCGACCCGAGTCCGATCACCACCGCGTCGCCGAGACCGAGGCGGCGGCGCAGGTCGGCCGTTGCCCCGGAATCCATGAGCTCGAAGATAACGGAGTTCACGCGCGCCCGCGTGCCGGCCGCGCGTGACGCCGTCAGGCCCCGGTCAGCGCATCGATGGCGTCGCGGAGTTTCGCGGCGGCCTCGGTCGCGATCGGTTGCAGTCCGGGATCACCGGTGACCTGCACCATGACCTCGGGATCCATCGCTTCGACGATGACGGCTCCCGCGTCGCCCGGGTCGCGCCGCACGATCACGTTGCAGGGCAACAGCAATCCGATGCGGCGGTCGACGCCGACCGCGCGATGCGCCAGCGGCGGGTTGCACGCCCCGAGGATGAGGTAGTCCTCCATGTCCTCGCCGAGTTTGGCCTTCAGGGTCGCGGCCATATCGATCTCGGTCAGCACTCCGAAACCCTGCTCGGCGAGTGCGGCCCGCGTCCGCTCGACGGCATCGTCGAACCGGTCGGTGTGCAACGTGGTGGAAATCGCCAGATTCATGGTCGCCCGCTTTCTGTCGATGGTGGGTCAGGTTCGTAAGACGGCGCAGCCGGCGGTGGCCGGCAGACCCAGCCGCCGGAGCAGCAGGGTCGCCGGGCACCAGCCCGCGACGCCGTAGAGCAACAGATTCGCGCCGACGAACCCGGTGAGAACAAGCCACCAGCCCGACCATGCCGCGGCCGCGACCACACTGATCAGCACGAGAGTGCCGGCCAGCAGCGGTACGACGCGGGCGATGGACCAGCCCTGGTGGCGAGGTAGGTTCGGCATGCGTTCACTTCCGGTAATCGGTTGGGCGCCTTCGCATTCAGGCGAGGGCGAGAAACAGTTTCTCGAGTTCGGCTTCGCTCATCGGTTCGGCGCCGTCGGCGCTCTCGCCGGTGAGGCATTCGCGCAGGCCGGTCGCGACGATCTTGAATCCAGCCCGGTCCAGGGCACGCGATACCGCCGCGAGCTGGGTGACGACGTCCTTGCAGTCGCGTCCCTGCTCGATCATGGCGATCACACCACCCAGTTGCCCCTGTGCGCGGCGCAACCGGTTGAGTACCTGTGCGATCGTTTCCTCGTTGCCGACCATGGCTGTCCGTCCTCTCGTCGCCTACCCCTCCAGCATACCCCTGGGGGTATGCCGGAGGGTTGTGGCGTCAGTCATGCGCGAAGCTGATCGAGGGCAGGATCCGGCGCAACCACCGCGGTGACGCCCAGGCCCGGTGACCGGTCAGGCGCAACAGCACCGGCAGCAGCACCAGTCGCACCGCGGCAGCGTCCAGCAGCACGGCCACACCGAGGATGATGCCCATCTCCTTCGGCGGTAGCGGATCGGCGAGCGAGAAGGTGAAGAACACCGCCACCATCACCGCAGCGGCGGCGAAGATCACCCGGCCCGAATGGGCCAGTCCGTCCACCAGGGCGCGACTCGGATCCCCGGACCGCTCGTAGTGTTCCTTCGCCGTCGCCAGCAGGAATACCGTGTAGTCCATGGCGATGGCGAAGATCATCGCGAAGAAGAACACCGGGCCCCAGCCGTCGAGGAATCCCTGCGGGCGGAAACCGAGCAGGCCGGCCCCGTGCCCGTCCTGGAAGATCAGTTTCGCCACTCCGAACGCCGCCGCCGTCGACAGCAGACTCACCACCGTGCCCAGCGCCGCGATCAGCGGAGCCTGCAACGCCACCAGCAGCAAGGCGAAGCCGAGCACCAGGATGATTCCGACGATGATCGGGAAGTAGTGGTTCAGCGCGTGTTGCAGGTCCAGATTCTCCGCGGGTGCGCCGCCGACCAGCGCTCCGGCCGGCAGCCGATCGCGCAGGTGATCGAGGATCGTGGCCATCCGCGCGTCGGAGGGATCGACGTTGGGCAGCGCCTGCATCATCGCCAGTTCGCTGCCGTCGCGGGCGGCCTGCGGCGGGGTGACCATCGCGATGCCGTCGACCGCCGAGGCGGCATTCGCCACCGCGCCGGATTCCGTTGCGGGCGCGATGATCTGCAACATTCCGGGAGCGCCCTCGCCCATCTGTGCCTGCACCAACTCGTAACCCTGACGAACCGGCGCGTCCGCGGGCACGACCTGGATCGACGGCATCGCGACCTTCAGCCCGGTCACCGGGATCGCCAGCGCGACCAGGACCAGCAGCGCGGCGATCGCGAACGGCCACGGCCGATCGTGCAGGATCCGGCCCCAGGCCGCGAACCGCGGTGAGCGGTGCGGCTGGCGGCCGATCCGCGGCAGCGATCCGGCGTTGATCCGGCCACCCAGCGCTCCCAGCGCGGCAGGCAAGAGGGTCAGCGTCGCCAGCAGCACGAACGCCACCGCGAACATGATTCCGACGGCCATCGTCCGCACCGCGGGAGCCGGCACGATCAGCACCGCCGACAAGCTGACCAGTACCGTCAGCCCGGACAGCACCACGGCCTTACCCGCCGTGCTCATGGTCTCGGCGACCGCCGCGCGTGGATCGGAACTCGCCGCGAGCGCGCCGCGGAAGCGGGCGACGATGAACAGGGCGTAGTCGATTCCCAGCGCCAGGGCGAACATCATCGCGAAGTTCATGGCCCACACCGAAATCGGCGTCACGTGGTTGAGCAGCACCAGCCCGCCGGCCGAGGCGATCAAGCCGGCCAGGGTGAGCGACAGCGGCAGCCCGGCCGCGACCAGCGATCCGAAGGCGACCACCATGATCGCGAGGGTCACCGGCCAGGAGAACATCTCGGCCTTCAGCATCGCATCGTGATTGGCCTTGTTGAAGTCGCTCCACAGAGCCGACGCGCCGGTCGGATAAACGTCGATTCCGTTGCCCGACAACGCCGTCAGCGCATCCTTGTGGGCGTCGACCGCCTTCACCATGTCGTCGGTCGAGGCCGCGGCGCCGGCGATGAGGATTCCGGTGTGCCCGTCGGGGCTGATCGACATCCCCGGCTGGGGCGCCACCACCTCGCCGAAGCGCGAATCACCGGCGAAGATCGCGGTCATCCGGCCCAGCACCGATTGCACTTCCGGACTCTCGACGGTCCGGCTGTCGGAATGCACCACGACCTGCACCGCGGCCGACGAATTGCCGCCGAAGTGCTGCTGGGCCAGCTCGCGCACGCGCACCGAATCCGACCCGTTCGCCTGCCAGCCGGCGCCCGCGAGGGAATTGAACACGCTCGGCGCCGCGGCTCCGAGGGCCACCAGCACCAGCAGCCAGACCCCGAACACGATCCGGGCGTGGCCGGCCATGGCGGCACCCAGTCTGCTCAGCATTCCGCCATGGCCTCGCGTGGTGGCCGACGGCGGTGACACGACCTTCGTTTCGGTCATCACGCCTCCCTTCAATACCCCAGGGGGTATATTTCGTATAGCGGCCAACATACCCCAGGGGGTATCCAGGACGCAAAGGTGCGCTCGGCCACATCCGGGTACACCGGCCATGACGACGAAAGGAGACGACATGACGGATATCGCGCTGTATGTGGACCCGGTCTGCCCGTTCAGCTGGGTCACCGCGCGCTGGCTGCAGACGAGTGCCGACGCTCGCGTCACGCTGCGGCAGATGAGCCTGGCCGTCCTCAACGAGGGACAGGACGTCGACGACGACCATCGGCCGATGATCGAACGATCGCGGCGCCTCGGGCGGGTCTTCGCCGCCGTTACCCGCCGATACGGTGACGACGGGTTCGACCGGCTGTATCAGGAGTTCGGCACCGTGGCGCACACCCGCAAGGAACCGGTCACCGACGAGACGATCGCGGCCGTGCTCACCCGCCTGAATCTGGATCCAGCGCTCGCCACGGCCGCCGACGACGCCGGCCTGGACGAGTTCGTCGCCGAGAAGCATCGGGCCGCCCAGCAAGCCCTCGGGCAACCGAGCGGAAGTCCGATCGCCGTCGTCGACGGCCGCGGCTTCTCCGGACCCGTATTGACGAAGATTCCCGATCCGCGGCAGGGAAAGCAGCTGTTCGACGCGGTGGTCACCCTCGCCTCCACGCCGGAGTTCGCGGCCGTGCAGAGTCCGTACTCCGGGCCGCCGGACACCACCGAACCCGCCGCCGGCACCTGACAGCGCGGACGAACACGAGGCGGGCCGGTGACCTTCGGCCCTGGTCCGAGCGCCGGCGATGCGGTGGTATCGACGCGAAGGAGCGTGACCATGAACTTCGCGAGCACCGCGCCGGGCGCTCGGCACGGCACCACACGCCGCGCCGAATCCGACGACCAGGGCCCCGAGTACGACCTGCCCACCGTCGACATCCGGCTCGGTGATCTAGTCCCCAGCATGTTCGGCGAGTACGCGCGGCGGCGCATCGGCGACGCCGCGCGCTGCGCACCGTCGCCGGTGGCGTCGATCCGGGTCCGCCTGGCCGACCATCGCGAGTCGGCGCTCGCGAATCCGTTCGTGGCACAGGCCGATATCGTCGCCACGCGACCGCTGCGGGTGCAGGTGACGGGAGCCACGGCACGCGAGGCGGTGGATCTGCTGCAGACACGGACACGCGCTCGGCTGCGCATGCCGATCGGCGGTGGAGCGGCGCAGCGGCAGCGGTGTGATCCGCCGGCCGCCACGCTGCTCTATCTGCGTCCGGTCACGCAACGGAAGATCATGCGCACCAAGTGCTTTCATCTACTGGACCGCACCGCTGCGGAGGCCGCGGCCGATATGGCGCTGATGGACTACGACTTCTGGTTGTTCACCGAGTCCGGCGCGGATACCGAGAGCGTGCTCGCGCGCACCACAGGCGGTCACTACCTGTTGACTCGGCTCGACGAACGCGCGGTGACCGCTTATGCGGCGGATCTGCCGCTCGCCGTCGCCGAGGCCCCGGCGCCTGTTCTCGACCGTGCGGACGCCCTGACCCGCCTGCAACTGAGCGGTTCACCGTTCCTCTTCTACCGCGATCGCGAACTCGATCGCGGCTGCGTGTTTTATCACCGCTACGACGGTCACTACGGATTCATCACCTCGCGACGATGAATCCGGCGAAGGCCTCGCAGTGGTGGACCTTCGCCCCTAGCAGCACCGCCCGCACGGTGGTGGCATGAACAGACCGGATGCTCAGCTCCCGAGAGGCACCGTATCGTGATACCGCCCGACCGCACCGACGACGGCGCACCCAACTCCACGGTCGCTCTCGGCCGCGCGGAGGCGATGCGGCTGCTGGCCGGAATCGCTTACGGCCGAGTGGTTTTCACTCGCGACGCGCTACCGGCCATTCGCCCGGTCAACCATGTCGTCGAAGCCGACGGGCGCGTCGTGGTGCGCACCCGGCTCACGTCCCGGCTGACCTCGGCGATCCGAGCCGATTCCGGAGTGGTGGTCGCCTACGAGGCCGACGAGATCGACCCCGGCACCCACACCGGCTGGTCGGTCGTGGTGACCGGCCTCGCGCGGCCGGTCGCCGATCCGCACCGGGTCGCGCGATACGAGCGAATGCTGCGACCGTGGACAGCCGCGACCATGGATACGGTCGTCGAAATCGAACCCACCATCGTGACCGGTATCCGTCTCGTCGGCGCACCGGAGTCACCCGGACCGCCGGCGCCACCGACCCCCTCGCCGAAAGCCGAAAAGAATGACCTACCACGATGATCCGTTCGCTCCGGCCCTGAACACCGCCCACACCTGGTTGCGAACCGTGGCCGACCGGCTGGCCACCGAGGACCGGACCTTCGCCCTGCGCGCGCTGCGCGCCTGGCTGCATACCGTGCGCGACCGCCTCGAAGTCCCCGTGGCCGCGCATTTCAGCGCCCAATTGCCCGAATTGCTGCGTGGCATCTTCTACGAGGGCTGGGTGCCCGCCCATGTGCCCGTGCACCACGACGTCGCCTCCTTCGTCGACGCGTTCGCCCACGAGGCGGGGGTATCCGCCGACGAGGCGGTGGCGTTGATCGGCGCCGTGACGATCGCACTGTCCGATGTGTTCTCCCCCGGACATCTCGACCACGTCCTTGCGGTGGTCCCAGAGCCGCTGCGTGCGGTGCTACTCGGCAGCGAACTCAACGGAACGGCCGCGACGGTTCCCGGCGACGCGTAGACGCCGGCGACCAGAAGGGTTCCAGCAACCAGGAAAGGGACTTTCGTCCATGATGAGTGACTGATCAGGCGATTATGGTGGGTACATTCACCGCTTCTCCGATTGGACGCATTCGCCATGATCAAGGTGTTCCTGGTCGACGACCACGAAATCGTCCGCCGCGGGCTGAGTGACCTGCTCGACGGCGACCCGGAGTTGTCGGTCGTCGGTGAGGCCGGATCGGTGTCCCAGGCCCTCGCTCGCATCCCCGCGTTGCGGCCAGATGTCGCGGTGCTCGATGTCCGCCTGCCCGACGGAAACGGCATCGAGCTGTGCCGGGAGCTGCTGTCGAAGGTCGACGGCCTGCGCTGTCTGATCCTCACCTCCTTCACCGACGAGCACGCGATGCTCGACGCGATTCTGGCCGGTGCCAGCGGTTATGTGGTCAAGGACATCAAAGGGATGGAGCTGGCCCGCGCCGTCAAGGACGTCGGCGCCGGGAAATCGCTGCTGGACAACCGCGCCGCCGCCGCACTGATGGAGCAGCTGCGCCACGGCACCGAGCCCGACGGCCCCCTGGCGACGCTGACCGAACAGGAACGCAAACTGCTCGACCTGCTCGGCGAGGGCCTGACCAACCGCGAGATCGCCGAGCGCATGTTCCTCGCCGAGAAGACCGTCAAGAACTACGTGTCGCGGCTGCTGGCCAAACTCGGTATGCAGCGCCGCACCCAGGCGGCCGTCTACGCCACCAAACTGCATTCGCGTACCGCTGCGGAGTAGCCCGGACCGCCGGTGACCATCGGCCCCACCGTGCGGGATCAATGCCCGTATTCGCATCGCCTCGCGGTTGTGAGACTGGACACCATGACCACGGCAAAGCACTCGACAATCGTCGACACGCCCGACGACCGCACGGTCGCGGCAGTGGTCGAGCTGGCGCAGCGAGCACCCTCGGTCCACAACACTCAACCCTGGCGGTGGATCTTCGATCGGCATCAGCTGCTCCTGTACACCGATCCCGATCGCGTCCTCGCCGGCGCGGACCCGCACGGCCGCGAGCAGGTGATCAGCTGCGGCACGGTCCTTCATCACGCCCGCACCGCCTTCGCCGCCCGGGACTGGCATACCGATATCGTGCGGATGCCCGATCCGCAGCGGCCGGGCCTCATAGCGATCCTCGAATTCCGGCCGTGGGGCGACCCTCCGGACGGAATCCCGCATCGCGCGGCGGCCATCACCCATCGATACACCGACCGGCTGCCGATGGACGCGCCCCGGCACTGGGAGCAGGTGGCGCCCAGGCTGCGCGCTCTCGTCACCCCGCACGACCTCGACTTCGACGAATTCGCCGGCGACATCCGCGCCCGGGTCGCCGCGATCTCGCGCTCCGCCGCCGCGGCTCGCCGTGACGACTGGATGTATCAGGACGAATTGCATTGGTGGGCAGGTCATTTCGAGGGCACCGAGGGCATTCCGGCCAGCGGTCTGATCTCCGACGCCGAACTCGCGCGAGTCGACGTCGCCCGAGCGTTCCCGTCGGCGCCGCATTCGGAGCGCCGCGCCGGCCACCTCGATCATGCCCGGCTCGTCGCGATCAGCTCGCCGGAGGATGCGCGGCCGTACTGGCTCCGCACCGGTGAGGCACTGTCCGCGGTACTGCTCGAATGCACCGCCACGGGACTGGGAACCTGCCCGGTCACGCATCTCACGGAGGTGCCCGCGGGTCGTCGAGCCCTGGCCGCGCTGCTCCCGCATCACCACTTTCCGCAGGTCCTGGTCCGCATCGGCAACTCTCCGGCGGACGAGCCGATCCCGCCCTCGACCCCGCGCCGCGACGTCGACGAGGTGCTGACCTTCATGTGACGCTGCGTGCCGTGTCGGCCGCCCGTTCCGATCCCGGATGCAGCAGCCGATCCATCCGCACGGCGACGTACCCGAATACCGAGAGCCCGCTCACCACCAGCAGGTCGGTGAAGCTCAGGGCCCGGGTTTCCAGCAGCCGTTGCAGCAGCGGCAGATACACGGCGGCGACCTGCAGCGCGAACGAGACCGCGATCGCCACCGGCAACAGTGGATTGGCGCTCGACCACGGACGCGTGCGCGATCCCAGCGCCACACCGAGCTGCGTCACCCCCAGGGTGAAGAACGCCATGGTCTGCCAGGGCCGGTCGGTGTGGTGTGCCCACACCGCCACCGCGAGCGTGACCACCGTGAGAACGAACGCGATGCGCGGAATCCGCTGCCACAGACCGGCGCCGAGGATGCTCTGCGCGGGCGGGCGCGGCCGGCGGCGCATGATCGCCGGATCGGCCGGTTCGCCACCGAGGGCGACCCCGGTGAGGCCGTGGGTGAGCAGATTGACCCACAGGATCTGTGCGGCCAGCAGCGGCAGCGCGAGTCCGAACAGGGGGCCGAACAGCATGACCGCGATTTCCGTCGCCCCGCCGGAGAGGCCGTAGATCAGGAAACGCCGGATATTGGCGTAGACGCGGCGGCCCTCCTCGACGGCGACCACGAGGGTGTCGAGGTTGTCGTCGGCCAGCACGAGGTCCGCGGCCTGTCGTGCCACCTCGGTGCCGCGCCGGCCCATCGCCACGCCGATATCGGCGCGCCGCAGCGCGGGCCCGTCGTTGACCCCGTCACCGGTCATGGCGACGATCTGGCCGTCGGCCTGCAAGGTGTGGATGATGTCGAGTTTGCGGTCGGGGGTAGCGCGCGCGAAGACCGCGGCGCTGCCCAGGTCGGCCTCGCTCGCGCCGCGCGCATCGACGACGGCCTCGCCACTGGCCAGAATGCCGAGGTCGGTGGCGACGGCGGCGGCGGTGCCGGGATGGTCGCCGGTGATCAGGATGGGACGGATCCCGGCGCGGCGGCAGGCCGCCACCGTCGCGGCGGCCTCCTCCCGCGGCGGATCCAGAATCGCGACCAGGCCGAGCAGGTGAAGGCCGTGTTCGGGATGCTCGCCGGGGGCATCCGGGCGATCCGCCGCGGCGACCGCCAGCACCCGGTATCCCTGGCCGGCGAACGCGGCCGCACGTTCCAGCGCCTCGGCACGCAGCGCCGGGCCGGCATCGACCAGTGTCTCGCGCACAACGGCTTCGGGTGCGCCTTTGCACACGGTGCGGTAGGTGCGGTCCGGTAAACGGTGCACGGTCGTCATGCGCTTGCGATCGCTGTCGAACGGCAGTTCGGAGACGCGTGGCATCCTGATCCGCAGCTCCCGTTCATCGATGCCGGCTTCCGTTGCGGCACAGAGCAATGCGGCTTCGGTCGGGTCGCCCAGCACCGCCGCCTCGTCCGTCTCGGAGGTGGGTGCGACGAACTGCGCGTCGTTGCACAACACGGCGGCCGCCAGCAGCTCGCCCACCGCCGGATCGTCCGCCGAGGACCGCTGCGCCACCGTCCAGATCTCTCCGACGACCATCCGGCCCTCGGTCAGCGTTCCCGTCTTGTCGGTGGCCAGCACGGTGACCGACCCCAGCGTCTCGACCGCGGGCAGCGTCCGGACCAGGGCGCGGTGGGCGGCCATGCGGCGGGCGCCCAGCGCCAGCCCGAGGGTCACCACCGCCGGCAGTGATTCCGGAACTGCCGCCACGGCGAGGCTGATCGCGGTCACCAGCATCAGTTCCAGTGGTTGATGCCGGACCAGTCCCAGCGCGAACACCACCACACACAGCACGATCGTGACCGCGGCCAGCAGCCGCCCGATGTCGACCAGACGCCGTTGCAGCGGTGTCGGACCGGTCCGGCGGTCCAGCAGCCCGGCGATGCGGCCGGTGGCGCTCGCGGCGCCGATCGCGGTCACCACCGCGATGCCCCGGCCCTTCACGACGACGGTGCCGGCCGACAGATCCGGGTCGCCGTCCACGGATTTGTCGACCGGCAGCGATTCCCCGGTCAGCGCCGACTCGTCGAGCATCAACGCGGCGGTCTCGACGACGGTCGCGTCCGCGGCGACGATATCGCCCTCGCCGAGCACGACGAGATCGCCCACGACCACGTCGGCCGCCGGTAGCTGCCGTTGATCGTGATCGCGGATCACCCGGGCCGTGGGTGCGGTCAGCTGTTCCAGCGCCGAGATGGCTTGCTGGGCACGGATCTCCTGACCGACACCGACCGCGGTGTTGACCACGATGACCAGGGCGATGACCGCCGTATCGGTCCAGTCCCCGGTCGCCACCGTGAGGATCACGGCGACGAGCAGCACCAGGATCAACGGGTCCCGCAACTGCCGCACTACCCGTCGCCACCACGGTGCCGGCGGCCGCCGCGGCACGATGTTGGCGCCGTCGCGAGCCAGCCGTCGAGCAGCTTCGGCCGCGGAAAGGCCCTCCGGCAGTGTCCGCGTCGCACTGGAACCGGTCATCGCGCGGCGCCTTTCCGGCGGGATGTGTCGCGAAAGTTCCTCATCAATCGACAGTCCGCTCTCGGGGACCGCCGGGGCCAGAGCCTTTCGGCGGCCGTCGAGACGACCTTCGTCGCATCGGCTCCCGGCGTCCGACCGGCAGATATCTGTTGCGGCGAAGGGCATGGCGGTAGGCTTTGCGCAAGCGTAAACACCGATGTTTCGCGTTACTCGGACAGCGAATCGAGACTGACGATATGCCCGATGATCAGCGAGCCGGTACCTACTCGGTGCGCGACACCCTCTCGCAGCTGCGGCTGCGCGAGTTGCTCGCCGAGGTGCGCGATCGGGTCGACGAGATCATGGATTCCCGCGACCGGATGGACGGTCTGGTCGAGGCGATGCTGGCGGTTACCGCGGGACTCGATCTGGCCGAAACGTTGCGCGCCATCGTGCACGCCGCGATCAGCCTGGTCGACGCCCAGTACGGTGCGCTGGGGGTCCGTGGCCACGACGAACATCTGCTGCAGTTCATCTACGAGGGCATCGACGAACCGACGCGCAAGAAGATCGGCGATCTGCCCGAGGGCCACGGCGTGCTGGGCATGTTGTTCACCCAGCCCAAGCCGATCCGGCTCGAAGATCTCGCGAAGCATCCGTCGTCGGTCGGATTCCCGGCCCACCACCCGCCGATGCGCACGTTCCTCGGTGTTCCGGTGCATATTCGCAACGAGATCTTCGGCAACCTGTATCTCACCGAGAAGGCCGGCGGTCAGCTGTTCACCGAGGACGACGAGCTGATCGTGCAGGCACTCGCGGCCGCCGCGGGTATCGCCATCGAGAATGCCCGGCTGTACGAGGCCGCCCGCAACCGGCAGGCGTGGATCGAGGCCACCCGTGATCTGACCACGGAATTCCTCGCCGCCGACGAACCCGGCCGGGTGCTGGCACATCTGGTCGACCATGTGCGTGTACTCACCGGATCGGAATGGGTGCTGCTCGCCACGGTCACCGACCCGGATGTGCCGGCCGAGGAGATCACCGAGTTGATCGTCGACCAGGCCGCGGGCGAACGGACCGACGCCGCGGGACGCTCACTCGACGTCACCGGCATCATCGGGACAGCCTTCGCGGACCGCAGGCCGCTGCGCTTCGACGACGTGAGCGACCTCGATTTCGCCGCACTGTTCCCCACCGGCGGACCGGTGCTGCTGGTCCCTCTGCACACTCGCGATGCCCCGCAAGGGATCCTGATCGCCGTCCGCGCCAAGGACACCGCCCCCTACGACGACGAGATGCTGGAATTGGCCGCCGCCTTCGCCGATCAGGCGGCATTGGCCATGCAGCTGGCCGCCACACAACAGCGGTTGCGCGAACTCGACGTGCTCACCGACCGCGATCGCATCGCCCGGGATCTGCACGATCACGTCATCCAGCGGTTGTTCGCGATCGGCCTGTCGCTGCAGGGCGCGGTGCCCCGTACCCGCGTTCCCGAGGTCAAGGTCCGGCTCACCGAAGCGATCGACGGACTGCAGGATGTGGTCCAGGAGATCCGCACCTCCATCTTCGATCTGCACGGCGGCACCAGCACGCGCTTGCGCCAGCGCCTCGAGGAGGCGGTCCGCCAGCAGTGCGGCGACACCCCGATCCGCAGCTCGCTGCGGGTGGCCGGACCGCTGTCGGTGGTGGGTTCGCAGCTTGCCGACCACGCGGAAGCCGTTGTGCGCGAAGCGGTCAGCAACGCGGTCCGCTACGCCGGCGCCACGACGCTCGAGGTCGTGCTCGGCGTCGGTGACGATCTGACGATCACCGTCACCGACGACGGCTGCGGTATCGGCGACAACATCACCCCCAGCGGCCTGACCAATCTCGCCGAGCGCGCGCGTTCGCTGGGCGGGACGTTCCGCACCGAGGCCGGCGCGGCGGGTTCGCAGCGGCCGGGTACTCGTCTGGAGTGGTCGGCTCCGTTGAGCTGACCACCCCGCCGACTGCTACCGAACCCGCTGCGACACGGTCTATTCGGCCGGTTGCCGCACCACGGTGATGGGGCATTCCACCGACTGCACCAGTGCCGCGCTGGTGGAGCCGAGGAGCATTCCGGTGAATCCGCCGCGGCCGTGGCTGCCGACGACCACCAGCTGCGCGTTCTCCGACGCGTCGAGCAGCGAGCGCACCGGGCGGTCGAGCACCATTTCGCGACGCACCTTCACATCCGGATACCGTTCGGAGTATCCGGCCAGGGTCTCGGCCAGTACCGCGTCCTCGGATTCCCGGATCGCGTCCCAGCCGACGATCGCGGGGTCGAGGCCGCTGCTGCGGTCGCTCCACGCGTGCAACACCACCAATCCGACGGTGCGCCGCGACGCCTCAGCGAAGGCGAATTCGAGCGCCGGCATACTGTTCGCCGTGCCGTCGACGCCGACCAGAACCGGCTTCACCGCCGTGACCGCATCGGTCGCCGACATCGAATGAACCACGGTCACCGGGCAATTCGCGTGCCGGATCACCGCCGAGGACACCGACCCCAGCAGGCCACGCCGGATGGCGCCCAGGCCACGGCTGCCCACCACGATCCCCTCCGCTTGATCCGACTGTGCGATCAGATGCTCGATCACGGCGTCGGTGGTGATCTCGGTGGTGATCACCGGCGTACGGTCCGGTGTCGCGGCGCGGGCGATGCGGGCGGCCTCGACGAGGATGCGTTCGGCGTCTACATGCAGCCAGCTCATATCGTCCTCGGTGAGGATCGGGGCGGGCCCGAGCCCGCCCGCGACCGAGATCGAGGTGACCAGATGGAGGCGGCAGTCGCGCAGTGCGGCATCGGCGGCGGCCCAGGCGGCCGCGTGATAACCGACGGCCGAGCCGTCGACCGCGGCGACGATCGGCCGATCGATGTGCCGCTGCGGTACGGCGGAATGCTCGGTCATGATGTTCTCCTCGTGAATCGTGTGTTTACGGAGTTCCTATGGGGCGGCTGATCTTTCGCCACTCCCGGGCCCAGCCGGCACGATGCCGCGCGCTGAAGCCCCAAGCCGTGAGCCATACCAGTGCCGCTGTGGCGAAACAGATTTCGACGAATGTGGCCATCCCCAGCCCGACGCCGCGCATCGCCGCAGTGTCGGCGGGCAGCGGCGCGGCGGTCGGGCGGCCGTCGGGGGCCAGCCACAGGGTCAGCTGCTGCCCGGGATGTGCCAAGGCGGCCACGGTTGTCGTGGCTTCGCCGGATCGCCCGTCGTGCGTCCACCGAACCGTGGCTTCGTATCGATCGGCGGACACGTCCATCGATGCCGCCGTCGTACGGACCGGATCGGTGACGATCGTGGCGGTGACCGCCGTCTTCGCCGCGTTCTCGCCGCGAATCTGCACGGCGGCATCGGTGTAGCGGGCCGTGCCCATCGCCGCGCAGATCGGCACCGCGGCGAGAACCACGGCGACGGCCAGGATCCGGACGGCGGCCTCGATTCGGTCCGACGGCCGCATCAACCGGTTCGGCGCCCACGGACCCGTGCGCCATGCGCGCAATGCCAACGACGGATACCGTCTCATGTCGGTCATCTCCTCACAGCCGGGTCACGACGTCGTCGAGCGGTCGTCGCGGTGTCGGTGACAGCGGGGAACTGGTTGCGGCCCAGCCGGTTCGGACGATCATCTGCGGATAGCCGCTGTCGTCGAGCAGACCGGTACGCAGGTCCGCGCGCACCTCCGGAATTTCGAGCGGCTCGCTGAGCGGGCAGGTCGCCAAGCCGAATGTGGTCGCGGCCAGCAGGATCGCGCTGGTCGCCTCCCCGGCGCGCAGCCGGCTCACCCGGTCGTCGCCCGCCGTGTAGAGCACCAGCATGTGATCGGCGTCGGCGATATCGCGGACGACCGCCTCCGGTAGCCGCGGATCGCCGAACGGCCGCGTCGACGCATCGGTCGCGGCGACCGCGCTCCGGGCCGGAATGCCGTCGGGAGCAGCGTGATGGCCGCTCCAGCGCGCCAATTCGGCGCCGTAGGCGGCGTCGGCGTTGTGTACCGCAGCCGCGCGCTCGAAGGCGTGCAGTAACCGCACCCGGTCACCGTCGGCGACCACATCGCGGACCAGCACACCGTTCGCCGCGGCGGCGGCCGTCAAGGCGCCGACGTGGATGTCGGGCACTTCCCAGGAGGTGTAGTGACGGCGGTCGCTGTGGCGTAGCGCGATCGCGCGGGAGAGCCCGACCGCGTCGGCCGTCGCCGGAGCGGACCGGAATTCCACCGCCGCCAGATGGTCCGGCACCGCCGGGTTCGGCAGTCGGTGCACCACCGTCGCCCAGCCCAGCGCCGCGGCCGCCACCCGCAGATGATGCAGCGCCGCACCGCAACTCACGATCAGATCGCGCTGATCGGGGTCGGTCTGCGGCAGTTGCCGGGCGGTGTCGGCGTACAGCTGGACGGTGTCGTCCCCGATGCGCCACAGCCACGGCTGGCTGTTGTGCACCGACGGTGCGCGCACCGCCAGACCTACCGCCGTCATCATCGTGTCGTAGTCCGGATGTCTCGTCATGATCATCGATCTCCCACCGCGGCAGGCAGATTCAGTACTTGGCCGGTCGTGGCGCCACCGTCCACCACGAATTCCGATCCGGTGGAGAATGTCGCCTCGGAGACGATGAACCGGACCATGGCGGCGACTTCTTCGGGTTCTCCGAAACGCGCCAATGGTTGTGCGGCCGTGACGGATTCGTCCATGCCGGCCGTCATCGCGGTACGGATCGGGCCGGGATGCACCGAGCAGACGCGGATGTTCGACGGTCCCCATTCGAGCGCTGCCGCCTTGGTCAACCCGCGCAACCCCCATTTGCTGGCGACGTAGGCGCCCAGGCCCGCGTACCCCATCAGGCCAGCGGTCGAGGAGATGTTGACCACCACCCCTCCCCCGGCTTCCCGCAGGCGGGGACCGGCCAGGTGCATGCCCAGCCACGAGCCGTACAGGTTGACGTCCAGAACGTGGCGGAAGATCGTCGGCGGCTCGGTGTCGACGCCGCCGAAATCGACGATGCCGGCATTGTTCACCAGGACCGCCAGTGGACCGAACGTGGCCTCCGCGTCGGCGATCACCCGTTGCCAGGCATCCTCGTCGGCGACGTCGAGGCGGCGGAAGATCGCGCCGGCGCCCAAGGCCGTGGCCGTGGCGGTGCCGTCGCGTTCGAGGAGATCGGCGATCACCACGCCGAGTCCCTCCTTGGCGAGTTCGGCCGCGACGGCGGCACCGATGCCCCGTGCGCCGCCGGTGACGATCGCACTGCGACCGCTGAACATGCCCATTGTCTGTCGCCCCTTTCGCTGGTGCGGTATGGCACTCAGCATCGCGCCCGGACAGCGGGCGGGGCACGGCCGAAAGTCACCGGAACGCCGAGTCTTCGGACAGTCGTGGTCGTCGTGACGGTCGGCAGCCGCGGTAACTGTCGGCCGGTCGCCAGGTGTCCGGCTCCGGTGGACCCTCGTGACGACAGTGCGGGACCAAAGGCCCTGGTGGCACTTCCCCTGTGTCGGGAAAGGTCGGGGTATGGCAGGAATCACTCGCGGGGACGGCGTCGGGCGCTGGCACGTGCTGCTGGCCGCGTCCGCGGGTGCGGTCGCGGCGAGTGTCCTCACGCTCGCGGTCGCGCTGATCGCCGGTCTACGGGTGAGCACGTCGCTCGACGGCGCGCCGGCCCGGCCCGGAGTGGCCGCGGGTGCGGTGGCCTTCGCGCTGGTCGTCGGGATACCGATGGCGGTCACCGCGGCCGGGGCCCTCACCGGTGATCGGCGCGTCGCCACGGCCGCGGTGATCAGCGGCTTGCTGCTGATCTGCTGGCTGCTCGCCGAGATGACCGTGCTTCGCACCCTGGACTGGGCGCAGCCGCTGTATCTCGTCCTCGGCATCGTCGTCGCGGCGCTGGGACTGCATATCAAAACCGAGGAGATCGAATCATGAGCGGCGCATCCGCGCGGCGGATCGATCCGGGTGAAAGGACATACCGATGAGTTCTCAGTACGCGGACGACGCGCACCACCTCGCCTCCGCCCCGATCGTGGTCGGTGTCGACGGGTCGGCCGGTGCCCGCACCGCGCTGCTGTGGGCGGCCGAGGTCGCCCGCGATCGAGGACGCGACCTGCGCATCGCCTACGGACTCGACCTGCCGAGCGCGAGCCGGGTGTTCAACAACTACGACCTGTCCGAGCCGGCGGTGCTGGAACGGCTGCGCGCCCACGGCGCCGCACTGGTCGCCCGCGAGGCTCTCGCCGTGCGCGGAACCGTGCCCGAGGTTCAGGTCAGCACGGAGGTGTCCTCGGAGCATCCGGCGCGAATGCTGTTGCGGCACAGCGCCACCGGATATCTGGTCGCGCTGGGCGCCCAGGGCGCCGGCGGCTTCGGCACCCATATCGGCTCGATCCTGCTGTCGGTCACCAGTCACGCCGAAGGCCCGGTCGTGGTGGTACGCACCGAATCCGAGGAGCAGCCACGACCGCGCGAGAGCGGCCCCGTCGTGGTCGGCGTCGACGGCAGCCCACTCAGCGAGGCCGCGGTGGCGGCCGCGTTCGAGGAAGCCGCAGAACGCGGCGCCGAACTGGTCGCCGTCCACGCGTGGAGCGATCTGACGTTCGGCTCGTTCGTCGGCGACCCGTACACCTGGTTCCCGATGTCGGATATCGAGGTGAACGAGGAAGCGATCCTCGCGGAACGACTGGCTGGCTGGCAGGAGAAGTATCCGGACGTCCCGGTGCGCCGCCACATCAGCATGGCCGAGCCCGCTGCCCATCTGCAGCGGTGGAGCGAATCCGCGCAGCTCATCGTCGTCGGCAGCCACGGCCGCGGCAGCTTCCGCGGGCTGCTGCTCGGATCGGTGTCCAATTCCCTTGTCCAGCACGCGAAATGCCCAGTCATGGTGGTGCGCTCGCCGGAGGAGAAGCAGGCACATGAGGACTGAGCATCCGGCGGCCCGTCGCGGTGCGGCCGCGGCGGTCGGCGTCGCTTCCTTTCTGGGCGGGCTCGCCACCGGCTATCGGCTCTTCGCACGCCGCTGGTGTCTGCGCTGGGGTGCGACCGAGGAGGAGGTGCGGCGGCGGATGCCGGGCGACGATCTGCTCCTGCTGCCCGACATGCTCTCGACCCGGGCGATCACGATCGCGGCCGATCCCGCCGCGGTCTGGCCCTGGCTCGTGCAGTTCGGACCGCAGCGCGGTGGAATCTACAGCTACGACTGGATCGACCGGCTTCTGGGCATCGACGTCCACAGCGCCCGGTCGATCCTGCCCCGGTTCCAGGACCTCGCCGTCGGTGACGCCGTCACGGTGAATTCCGACAACACCCCGGCCCGGGTCGCGGTGCTCGAACCCGAAAGAGCGCTCGTCTTCCGCACCGACGACGGGAACTGGATCTGGGAATTCGGGCTGTATCCCTGCCCGGAGGGCACCCGCCTGGTGAGCCGCAACCGGATCGCGACTCCCGGCGCCTCGGCCGTCCTGCGGCTGTTCGACACCTTCTTCCTGGAACCGGGCAGTCTGGTGATGGAGCAGAAGATGTTGCGCGGCATCAAGGAACGCGCCGAAGCGCACCGCGTCGCCGAACCCGTTCGGATCGGGAGCAAGACCCCGTGACCACCACCGGCACACCGGCACCACTGCCGATCGCGCCGGCCTTCCTCGCGGTCGGCCGCTGCATGATCACCACCGTCGGGCTGCTGGCACGCCACCGCATCCACTGCCCGGCCCGGAACGTCGGGACGTGGCTGAGTTTCGGCGACGGAACGTCGGCCTACGTCTACCAGGAAACCGTGATCGATCGAATCCCCGCGCCCGAACCGTGCGTGCTGCTGGTGCGTTTCGAGCTGCGGGGCGTGCGCGGACGCGGGCACGCGTGGTTCCGTCGTGAGAGTATCCTCAACACCGTGCTCTTCGCCGGATTCCCGGGCATGATCAGCAAATTGTGGCTGGCGCACGATCAACGGGGCGCATACCGGGGGCTCTACGAATGGGACGGCGCGGCGTCCGCCGACGCCTACGCCCGCGCGCTGTGGCGGGTGCTCGCCCTGGTCAGCGTCCCGGGCTCGATCGATTATCGGGTGCTGCCCGGCCTGCGCCGCCGCAATCTGCCGGTGGCGGCCACCGGTCACGCCGCAGGCGGCACGGAATGGTGGCTGGTCACCGAATTCCGTTCGACCGCAGCATAATTCGAAGCACGACGCGCCGAACCTCCGCCCGGACGGTTCGGCGCTCCCATGCGGTCGGTGTTCGCGCTGTCAGTGTTCGTCGCTCGCCGGCAGCGTGACGCTCTCCCCGGTCGCCAGCACGACGGTGCGGCCGCGGCATTCGACCGTGATCGAACGCGCCCCGTCCGTATCGGAGCTGATCTCGATCCGCCGGGCGTCGATGCGCACGGTCAGGCGATGGCCGTGGTAGATGATCGCGAAGGTCAGCGTGCCCAGTTCCGGCGGCCAGGACGGTGCGAAGATCAGGCGGTCATCACGGGTCTCCAGTCCGGTGAAGCAGCGCTGGACCAGGTCGATACTGCCCGCCATCGCGCCCAGGTGAATCCCCTCGGCCGTGGTGCCGCCCTGGATGTCGGCGATATCGGATTCCAGGACGCTGGCGAAGAATTCCATCGCACGGTCCCGGTTGGCCCGGGCCAGCACCCAGGCGTGGACGACGGCGCTCAGGGTGGAGCCGTGCGAGGTGCGGGCCAGGTAGTAGTCGACGGTGCGCGGGATGTCCGGGCCGCCGAAATCGTAGCCGAGCCCGGCGAACAGCCGCCCCAACTCGTCGGCCGAGAACAGATAGAACAGCATCAGGACGTCGGCCTGTTTCGCCACCCGATACCGGTCGACGTCGTCGCCTTCGGCCTCGAGGATGCGGTCGAGCCGGCTCGTATCGCCGTAGCGGCGCCGGTAGTCGTCCCAATCCAGTTCGGCGAGCCGGTCGTATCCGGCGAACTGGCTGATCACTCCCTCGTGGAAGGGCACGAACATCCGATCGGCGACCTCGGCCCAGCGTTCCGGTTCGGCGGCCGGCACCGCGAGGCGGTCGAGCAGTTCCGACCGCACCCGCGGCGGCAGCAGTTCGACCGCGTCCAGGGCGCGCCGGATGACCCACACGGCCATGACGTTGGTGTAGGCGTTGTCGTCGATGCCCTGGTAGGGCTGCCCGGGATAGCCGGAATGAAATTCGTCGGGTCCGATGACACCGCGGATGTGATACCGGTCGTCGGCGGGATCGTAGCTGGCCCGATCGGACCAGAATCGGGCGATCTCCACCAGTAGTTCGGCGCCGAACTCGGCGAGGAACGCCCGGTCTGCGGTGGCCTGGTAGTGGTGCCACACGTTATAGGCCACCGCCGGACCGGCATGTTGCGCGCGAGCGCTGGCGTCCGGATTCCAGTGTCCCGAGCGGGGATTCAGATGTAGGCGCTGACTCTCCTCGCGCCCGTCGCTGCCGGATTGCCAGGGGAACAAAGCGCCGCGGCAGCCCTGTGCGCGCGCCGCGGCCCGCGCCTGCGGCAGGCGGCGGTAGCGGTACCGCAACAGTTCTCGCGTCAGCGCCGGATCGCGCAGGCTCACCACCGGCAGGACGAACAGCTCGTCCCAGAACACGTGCCCCCGGTAGGCCTCGCCGTGCAGACCGCGCGCGGGCACCCCGGCGTCGAGGTCGGCGGTATGGCGCGACAGCGTCTGCGCCACTTGCAGGACGTGCAGTCGCAGCGCGCGCACCGATTCCTCACTGGCGTCCAGATCGATGCGCAGCCGCCGCCACACGTGATCCCAGGCGTCGGCGTGCGCGGCGCAGAGTGCGTCGTAGTCCGGCGCCTCGTCGAGCAGGCGCAGGGCGGCCTCGTCGGGTGCGGAGATGGCGCGGTCGCGGCCGGTGAACACCGCGGCGGTCTTGTCGACGACGATGTCGTGCCCGGACTCGGCACGCACGACGAAATCGTGGGCGGCCGTACCGTCGGCGAGCGGCGAGCCGGCTGTCTGCCGCGCCTGCGATGTCACCGTGGTCCGGGTGGCCACGGCCACGGTGATCAGCGACTGCGTGGTTCGCATCAGCGTGGATGCGGTGTGCGCGTCCGGTGTATCGATGCGCAATTCGGTCAGGTGCGTCCCGGATAGCTCGCGGTACCGGTCGACTCCGGCGTTGCGGACCGATGTGTCGATCCCCGACCGGACGGTGAGCGGCCCGCTCCAATTCTCGGGCGTGAAGGTGGTCCGCATCGCGCACGCGTGGGGTGAGTCCATCGACGCGAAACGCTGCTGAACCACCGCCGTGATCCGGCCGGCGGCGTCGCGGCAGCGCAGCCGCCGGGTGAGTACCGCCTGGCGCATATCGAATTGCTGTGTGTAGTCCAGTAATTCGACATCATCGAGATCGAACCATTCGTCGTCGGCGATGCGCCAGGTCAGCGGAAGCCAGTTCGGCAGATTCACCAGGCTCTCGTTCTCGACGTGCCGCCCGGCGATCTCGTCGCCGAGCCGGTTGTAGATTCCCGCGACATAGGTTCCGGGATAGTGGTGGGTTCCCGCGCGCGTCTCCGGCGCGGCCGCGCGGGTGACGAGGTAGCCGTTGCCCACCGCGCACAACGCTTCGCGCAGCCGCTCGGCGCCGGGGTCGTAGCCGTCGTAGGTGAGCAGCCACGAGCGTCCCACCGCCCAATCGCTCTCCCCGGTCAGCAGTTCCGCCATCCGCTGCAGGAATTCCCCGGCGCGCGCGGGACTGTCGAGGGCGAACCGTGCCGCGGTGCGCCGGTCGCCGGTGTCGCCGTGGCGAACCACCAGCGGCACTCCGGTGACCTGGATCGCGTCGAAGGCGTCCTCGTCGGTCAGATCGTCGCCCAGGTACACCGGCATCACCTGGCGGCCCACCAGATCCAGCACCCAGTGCAGCGCCCGCCCCTTGTCCCAGTCCACGTCGGGACGCAATTCGGTGACCTTGCGGCCGGCGGTCACGCGCAGGCCCTGCCCGCGGGCGATGTCGTGCACGGTGGCCACGACCGTCGAGACGGCATCGGCGGCGACCTGGCGGTGATGGACGGCGACCGCGAATCGCTTCGGCTCGATCAGCACCCCGGGAATCCGGCTCAACCGGTCGGCGAGTTCGGCCGCCGCCTGTACCAGCGCACGTTCGGCTTTCGGGCCGCCCTCGTGCACATGTTCGGTGCCGTCGGGCGCCATGAGTTCGAAACCGTGGCTACCGGCGTACCAGATGCCCTCGACACCCACGCGCGTGCGCAGATCGTCGAGTCCGCGACCGCTGATCACGGCGACGGGACACCGCGCGGCCAGCGTGGCCAAGGTGGCGCGCACATTCTCGATCGGGATCGCCGCCTCGGGATCGGGCACGATCTCCGAGATCGTGCCGTCGAAATCCAGCAGTACCGCGATGCGCTCGTCCTCGACGGCGTCGGCGATCGACGTCCAGCACGCCAGCGCGTCCGCGACCTCCGACAGGCGGCGGAAACCGCTGCGCACCCGGATCTCCTCGACGTCGGTGACCACCACGTCGGCCCCGGTGCACAGCAGCCGGTCCGGATCCCCGCCGCGCTCGATGCCGATCACCAATCCGAACCCGCCGCCCCGCCCGGCGCTCACCCCGGCCTCGGCATCCTCGACGACGACCGTCCGCTCGGGTTCGGCCCCCAGCCGCTGCGCGGCCAGCACCATGGTGGCCGGATCGGGCTTGCCCGGCAGCCCGAGTTCTTCGGCCACGACACCGTCCACCCGCACGGCGAACAGATCCCCCAGCCCCGCGGCGTCGAGTACCTGAGCAGCATTGCGGCTGGCCGAGAACACCGCGGCCCGCACCCCCGCCGCGCGCAGGCGGCGCACCAGGGCCACCGTGGTGGCGAACACCGGTACGCCCGACTCGGCGATCCGGGCGAGGAACACCTCGTCCTTGCCGTTGCCGAGGCCGCAGATCGTGGCGTCGGCCGCCGTGTCCGACGGCTCGCCCCGCGGCAGTGAGATCGCCCGGGAGGCAAGGAAGTCCGCGACACCGTCGTAGCGCGGTTTGCCGTCGACGTAGTCCTGGTAGTCGGAGGCGGTGAACGGCGCGCAGTTCTCACCGGGCCCGGGTTTGCGGGCGGCGAGGAATCCGTCGAAGACCTGCGTCCACGCGGCGGCGTGGATCGACGCCGTGTCGGTGACCACGCCGTCCATATCGAAGATCACCGCGTCGTAGCGACGCGCGTCGATCACCGGCCCGGCCACCGGTTTGCCAGGGTGCATTCCCCCAGCCTCCGCCCGCGTACGAACCCCGGCAAGGTACACAAGTCCTCACCCAGCCCGCCACCGGTCCCCGGTCGACTGTCGGCAGCGGCGGTGACCGCGGTAGCAGTCCGGCAAGGTCTTTGGTCCCTGGCGAAGCCCGTAGCCCCGAACAACCATCGAGGTATGAACCGTGCCGCCGTGCGAGCGGTCGTCTCGACGGCCACGCCCCGGACCGATGCCACCACCTCGATCGGCCCGGTGCCGGCGACCTCGGCCGCCACCTCGACCCCGGCACAGGCGCTGACCGCGGTGACCACCACCGACACCGGCCTGACGAGCACGGAAGCCGCGCGCCGACGTCACCTGCTCGGACCGAATGCCGTGCGCACACACCGTGCCCGGCTGCTCGCGGTGGTCGCGCGGCAGCTGCGTTCGCCGCTTCTGCTGCTGCTCGGGGTGGCCGCGGTGGTGTCGTTCTTCGTCGGTGAGCGTTCCGACGCGGTCGTCATCGGGATCATCCTGCTGGTGTCGGTCGGTTTGGGGGCGGTGAACGAGTTTCGCGCCGAACGCGCCGCCGACGCGCTGCACGAGCGGATCCGCCACGGCGCCACGGTGTTTCGCGACGGACGGCCCGAATCGGTCGACGTGGTCGATCTGGTGCCCGGCGATGTGGTGGAGGTGCGGGCCGGGCAGCTGGTCCCGGCGGATGTGCGGCTGCTGTCGGCGACGGCGCTGCAGTGCGACGAATCGGTGCTGACCGGCGAATCGGACAGTGTCGAGAAATCGGTCGCCCCGGTGCCGCCGGGGTCGGGGGTCGCGGAGTTGTCGTGCTGCGCGCTGATGGGCACGGTCGTCGCCGCGGGGCACGGGCGGGGGGTCGTGGTCGCCACCGGGGGTGCGACGGAGTTCGGGCGGATCGCGCTGGGCTTGGGGAAACGACAGCCCGACACCGAATTTCAGATCGGGCTTCGCCGGTTCTCGATGCTGCTGGTGTGGGTGGCCGCCGTACTCACCGCCGGCATCTTCGCGGTCAACCTCGCCCTGCACCGCCCGATGCTCGACGCCCTGCTGTTCTCGCTGGCGATCGCCGTGGGCATCTCACCCCAATTGCTGCCCGCCGTGGTGTCGACCAGCCTCGCCGCCGGATCACGGCAGCTCGCGCGATGCAAAGTGCTGGTCAAGCGGATGGTCTGCATCGAGGATCTCGGCGATATCGAGGTTCTGTTCACCGACAAGACCGGCACCCTCACCGAGGGGCGCATCGCGTATCTGCGCGCGCTGGCCGCCGACGGCACCCCCGGCGACGAGCCGGTGGTCTACGGTCTGGCCTGCACCGACGCGACCGTCCACGACGGACGACAGGCCGGCGCCGATGCACTCGACACGGCACTGTGGACCGCGTGCACGGCCGAACACGCCGCCGCGGCAGGTTTCGTCCGCCGCGCGGTCCTGCCCTTCGACCACAACCGCCGCATGGTGTCGGTCCTCGTCGGCGGCGCGGACGCGACCACGACGATCATCGCCAAGGGCGCACCGGAGGCCGTGCTCGCGCGCTGCCGCGACGTCCCGCAGACCGCTCGCACCGCGCTCGACGCCGAGTTCGCGGCCGGTCACCGCATCGTCGCCGTCGCGACCCGGACAGCGGTCCACGCCGATCGACTGAGCGCCGACGACGAGCGCGAGCTGACGCTGCGGGGATTCCTCGTCTTCCTCGATCCGCCGAAAGCGAGCGCGCGCGAGGCGTTGCGGCGTCTGGCCGGCCTGGGCATCGCCGTGAAGGTGGTCACGGGCGACAATCCCGCGGTCGCGGTCCGGGTGTGCACCGATCTCGGCCTGGACCCCGGCCGGCCGCTCACCGGCGCGGACCTCGACCGTCTCGATGACGCCTCGTTGAGCGAATTACTGCCCACCACAACGATTTTCGCCCGCGTCGACCCGGAGCAGAAGGCGCGGATCGTCCGCCTGCAACGGCATGCCGGCCGCGATGTCGCCTTCCTCGGCGACGGTGTCAACGATGCGCTCGCACTGCACGTCGCCGATGTGGGCGTCTCCGTCGACTCGGCGACCGATATCGCCAAGGACGCCGCGGATATCGTTCTACTGGAGAAGGACTTGCAGGTCCTCGCCGACGGAGTCATGGCGGGACGCCGAATCTTCGCCAACACAATGAAATACGTGCTGATGGGCACGTCCAGCAATTTCGGCAATATGTTCAGCGCGGCCGGCGCCTCGGCCTTCCTGCCGTTCCTGCCGATGCTTCCCGGCCAGATCCTGCTCAACAATCTGCTGTACGACACCAGCCAGCTCGCCATTCCGACCGATACCGTCGACCCGGAACAACTCGCCCGCCCGGCCCGCTGGGACATCGGCCTGATCCGGCGTTTCATGCTCGTCTTCGGCCCGATCAGTTCACTGTTCGACTTCGCGACCTTCGCTGTGATGCTGTTCGTGTTCCATGCCGGCGCGGAGCTGTTCCACACGGGGTGGTTCGTCGAATCCCTGTGCACTCAGACGCTGGTTTTGTTCGTGATTCGCACGCGCCGCAGTCCTAGCTATCGCAGCCGGCCCAGTGTTCCGCTGCTGCTGGCGGTGCTCGCCGCGGTCGGTGTGGGTGTGGCTCTGCCGTACACGCCGGTGGCGCCCGACCTCGGCCTCACCCCGCTGCCCGCCGCGTTCTTCGCCGCGTTGGGCGCGACCGTGCTGGTCTATCTGGTTCTCGCCGAAGCGGCCAAACGGTGGTTCTTCCGCAGTCCGGCACCGACGCCGGCCCACCCGCCGCGGACCGGTCGCCGGGTGCAGCGACGAGCGTCGCGCTTCAGCGTCGGACGGGTGCGCACGCCGATCGGCGGGACGGCGCTCCGGACGGACCGCTCGAACCGACGTCGTCGGCTCCGAGTATCGGTGCCGCACAGCTGATTCGGGGCCGAAAATCACACTCCGGCCGGACCTACTGCGGCTCCACGTGCTCCGGCACCACGAGTGTCGGGCAGTGGGCGCGATGCAGGACCGCGGCGCGCGTGGACCGCATCGTCGTTCCGACCAGGCCCGTCCAGCGGTGGCGGCCCACCACCAGCAACTGGGCGTCACCCGCTCGTTCGAGCAGGACCTGCGCGGGACCGCCGAACATGACCTCCGACTCCAGCGCGACGTCCGGATACTTCCGGTGCCACGGATCCAATTGCCGGTCCAGCGCGCGCGTCTCGTCCGCGCGGAACTGCTGGAGTTCCCCGTCGAGGACGAACCCGCCGACATCGTCGTCGCAGCACCGGACGGCTTGCAGGCCGACCCCGCGCAACGCCGCCTCCTCGAACGCACAGCCGACCGCGGTGCCCTCCTCGTCGACTCCGACCACCACCGGCCGCCCGTCCTCGCCCACGGTGAACAGGCTTTCGCGATGGACGACCGCGACCGGGCACCGGGCCTGCCGGGTGACCGCCGAGCTGACCGAGCCCAGCAGCGCCCGGCGGACCGCGCCGCGGCCGTGGCTGCCGACCACGATCATCGGCGTGCGCGCCGAGCGCTCCACCAGTGTGTCGATCACCGGATCAGCGGTCAGTTCGGTCGTGACGTCCACGCCGTCGGCCACATGCCGGGCCATGGCCGCGGCCTCCGACAGCACGCCTTCGCCGTTCCAGTACAACCATTCCCGGCCGCCCACGATCTCCATCGCGCTGAGGCCGGTGCGCGGCGCCGAGGCCGACGAGAGCAGTATCCGCAGTCCCCACCGGCGCACGGCCGCTTCGGCCGCCGCCCATCGCACCGCCTGCAGCGCCGTACCGGATCCGTCGACCGCCGCGACGATCGTCCGCTCGGTCCCGTTGTCACTGGTCATCGCCGCCTCCTGCCGCCGGACCTGCTCCGATCGTCCGGCTGCGATGACCGTCGATCTAGGGCCGAAAGTCGCTACCGCGGGCCGCCTTCGTCCGCGGCCCGCCACCGAGGCGAAGTCGGCGCGTTCGTCCCGGCAGGACAGGCCCTTGGTCCCTCGCGGATCGGCGTGGCCGCGGGCATTGTCAAGGCAGACACCGAGAAAGAGGACGCCATGGACTACCGGGTGGACGTGTGCGAAGTGCCGCCGCAGGCCCTGTTGCGACTACCTCGCGCGATCCGGACGGATCGGCCCGGTGAGGACATCACCGCGGGTATGCGCGAACTGTTCGCGACCGTCGCCCGATCCGGCCTCACCGCCAGTGGCCCGACCGCGATCACCTACACCGACACCGAACGATCGGCGGTCGCGACGAGCGTCGACTTCCGCGTTCCGGTCGAGCCCGCCGCCGAGTTGAGTCTGGCCTCGGGCGCCGAGGTCCTCGTCACCCCCGGTACGACGGTGGCCCGCGCCTGCCACCACGGCGGTTACCGCGATCTCGGCGCCGCCTATCGGAGCCTGGCCGAGTGGGTGGATCGCAATGCCTACCGGATCATCGGCCCGCCGACCGAGGTCTATCTGGTCGGTCCCGACGAGGTGAGCGATCCGCGTCAACTCGTCACCGAGATCCGGCTGCCGGTGGCGCCCTCGCCGACGATCGTCACCCGTGTATTCTCCGACTTCGAGACGGCGCTGGATCGGACCCGGAACGCGTTGCGGTCCAACGGCTTCGCCATCCTCGCGGAGGTGGACCTGAACACGGCGCGGTACGACGGCCGCACCCGGCGCCTGGCCCACCACACCATCCTGGAGGTCTGCCGCCGCAACCTGCTCGTGGCCGAACTCGCGGACGACGACCGGGCCGACATGATCGTGCCGCATCCGGTGGTCGTGCGTGAGCGCTGTGAGACCGTCGTCGTCGAGGCCGTCGATCCGGCGATCTGGGCTCGCGCACTCGGCGACGAGGAACTCCTGGCCCTCGCCGCCGACAGCCGCCGCCACCTCATCGCGGCGATCGACGACCTCGCCACGACGGCGACAGCCCACGACGGTTAGGTTCCCGCACAACGCCCTCGGCCGCCGCACACGCGCCCGTCCGAGCCGTGCGGTGGCGGGCGACCGCTCCACCTCCTACGGTTGATCTTGCCACCGGCAGTCACCGAAGGAGCCCACGCATGTCCGACGATCAGTGGCTGAACGCCGAACCCCTGCTGACCGAGGCGACCGCGGCAGCGCGCCTGACGGTGCCGACACTCGCGCTGGGCGCGGACTCGGTCGGCGACGCACTGCATCGCCAGCTGAGGCCGATCGCGAAAAACGTTGTCGGGCATGTGATTCCGGACTGCGGTCATATCGTCCCGCTGGACGGCCCCGAAGCGCTGCTGGAACTGGTCACACCGTTTCCGGCGTGACACCCCCTCACATCGAATAGCGCAGGATGGCGGCGGCCGACGCCTCGTCCGGGATATCGGCCTTGCGCACCGCGAGCACCCGCGCGCCCGAAAGCAATGCGCGGCGGGCGATCTCGTCGAGGATTCCCGGTATCTCGGTCTCGGATGCGGGACCGAAATCGATCGCGCCGGTGTCCTCGGCGACCGTGCCGGGTACGGCGGTGTCGATGTCGACCAGCAATGTCTGCACGATGCCGAAGGTGGCCGCGCGGGCGATATCGGCGAGGTCGGCGCTGGCGCGGGCCTCGCTGCGGCGTTTGTCGAACAGCTGGCGCAGATCGGCCAGTTGCGCCGCGTAGTGGCCGTCGAGAATGTGGCGGGCCTTGTCGGCCAGTTCCTGATCGGACAGATGTTCCGGGTTGCCGGGAATTCCGTCGTCGAGCAGTTCGCCGTAGGTGGCGACCGAGCGGTAGATCGCGTCGATCGGTTCGGGCGCCGCCAGGATGAGCGGAGTGTCGCGGCCGGAGAGAATGTCGCGCAACGCTCGGTCGACTCCGCGCGCGTACTGCCGGACCAGCACCTTCTTCCCTTCGCTGCCGGTCAGCCGACGTTTGGGCGAACGATCGCCGATCGAGGCCTTGCGCGCGAAATCCGCGGCGTTGCCGGGCATGTCCGGAACGCGGACGTCCTCGGCCGGCCGGTCCGGGGTCACCTCGACCAGCCGCGCCGCCCCCTCGGCCAACGCCAGGACGAAGGCGGCCTGCGGGAAGGTGACGGCTCGCAGCAACGGCTTCAGCAGGAACCGGTCCGAGACGGTGACCGCCGCGCCGAGACGGTTGGGGATCCGGAAGGTCCACATGCGCTGCGGGGAGACGTGCACGACCAGTGTGTGCGACTGGAAGCGCCAGAAATCCTCGTCGTCGGCCAGATCGTCGAGCTGTTCGGCGATGGCCGCGCGACTGTCGGGCTCGGTGATCAGATCGATCGCCTCCCGTACCTGATTGGTGAACGCGATCCGGTTCGCCTCCGGATTCGCGGTGGCGGCTTCGGTCGGCAGATAGATCGACACCGACCAGGGGCCGGTCCATTCGGCGAGGGTTTCGATCTCGCGGCGGGTCGGGATGTCGGTGTGCAGCACTTCGATCCTCCTTCGTTGCCCGACACGTGCGATGGGCGCACAGGTCGTGCCGGGTACCGGCCGTATCGTTTGCCAACTCGTAACCACCTCGACGCTACTGGACATCGGTACGGGTCGGTACGCATCCGACCATCGGATGCCGAAACGTTGCTGCCTTCGTTTCAGCGGCTCACCGGGCGGGTGCGGGCGTGCCCGTCGGCGAGAGCGGGGCCGCAGACGTGGCGGCCGTGGTCGGGGTGAGCGAGGTCGTCGTTACGGGTGCGGTGGTGGCCGACGTGGCCGTCGCGGCGCCGGTGCCGTAGAGGTGCTCGATGATCCGCTTGGCGATCTCACTGGCCGCCGCGCTCCCGTCGGCGGTGGGTTCCAGATTCGCCCACACCACCACTGTCACCTTGTGCGCCGGATCGGATCCGGCGAAGGTGTTGAAGCCGGGCAGCTCACCCGTATGTCCGTACAGCGCCCCGAATTTCGCGATGGCGAGCCCGTACTGCGGCGCCTGCGGCGGGTTGGCCGGCGCGGTCGGCTGCGGGCTGCTCATGCGCCGGCCCTGCATGTCGGCGTCGAGGACCTTGCCGTCGGTGAGCGCCTCGGCCCAGGTGGCCAGATCCCCGACCGTGGAGATTCCGGCGCCCGCGGCCCATGCCCAGGAGGGATTGTCGGCGGTGCGATCACCGGGCAGCAGCCGGCCCGCCTTGGCCTCGGCCTGCATCTCGGGCGGCAGCGCCGGCGGGGATCCCATCGTCACGACGTTGGTGCCGTACATGTAACCCTGCGGATGCGGGTCGGGCACGGTCGCGGAGGTGCGCGCGGGAAACGAGCTCTGAGTCAGGCCGAGCGGGCCGAAGAGCCGGTCCCGCATGATCTGCTCGAGCGGTTTGCCGTCGAGCTGTTCGGCGATCAGCCCGAGCAGGATCGTATTGGTGTTCGAGTAGTGATAGCCCTGTCCCGGTGGGAAATACGGCGGGTGCGCGTAGGCCATGGCGAGCAGCTCGTCGGGCTGCCACACCCGGCCCGGGTCGGCGTCCATGGCCTCGGCCAGTTCGCGGGTCTCGCTGTAGTTGTAGAGGCCACTGCGCATATCGAGCAACTGCGCGATGGTGATCGCCCCGCCGCCGGGCACATCGGTCCGGTACTTCGAGACCGGATCGTCGAGGGCCAGTTTGTGTTCCTGGACCTGTTGCAGGATCACCGTGCCGGTCCAGGTCTTGGTGACCGAACCGATGCGCACATGGTCGGCCGCCGTGACCGCCGGGCCGCCACCGAAGGTCCGGGTGCCGTAGGAGGTGCCCACCTCGCCGGCGGCGGTGCGGACGAAGGCCACGACTCCCGGCACCGACGCCGGACGCGCCACCGACTCGACGATGCCGCGCAGCGTGGGCTCGTCGAGCGGATGGACGGCCGGGGCCGGCGAGGTGGTCGCGGCAGCGGACGAGGTGCTCGCGGGCGCGGGTTTCGACGACGATCCGCATCCGCAAGCGACGAACAGAACTGCGACGCCGGTCAGCGCCGCGGCAATCAGCCGGGGCCGGATCGGCACGGAAACCACGGGCACTGCACGACCTCCCTCATCGGGAACGGTGGAGCCGGGATTGAAACTCTACTGCGCCAGCGCCTCTCGCGGACGTGGTTGGCGAATGCTCAGCGACATCACCGCGGCCACCGCGCACAGACCTCCGGCGAGGAACCAGGCGAGCTGGTAGCTGCCCTGCATGTCCCGGATGACGCCGGCGCCGGACGCGGCGATCGCGGCGCCGATCTGATGTGAGGCGAACACCCAGCCGAAGGCGATCGGCCCGCCGGCGCCGAAGTGTTCGCGGCACAGCGCGACCGTCGGCGGCACCGTCGCGATCCAGTCCAGGCCGTAGAAGATGACGAACACCCACATGCTCGGTCGCACATCGGGAGCGAACAGCATCGGCAGGATCACCAGCGACAGGCCGCGCAGCGCGTAGTACATCGTCAGCAGGTATCGCGAGCCGATGCGGTCGGTGAGCCAGCCGGAGGCGATGGTGCCCGCGACGTCGAAGATGCCGACGGTGGCCAGCAGTCCGGCCGCGGTGGTGGGTGGCATGCCGTGATCGTGTGCGGCACTGACGAAATGGGTGCCGACCAATCCGTTGGTGGAGGCGCCGCAGATCGCGAAACCGCCTGCCAGCAACCAGAATACGGGCCGGCGCACGATCGCGGCCAGGACGGTCAGCGCCCGCGCCGCCCCGCCTGCCGCCGCGGTGCGCAGGCCCGCGTCGCTGCCGGGACCGGCGCCGTAGGCGGTGCGTCCGATGTCGCTGGGGAAGTCGCGGATGAACAGCACCACCAGCGGCACCACGGCCAGTGCGGTCGCCGCGACGACCAGGGCCGGGGCCCGCCAGCCGTGGTCGCGGGCCAGCATCGAGACGAGCGGCAGGAACACCAGCTGTCCGGTGGCACCGGCGGCGGTGAGTACCCCAGTGACGAGGCCGCGGTGCCGGACGAACCAGCGTCCGGTGATGGTGGCGACGAACGGCATCGACATCGATCCCACGCCGATGCCGACCAGCAGTCCCCACGTCGCCATCAACTGCCACGGCTGGGTCATGAAGACGGTGAGCCCGCTGCCGGCGGCGACGAGCAGCAACGCGCACGCCACCACCAGCCGAATGCCGAACCGGTCCATCAACGCGGCCGCGAACGGCGAAATCACCCCGTACAGCAGCATATTCACCGAAACCGCGGCGCCGATGGTGCCGTGCGACCAGCCGAATTCCTCGTGCAGCGGATCCATCAGCACGCTCGGCACCGAGCGGAACGCGGCCGCGCCCAGCAGCGCGACGAAGCCGACGGCGGCGACGGTCCACGCCGGATGCGGACCACGCGCGATTCGCGTCGTGGGCCGCTCGGGCGGTGGCGAAGGGACGGGGTCGGTGAGGCGAATCTCGGTCACCGGAAGAGCGTGCCGAATCACGCGGTCGCCGACGAGTGGCCTGAATGCCATAATGCGTAAAGATTCAGCCATTCCCTTGGTTCACAACGAGGAGGCGACCGTGCCGGACCCGCATCTGGTGGCCGTGCTGGCCTTGGCGCCCATCGTCGGCTTCGATCTGACGATTCCGCCGACCGTGCTCGGCGCGGCCACCGCCGACGACGGCACCGATCTCTACGACGTGCGGATCTGCGGTCTGGACCCGTCCCCGATCCCGTCCACCAGCGGTTACACCATCACCCCGGAGTACGGCGCCGAGCTGCTGGGTCGCGCCGACACCGTGATCGTGCCGGGTACGGCCATGCCGGGTCCACGCCATGACGGCGTCCTGCCACCCGAGGTCACGGCCGCGCTGGCGTCGATCCGGCCCGATGCGCGCATCGTCTCGATCTGTACCGGCGCGTTCGTCCTGGGCGCGGCCGGCCTCCTCGACGGCCGCCGCGCCACCACGCACTGGAAGTACGCGGCGGACTTTCGCACCCTTTTTCCCGCCGTACTGCTCGACGAGGATCTGCTGTTCGTCGAGGACGGCAATATCTGCACCGCAGCGGGTCTGGCGGCCGGGGTGGATCTGTGCCTGCATCTGGTGCGCTCCGATCACGGCAGCGCGGCCGCGAACCGGGCCGCGCGCTACTGCGTCGTACCGCCGTGGCGCGAAGGCGGACAGTCGCAGTTCATCGAACAGCAGGTCCCCGATCCGGGCGCGGAAAGCACCGCCGCGACCCGGGAGTGGGCCCTCGCGCGACTGGACGAGGATCTGGATCTCACCACCCTGGCCGCACACGCCCGCATGAGCGTGCGCACGTTCACCCGCCGCTTCAAGGCCGAGACCGGCACGGCGCCCGGCGCCTGGATCCTGCACCAGCGAATGCGCCACGCCCGTCATCTCCTGGAAACGACCGCGCTCACCGTGGACGAGGTCGCCCGCGCGTCCGGTATGGGCACTGCCGCCTCGCTGCGCCATCACCTGCGCACCCAGCTCGGCGTCGCGCCGATCGCCTATCGCAAGACGTTCCGGCAGCCGAGGGCGGAGCAAGATCAGCCGGTCGCGCGGTGAGCGGCGCCCGGCACGCAGCATGTCCGCGACGCGTGCCGCCCCATTGACAATCCCCGCCCCCCGGGTGCTACCTTAGGCAAGGGTTACCTGTTTAGGCGAGGCTTACCTCCCGAAGCGACCCCGCAATTGTCGTACAGAGCAATCCGAGGCCGACCGTGTACATCTGCATCTGCAACGCCGTCTCCGAGGCAGACGTGCACACCTGCGTCGCCGCCGGCGCCTGTTCGACCAAACAAGTGAAGAAGGCCTGCGGGTGGAAGCCGGGCTGCGGCTCGTGCACCGCCCGATTGGCCGAGGCGATAGGCCGGGCGCGCACCGATGCACCGGCCGAGCCGACTGCTGCCTGACACCGACACGCACCCCGCTCATTCCCCTGATCTGTGATCTGTGCCACGATCACACGTCATGGATGGCGACAAGGAAATCATCGCGCTGCTCAACGAGCAGTTGACGGCCGAACTCACGGCGATCAATCAGTACTTCCTGCACGCCAAGATGCAGGAGAACTGGGGCTACCCCAAGCTGGCCAAGCACACGCGCCACGAATCGTTCGATGAGATGAAGCACGCCGAAGTTCTCACCGATCGGATCCTGTTCCTCGACGGTCTGCCGAACTACCAGAAGCTGAATCCGCTGCGGATCGGCCAGACCGTCCCGGAGCAGTTGCGGGCCGACCTGGAGATCGAGATGGAGGCCGTGACCCGGCTGCGCGGCGGTATCGAGCTGATGCGCTCGCGCGGCGACGTCACCTCCGCCCGCATCTTCGAGTCGATCCTCGAGGACGAGGAAAGCCACGTCGACTACCTCGAAACCGAGATCGCACTGCTGGGCGCGCTGGGTGAGCAGCTCTATCTGCAGCGCTACACCGATACCCCCGAAGGGGACTGACGCCGGCACCGCACCCGGCCGCCGAGCGCTCGCGGCCGGGTGTTCGTGTGTCGAAAGCGCTTACAACGCCAGCCGCCGGCCACGCCGCCCGCCTGACCGCACGGCACTGCCAGCAGGTCCTGGGCGGCATCGGGTTCACCGCCGAACACGACTTCCATCGGCACGCCCGCCGGGCCCTCGTCCTCGACGGACTGCTCGGCAGCACAGCGGAACTGACACGCGAAGCGGGCGCCTGGGTGCGCACACGCGGCACCGCACCTCGGCTCGCGCAGCTGTGAGATGGCTGCGGCCGATGCCCCGGGGTTTGCACGCCTGGTTCAGCATCGGTCGACCCGAGGCGGTGGCAGTGTCCATCGGCTGCGGATAGCTTGCAGTGGTGCACGACCACCTCGACGACGATCTCCGTTTCGCCCATGTCCTCGCCGATTCCGCCGACGCGGTGAATATGGACCGGTTCAAGGGCCTCGATCTTGCAGTCCGGGCGAGACCGGATCTGGCCGCGGTGACCAACGGCGAGAACGCCGTGGAAAAGCTCGTCCGCGGCCAGCTGCGCCGGTCCCGCCCGCGCGACGCGGTCCTCGGTGCGGGCGACGGACTGGAGGGTGGCGGTCCGCGCTGCTGGGTGGTCGACGCCATCACCGGACTCGAGAACTATGTGCGCGGAGTCCCGGTGTGGGCCACGCAGATCTCCCTGCTCGAGGTGTCCGCGGGCGGCTATCGCCCCATCGTCGGCGTCGTCTCCGCGCCCGCTCTCGCCCGCCGCTGGTGGGCCGCCAAAGACCACGGCGCCTTCACCGGTCGCAGCCTGACCTCGGCCTCCCGCCTGCGGGTCTCCGGCGTCTCGAACCTGACGGACGCCTCCTTCGCCTACTCCACCGTCACCGCCTGGGAAGAGGACGGCCGGCTGAACAGCTTCCTCGCCCTGTCCCGCGACGTCTGGCGCACCCGCGCCTACGGCGAATTCTGGTCCTACATGATGCTCGCCGAGGGCGCGATCGACAGCTGCGCCGATCCCCGCCTGTCCCCGGGCGATATGGCCGCCAACGCGGTCATCGTCACCGAGGCCGGCGGCACCTTCACCGGCTTCGACGGCACCCCCAATCCTCTCAGCGGAGGTGCGGTCGCGTCGAACGGATTGCTGCACAACGAGTTACTGGAGCATCTGCGCCGCCGCGACTGATACCGCGACCGACCACACAGAATCTCCACAACTGATACCGGTTCTCTCCACACGAGATCGCTAGGCTCCCGGAGCATGGAACGGAACCCACTGGTGGAGGGCACGCCGGCGCGGCGGATCCTGGTCGTGGACGACGAAGCCACGATCGCGGAATCGGTTGCGGCGCGGCTGCGGGCCGAAGGGTTCACGGTCGCCACGGCCCCGGACGGACCGGCGGCGGTGGCGGCCGCGACGACGTTCGAACCGGACCTGGTGGTCCTCGACGTCATGCTGCCCGGCTACGACGGGCTGGAGGTGTGCCGGCGGATCCAGTCCGAGCGCTCGATACCGGTGCTGATGCTCACCGCGCGGACCGACGAAACCGACCAGCTGATCGGACTCGGTGTGGGCGCGGACGACTATCTGACCAAACCGTTCTCGCTGCGGGTGCTCACCGCGCGCGTGCATGCGCTGCTGCGGCGGGTCGAGCGCGCCGGTGATCAGCGCGGGGCGGTCACGGTGGTCGGCGATCTGCGCATCGACAGCGATCAGCGCAGGGTCTGGCGCGGCGGGGCCGAAGCCCAGCTCACGCCGCTGGAATTCGATCTGCTGGCCCGTCTCGCCCGGCGTCCCCGTGCGGTACTCGCTCGCGAGCGGCTCCTCGAAGAGGTCTGGGACTGGGCGGATGCGGCCGGTACCCGGGCCGTCGACAGTCATATCAAGGCGTTGCGACGCAAACTCGGCGCCGACCTGATCCGCACCGTCCACGGCGTCGGCTATGCCCTGGAGACGCGATGAGCCAGCGAGCCGGCCTCGACGCCGGCGACCGTGCCGATCTCCGGACTTCGAGACTGGTAACGCAGCTGTCGGATCGGCTACCGCGGCCGCTGGATCGAATCCGATCCATCAAACTCAAACTGGCCGTCCTGATGACCTTTTCGGGCGGGCTCGCCTTCGCCTGGTTCAGTCACCGGATCGGCTGGCTGCCGCCGATGACCACACTGACCGCGATGCTCATCGCCCTGGTGTCGTCCCAATTCCTGGCGCACGGCATCACCACGCCGTTGCGGGAGATGACCGCCGCGGCGCAACGCATGGCACACGGCGACTACACCAGCCGGGTGCGCGCGTCCTCCCGTGACGAGGTAGGGAAGCTGGCCGACGCGTTCAATCGGATGGCGACCGACCTCGCCGCCGCCGACCGGCAGCGCCGCGAACTGATCGCCAATGTCTCGCACGAGTTGCGCACCCCCATCACCGCCTTGCACGCCGTGCTGGAGAACCTGGTGGACGGGGTGTCCGAGCCCGAACCGAAAACACTCGAAACCGCACTGGCACAGACCGAACGGCTCGGCCGGCTCGTCTCCGAGCTACTCGATCTGTCCAGCATCGAGGCGGGGGCGATTCCGCTCGACCGCGAACAATTCGATATCGCACCGACTTTCGCGACGGTGACCGCCGAGGCGGAGGTCATGACCGCGGCCCTCGGGCGCGGTATCCGCTTCCGCAGCACGATCGATCCCGCCACCGCCACCGTGTACGCCGACCGCGCCCGCCTGCACCAGGTATTGCTGAACCTGCTGGACAACGCCGCCCGGCACGGCCCCGCCGGCGGCGAAGTCCGCCTGCTCGCCCACACCGCGGGCGAGCACCTCGTCATCGACGTCGAGGACGACGGGCCCGGCATTCCTCCCGCGCAACGCGAGCGCATCTTCGACCGCTTCACCCGCGGCGGCAGCACCGACGACGGCGGCACCGGGCTCGGGCTCGCCATCGCCCGCTGGGTGGTCGACCTGCACCACGGCTCCATCGCGGTCGCCGACCCCGGCTCACGGATCCGCGTGATACTCCCGGCCACCGCGCCGCACCACCACTGACAGCCCGAATCTCACAGCCCGACAGACCGATTCGGTCCCGGGCCGAGACCGCACACCCTCAGGAGGGACCAGCCGTGCCCGAAGAACCCACGCCCAACCGCACGCGGACACCGGAACCGGTGGACTCCGCCGCCCACGATCGTCCGGTACGCTCCGGCGCCTCCTCGGATCCCGAGCGACACGAAACCCCGCCGGAACTGGACGGCCCCATGGGGCCGGACGCCCCGGAGGTTTCGGATGACCAGGCGAAACCTGCACCGGCATCTTCTCCGGCGGGCGCAGCGAAACAGGCTGCGCCGGAAACCGGTTCATCCGCGGCCACCACGGTCCGCAACGGCCCCGGCGATTCGACAGACGGCGCGTCGCACGATTTCTCCACCGCCGGCGCATCGGCCGCAGCCGGGCACAGCGATACACCGGTGTGGTCCCGGAACGCGGGTACCGCCGCAGTCGTGATAGACCCACCGCGCTGGGGCTCGACGGACGATCGGCTCAACGCGGACAGCGGCGCCTGGCTACCCGGGCAAACTCCAGGACCGGAGCAGTGGGCAGCGGGCGGTCCCGGGTCCGCGCAACCCGTTCCGCCGCGTCGGCGACGGGTCGTCTACCCGGCGGGCGTGCTGCCCGCCGCAGGGGTGGCCGGTCTGGTCGCGGCGGCCACCGTGTCCCTGGATCGGCCCGGAATCGGCTGGCTGCTCGCGGGTTCCGCCACCGCGGTCGCGGTCGGCACCGTCCATCGGCGCGCCACGAACCGGTCGGAAACACCCCCTGAACGCCGGATCCGGCCCGGCCGCTGGTGGGCGGCCGCCGCACTCGCATTGCTCGCGGTGGGCACCTTCCGGGCCGCGGGGTGGTTGTTCGTGCTCTGCCTGATCGCGGCGGCCGTGTGCGGGTCGCTGGCAGTGGTCGGGCGGCCGTCGGCGCGCGGAGTGCTGCACGACGCGATCGCGGTCCCGCTGGCCTCGGCCGGCGCCCTCGGCTGGGTGTACGCGGCGCAGGGCCGGCGGCGGGGCAGCGCCGGAGCACGGCACTGGCGGCTCGGTGCGTCCGTGGTTGCCACGGTGGTGATCCTGGCGGTGTTCGTGCCGCTGCTCGCCGGCGCCGACGCTACCTTCGCCGCCATCGTCACCCGACTGGTGCCGCGCATGGACGCCGCCACCACCACTCGATGGATCGTGCTGTTCCTGCTCGCCGGTACGGCAACCCTGAGCGCGTTGTACCTGCTCGCCGGTCCCCTGGCTCCTGCCGACGCACAGGGCCGACCCGAGAAACGCACACTGGCGCGACTGGAATGGGCGCTGCCGGTCGGGGCGCTGACGGTGTTGTTCGCGTCGTTCCTCGGCGCGCAGCTGGTAGCGCTGTTCGGTGGCGACGACTATGTGCAGCGCACCGCCGGTCTGACCTACGCCGACTACGCGCGCAGCGGATTCTGGCAACTGGCCGCGGTCACCCTGCTCACACTCGCCGTCATCCTGCCCGCACTGCACCGGGCCACCAGGGATTCGGCGACCGACCGTATCTGGCTGCGCGGCCTGCTCTGCACGATCAGCGGGCTCACCCTGGTGATCATCGCCTCCGCGCTCGGTCGCATGTGGACCTATCAGCAGGCATACGGATTCACGGTGCTGCGTCTGCTGGTCGGAACCTGTGAACTCTGGCTCGGCGTCGTCTACCTGCTGGTGATCGTCGCGGTCCTGCGCCTGGAGACGGCGTGGCTGCCGCGCACCACCCTCGCGACCGCGGTGGCCGCGCTGCTGGTACTCGCCGTCGCGAATCCCGAGGCGCTGGTCGCGTCGGAGAACATCGACCGCTGGCAGCGCGGTGAAGAACTCGACGTCGACTATCTGTCCGGGCTGTCGGCCGATATCGTCCCCGTCCTCGACCGTCTCCCGGCACCGATCCGCCTCGACCTGCGGCAGCGGCTCACCCACGGACGCGGCGACGAGACCTGGAACAGCTGGAACCTGGCCCGGATGCGCGCGGGCGAATGACCGCGAGCACCGCGCAGTGACGGCGGCCCCACGGACGGACCGCGGCGCCGCTCCTCAGATGCCGAAGTCTCGCAAGGCTTCCAGAACTTCGTCGGCCAGCTCCGGCCGGCAGATGAGCAGATCCGGAAGGTAGGGATCGGGCTGGTTGTAGATCAACGGTGAGCCGTCCAGGCGGGAGGTGTGCAGGCCCGCGGCGGCGGCCACCGCGACGGGTGCGCAGGAGTCCCATTCGTACTGCCCGCCGGAGTGGGCGTAGATGTCGGCTTCGCCGCGGACGACCGCCATCGCTTTGGCGCCGGCCGAGCCCATGGGGATGGTGTCGGCGCCGAGTGCGGCGGTGAGGTGGTGCACGCAGGCGGGTGGGCGGCTGCGGGAGACGACGATGCGCGGCGGGCCGTCGTGGGCGGGCGGAAGTACCGGCGGCGCACCGGTTTCCAGCACCAGCCCGGGCACCGGAAGCGCGACGGCACCGATTTCGGCGCGGCCGTCCACCGCCAGCGCCACGTGCACGGCCCAATCCGCCCGCGGGGGCTGCCCGTATTCGCGCGTGCCGTCGAGTGGGTCGACGATCCAGACCCGGCTGCGGGAGAGGCGAATCGGATCGTCGGTGCTCTCCTCGGAGAGGACCGCGTCGTCGGGCCGCAGCTCCGCCAGCCGCTTCAGCAGCAGTTCGTCGGAACGCCGGTCTCCGACCGCACCGCCCTGGTCACGAATCTCGAGCAGGAGCTCACCGGCTTCCCGGGCGAGCTCGGCGGCCACCGCGTGGTCGTCCATATTCGGTTCTCACTCTCCCGCCGGACGGCGAACCGACGCCGACCGGGCGCACCTGGCACGCCGGCGTTCGGCCGGCGCTCGCATCGCCCCGCGGTGATCGGCGGGACCCTTGCAGTGTGCCAGCCGATGCGGGCCGGGGCGGCGTGCCCCCTGCCGCTGCGGGTCGATCAGGGGTCCGGGAGCAACGTGTTGACCGCCTGCAGCGAGCCGATCGGCACGCCGAACCGATGGCGGGCGCGCACATGGTCCAGCACTAGGTCCAGAATCCGCTGACAGGCGCCGACGACGGTCAGAGCCATCCCGGTGGCGGCGAATTGGCGCGCCCGCGCCACATCCACGGTGCTGCACCGATCGTGTCCGGCGCGCACGCCGTCGAAGCGCACCTCGGCGATGTGCAGCACCGGATCGAAGACCGCGCTGCGGCGCACCTGCACCTCGGCCGCCGGCACCACGAACACACCCGCCTCGGTCACCACCGCGAACCGTTCGGCGCGGTCGCCGTCGAGGACGTGGTGGGCGGTGCCGCCGAGCACCCAGCCGTCGGCGTCGAGGACCGCGGCGACACCGTCGTACACGGCCGTGCCGGCCACCGCAGCATCGGTGAATTCCGTTGCCAGCGGGGCGAATTGGGTCATCGTGACCAGATACGGCGTGGGATCGGTCGCCCAGTTCCTCGAGGACGATCGCCAGCTCGACAGCGGCCGCGTCGCCGGTCAATTCGGTCCAGCCCAGCTCGATGTAGGTGCGCCACAACGGTATCGGGTCGCCGCCCTTGTCGGCGATCTCGCGGATCAGCGACGCCGGACACTGTTTGCCGACCGCCTCGCGCACGGTGTCGCGCCAGAGTCATTGTTCGGAGTCGAACTCCAAAAGCATCCCGGACCGCCTCTCTGGCCAGCCAACCGACGCGAGAATGGCATTATCCACATCAGAAAGTAACAGTCTTTCATGCCGTTCCCGAACACGCGCCCTCGGAGCCTGGGAACATGACATTCTCCGGTACAGTGCATTCATGTTCTGCACACGTAACCAAGGACCGAGCCGACCGTGAGCAGCACCGGCGAAGAGCCCGCCTGGAAGCAACGCGCCGTCGAGCGCTCGATCCGGACCGCGAAATTGCGTGCCGAACAGCGAGTACAGCGCTTCCTCGACGCGGCTCAGGCGATCATCGCCGAAAAGGGCACCACCGATTTCACCGTGCAGGAAGTGGTGGACCGCTCCAAACAATCGCTGCGCAGCTTCTACCTGCAGTTCGACGGTAAACACGAACTGCTGCTGGCCCTGTTCGAGGATGCGCTCAGCCGCACGGCGGAACAGCTCCGGGCGGCCGCCGACGGGCAGGACGATCCGATCGACCAGCTGCGGGTGACCATCGAGCTGCTGTTCGAACTGAGCCGTCCGGATCCGACCGCGCAGCGGCCGCTGTTCACGGATTTCGCTCCGCAACTGCTGGTTTCACACCCCGCGCAGGTGAAGGTGGCGCATGCGCCGCTGCTGGGCCTGATCACGGAGTTGATGGAGAAGGCCCAGGAGCAGGGCCGGTTGCGCAAGGAACTCAATGCGCGCCGGACCGCGGCGATGGTCATGCAGACGGTGATGTTCACCGCGCAGTCCACCGGCGGTACCGACGAGGAGACCACCCACCCGATCACCGCCGAGGAAGTCTGGAACTTCTGCGCCCACGGCTTTGCTCGAGACTGAGAATTCCATTCTCGCACTAGAGAAGGTCGCTAACATTCGGATTCATGCCCGATCTGTGGAACGACCTTCTCGCTTGTCTCGACCTGCGTTCGGTTCCGGCCGGCGACGACCGCGATACCGCGTCCAGGTCCAGCATCAGGGGCGGACCTTCGCCTCGGTAACCGTGCCGGCCGAGCAGGCCTCGGGAACCGTTGCTACCGCGGCGATTTCACTGCACGCCGCCGACGACGGTCCCGAACAGCAGGCGAACACGCCGATCGGGCCGCTGCTGTCGGCCGAGCACAAGGCCGGATTCGACATCCTCCCGCGGGAGATGCGGTGCACTGGTCGCCTCCTTCGCACAGGAAGCCATGGTGCGATTCCCCTAACCTGAATACATTGCCGCACAGCATATCCGGTGCGCCGCACACGGCGCGGTCACTCGCCGCGCGGCGACAACTCGATCAGCGGAATCCGCCGGGCCGTGCGCTTCTGATAGTCCGCATAGCCCGGATAGGCCCGCACCACCTGCGGCCACCGCGCCTCGCGTTCGGCCGGGGTGAGTACGCGCGCGGTCATGGGACGTGCCGCCCCGTGCCGGAAGGACACCTCGACGCGCGCTTCGGCGCACAGGTTGTGGTACCAGGCGGGCGAGACGGCGTCTCCGCCCCGCGACGCCACGACCAGATAGCGGTCGCCGTCCACGATCGGGACGGTGAGCACCACGGTGTGCGTCCGCCCGCTGCGTCGGCCGGCGGTGGTCAAGGTCAGCGTGGGCATGTTCTTGAAGCGGGTACCGATGCGGCCACCGGTGACGTCGAGCAGTGTGCGGTGCAGGCTGGTCACGGTCTTCAGGCGCAGGTCGGTGGCGATACGGCGGGTGTCGGGCACGGGAGCTCCTCGGGTCGGAAAGCGGTCGGTACCGACGATCCGCATCCGGCTTGTGAGCGACCAGTGACCGATCAGTGGTCGAGACGCACGCGAGCGGCGTCGATCCACCCCTGGTTCGCGCAGCCCTCGGCGATGCGCAGGGCCGCACGGTGGTGTCCGCCGGCGAGATCCGGATCGCCGCACCGCGCTGCCAGGTCTCCCAGCACGAGATCGACCGGGCCGACGGTGAACGACCCGGTGTCAGCGCCACCGAGACGATCGCGATACCGCAGCAGGTGCCGGTAGATCGCGGCGGCCTCCTCCGCCGTGCCGAGCGCCGCGATCACCATGCCGCGCAGGGTGAGGAACAGCGAGCGGAACAGGTCTTCGGGAACCGGTCGCGCGCGGCGCCGGACGCGGGCCGCCGCCGCCCGGTCACCGGCGGCGAGCAGGACGAGCGCGTGGAAGTCGACGGTCGCGTCCGCGGTGTCCGCCGAGGCGCTTCGGATGAATTCCTCGATCGTCTCGGCCAGTTCCCCGGCCCGGCCCTGATACAGGCGGACCGTGAACAGCGCCATGAGCGGGAGGGTGCCGGCATTGAAAATGCCTGTGCGGGCGAGCAATTCGGCGGCCTCCAGGTAGCGCCGCTCGGCGTCGTCGGCGTCGCCGCCCACCAGTGCCAGCAGTCCCCGGGCCATCGCGTTCGCCGCCTGGGCTTGCCGCCACTGATATCGGTCGGCCGGCGCGGCGGCCGCCTCGAGATGTGCCCGGGCCGCCTCGAGATCGCCGGCGAAGGCGGCGGCCTGCAGCGCGACGGTGTGGCCCAGCAGCAGGTAGGCGTGGTGATCGTTGCGCTGCCCGATCTCGATCAGTTCCGCGCCGAGCGCACCACGATCCGGACTGTCGTAGAGCGAAGCCCGGGCCTGCAGCGCCGGTGCGAGCAGTGTGTCGTCCCCGAGGTCGCGGGCGAGGGCCTCGGCGTCACCGGCCACCCGGCGCGCCCGGTCGAGTTCGGCGCCGCCGATCTCTTCGACCAGCGCCACCGACAGCCGGCACCGGTCCGCGGGTGCCAGCCCGGGATACCGCAGCGCGGTCTCGAGGCGGGCGACCACGGCGTGGTCGACGACACCGTAGCGCCGGTTCATCCAGGGCGTCGGGGCCTCCCAGGCGGTGAACGCCCGCACCAGCAGGTCGGGCCGATCGGCGTCCTCGGCCAGCGTCGCGGCGCGGTCGCGGGCGGCGCGCGCGGCGAGGCCGGCGCCGCAGACGAGGTGGCTACGTCCGGCTCGGCACAGCAAGGCCACCCGCTCGTCGACGGTATCGCCGCCGGGATGGCGTTCGAGCGCGCGGGCCGCACGCTCGTATCCGGCGGCGGCGACGTCGTGGGCGAAGCGCCGCTCGGCCCGCTGCGCCGCGGCCACCGCGTAGTCGGCGGCTCGCCGCGCGGTCTGCGGTATCACCGATTCCCCGTAGTGGTAGGCGAGGGCGGTGAGATCTGTCGGGTCGAGCTCCTCGACCGCGGCGCCGATGCGGCGATGCCAGCGGTCGCGGCGGATCCGCGACAGATCCCCCAGCAGCGTGTCCCGCACCAGGACATGGGCGAAACGCGCTCGCCCACTCGCGGGTTCGTGCAGGAGCCCGGCGACCACTCCGGCCTCGACCGCGTCCAGCACGTCCTCCTCCCCCACCTCCGCGGCCCGCACCAGAACCGCGAGGTCGAACTCGCGGCCGATCACCGCGGCCAGGCGCAGTACGGACACGGCCGTCTCGGGAAGCCGGGACAATCTGCGGCGCAGCACATCTCGCACACCGTCGGGGACCTCGGACGCGGCGACCAGCTCACCCTCGCTCTGCAACAGGCGCGCGATCTCGATGAGGTAGAAGGGATTGCCGCCGGTGCGATCGTGCAATGTCGCCACCACCGGAGCCGCGGGTACGCCTCCGATCAGAGCGCCGACCAGCCGGGCACTGTCGGCGGCCCCGAGGCCGCGCAACCGGATTCGCGCCTGGATGGTGGTCGCCGAGCTCGCCAGCGCATCGGCCAGCGCGGGCGGCACCTCGTCCGGCCGGTAGCCGATCACCATGAAGACCGGCGCCCGGGTGGCCACCGCGGCGAGCAGCGCCGCGGTCTCGGCATCACACCGATGGGCGTCGTCGAGCAGGATCGCCAGCGGCCGCGCGTGCGCCACAGTGGTGAGATAGTCGATCACCGCCCGGTGCAGCAGGAAACGGCCGTGCGCGCGGTCGGCCCGATCGGGCCCCGCGCCGTCGGTGAGCAGCGGCGCGAGTGCGGGCGCCAGTTCCCCGGGATCGTGGTCACCGGCCAGGGCACGCAGGATCTCGACCCACGGCCATGCCGACGGGGCGGCCTCGTCCTCCGGGCAGCGACCGATCACCACGCGATATCCCGCGTCGCGCACGTCGTCGCGAAGACGGTGCAGCAGAGCGGTTTTCCCGCTGCCCGCCTCACCTGCCACGGTCGCCGTCCGTGGTCCGTCGCCTCGGGCGGCCGCATGCAGCGCGGCGAGTTCGGCGTCACGGCCGAACAGGACGGTCGCCGTGGACGCCGGGACCGGGTCGCGCGGCGGGAGCGACTCCGCGATCACTCTCTCCTGCACCGGGATTCGCTGCGCGAGAATGTCGGCTTCCAATCGCGTCAGCGCAGGACCCGGATCGATGCCGAGTTCGTCGGCGAGGATCTCGCGCGCCTGCCGTAGTGCGGCGAGTGCGTCCGCTTGGCGTCCGGCCCGATAGCGCGCCAGCGCGGTGAGCCGCCAGGCCTCCTCACGCAACGGGTGCTCGCGGGTCAGGACTTCGGCTTCGGCCGCCGCCAGCGCGGGTTCGTCCTGGTCGAGCAACGCCGCCGCCAGCTGTTCGCGCGCACTGAGCCGCAATTCCTCGAGCCGCGCCGCCTCCGCGGTCGCCCAGGCCTCCTGCGCATAGGCTCCGTACGCAGGGCCCTGCCAGCGTGCCAGCGCCTGCTCGAGGGCGCGGCGCCGCCGCTGTGGATCCGTCTGTCGCGCGGCCAGATCCAGCTGCGCGCCGAACAACCAGGCATCGACCGCCTCGGTGTCGAGCCGCAGCGCGTATCCGGGAGCGCGGCTGACCAGAACCGCTGCCGTCGCGCGCGGCGCTCGTTCCGGCTCCAGCAGCCGCCGCAGATTGGATACGTAGGCCTGCAGCGAGCCCAGCGCCCGCGGCGGTGGCTCGCCCCGCCACAGGTCGTCGATCAATCGGTCGACCGGCACCACCTCGCCCCGGGCGACCAGCAGCCGGGCCAGTACGCCGCGCTGCCGCGGACCGCCGAGATCGAGTTCACCGTGCTCGTCCGACGCGGTCAGCGCTCCGAGGACCCGAATCCGAACCATGATGCGCAAAGTCTAGGACGGCGGCCGCCAAGTGCGTCTCGAGTCGGCTGCAAGCGGACGGCGCCACCCTCGTCGCAGTTCTCGACACCGACAGGAGCCGCCATGCCCACCGCCCTCGCGCCCACCCGCCCCGACACCTTCGACATGCTCGTCGTGCACAACGCCTTTCGCAGTCACTTCCGCGCGCTTCCCGGCCTCGTCGCCCGGGTCGATGCGGGCGAGGTCGAGCGCGCCCGGCAGCTCGCGGCATTCCTGGACGAGTTGTGCACCGGACTGCACGAGCATCACACCGGCGAGGACGAGCTGATGTGGCCGCTGCTGCTCGAACGCGCCCCGATGCATGCCGGCGCGATACTGCGCATGGAGGAACAGCACGAGCGCATCGCGGAGCTGGTTCGGCGCGCGCGGCGTGCTGCGGACGAATTCGCGGCGGCCGCATCGGCTTCGGTGCGCGATCGGCTCGCCGAAACCCTGCGGGCGCTCGCCGCCGCCCTGGACGAGCACCTGGCCGAAGAGGAACGCCAGGTCCTGTCCGTGGTCGAGGAGGTCATGACCGTCGCGGAGTGGCGGGCTCTCGGCGAGCGCGGCCGCGCGCAGATGCCGAAGAACCGCCAACTGGTCTTTCTCGGCTTCATGATGCACACGGCGTCCGAATCCCAGCGGCGCAAACTTCTCGCGGAGATGCCGCCTGTGGCACGCCTGGCCTGGCGGGTGCTCGGGCGTCGCGGCTTCGCCCGGGAGTATCGCGCGATCTACCGCCGCGATCCCGAGTGGTGAGCCACCACCCGCGGCACGCTCACCCTCGGGTGTGCACTCGCGCGGCGACTACGAACGACTTCCGACCGACCTTCCGCCCACGGCACGACAGGTGCGAACCCGTACGGCATATCCGCCCGCGACATGGGTCCGCGCGGGCATCGAAAGGCGTTCTCGCCGCGGCGCCGAGCGATGAGTTCCGGCATAAGTTCCGTACGCCGCCAGGGCGGCAGAACCGACCGTGGCCACGACGACAATCATCAGATACAGCAACACCGCGTCTCCTCCCGTCCGAGAGCGTGTTACCCACGATCGATGTCTGCAGACCGTGGATCGAGCAGGTCGCCGGAGCAACCCGCACACCTTGTCGATCGGAATACCCCGCCGAATAGTTACGTGAGTTAAGCAACCGCGGTTGAGTGAGAGCGCCCCGTGAAAGCTGTTGCCACCGCCCTGAATCGACCGTCCGATCAGCGGGCGATGTCGGGCCCGCGGGCAACTCGCCGACCGGAGGCGTCCGGGTCCTCGGAACCCGCCGTCGACTCGGCCGCAGATCCTGAGTGCAGACTGAGAACAACAGACGAAATACCGGATAACAGAAGCGTCACGCTAGCATCGGCGACCGTGGTCGACACGATGGTGAGGGCGGACGGTGCGCCTACTGCAGGCGCGACACCCAGGGCCTCGGGTAGACAGCGCGGCGATTGGGCCGGACCGATAGCGTTCCTCGCCGGGCTGCTGGGCGCGTTGTGCGCCGTCGCGGTGCCGCTGCTGCCCGTAAAGGTGGACCACACCACGCTGTCGTGGCCGCAACAGGACTCTGCCCGCAGTGTCGACGCGCCGCTGGTCACCTACGCGCCGCTGACATTCGATGCCACCATTCCCGGCCGGTCGATGGCGCAACTGAGCGCGCACGGCGGCGTGCTGGCGTCGACGCTGCCCGCCGGTGCGCCGCAACTGGAGAAGTACGGGTTCGTCGCGCGCGTGCGACCGGCACAGGACGGTAAGCCCGCGCAACTCGAGGTCGTGTTGCGCAATCAGTCGCTGCTCACCACACCGATCGATGCGATAGCCGACGGCACCTTGACCGTGCACGCCGATATGTCGTCGACCAAGGTCGGTATCACCGGATCGGATATCGCGGCCGCCACCTTGCCGCCGGGTGACTGGCGGCCCCAGGTGGTCGGCATCTTCAGCGACCTCCCCAAGGCCGAGGGCGCCAAGGTCGTCGCGCAGGTCGACAGCCGGTTCTCGGTGACGCCGACCGTCCTCAAACGCGCGGCCGAAGTCCTGGCGGTCGTGTTCACGCTGGTCGCCCTGGCGGCGCTGTACCGGCTGGACCGCACCGACGGACGGCGTTCGAGGCGGCTGCTTCCGCTGCGGTGGCGCACGTTCACCGGCGTCGACCTCGTCGTCTTCGCCACGCTGCTGCTGTGGCATTTCATCGGGGCCACCACCTCCGACGACGGCTATCAGTTCGGGATGGCACGGACCTCGCTGGTGTCCGGATATATGGCCAATTACTTCCGGTTCTTCGGCGTCCCGGAGAACCCGGTCGGCACGCCTCCGTACGACATCATCGCGCACATGTCGGAGATCAGCGTCGCGAGTCCGTGGATGCGGTTGCCGACGCTGCTGGCGGCCGTGGTCACCTGGCTGGCGCTGAGCCGGGAGGTGATCCCGCGGCTCGGTGTGGCCGTGCGCCACGACAAGGTGGCGGTGTGGACGGGCGCGCTGGCGTTCCTGGCCGTGTGGCTGCCCTACAACAACGGGCTGCGGCCCGAGCCGGTCGTCGCCGTCTGCGTACTGCTCACCTGGTGCCTCGTGGAGCGCGCCATCGCGACGCACCGGCTGCTGCCGTATGCCCTCGCGATCCTGATCGCCGCGTTCAGCTTCACCGCCGCGCCCTCGGGGATCATCTGTCTGGCGCCGCTGCTGGCGGGACTGCGTTCGGCCGTCGGATTCGGTGTCCCGCGAGCGCGTGAACTCGCCGGTGCCCGGCACGGAACCCCGGTGCCGGCCGCCGCCTGGATCCGGGCGTACGGGGCGCTGCTCGCGCCGCTGGCCGCGGCCGGAATGCTGGTGCTGGCCTTCGCTTTCGCCGTCGAACCGCTCTCGGCGATGTTCGAGATGCAGCGCGTGCACAACATCGTCGGCCCCTCGGACCCCTGGTACAACGACTACCTGAACTACCAGTGGCTGTTCATGCCGTCGGCCGACGGTTCCATCGCCCGCCGCTTCGGCATGGTCGCGATGTGGCTGAGCCTGCTGGTCTGCGTCTTCGTTCTGCTGCGCAAGGGCGGCCGCATTCCGTTCACCGCGCCCGGACCGGCGCGGCGGCTGCTCGGTGTGACCTTCGGGGCCATGGTGCTGATGGCGACCTGCCCGACGAAATTCACCCATCACAACGGGGTGTACGCCGGGCTGGCGGGATCGGTGGCGGTCCTCACCGCGGTCGCGGTGGGGCCCCGGGTGATGCGTTCACCACGCAACCGCGCCCTGTTCGCGGCGGTGGTGGCGCTGGCGATGGCGCAGATCTTCACCAGCGTCAACCAGTGGTGGTGGGTATCGAGTTTCGGCGTCCCGTGGTGGAACGAGCCCCCTGCCGTTCTCGGCATCGGGTTCAGCAAGATCTTCCTGATCATCGCCGCGCTGTGCCTGCTGCTGGCGATCTGGTGGCATGTGCGGGCGCCCAAACCCGGTATCCCGCACCGGGTTTCGCCGCGCGCGTGGCGTCTGGCGAAGTTCCCGCCGCTGATGGCGGCCGCGGCGATCCTGGTGGTGTTCGAGGTGTTCTCGTTCACCGCGGGCGCGGTGACGCAATATCCGGGATTCTCGCTGGCATCCTCGAATATCCATGCGGTAGTGGGTAATCCGTGCGGATTGGCCAACAAGGTCCTGGTCGAAACCGATCCCAACGCCTCGATGATGCAGCCGCTGGTCGGCGACCAGTTCTCCACCTTCACCTCCGGTGCGCGCGGATTCGTGCCCGACGGCGTCGGTGACGTCATGTCTCCCGATGAGAAGGAGGAGACCAGCAGCATCGCCAAATCCTTCGGCGACAAACCCGGCACCGGCGAGTCGGCCACCCAAACCGGCGGCGCCCCACTGCCGTACGGGCTCGACGCGGCGACCACGCCGGAACTCGGCACCTACGGTGAAGAGCAGCCCGCCGATCTCGTCACCGGCTGGTACCGTCTGCCCGCCCAGCACGACCGCAGCGACATCGTCTCGATCGCCGCGGCGGGGCGCATCCAGGCGGTGGGTCCGAACAACGGATATGTCGGCGGTGAACCGGTGGAGATCGAATACGGCAGCACCGACTCCCCGACCAGCGCACACGCTCTCGGACGGGTGACCCCGATCGACATCGGCCCGGCGCCGTCGTGGCGGAACCTGCGAGTCCCCCTGGACCGAATTCCCGCCACCGCCAACGTGATCCGCATCGTGGCCAAGGATCACAACCTCGATCCGCAGCGCTGGGTGGCGCTGACTCCCCCGCGCATACCGAAGACGCACACCCTCAACGACCTGGTCGGCTCGAAGCAACCGGTACTCCTGGACTGGGCCGTGGGCCTGCAGTTCCCCTGCCAGCGCCCCTTCGACCACAAGGACGGCATCGCCCAGGTACCGGACTGGCGCATCCTGCCCAACCGCCTGGGCGCGGCCGACACCACGATCTGGGAAAGCCACGCGGGCGGCGGTCCGCTGGGCTGGAGTCAGCAATTGCTGCGCTCGCAGACCCTGGCCACCTACCTCGCCTTCGACTGGGACCAGGATTGGGGCGAACTGCAACGCCTCACGCCCATCGATCCCTCGGCGGTCCCGGCGAACCCGGCGGTCACCCAGGAGACCCACAGCGGACTGTGGTCACCGGGGCATATCTACACCTGGTAATCGCGTCGCGTCCCGGAGCAGGACGACAATGGCCGCATGACCGCAAGTGTCGAGCTGCGGGTGTATGCCGAGCTGAACGACTTCGTGCCGCCGGGCGCACGGTACGTCGCGCAGCGGCGGCCGATCCGTCCGCATCAGACCGTGAAAGACATCGTCGAGGCCGCGGGCATCCCGCATACCGAGGTCGACCTCATGCTGGTGAACGGTGAGTCCGTCGACTTCGGTCACCACCCGCGGCCGGGCGATCGGCTCGCCGCCTACCCGGTGTTCGAGACCCTCGACATCGGGCCGTCCACGCGGGTCCGTCCCCGCCCGCTGCGCGATCCGCGTTTCATCGTGGACGTCAATCTCGGCGGGCTCGCCCGGCTCATGCGGTTGATGGGCCTCGACGCCCGAATCCCCTCGGACATCGACGATGCCGCGCTGGCGACGGCCGCCGCGGACGAACACCGGATCATCCTCACCCGCGACCGCGGACTCCTGAAGCGCCGCAACGTGACCCACGGCGTCTTCGTGCGTTCGAACCGGCCCTTCGATCAGCTCGTGGAGGTGATCCGCCGGCTCGATCTCGCCGACCGGCTGATACCGTTCAGCCGCTGCCTGCCCTGTGGGGGGCTGCTGACCGACGTGGCCGAACAGGACGTCATCGACAGGCTCGAACCACTCACCCGCAAGTACTACGACACTTTCAGAGAATGCCGGGATTGCCGCCGGATCTACTGGGAGGGTTCGCATCAGCGGCGACTCGACGACCTGGTCACCAGAATTCGAGCCGCGGTCGGATCCGATGGAGAGGTGCATCCCACTCCGGAGTAGATGCGACGGACTTTTCAGGACCACAAGGGCGACAGGCTTTTACCGGCACCGGCGCAGCCGGTGCCGGGCACCCGTGTCACGCTAGACGCAGAAGCTGACGCTCGCCGATCCGAGAGGTAGGTTCAGGCAAACGGAGAGCCACTGAATCTGCGTCCCCTGAGCGGCTGTGTCACTGGTCGCCGGTGGGGCGGCCGCAGGCGCCGCGGCCGAGGCGATCGCGGGGGCGGCGGCTCCCAAGGTCAACGTGGTGACAGCTGTGGCGACGGCAAGACCAATCCTTCGAGACATCACAATTTCTTTCGCCGGAGTTCGGACTACCACTCACCGATTCTCCGCCCGGCGCCGCATCGATCACAAGGGCGCTCCGCCCGCGATCCGCACAACCGGAGCGCCGCGGCACCCGTGGCGACCCGGACCGGCGGCTGGCGTGATCGACCGATCGAGGCTCGTCGCCACTACGCCCCCGGAGGACGTGTTCGACCCGGCCGCCGCAGGGTGCCGGGGCATGTTTCATCTCGGTCGCTGCCCCCGGTGCGCCCCCTTGTCACGAGTAGACTGCAGCTTGCTCGCAGATGTCCACAAGGTGAACTCAAGGGAGTGACGATGGACCTTCTCGAGGGTGGGGTAAAAGCAATTTCGTGGACGGCCGATGCGACCACATCCGCAGCCGGGGCGGTGGGCGGCGCTGCGGTGAACGGTGTTCTCGGCGGTATGCAGGGCGTCGTGTCCGGCGTGCGCAGCGGACTGAGCAGCGGCAGTCATTCGACGCCGGCGGCCGCGCTCACGCTGGCCGCGATCGGAGCCACGGGAGTCGTGGACTGGCCTGTGCTGTTGGGCGTGGGCGGCACCGCACTCGTGATCCGGAAGCTCATTTCGCACCCGGACCAGCGACACGCATCCGCTACCGATGTTCCTGCCGCGCGTGACGAGCAGCAGGCACCCGGTGAGCGCTCGGCCCTCCCCAGCGACGACAAGGGGAAGACCACCGCCGGGGACACCGCGACCGGATCGCGGCACGCAACGAGCAAGGCTTAGCCCGCGGCGGTGCAGGCTCACGGCGTAGCGTGGGGCGATCAGCGTGAGGATTCGCCGACGACGTCGATGACGCCCAGGCGCCACAACACCGCGTACAACTCGCGCAGCGGGACGGTCAGCACCTGCGTCAGTGCGCCCGTCAGCGGATCCCGGCCGCCTACCTCAGATGTCCTCACGATGGACACTGTGCCGAACCCAGGCGTCGAGATCCCGAATATCACATGACCGGGAGGCAACATATGGCCGACGAAACGCACACCAGCCACCGGAACGCGGTCGACAAGGTCATGGCCGCGCACAGCTTCGCGGTGGAACTTCCCCTGCTCGGCCGAGTACCGGTCCCCCGCCCCGAACAGCTGGCCTACTACGGCGCACTCGGCGCCCTGGCCGCCGCGGAGATCATCGAATGGCCGGTCGCGCTGGTGCTGGCCGGCGGCCACTGGCTCGCGGAGAATCAACACAACCGCGTGGCCCACGAGATCGGCGAAGCCCTCGAAGACGCCTGACACCGGGCCGTGCCGGCGAGGTGAGTCCCAGCATTCGGGCTACCCGGTGCGGCTGCGCGGAGCCTGCCGAGCGGTACGGGTCCGCTCCGCGAGAGAGCCGACGACCAGGCCACGCTCGGCGCACTCGTCCACGATCCGCGGGATCGCGCCGAGGGTCGCGCGCCACGCGCCGGACGCCGATGTGCAGTCGGAGTCGTGCAGCAGGACGGTGGCACCAGGCCGAAGTTCGCGGACCACCCGGTATGCCACGGTGTCCGGCGTGGCGGTCCGTACCCAGTCCTTCCCGCACGCCGTCCACAGCACCGGCGTCAGTTCCAGCCGCCGGGCCGTGGCCAGCGCCGCGGCGGAGAGTATCCCGTACGGCGGTCGGTAGTGCCGCGGCCTGCTCCCCGTCGTCTCCGTGATCAGGTCATACCCGCGGGCGATGTCGCGGTACGCCGATACGGGCCCGCGCGCCAGCAGGCAGCGGTGACTCCACCCGTGCACCGCCACCTCGTGCCCGGCGGCGACGATCTCCGCGCCGAGCGCAGGCGCCCGCTCGAGCATCGAGCCGAGCAGAAAGAACGTCGCGTGCACGCGCGCGGCGGCCAGTGCGTCGAGGATGGCCGGCGTCGATTCCGGGTCCGGGCCGTCGTCGAAGGTCAGTGCGACCGTGCCGGTCTCCGAGTGTCCGGACAGGCCGGGGGTCAGGCGGGTGCGAACCGTCGAGATCGCCGTGACCGATGGGAGGGCATTCAGCAGGACCGCACCGGCACCGGCGGTCGCCACTTGCGCGACAACGGATTTCATGCGCCCGTCAGCCCGCCTCGCACACCACACCGGGCGTCCCATTCGCTGCCCAGCATCTCCGCCAGTCCCAGCCGCGCCCGCCACCCCAGTTCGTCGCCGATCCTTGCGATGTCGGCGATCACCCGGGGCGGGTCCCCCGGCCGTCGGTCGCCCACGAGATGGCGGAATCGTTCACCGGTCACCGCGCGGGCGGCGTCGAGAATTTCGAATACCGAGTACCCGCGCCCGGTTCCGACGTTGTAGATCGAAGTACCCGGCTGTCCACACTCGAGCCGTTCGGCCGCACTGACGTGTGCGTTCGCGACGTCGAGCACGTGCACGAAGTCGCGGACACAGGATCCGTCCGGCGTCGGGTAGTCGGCACCGAAGACGACCGGGGGGCGACCGGACGAAATCGCTTGCAGGACATTGGGTACCAACCCCGTCGCATTCCGGTCACCGAGCCCGGGGCCGCCCGCCCCGGCGACGTTGAAATAGCGCAGAACGGTCGAGTTCAGCCTGTCGAATTCCGCGGCGGCGTCGGCGACGATCCACTCGCAGACGAGTTTGCTGCGCCCGTAGGGGTTGATCGGGCGCGGCGGTGCGTGTTCGCCGACCGATCCGTCACCGGTCTGCGAACCGTATACCGCTGCGCTGGAGGAGAATACGAGATGTTCGACGCCGGTAGCATGCATCGCGGCGAGCAGGGTGCGCGTGCCACCCGTGTTCTGCTCGTAGTACTCGAGCGGATGGGTCACCGAGTCCACCGCGGATTTCCGGCCGGCGAGGTGGGCGACACCGGTGATCTCGTAGTCGCGCAGGACGGCGGTCACGGCCGCGAAGTCGGTGATCGACGCCGCGACCGTCGCGACGTCGTCGGGGATCACGGCACGGCGGCCGGTCGAGAAGTCGTCGAGGACGACCACCGGCCTTCCGGCCGCGAGCAGAGCGCGCACCACGTGCGATCCGATATAACCGCCGCCACCGGTCACGAGCCAGGTCACCCTGCACTCCTCGTGGTCAGGCCGGTGTCCGCCTCGATCTCGCGCGCGGCCGCCGCGCGGTCGCGACCGAGACATGTCACACCGACGGATATCGCCACCAACGCGACCGCGAAGGCGGCACCCGCCCGGCCACCGGGTACCTCGTCGCCGAGCACGGTGATCCCGAGCACGACGGGAACGAGCGAGGACACGACGCTGGTGACCGGGAAGGTGAGCACGGCCGCGCCCGCCTGCAGTCCGCGCTGGAGCAGGCTGATCGCGAGCAGCGAGCACACTGCCAGCACATACGGTGTCGGGGTGGCGAGCAACCGCCAGGGGTCGTGGACATCGAAGGTCAATCCGAACTGCCGTGTCGCGACCGTCGCGATGCCGTAGGCGATTCCTGCCGCGGCGCCGAAACCGAGCGCGGCGACCCATGCCCGGCCGGTTCTCGACCCGAGATCCCCGGCGACCGCCCCGGCTCCCGCGGCCACCGCGCCCACGACGGCGAACAACACCATCTGTCCGTCCGAAGCCGGGGAACCGAGGGATGATTCGCCGGCGAACGCATACGCCATCAGCCCGGTGCCGAGCACCATCGCGACGATCCCGTACCGGCCCACGGCGGCCAGCCGCTCACCGAGCCCGCGCCGGGCCAGCACGACCAAGAACACCATATCCAGGGTCAGCAAGGGTGCGACCAGCGTCGCCGGCGCGATCGAGAACGCGTATGCCTCGGCCGCGAAACCGCCTATCTCACAAGCCAATCCGAGCAGCCACAGGGGCCGCACGGCCAGCCGGGCCAACAGCGCGAGCCCCAGGCCGCCGCCCGGGGCGGTCTGCCGCGCCGCCGCGGCCTGCACCACCGGCGCGCAACCGTACAGTGCCGCGGCCACGACCACCGCGGGCAATCCGTGGGTCAGCGACTGATTCACGGCGCGGGCGCCGCCCAGCCGGCCGGCCCGACCCGTTCCAGCACGGCGCCGAACGCTTCCTCCCACGCCGTGGGCTCGACGGCGACCCGAGCCGACGATGGTTCCACCCGCTGCAGACACGCCGACACGGAACGCCGGATCGCCTCCGGCTGCGCGGACGTGACCGCGGCGCCTCCGCGCACGAGCTCCTGGTGAAGGTTTTCCCGGCCGTGTCCGGGCACGACGTCGAGCAGCAGCAGGTCCCGGCCGATGACTCTCGCCTCCGCGCAGGTGTCGCCCGACGAGGTGACGACGAGATCGGCAGCGGCCATCAGCGTGGGGATCTCGTCGGTGAAACCGAACGGGACGACCCGGTCCGTCGCCGCGGCAAGCGATCGCAATCGGGATTCCAGTCCGGCATTGCGGCCCGCCACCGCGAGCACATGGACGCCTGTGCGCGCGATCAGGTCGGCCGCCTCGACCAGCGGGCCGATACCCCAGGCCCCCGATATGAGCAACACGCACTCCGCATCCGGAGGCACGCCCAGCGCCTCCCGCGCCGCGGCCTGCGTCGGCGCCAGGTAGAACTGCGGGCGCACCGGCGCGGGCACCACCGCGATCTCCGCGTCCGGGTCGAAGCGCCGGAGGTAGCGAGCCGCCGGATCGGAGGTGACCAGGTATAGATCGGTGTTGTCGTGGACCCACAAGCGATGGGGACAGGTGTCGGTGCAGAACACCGCGTTCACGACATCGGGATGGCGCTCCTTGATGCGGCCGGCAGCGGCGGCGCCGGTCGCGAACACCGACACCAGCAACTCGACCGGCCGGTCACGCAGCCGTTCGTCGAGGGCGGGCACGAGGTAACGGCAGGATGCCGCGTCGATGAACCGCGCCAGCCGGCCTCCGGAACGCAGTTGCCCGAAGTGGAAGGCGTCGTACAGGCCCGGCACGGCGAGCATGCCACGAAATACCCCTTCCCCGAGCCCACCTCGACGGTGCCCCATCATGCGCATGCTGTCGACGGTGTCGGTCGTCCAGCCACGCCGGCGCAGCGACACCGCGCACGCTTCGGCCATCACGTCGTGTCCCATGCCGAGCGAGCCGGACAGCAGCAGCGCGGAGGGCGTCGCCATGGCTACCCGTTTCCGTGTGCGGCTGCCGTGTCGGGATGCTCCGCCAGATACCACTCGACGTACCGGCGGACACCGTCCTGGAACGAGGTCGTGGGCCGCCATCCGACCAGTGTCCGCGCCAGTGCGTTCGACACCTCGATGCCACGGAAGTCGCCGGGCCGCGCCGGAACGTGTTCGATCGTGGTACCGGGGAAACGCGCCTGGACCGCCTCCGCCATGTCGAGGACACTCACGCGCTCGTTTCCTTCCAGCGCGATCACCTGGTTCTCGGCAGCGTCGTCGAGCACCAGCGCATGCGCGTCGGCGAGATCCTCGACGAACACGTAGTTGCGGAACTGTTTGCCGTCCCCGGCGATGGTCAGGGGTTCACCCGCGAGGGCTTTGCGGACGAATCGGGCCAGTACGAGTTCGTCTCGCATGCCCGGCCCGTACGGCACGCCGTAGCGCAGGATCGTGAACGGCACCTCGTAGGTCTCGGCGTAGCTGTGGATCAGCGTTTCCGCCGCGATCTTCGTCGAGGTGTAGATGTGGCCGGCCTTGGCCGGCGCCATCGGCGCCGCCTCCGTCAGCGGCTCGGTCCCGCCGGAGGTGTCATAGGCGGCGCCGTACACCCAGACCGTGCTCGCGAACACCATCCGGCGCAGGCCGTGGACCCGCACCGCTTCCAGAACATGGGCCGTGCCGTCCACGTTCAACCGGACCGTCCGCAGCGGATCATGTTGCGCGACATCGACATTCGACATCCCGGCCAAGTGGAAGATCACCTCGAGATCCGACGACGCGTCGAGCACGGCAGCCGGGTCGAGGACGTCCAGCCGGCGGAACCGCGCACGGGGGTCCGGTCTCGACGGGGCCACCGTATCCAGGGCGTACACGGTGTGCCCGGACTCGGCGAGCCGGCGAATCACATGGGCTCCGATGAAGCCGGAGCCGCCTGTCACTCCGATCCGCATAAGTGTTCAGCCTCCCGTCAGCGTGTCTCGGACCTGGCGCAGCGCCGCCAGCACATGGTCGACCTCGGCATCGGTCATATCCGAATGCAGCGGCAGGCAGATGTGGCGGGCACAGATGTCGTCGGCGACCTCGAGCCGGCGGCGGGCGTAGCGCTCGAACACCGGTTGCCGGTGCAGCGGCGCCTCGTACACCTCACCGCTCAACGACACCTCGAACCGCTCCTTGACCGCCTTCTTGAACTGCGCCCGGTCGATGTCGTCGGTGGGCAGGACGATGTACTTGTAATAGTTGCTGCGCCCTTCGGGGCCGACGACGAGCCGCTCGAATCCGTCCATGGCGTCGATTGCCGCGTCGTAGCGTCGCGCCGCGGCGTGGCGCACCCGGAGAAAGTCGGGAAGGTGACGCAGGTGGACCAGACCGACCGCGGCGTGGAGCTCGCTCATCCGCCAGGCATAGCCCTCGCGAATGTGGACGTTGCCGAGAAAGCCGGCCTTCCCCTGGTCCCGGTGGATCACCGCTTCGTCGCGGATTCGCTCGTCCCCGGTCACGATCATGCCGCCCTCGCCGCTGGTGAGCACCTTGGTCGGGTAGAACGAGAACGCGCCCGCCACTCCGAACGAACCGGCGAACCGGCCGCCATAGCCGCAGCCGTGCGCATGCGCCGCATCCTCGACCAGGGCGATCCCGCGGTCGTCACACAGCGCCCGCAGTGCCGCCGCATCGGGCGAGACCAGTCCACCGATATGGACGAGCACGACGGCCGCGGTGTCGGGGCTCAGGGCGGCCGCCACGGTCTCGGGCGACAGTGCGAACGTATCGCGGTCGACGTCGGCGAAGACCGGGTTGCCACCGGCGCGCAGCACCGAAAATCCCGTGGCCGCGAAAGTATTCGCCGGCACGACGACGTCGCGCCCGGCCACATCGATACTGCGCAGGATGATCTCCAGCGCGGCGGTTCCGCTGCTCACGGCGACGGCGTAGGGCGCCCCGTGCGCAGCGGCGAAATCGGCTTCGAACTCTCTCGTATTGGGCCCGAGGGTCAGTGCGCCGGTGCTCAGCGCCGTGGAGACGCGACGGGCGATTTCGTCTCGGTCATCGTCGGTGAACAGGATTCGCGCGGCCGGTATCTGCATGCGAGCCTTTCCTCGTCAGCGAAATATCCGTCGTCGGCACGGCCGGACTCCGGCCGCGGCACCACACATATCGACCAACCAGTACGCCATCCTACATGGACAGCGCCTCTACCAGCGATTATTCGAGCGGTTTCGGCAGCGGCGGCGCCGGTCGCCGGAGCGACTTCGCGAATCGGCCCACCTGTGCCACATGTCATCGACGGCGATCGTGTGCGTCATGTCCACCCGCGCGGCGGCAGATCAGGCCCTGTAGTTGGATGGCCAGCAATTCACGGATCGCACTGGTGGTCTCGACGGGGAACGTCGCCTGATTCGACCATGCCGATACCGCCGTGACGACGGCGTGGAATCCCGCGACCAGGTACGCCTGGTCGGGGGCTCGCAGTTCGATGCCGAGGGCTGCGGTGAGGATGCGGGCCAGCTCGGCTCGGTTGTGATGTCCCTGCTCGCGGCACCGCTCGCGTGCCGCTTCCGGCATCGGGTACTGCAGCAATTCCGCCGAGGCGGCGATGAGCCGGGCGAGGATCGGACGCTCGGCCAGATCACCGGCGACGATCGCCGCCACCTGATCGACGTCGAGCGGTCCGCGATGCTGCCGCACTGTCGTCTCCAGTTGGGGGGTCCATGTGCGGTACTCCACGTCCATGAGATCGAGCAGCAAGGCTTCGCGAGAGCCGAAGTAGCGCAATACATTCGAGCTCGCCAAGTTCGCTTCGCGCGAGATCGCCCCCAACGACAGCGATGTCACGTCGACGGTTGCCAGCAACGCCCGGGTGGCCGCCAAGACGGCATGTACCCGCTCGGCACGCTGCGCAGCGGTACGCGCGCGCTGAAAACTCTCCCCTGTCATCGCACCTCTCCCACCCGGACCGAGCATCCGGAATACACCAATAATAGAACATCATTCTGTTATATTTCGGTCGGTTGACACGGAGAGGAGCCGGCATGTTCGGCCGAAAGTTCACCTACCAGCTGGACCGTCGCGGGCCCGCCGCACCCGAGGCGATGTTCGACCTGATACGCGACGCCGAGGGCTGGCCCCGATGGGCCGGCCCGCTGATCACCTACGCGACCTGGCGCGACGGAAAAACCGGGGTCGGCGACGACATCGTCGGACGGGTGCGGCTGATGGGCACACCGCGATTCCGGACCCCCGAGCAGATCACCGTCGACGATCGCCCCCACGTCCACGCCTACCGAATACTGACCCGCTGGCCGGTCCGCGACTACCACGCCCGGGTCGAGTTCACTTCCCACGACGACGGCACCACGACCGTGCGATGGTCGGGCGAGTTCATCGAACGCATCCCCGGAACCGGATGGCTGTGGAAGCGATTCCTGCTCCGGTTCCTCGGAGATCTGGCCGACAACCTGCTCATCGCGGCGGCCGAACCCTCCCTCGATGATGAACAGCGCGACGCAGGCCCGGATCCCGGCCGCACCGCCGATCACGCATAGCGCTCGACATATCCGACGGTGACGAAACCGAGGCGGCGGTAGATCCCTTCACCGTCCGGCGAGGCGGTGAGTACGACCCGGCGAGCACCCGCTTCGAGCGCGAGGATCAGAGCGTGCCGCGTGAGCGCGCTGCCGATGCCCTGTCCACGATGATCGGCACGGGTCACGATGTGTTCGAGCGATGCGCCCGCAGCACTGGTCACGACCGCGGCACAGCCGAGCACCTCGCCGCCTTCACGCCAAAGCAGGTAGCGGGTGGAGCCTCGCTCCACACCCTGGCGCAGGCCGGCCACGAGGGCAGCGGTGTCGGTCGCACCCGACCAGAGCCCCGCCCACTCGGCGAGGCCGGCGTCATCGGTCACGGCCTCGATTCGCTCCGGCTCTTCGCGTTCCCCATGCGTTATTCGGTCCGGACCGGCGAGCATCATCAACGGTTCGATTTCGAACAGCGCCAACCCCTTCCGGCGTAGAAGGTGCGGAATCTCCGGCGAATCGACGTCTCGCCAGAAATGCCAGCTCGAGGGCACGCCGTCGACCAGCGTTCGCAACCGCTCGATCTCGTGCGAGCTCGCATCGCCCACCCGGAGGACGCCGTTGAGTTCCTCGCTGGGAGCGCCGGTGCGAAACCAGCTCGACAGTGTGCCGCCGCTCGACCGGTTCGCTCGCACGACATGTGTTGCGACAAAGGCGGTTACAGCCTCGTGACACAGCCGGGGGTGGGTCGTTCGTCGGGTCACGGCCTGGCCGCCGAGATCAGCCACGATCCGACGATTCCGGAGGGAGCAGCGATTCGTATTCCGCGCGAAGGGAATGGAACTTCGGCCAGAACGCATCGGGTGGAGATGTCGCGAGTCCGGCTTGCAGGATGTCCAGGTGAGTGTGCCAGCCTGCGGCGATATCGAGCATTTCGCGGCGAGTCGGGATCCGGCGGTGGGTGACGGTCAGCCGGACCTTGTCGGCGACCTGCTCGAGCGCGAAGGTCACGTCCGAGTCGGCGAGGCCGCCGCCGGTGCTCCAGGTGTGGCGCAGCCGATACGGGGGCTCCCATTCGAGCACCTCGCCGTGCCTGCGGTCGGCCACCTCGGCGGGATCACCCTCGCCGGTGAGCTCGTGGATCCGGAAGATATGTTCGACCCGGCCGCCGGTGGCCTGTTCGAGCAGCCCGCCGGCCAGCCAGGTTGCCCGCTTGTCGACGTCGGTCAGGTAGGCCCACACCCGTTCGATCGGTCCGGGCAGTAATCGCTCGATGCGAACCGTGCCCGGCTCGACGACCTCGCCGTAGTCACTCATCCCGCGAATCCTCCTGTAGCAGCGCGGCTTCCAGAGCGTCGAGACTCTCACCCCAGAAGCGCTCGTAGAAGTTCACCCATTCGGCACACTCTCGCAGCGGGCGCGGATCGAGCCGGCACAGATGTGTGCGCCCGCGCACGCTGCGTCGCACCAGCCCGGCCCGCTCGAGCACCTTGATGTGCTTGGACGCGGCCGCGAGTGAGATGTCGAACGGGGCCGCGAGCTCACCCACACTGCACTGATGCCGCGCCAGGGTGCGCAGCATCGAGCGGCGCGTGGAGTCCGACAGCGCATGGAACACCACGTCGAGCTGTTCCGAGGAATTCTCAACCACATGGTTGACTATTCCGTCTCCGCACGCCTACTGTCAACCCATCGGTTGAATATCACGACCGATTCATCCACCCTTCAGGGAGAATCCCATGACCGAGCAGAATTTCTCGACGACCTTCGCCGTGGACCGAACCCCCGAAACGTTCTTCGACGCCGTACTCGACGTGCGCGGCTGGTGGTCGAAAACTCTCACCGGACGCAGCGAAAAGCCCGGAGACGTCTTCACGTACGAGGTCCCGGGCGTACATCGCGCCACCATCGAGGTCACCGAGGTCGTCCCTCACGAACGCGTCGTCTGGCGCGTCCTCGATGCCCGGCTCACCCTCGTCGACGACCGAACCGAATGGAACGGCACCACGATTCGTTTCGAGATCACCCGCCGCACCGACATCACCGAACTCCGCTTCACCCATGTCGGTCTCACCCCGGCCTTCGAATGCTTCGACGTCTGCCGCAAGGGCTGGTCGTTCTACATCGACACGAGCCTGCACGATCTGATCGCCACCGGCACCGGCCAACCCGATGAGGACCCCCAAGCCCTCGCCCTGGCGAACGCGGCGCCGCCACACAAAACCCGAGCGTGACAGTGTGACGTGGATCGCCGCCCACCCGAATTCCGACTACCCGCACTGCCGAAGTGGTTGCGGGTCCAGGAACAATCGTTCATTCGGCAAGCGCGTTTCGGGGAGTGATTCCTCGATCCTGTGCAGCAATACTTCGATCGCACACCAACGCTTTCGACGGCAGTCGTGAATCAGATTGACCGCCGCCGCGACCGTCGCCCGATAGTCGAAGGCCGTTCGGCCCAACCAGATTCGCACATGCACATCCCCGTGGGACAGCAGCCGAGTACGCTCGGCGAGGGTCAGCACTGCCGGGCTCCGGTCGAGGCGCCGCCGTCGACGGACCACGCCGCCGCCAACGCGTCTGCCAGCCTCCGCTTCAGCCACTGCTTCTCGGAGTCGTCGGATCGCCGCACCCGCAGCCCTTCGGCGAGTAATTCGAGGAACCGCCGGCGTTCGACACCGAAGGTCACGAGGAGATCCCCGGAACTCGCACCGCCGAAGGGCGCCCACCGGATCGCGAATTCGACCATCGACTTCGTTTCCGCGCCGATCGACCTGCCGGACACGAGAAACTCCAGCTGACTCAGCGCCGAGCGGACCCAGAACGAATCGTATTCGGCCCTCGGCCGTGATCTTGTCTCGTCCAGCGTCCGCGGTCGCGGCGAGTGCGCCCCGCGTGCACTGCGGATCGCGCCGGAACGACTTCTCTGCCGCTGCTGTGCATTCATGGTGACCCCGAGCGATAGTGTGCGATCTGTTCCCACAGCCTGCTTCGCCGGCACACGATCAGCGACGGGAGATCTACCTATGCCCGTACCTATTTTCGGCATCCAGGTACCGGAGAGCTGTCCGGTTGATCGCACAAGTAAGCGTTCATCGCGTCCGCACAGTGCGCGAACCGCGATATCTCTCGGGGTCAGCGCCCTCAGGTCTGGTCGAGCACGCTGGTGGGGACGCCGTAGGGCAGGAATCGCACCTTACGGCGTTCATCGGTGTTGTCGCGGTGCGCGCGCAACGCCTCGAGCTCGGTCGGGAATACCTGCTCGACCCGGGCCTCGCCGCTGTCGTCGACGCTGTAGACGGCCCACACGCCGCTGCCGGTCTCCCCGGTCGTCGTGTCGTCCGGTTCCGGCGATCGCGTCCGCTCCGGCTGAACGAATTGACCGAACAGCGACGTCAGCGAATTCACGGTGGTGCGGTCGAGGTATCCGGCGGCCTTTCCGAGCAGGTCACGCACCTCGACTTCGGCCTCGCGCAGAGCGCGCTCGAATTCTTCCGGATCGATCCCGAAAGGCCCGTTGGTTGCCATCTCGATACTCCCGAAGTCGGCGCTGTATCTCCAGTATGCCGCGCGCGGGCATCGAGGGGGTGGACCAGTTTTTGACCAGCAGGTCCCGTATCCGCGCGCTCCGACTCGGTCAGGAGCCAGAGGTGCGTTCGACCGGTCTCTCGTGTGTTTTCCGGACGGATAGGCCCCTGCGGTATTACGTTCGTCTGCAAAGAAATTCGCTTGCTGTAGCCGAACGGGGGCGTGGGTGGCATCGTCTCGGAGGTTCGACCGGCGCACACTTCTGCGCGGTGCGGCGGCGGCCGGGGCGGCAGCGGCCGCATCCTCGATGACCGGCTGCGGTGACCACGACGAGGATGCGCTCACCTTCTTCTTCCAGGCCAAACCCGATGAGGCGAAGGTCCGGCTGACGATCATCGACGAGTTCCGCAAGCTGCATCCGGACATCAAGATCCGGACTCAGATGTCCGGCCCCGATCCGCAGACCCAGATCCTCACCTACTGCGCGGGTGGCAAGTGTCCGGACGTACTGATGTCGTGGGACCTGTCCTATTCCTTCCTCGCCGAACGCGGCATTTTCGAAAACCTCGACACGATCCTCGACAAGGACCCGGCGTATGCGGCCGAGCTGAAGAAGGACAGCTCGACGGCGCTGTACAACACCTTCCGCTACAAGAACGCGCAGCACGCGCTACCGGAGCAGTGGGCCGGAATCTTCCTGTACTACAACAAGAAACTCTTCGCCGACGCCAAACTCCCACCGCCGCCCGCACGCTGGGAGGACGCCTGGAGTTTCGACGAATTCCTCGACGCGGCACAGGCGCTGACCAAACGCGACAGCTCCGGCGACGTCACCCAGTGGGGATTCGTGGACCCCTGGACCGTCTATTACTCCGCCAGTTGTTTCGGCATGAACAACGGCGTGGAATGGTTCACCCCGTCCATCGACCCGACTCACACCAATATCGACAACGACGCCTTCATCGAGGGCGTCCAGTTCTACACCGACCTGTCCACCCGGCACCGGGTGATGCCGAAAATCGAATTCCAGCAATCGCTTTCGTCATCGGATATGTTCGCCCAGGGCAAGGCTGCGATGGCGTTGTCCGGGCATTGGATGTACAGCGCCTACACCGGTCAGCCAGACCTCGACTTCGACGTCACGGTGCTGCCGGTCGGCCCGCGCGGTACCGCCGCTCGCTCCGATATCGGCACCACCGGCCTGTCCATCGCGGCCGACAGCCCGCGCAAGGAACAGGCCTGGGAATTCGTCAAATTCGCCACCGGACCCGTCGGTCAGGCGGTCATCGCGAAGTCGGGATTGTTCGTCCCGGCACTGAAATCGGCCCTCGCCTCCGACGGGTTCGCGCAGGCACACGAGAGAGTGCACAACCTCGAGGTGTTCCACGGCGGCGATCACGCCAACAACCTGCCGGTCACGCCCGCGTGGCCCCGCGTCGACGCGGTCATCGAACAGGGATACGACCACGTGTTTCGCGGCGCCGCCTCCGCGGAATGGTTCAAGCAGGGCCTCGCCGGACAGATCAACGATCTCTTGGAGGCGCAGTGAGCGACAATCGCGCAGCGGCTCGCTGTGCCGACCGGGCGCCGCTATGACGACACTCGGCAAACCACGGCGTTCCGCGCTGCGCCGGCGCAAGGCTGCCGCGGGCCGAATGTTCATCGCGCCCAACCTGATCGCGGTGGCGGTATTCATGGCGTTCCCCCTGGTGTTCACGCTGTACCTGAGTCTGCACCGATGGGATCTGTTCAGTTCGCCGACGTTCATCGGCTTCGACAATTTCCGCCGGCTCTTCGCGCACGACCCGCTGTTCTGGGTGGCCCTGCGCAATACGGTGATCTTCACCGCGGGCACGCTGATCCCGACCATCGTCATCGGTCTCGTCGTCGCGGCGGCCTTGAACCGGAAACTCAGGGGTATCGGCATCTTTCGCAGCATCATGTTCATGCCGCTGGTCGCTTCGACGGTCGCGATGGCGGTGGTGTGGCGGCTCACCTTCAGCACCGATTACGGCGTGCTCAACACCGCGCTCGGCTGGATCGGAATCGGACCGGTCCCGTGGCTCACCGACCCCGCGTGGTCGATGTTCTCATTGTGCCTGGTCAGTGTGTGGAAGAGCGTCCCCTTCGCCACCATCGTCCTGCTCGCCGCGATGCAGGGCATCCCGACCGATGTCTACGAGGCCGCCCGGATCGACGGCGCCGGAGCGGTGCGCCGGTTCCGCTCGATCACGGTACCGCTGATCCGGCCCGCGCTGGTGTTCTCGTTCGTCATCACGTTCATCAACTCGTTCCAGGTGTTCGATCAGGCCTACGTCCTCACTGGCGGCAAGGGCGGTCCCGAAACCGGCACCTACGTCCTCGGAATCATGCTGTACCAGAACGCTTTCTCCTTCGACGACATCGGCTACGCCTGCGCCCTCGCCTGGGTGATCTTCGCGATCCTGCTGGTGCTGACGCTGCTGCAACTGCGACTCACCCGCGGCAACGCCTACGAAAGCGAGGCCTAGGTGGCGACAGCGACCGCGAATCGTGCCGTTCTCCGCCGTACCGGGCGCGGCATGCTGCTGTACCTGGCGCTCGTCGGGATGGCGTGGTGCGCGCTGTTCCCGCTGCTGTGGGCACTGTCGAGTTCGCTGAAGAAACAGGGCAACATCTCCGACACCAGCATCGTCCCGGCCCACCTGGCATGGTCGAACTACCGCGACATCTTCGACCTGATGCCGTTCGGCCGGATCTTCTTCAACACTGTTCTCTACGCCGGCTGCGTGACGGCGGGCCAGGTGTTCTTCTGTTCACTGGCCGGATATGCCTTCGCCCGCTTGCCGTTCAAGGGCCGCGACGTCCTGTTCGTCGCCTACCTCGCCACCCTGATGGTGCCGACGACCGTCACGGTCATCCCCCAGTTCATCCTCATGCGCACCTTCGGCTGGGTGGACAGTCCCCTGGCCATGATCGTGCCGGGCCTGTTCGGCAGCGCGTTCGGCACCTACCTGATGCGCCAGTTCTTCATCACCCTGCCGGCCGAGTTGGAGGAGGCGGCCATCCTCGACGGCTGCTCGGTCTGGCAGACCTACTGGCGAGTGCTGCTGCCGCACGCCCGGCCCGCGGTGATGGTGCTCGCGGTACTCACCTGGGTGACGGTCTGGAACGATTTCCTGTGGCCCTTGGTGATGATTCAGCGCGACGAAATCTCCACGCTCACACTGGGATTGGTGCGCCTGCAGGGCCAATACGAAACCAACTGGCCGATCCTCATGGCGACGTCCATTCTGATGGTGGCCCCGATGCTGGTGATCTACGCGGTCGCACAGAAGTCGTTCGTGCGTGGGATCGCGATGTCGGGGATGGGTGGTCGGTGACGCGGGTGCGGCCGCGTTCCAGGGCGACCGATGAGTTCGCGGGACCGACGTCGTCTGCACCAGGGATCCACGAATGTGGTGCGACAGTGCCATGGTCCGTGCAGCTACTCATCGGTGTGCCCGGCCGGCTCGAATGGAGGTTTCCGGTGTCGGATGTCATTTCTCGCGACGCTCTCTGGGCCATGGCCCACGCGGAACGGGCGGCTCTGGCGGACGATCTCGCCGAGCTGGACGATCAGCAGTGGGCCCGGCAATCACTGTGCGGGCGCTGGACGGTCGAGGAAGTCGTCGCACACCTGACCGCGGCCGCGAGCACCGGGCGGTTGCGCTGGCTGGTCAGTGTCGTCGGCGCCCGCTTCGACTTCGACGAACACAACGCTCGGCGGCTGGCCGAGCATCGCGGCAGAACCCCGGCCGAGACTTTGGATCGGTTCCGCGGAATCGTCACCAGCACCACTGCCCCGTTCGGACACACCGCGGCATGGCTCGGAGAGGTGATCGTCCACGCCCAGGACATCCGACGACCGCTGGGAATACTGCGCGAACCACCTGTCGAAGCCGCCACCGAAGTCGCGAAGTTCTACGCGAGCCGCGACTTCGCGGTGCCCAGCCGCAGCATGATCGACGGACTCCGTCTCGAAGCGACCGACGGCCCGTTCACTGCCGGAACCGGCCCTCTGGTCACCGGAGCGACGATCGCGTTGACCATGGCCATGGCCGGCCGTGCGGCCTATCTCGATGAGCTGGCCGGGCCCGGCGTTCTCGCGCTGCGCGGACGCGAGGTGCCGTGAGCGTGGTGCGCCCAGGCGCGGCTGGTGGGGTGACGGCAGCCGGGCGGCCGGGAGCTTTCGCGTTATTCCGGTGTGGGAGACGGTTGTCGGCGGGCATAGTCGTGCCAGTAGGCGGCGATCTCCGCGGTCTGCCGCACCACTCGGTCCGGCTCGGGCGGCGCAGGCCAAAATTGCAGGAGGTAACGGTCCAGCAGTGGCTCGTCATCGAGTCTGGTGTCCTTCTGGTGCGCCTGGTCCATACCCTGCGCGCAGTACCGCACTCGGTAGTCGATCTGTTCCAAATCCAATTCCCAGGAAGCCTCGCCTGCCCACTGCATCAGGCAACTGTGAGCCGAGACCGGGCGGAAAGAGACCTCCACGACGTCCTCCCATGCGGGATCGAGCGGTGGAGCCTGGCCGCGCACTTCGGCGGTGAAGCCGACGTTGCCGGTGTGCAGCCCGGTCATCAGCCACAAAGCGCCGGGTATCGCAGCACCGCACAGTCCTGCGCTCTGCCCGGCGAACGCTTCCTGCATGTCCGGGCCGAAGCTCTCGGGGTCGCTCTCGACGTAGATCTGGCTGTAGTGAACATGCACCTCGCCATCGAGCCTGCGCACTTGCTCACACGCTCCCCACCGACGAGGGCCTACCGTCGTGCAGCGGCGCCCCGGGCAGCGTGCCGCCGGACGACCCGCGAGCGTTCACGCCATCGGGATCGGTGCCGGCCTGCTCGAGCGAGAGAAGACCGGCAGGTGCGCGGAGGCGTCCACGCACTCGCGTCCAAGAACGAATCATGCACGCAGCGTAGGGAAGACCACTGACACATCCGCTCCCAAACCGTCCCGGGCATGAGCAAACCCAACCGGCTTACAGACTGTCGCGCCGGCGAATGACCTCCCGTGTCCACTCGCAACCCGCGACCTCGAGGGAATCGAGGAATCGCGGGGACGGCCCCGCTTTCGCGGCCCCGTCGGCCGACAGCGATAAAAGGCCTGGTCCCCCACTGACCGCTGTGGCAGCCTTGAACGTATCCATCCGCCCGGATGCGAAGGACAAATCATGTTCACCAATATCATCCAGCCACTCCAGCAACTCGCCGAACAAAACCGAGATGCCATCTGATTCGTGGTCATCACGGTGGGCAACGCCATCCTCGGCGCCGCACGATGGGGCCTCGACGCCGCCACCCCCTGGCTCCAGCAGTTCTTCTCCGAATACCCGCCCGGCGGCAACTACTGACGAAAGCCCGGCTCTTCATCGGAAAGAACGACCCGATCACCGCCCGGACGACCTCCTGGGAGGCCGGCCGCGTCGCTCGACCGTTGTCGGCCATCGCTTCTCGTCGATGACCAGAAGCACGGGCAACTGCACCACACGGATCCGATCCACGACCTCGTCGTAGGATCCGAAAAACAACGCATAGCATCACATAGCACGCGTTGCCGTAGTGAAGCGATGACCAGGACCATCACTCGAGCCGAACTGCGCAACGGTAGCGCCGGGATCATGGACGCGTTAGAGGCCGGGGACGATTTCGTCATCACCCGCAACGGCAGGCCCGTGGGCGAACTCCGGCCCCTCACCACGAAGCGGACCGTTACAGCCGCCGTGGTCAAGCAACGATTCGCCCGATTCGCCGCTTACGCCGACAGGCGGGTGGAACATGCGCAAGTAGACGCCGAATTCGGCGAAGACCGGCTCGATGACTGAGCCGGACAACAGCTTTCGGCATCAGGCCGGACTGCTGGATACCCGCGTGTGCATCGACTTGCCGCTGATCGACGAGGCCGCACTACCCATCGAGCTTCGAATCAGCCGTGATGATCGCGGCTATCGCTTCGGCGAACGATCTCCCCCTGTTCACGCGCAACGCGGACGACTTCAAGGGGCTCGAGGCATCGAAGCCGTTGCGGGCGAACGCTTCACCTCCCGGATCAGCGCTTATCGTCGCCGATGGGCTCGGCTTCCTCACCGAGACGGGCGTGTAGCCGGTCCCGGACCTGATCCGGCGTATACGCACGGCGTTTGCGCTCGGAGCGCACGATCACCACTCCGGTCGCCGCGACACCCGCGGCTCCTGCCAAGCCGAGTACTTTCCACCACCGCATACGGCTTAGGCTAGTCGCTGTGCCACGCGAAGCGCCCTCGAGTATCGGTTTGGATGAAGCGGTCGAACTCACGCGGATGGGCGACTTGTGGCTGTTCCGTGGACATTCCGGCGCCGACCGCGCAATCCGCGGGCTGACCAACAGCCCGGTCAACCACGTCGGTATGGCGGTGGTCGTCGACGACCTGCCGGCCCTGATCTGGCATGCCGAGCTCGGCCGCGCGCTGCCCGATGTCTGGTCGGGCAACCACCATCGCGGCGCCCAGCTGCACGATCTGCAGGCCGCGGTCCTGCGCTGGACCAATGACTACGGTCAGCAAGCATGGCTGCGCCAGCTGGATCGGCCGGTGACACGCGAGATGGAGGACGCGGCGCTGCGGGCGGTGGCACGGCTGGACGGCATGCCCTTTCCGTCCACAAGTGCGCTGGCGGGCAGGTGGTTTCGGGGCCGGATACCGCTGCCGAAGCGTTCGAAGACCCGCGAAACCGAGGCCGGTCTGGAGAACGCCTACTGCGCGGAAATCGTCGCCATGACCTACCAGGCAATGGGATTGCTGCCGGAGAAGCGCCCGAATTGGTATGACCCGGGCAGATTTTGGAGTGGCGACAATCTGCATCTGTCCGCCGACTATCACCTCGGCGGGGAAATCGCGGTCAACGTCTTCGGGCGCTGACGCCCGGAAACGCGTGCCGCCGCACAGATCGACCGGATGCGCGCGACATCGTGGGAGCCACCCAGAACGCGATCACGAAGCCCAGGTAGAGCGGGTGCCGGACCGCGCGATACAGGGTGGGTACGGAAATCCGGTTCGGCGGCGGGCTGTGCGCGCAGGTGGCGGAGGTTTCGAGCGGCTTATCAGGTGCCCTCGACCACCGGGTAGATCCTGTCGGGCACGAGGCCGTGCGCCTCGCGGTGCACGGTGATCGCGGTGTCCGCGTCCGGGGCGTCGACCAGGCAGAACGCCGTGTGGCTCGATTCGTCGACCCAGTAGCGCTGGTACGTCACGCCGTAGTCTCCCTGGATCGCCTGGTCGGCGGCGTGGGCTGCGGCCACGTCCTGCGCCGTCGTGCCTTCGGGCAAATGTTCGTGCACGTCGATGAAGAGGGCCATCACGATTCCTTGGTCGGGTGGGCGATGTGAGCCGCGGCCAGCGACACATGCTCCATCGGCTGAACGCAGCCCCATGCGTAGATTACGCCGCAGCGGCCCCCTTCTACCAGGGCGATGCGCGCGATTCGAGCACATGGACGTTTGATCGTTCAATTATCGGGAGAATGCAAGATCAAATGGTGTCACCTCAGCAAAATGCACAGTTCGCCAGTTGTTAACGGTGACGATTCACACAGTAACGAAAGTGGCCTCTCGGATTTCTCTTTCATATATTTGATGGCACGCCGTGATGGCATCGTTATTCACCCGTGAAAGGAATCCCCGTCCATGGTCTCTCGCAAGATCCTCGCTGCCGCCACCCTCTCCGCCGCCGCCCTCTTCGTCGGCCCGGCAGCCATGGCCTCCGCGGCGGCCCCGTCCGCCGACTCGACCACTCCCGCCCCCGCTCAGCTGAGCTCGGGATCAGCCGACTCCGGCTCCGCATCGTCGGGCTCGGCCACGCTCGACTCCGGTAGCTCCGCCCTCGACGAGGGCACCTCCACCATCGACAACATCATCACGGCGATCACAGGCATCAGGGACCTCTCCCAGCCCAAGTCGGCCTCCTGATCCCGTTCCGCCGGAGACCGATTCCGCTCTCGGCGACCCGCAGACCGGCCTTTGTTTTGCGCCGCATCATCGGCGCAGAATGACGGGCCATTGCCGCGAATTCGCCGAATTCGATTACATCGGTCTCCCCGCCGGTCTGCTTCCGCGTGATTTTCTCGTCTTCCACTGTGCGCGTATCCGGCGTCGACTGATGACGACTTTGCCCGAGGGGTAATCAGGGGTCGCCGAAGCCGCCACATGAAGAGGCTGTCGTCGTAGATCCGGACTCGGCCCGTCGGACGCGGCACCAGACGCCCGTCGGTCAGGCCGCGGGTTGTCCAACTCTCTGGACAGTCGGTGCCCTTGTACCCGCCATAGGCTTCGCGCCATGACAGCTGATTCGACGACGACAGGTCATGGAGGAGCGGCTCGCGCGGAGGGCTCCACCACCCGTGTCATGTGCGCGGGCGTGCCGGTTGGGTGGTGGCCGTCGCCGCGACCGTGCTCCCCGGACCTCACGCTGACCCTGGCCGGGCTGCTCTCCGAACGGCAGGCCGCTACCGCTGCCGAACACTGATCGTCACCGGCTCCCGGCGCCGAGCGGGGAGCGGGTCACGCTCAGGCGGGGGTATACGGCGGGGCGACACCCCAGCCCCAGTGGGGTACCGGGAGATGCCGCGGCGGGTCGGCGTCGGGCTGTGAGTTGCCCAGCGCGATGCGGGTGCCCCATTCGATGTAGCCGACGAACGCGGCCCGGAACTCCGGGTCAGCGGGCAGGCCGGCCTCATCGGCGGCATCCAGCAGCAGCGACACCCAGCGCCGACGCTGCGGCTCGGAGATGGCTTTGCCCAGATGGTGAGCCAGCATGTGGTCGTAACCGCCGCGCTCGTCGGTGTAGCGGGAGGGGCCACCGAATACCTCGGCGAGCCACATGGCCACATAGTGCGGATGGCCCGGGTCCATCCCGGCGAACAACGGCCCGATCAGGTCGTCGGCCAGGACATGGGTGTAGAAGACCTTGGTGAGCCGATCCAGCGCCTCGGTACCACCGAGCCAGTCGTACATGCTCGGCACCGAGGATCCGGAACCTCGGACAGCGGTGCGTTCGTAATGGCGCATCTCCTCGATACGCTGCACATACGGCTCGATCTCGGCGAAGAATGCCGCGAAATGCTTACCGCCGCGGAAGCCCTGGATATGGTCCTCGGCGGAGGTCCAGGAGATGCGCAGGACGTAGCACTCGGGTTCGTCGACGCATCGTGACAACTCGTAGTCGACACATTGCGGAGCCGCCGCCAGCGACCGTGCGGCACGACCGTAAGCAGCCTCGAATTCGGCCGCGTCGTGCTCGGCAATCCGGTATCGGACGTATTCGATTGTCATGGGCAACACTGTAATCGGCGAACACCGTCGCAGATTCCGCTCTCCGCGAAGCGGAACAACCTGTGGCCCACCAAGATCGGGAATCCACGCGGAGGCAGCGCCGCGGCTCCGTGATACTGGACATCACGCAGTCGATCGACGAGGAGGATATCTGTGCCGGCACTGTTCTTGCTCGAACCAGGCCAGGGCCCCGAGGTGTCACTGCAAGGTTTCGTGCGCCGACACCCGTGGGTCCGGCTGACTACCGACCCACTGTTCGTGCACCACGATCGCGGTGCGCCGACACGGCGGGTCGCCCTCGTCTCCGGCGGCGGTTCCGGCCACGAGCCGATGCACGTCGGATTCGTCGGCATGGGAATGCTCGACGCTGCCGTACCGGGAAAGGTCTTCGCCTCACCGCACAATCGGCAGGTCTACGAGGCGAGCAAGGCCGTCGCTCGGGACGGCGGGGTGCTGCACATCGTCAAGAACTACACCGGAGACAAGATCAATTTCGGCATCGCCGCGGAACGACTCGGCGCCGATGGTATCGACGTCGAGCGGGTACTCGTCGACGACGACGTGGCCACCGAATCCGACGAGACGGCGACCGGACGGCGCGGGACGGCCGCGACGATCGTCGTGGAAAAGATCCTCGGCGCAGCCGCGGACCGCGGTGACACCCTCACCTCGCTGGCCGCGCTCGGCCGCGAGGTGGCCGAGCACAGTCGCAGTATCGCGGTGGCCACCGAGGCGCTGACGTCACCGAATACCGGGGCACGTGCCTTCGAACTCGAACCCGATCAGCTCGAATACGGGGTGGGAATTCACGGCGAACGCGCCTCGACCTCGATCTCCAGGCCACCGCTCGCGGAACTTGTCGACCGGATGCTCACCGATATCCTCACATCGCTGCCCGGAGGTGATCGAAAACCGTTGTTACTGTTGATCAATGGGCTCGGCGCGACGACCGAACTCGAGCTCTGCACAGTCCTCGAACTCGCGGCGCGCGCACTGGGCGACCGAGGCCGCGACGTCGCGGCGGTCCAGGTCGGCACATTCGTTGCCGCACTGGATATGAGCGGATTTTCGATCACCCTCACCCAACTCGCCGACGGCTGGATCGATCTCTGGCACGCCCCGACCGGCGCACCCGCCTGGAAGGAGGCCACCCGATGACCAGCGAGGCGATGACGACGCTCGACAGCACCGTTCCCCGCCTACAGGAGGTGTTCTTCGCGGCCGAGCCCGCACTGACGAAGTTGGACGAGATCACCGGTGACGGAGATTTCGGCGTCAATCTGCGCGAAGGGCTCTCCGAGGTCGCCGACCGTCTTGCCGCACCGGAGTCCCCCGCCCCGTGGGATACGTTGCGGGCGGTCTTCCTCGACGAGGTCGGCGGCACGAGCGGCCCACTGTTCGGCCTGCTGTTCCAATCACTCGGCACCCGGGCCGTACGGTCGGATTCCTACATCGACGCCCTCGAGGTCGGTATCAGCGATGGTCTGGCCGCCATCCAGCGCGTCGGCGAGGCGGAAGTCGGCGACCGCACCATGGTCGACGCGCTCGCTCCGGCCGTCGAGGCGCTCCATGGCGGCGATGTCGGCGCCATGGTGAGTGCCGCAGTGGATGGAGCGCTGTCCACCGCGGCCCTGCGGGCACGCCGCGGTCGCGCCAGTTACCTCGGCGAGCGCGCCGTCGGCCACCCCGACCCGGGAGCGGTAGGCGTGGCGCTGCTGCTGTGTGTTCTCGCGGAGCCGGTGTCCGGTACGGAGGCATCCGACAGGGAGCGCGCGCGACTGCTCGATGCGGTATCCGGCTCGACATCGGGCGATGATTGAGGCGGATGCCATGAACTTTTCGTGCAAGGCTTGGTGCTCACCCGGCCCCGAGTCACGGCACCAACCTTTGCCGGCGCGGCGCTAGTCGTCCGGGGAGATTCGGCGGTTGCGTTTGGTGATGCCGCGCCGCTTCTTCGCGGCGATGCGGCGTTCCTTGGCGCCGCGCGACGGCTTGGTGGCGTGGCGAACGGGTGGCGGCGCGGCAGCGGCGTCACGCAGTATCGAGGCCAGGCGTTCGCGGGCGGTCGCGCGGTTCCGCAACTGCGCGCGCTCCTCGGATGCGGCGACAGTCAGCACCCCATCGACCAGCCTGGCGGCCAGGCGGTCGAGCATACGGGTGCGCAGCCGCTCCGGCACCGAGGGCGAGTTGGCGAGGTCGAAAGACAGCTCCACCCGGCTGTCGGTGGTGTTGACGTGCTGCCCTCCGGGACCGGACGATCGTGAGAACCGCTCGCGCAACTCGGATGCGGGTATCACCAGCATCCCGGTCACGGTCAGGTCCTCAGCCATGATCCGACACCGCGCCTTTCCATCCCCGAAGCGATCGAGCCACGCCGGTCAGGTTGCGGCTGAACAGCACACTTGTCGTTCACGATAGCGACGACCTCGTCGACGCGTGACAAGCATGCCGTCCGAGGCAGTCGACTGTGTCGAGAATTCCTTCCATTGGGAAATATGACCCGGTGTGCATACGATTTCGGGAATTGTTCTGCAGTGCAGTGAAAGTGAGAAGCTCGGTGTCCATCCCCCAGAGAAGTGCCCGCCGGCTATCGATCGCGGGCGCGGTGATATCCGGTCTCGCGGCCGTGACGGTGTCGACAACCGTCGGCGCGGGATCTGCTCAGGCGCTGCGGCCCCGTGAGGCGTTCTGTTCATCGGTTCCGGTCGACAGCCGCGTCGACATCGAATGCACGAATACCGATGTGGGCCCGGCAACCGCCGGAATCTTCGTCATGTGCAGCGACCTCCGTCCGCTCGTCCAGGAGGTACGGATCCGCCCCGAATCGACAATCCGGTTGAGTCAGGACTGCGGCCCCGGCGCACACCCGATCTCATGGAACGTGAACGCCGAATCCGACCATGAGCGCGACCGTGAACGCGACGCCGAAATCGACCACGAACGCCTCTCCGGCCACGACCACATCTGACGCCGCGGGTTCCTACGCTCTCGGCCGCCGGGCGACGACTCATCCGATATCGTTGCGCCACTGCGCCGCCCAGTGCGTCAGAGGCGCGAGCCGCTCGACGAGTGTGCGCCCTGCGCGGGTCAGCCGGTACCCCTCCTCGCGCTCGATGAGGCGCGCTTCGGTGAGTTCGGCCAGCCGCCGGGTCAGCACGCTCGAGGAGATGTCGCCGCATGCGGTGCGCAGCTCGCGGAAGGTGAGCGGGCCCGGGGCCTGATCGAGTTCCCACATCACCCGCAGCACCCAGCGGCGCCCGAGCAGATCGAACAGGGCCATGATGGGGCGCCCGGTGGTCGATCCGCGCACCGGTCGTCCCGGGCGTGGCGTTTCGGCCGTCACGATCAGGCCGCCTGCGGCGGGGGCGAGTCTTCCAGTCGTCGTGCCATTTCCGCGATGGCCGCGCGCAACACCCGATACGGCCGCAGGAACAATGTCACGTGGGTCAGGCTGCCGGTCTCGGAGAGCTCTTCCCGCAGCACCCCTTCGAGCTCCTGACCGGCGAAGCGTGCGGTGAACGCGAATATCCGCTGCTGCCCGTCGGTCCACTGCCGGGTCTGATGTACCGAGTCGAGCACCGTCGCGATCGTGGCCAGCAAATGAGCCGCACGCGCCCGGCCGTGGTAATCGGCGACCGGGCTCGAGAAGGTCGCCTCCTCGGCGAACAATCCCGGCAGGTGTGTGGAGTCTTTCGATCGCCACACTCGCAGTATGAGACTTTCGGTCATGCCTCTATTTTAGAGGCACACTCGAGCCTCCGTCCAGCCGCGCCTGACTAGTCCGTCACCCTCGGCGACAAGGTCCGTGACACGCTGGGGAATGACAGCGTCGCGATGATCGGCCTCACGACGGGTAGTCGCGGGGTGTTGTCGCCCGGGCGAGTCCTGACACCTTCAACGAGGGAGCTGATATGGCATCCACCACCGCGCAGCAGTCGGGCAAGCTCGATCGCAGCGTCATCGTCACAGGACTCGTCGTCGTGTCCGGCATGATCATGGTGGTTCTCGACACCACCATCGTGAACGTCGCCTTGGACTCGTTGAGCACCGAACTCGGCGCGACCCTGTCTACAACGCAGTGGGTGGTGACCGGGTATCTGCTAGCGGTAGCGCTGGTCATCCCGGTCACCGGATGGGCGATGGACCGGTTCGGCCCCAAACCTGTCTGGCTCACCGCGGTGAGTCTCTTCGTGGCGGGGTCAGCTCTGTGTGCGGCCGCCTGGTCGATCGAAAGCCTGATCGCCTTCCGCGTCCTGCAGGGACTCGGCGGCGGCATGCTGCTGCCCGCCGGGCAGGCGATCATCACCCGAGCCGCGGGCCCGCAACGCCTCGGGAGGGCCATGGCCATCCTCGGTGTCCCCATGCTGCTGGGGCCGGTTTTCGGCCCGGTGATCGGCGGTCTTCTGGTCCAGTACACGAGCTGGCACTGGATCTTCCTCGTCAACGTTCCGGTCGGTGCCGTCGCCCTCGTGCTCGCGGTCTGGAAGCTCCCACGCGGTGACACCGTGCCCGAGCACGGCCGTCTCGACCTGCGGGGGCTGATCCTGCTTTCCGGCAGCCTCGTCTGCCTGCTCTACGGGCTGTCGCAGGCCAGCTCGCACGGCGGATTCACCGAGTGGGGTGTGCTCGGCTGGCTCATCGCCGGCGTCGTGGGCCTGGCCCTCTATACCTGGCACAGCCTGCGCAAGGGAGCCGACTCGATCGTCGACGTCCGCCTGCTCACCAACCGGGTCTTCGCCAGCGGAACCATCGCGGTCTTCCTCGTCGCCATCGGATTGTTCGGCGGCATGCTGCTGCTGCCGCTGTACTACCAGACCGTGCGCGGACAGGGCCCGCTCGACGCCGGCCTGCTGCTCGCACCCCAAGGATTGGGCGCGATCGTGGCAGTGGTGATCGGTGGCCGGCTCACCGACCGTATCGGCGCCGGCTACGTGGTTCCCGTCGGCGTCGTGCTCGGCCTCATCGGCACCCTCCCGTTCACGCACGTGGGCACCGGCACCTCATACGTCTGGCTCTGTGTGGCCTTGTTCGTGCGCGGTATGGGCCTCGGTGCGGTGATGATGCCGACCATTTCGGCTGCCTACACCGAACTGGGCAAGGACGCCGTGACACGGGCGGCACCCACGCTCTCGGCCATTCAGCAGGTCGGCGCGTCGCTCGGCAGCGCCTTGCTGGTGACGGCGCTGACGCAGCACCTCTCCGGACAGCTGGCCGAGCACGGAATGCCTTCCGGCAGTGGCGGTTCCGGGCAGATCAGCTCCGTCCCGCCCCAACTCATGCCGGTCGTGGGTCCACTGCTCGCCGACTCCTTCGGCTTCGCGTTCTGGGTGGCGTTCGGGCTTACCGCGGTGATCATCGTCCCGGCCATGTTCCTGCCGCGGCATGCGGCGCGGGAGCGGGATGAGACACCAGTAGGATCGGGCATCTGACGGGAACCGATCGCGGAACTCCACGCGGCTACACGCTTTCCAGCCGATCAGCCATACACCTTGCGCCGCAGCTTCCTCCGCCCTACCGGTGTTCATTCCTTCCTACGGCGGACCTGGCCGCGCCCGCGACGAGTTTCAGATGTTCGGCATCGGCCTTCCCCCTGTCTGCGGCCACCCTTGCGCCCAATCTCCCGAATCAAGGGCATTCGAACCCCCGGTTCCTCGTTCCCGGCTACCGAGGGCGCGCATGGGCCGTGGACTACGCGAGTTTCCGAGATCCCACATCGCTGTCTCGACCGCGACCGTACCGAGGGCCGGACCGATGAACACGTCCACGACGCCGCCCGCTCTCGCCGCAGCGAAGGATGCGATCGGAACCACTTCCCGTAGACAACACCGAAATTGCCTTTCGAATAATTCGAAAAGCGGGCATGATGGAGGTGAGGATGGAGGTGCGATGACCGAGACACTGAACGAGCGCACACTGCTGCCCGAGCATCCGGATCAGCTGGCCGAAGTGCACCGTTTCCTGGCCGCCCCGATTTCCCTGGATGGGGCCGTCTTGCGATCGGCCGAAGGTGAGGCGGTCACATTGCCCCCCGAGATGCTCGAGGCGTTGCGCCTGGTGGCGCTCGCGCTGTCGGAGGGAAAGGCGGTGACGGTGGCACCGTTGCATACGACGCTGACCACGCAGGAAGCCGCCGAGCTGCTCGGAATGAGCAGGCCCACGTTTGTGAAACTACTTGACGCGGGCGAGATTCCGTTCACCCGGCCGGGCCGTCATCGTCGTGTGCGACTAACCGATGTGCTGGCGTTTCGTGAGTACCGTCGCGCCGAGCGTTCCGCGGGTTTATCCGAGCTCACACGAATCTCGGAAGATCTGGACCTGTATGACGACGTCAGCCCGGAGCCGCTGAGGCGGCATGAGTGATGCAGCGGGTATTTCTCGATACTTGCGTCCTGTTTCCGGCCCATCTGCGTGACACGCTGCTACGGCTGGCGGAAGCCGATCTGATCCAACCGCTGTGGTCTGCCGACATCATGACGGAGCTTCGACGAAACCTGTGCACCGGGCGCGCGGACGACGAATTGGTCGCCGAGAAGGTCGATCATCTGATCAGCACGATGAACGGCTTCTTCTCCGATGCGTTGGTCGAGGGGTATGACGACCTCATCGGTAAGATGGAGAACCACCCGAAGGATCGTCATGTGCTGGCCGCGGCGCTGCAGAGCAATGCTGACGTCCTGCTGACATTCAATCTGACCGATTTCAAGGTCCGGCCGATCGGCGAGGGCTTCCCCGAACTGTCGCACCCGGATGGATTTCTACTGGACATTTTGGACTTGGCGCCGGGGCAAGTGATCAGGCTGCTGTATCGGCAAGTTGCAGAGCATAAGCGACCTCCGAAGCACATCCAGGGTCTGCTCGATGTGCTCGAACGGACAGGCGTGCCAGGCTTCGCCGCCGAGGTTCGTCGGCGCCTAGATTGAGCTGGTGGCGAATACCTCACCCGATGCCCCAACGCCTTTCGCTCGGGCCTGTTGGGACTCGGCGGCGGCAGACACGGGCGGCACCCACGCTCTCGGCCATCCAGCAGGTCGGCGCGTCGCTCGGCAGCGCCTTGCTGGTGACGGCGCTGACGCAGCACCTCTCCGGACAGCTGGCCGAGCACGGAATGCCTTCCGGCAGTGGCGGTTCCGGCCAGATCAGCTCCGTCCCGCCCCAACTCATGCCGGTCGTGGGTCCACTGCTCGCCGACTCCTTCGGCTTCGCGTTCTGGGTGGCGTTCGGGCTTACCGCGGTGATCATCGTCCCGGCCGTCGCATATTGAACATGTGGGGGATGTAGCACCAGTACTATGCCTACTGGAAACTTGCTGCCCAGACGTGCTGCGGCGGCCATCGAAGCTGCCCTGGCCGACACTCGCGTGGTGCTGGTCAATGGAGCACGGCAAGCCGGTAAGAGCACGCTGGTTCGGCACATCGCCAGCCACTCGGCCGCGGAATGGCGCGACCTGGACCGACCACGGGACCGCGAGGCAGCGCTAGCCGATCCCGAGGGGTTCATCGACTCCGAGACCCCCTTACGGGCGAAACTCCTGTTTCCGGCGCCTACCAAGAGTTCCGGCCGCGGCATCACGATGTGCGAGTCGCCGATCAGTGGTATGGGCTCAGCTGCCGTACAACGATTCTCGCGCCCGCGCATAGACCTGACGGATCCGCGTCCCCAGAGCACTGTCGCCAGGTGCCGCAATCTCGACAGTCCCGGCAGCAGTCCATTGCGGCGGTTCGGCGCGGCCGCGCAACGCCCACGCGGCCTGTCGCGCCGCGCCCAAAGCGACGTACTCCTCCGGCTCCGGAACGGTGACAGCTGCCCCGAAGATCTGTGCGGCGATTTCGGCGACGAACGCCGAACGTGAAGCGCCGCCGATCAACAGCACTCGCCTGGACGTCGCACCGGCCGCACGAAGTCGGTCGAGTGCGCCGGCCATGTTGCACAGCATCCCTTCGACTGCGGCGCGGGCCAGGTGTGCGGGTTGCATTGTTTCCAAACGTAATCCGTGAAGGCTGCCTGTCGCGTGGGGCAGGTTCGGAGTGCGTTCGCCCGACAGGTACGGCAGTAGGACCAGTCCGTCGGCACCCGGTGGGGCCTGGTGGGCCAGTGCGTCGAGTTCGCCGAGGCGGATTCCCAGGGCTGTGGCCATCGCTTCGAGCACCCGGGCGGCATTGAGCGTGCATACCAGCGGCAGGAATTGGCCTGTCGCGTCGGCGAATCCGTTGACGAATGGATCGGTATTCAGCTGCGAAGTGCGTGCGAACGCGGTACCGCTGGTGCCCAGCGAGATCACCACGTCGCCGTCACCGATTCCGAGCCCGAGTGCCGCCGCCGCGTTGTCCCCTGCGCCGGCAGCTATGACCGCGCCTGATGCAGTGCGTCCGGAACTCTCGAACGGTTCCAGCACCGTCGGAAGTTCCGGAGTCCGGCCGCGGAAAGCACTGGCCAACAGGTCTTCTCGATACCGGCCCTCCACCGGGGACCAGTATCCGGTGCCCGAGGCGTCGCTCCGATCGGTCGTCGGCTCAGCGTCACCACCACCGCGCAACCGCCAGGTGAGGTAGTCGTGGGGCAGCATCACCCGGGTGACTCGGTCGGCGAGCTCGGGCTCGTGGTCGGCCATCCAGCGCAGCTTCGCGACAGTGAAGGCCGCGACCGGGACACTGCCGACCGCGTCCAGCCACGCTTGCGGTCCGCCCAACTCCGCAACGAGGTCGTCGGCTGCCTCGGCGGAGCGGACGTCGTTCCACAGCAAGGCATCTCGTACCGGTCGGTGCGAGCGATCGAGTGCCACCAAGCCGTGCTGCTGGCCGGCGATCGACACCGCATCGACGTTGTCGAGCAACCCCTCCCCTGCCTGCTGCAACGCGGTCCACCACGCCTCGGGCGCGACCTCGGTGCCGTCGGGGTGCGGTGCGTGTCCGCGTGCCAGGACCTCACCGGTGTCCGCGTCGCACACCACGACCTTGCAGGATTGGGTGGAGCTGTCCACTCCGGCGACGGTGGCCATCTATCCGCGCGGGGCGATCTGGATCTTGCGGCCGATGCCGTCGCGGAATGCCTGCAGCGCTTCCGAGAACTGGTCGAGGGCGAAGGTGTGGGTGACCATGGTGTCGGCGTCGATCGCACCCTTGCAGACGAGGTCGACGGCGCGGCCGAAGCTGTGCACCACTGCCATCGAGCCGACGACGGTGATCTCGTCGTTGTAGATGCGGAAGGGTGAGAACGACGCCGTCGCGTCACCGGGGGCGACGCCGAACTGCTGGTAGGTGCCGCCGCGGCGGACGCGGGTGAGGCCGTCCTCGATTGCCGGGATCGCTCCGGTGCAGTCGATGACGACTTCCCATCCGTGTGGGCGGTCGAACTCGTCGGCGTTCGTGGCGACCGCGTCTGCGCCCAGTGTGCGCGCGACCTGCAAGCGGTCGGTGTTGAGGTCGACCACCGAGATCGAGGCCGCGCCCGCGGCGACCGCGAGTTGCAGCATCATCAGGCCCATCGTGCCGGCGCCGTAGATCAGGTAGTGCGAGCCCAGCATTCGTGGCAGGCCGTCGAATCCGTGGACGGCACACGACAGTGGTTCCACCAGGGCGCCATGTGAGGCGGGCAGGTCGTCGGGGAGTCGGTAGCAGTTGGCGGCCGGGACTGCGACGTATTCGGCCATTGCGCCGTTCACCGTGTCGCCGATGGCGCCCCAGCGTTCGCAGAGGTTGCCTCGGCCGATTCGGCAGTAGTGGCAGGCGCCGCAGAACAGTGACGGGTCCACGGCTACCTTCTCGCCGGTGCCCGGACCGTCGACTATTTCGCCGCAGAACTCGTGGCCGGGGACGATCGGGTATGGCGTGGGCGGGAATTCGCCTTCGACGATGTGGATGTCGGTTCCGCAGATCCCTACCGCAGCCACCTGTACGACCACCTCGCCTGGGGCGGGAGCCGCGTCGGGAATCGTTTGCACCGAGTACTCGCCGGGTTTCTCGATCACCAGCGCGCGCATCTACCTTCCCCTTTCCTGATACCACCATGCGGTGGTGGCGATATCGGCGTCGGCCAGCGGCAGATACCGCCCGCCGTCTTGCCAGCCCAGCGCTTGCAGCGTGACGCGTAGCTCCTCGTGGAAGCGGATCGGGTCGCGGACGTGCCAGCGATACATGCCGAATCGTTGTTTCGGCGTGTAGATCTCGTCGTGTGGAAGTACTTGGTGCAGGCCGAGATACGGGCTGGAGTAGTCGCGGTAGGAGCCGTCCAGGTCGAAGTTCCAGGCGCCGCCGAAATAGTCCTCGGTGCCGGTGCCGCAGATGGTCGGGAATTCGTCGTCTCCGTCGAGGTGGAATTTGATTTCGCCCTCGCCCCACCAACCGGGCGCATTCGGTGCGATGGCCAGGTAGGTGCCGACGTAGCGTCCGCGGCCTCGGACCTCATCGACAATGGTGTGAACTGCCGGTGTTCCGAGCGGATTGCTTTGTCGCCGTTGGCAATGCAGGTAGCCGGCGTCCTCGCCTACCTCGGTCTCGTCGTAGGTGAGCTGATAGTAGACCGGCACCGAGCGGTCGGTCGGGTTATATAGGGTGACGCGGGCGCGCTCACGAAAAGGCATGGGCCAGAAACTGTTCAGTCCCCCGGCGGGTGCGACCACCACCATTTCCGAACTTACCAGTGCCAGTTCGTCCCAGCCGTTGCAGAAGAAGTCGCCCAGCGGCACGTCGATCGACGGTTGCGAGTCATCGTCCCAGGTGAAGTTCAGGATCAACCGACGCAGCACAGTGCGGTCGGTCGTCAGCCAGAAGTGCCGGATCACGCCCGGCCCGGAGACATCGGCCAGTGTCGCGGTGGAGCCGGCGGCCAGGTCGATCGACGGGGACACCTTCCAGCCCACACCGAGATCACGTGCCGCACCCGCGCCCGTGCCGGTTTCCGCCCGTGCGCCCGCGCCCGGCTCCCCGGTCGGGTTCTCGGGGCTGATCGAGCGGGTACGCGCCCGGTCGAGTCGCCAGAGTTCAGCCATGGTCCGCCGTCCGATGTTGTTCTGCGGCAAGAAAGTGCGCGATATCCGCAGTCGATTCGTAGAGCTCGCGATAGCGCCGGTAGTACTGGTCGTAGATCGCTTGCCGCTCGGCGTCCGGCTCGATCGTCGACGTCACCGGATTCCAGCCGGACGTGTCGACGCCGGCGGCTTCCGCGGCCAGCAGGGCATCACCTAGGCAGGCCCCGACAGTCTCCGCCGGCAACTCCTGCGGCAGACCGGTCGCGTCGGACACGATCTGGGTCCACAGGCCGCCTTTTGTGCCACCACCGACCGCGACCAGGCGGCGGGCGCGGCCACCGGCGTCGGACATGGCCTCCAGGTTGTGCCGCACCCCAAATCCGGTTGCCTCCAAAGCCGCGCGGTACAGCTCGGCCCGACCGTGACTGGTGGTGAGTCCGGCGACGATGCCTCGTGCGTCGGGATCGAACAGGGGTGTTCGTTCACCAGCGAAATACGGCAGCATCAACAGCCCTCGGCTGCCTGCCGGAACCTTGCTCGCCTTCTCGATCAGGTCGCCGAATTCTCCGCCGACCAGGCGGCGCAGCCAATCGGTGACCGCACCCGATGTGGCCATTCCCGCTGCCAGCGAATAGGTTTCGGGCCACGCGCCGCAGGTGCCCCACAGGCCGTGGTGTGGACGCGGTTGGGTGAGGATCTGGACCAGGAACATCGTCGTGCCGTACATGACCATCGCATCGCCGGGCGCGCGCACGCCGACGCTGGCGGCTTCGGCCCACGCGTCGACGGTGCCGGTGGTGACCGGTAGTCCTTCCGGAAGTCCGGTCGCGGCAGCACCTTCCGCAGTCACCCGACCCACTACCTCTGTGGGCCAAGCAAGTTCGGGCAACGGCAGCCCGGGGGCGCAGTGCTCTGCCCACTCCGACCACTCTCTTTTGCGCAGGTCGTACATGGGCACGCACTGACTCGCCGACTGATGGTCGAGGACGTATCGCCCGGTCAACCGGTGCACGAGAAAGGAACTCGCCATCAGCAACATGCGGGTGCGCTCATAGACGTCCGGCTCGTGCCGCGCCAACCACCGCAGCTTCGGGCCAACGGCCTGGCTGGTCAACGGCGAACCAGCCCGTTCGAGGACCGCCGCCTCGCCCAATTCGTCTGTCAGCACGGCGATTTCGATGGTCGCCCGGGTGTCGACGCCGTACAGGATGGCCGGCCGCAGCGGATTCCCCTGTGCGTCGGCGGGCAGCAGACACGGACCGATACCACTGATCCCGAGCCCCTCCAGCCGTGCACCGGCGGCGGCGTCGACCAACTCGCGGGCGATGGCGACGAAGTCCGCCCACCACACCGATTCGGCGTCGTGCTCGACCCAGCCCGGGCGCGGCATCGACACCTCGTGCGGGCGCTCCGACCGGGCGAGCACCGTGCCGTCGGCGTCGGTCAGCACGCCCTTGGAACCGGACGTGCCGATGTCGATTCCGATGAACATGGTCACCGACTGAATTCGTCCACGGTGACGCCCAGCAGATCGCACGCGGCCCGCACGGTCGCACGATGGTCACCGGGTACGGCGTGAATGTGGTTGGCGCCGAACCGGGACAGGAAATCCTCGGCCCGAGCGTCCAGCCGCGCGAACGCGTGCGGCCATTCGCGAGTCGACTGGCTCATCAACTCCTCGTTGGTGGCGTCGTCGTAGGTTTCGAAGTCACCGAGCATCAACTGCATGCGGTAGTTGCCGTCGTTGCGGGTCAGGCGACCGAAAGTCATCTGCCCTGGCGCCGCGAGATGATGGACGGACGCCCCGCCGGCGGGGAAGAAGAACACCTCGGGGAACAGATGTACCCGGGACAGGTTCTCGGCCGGATCGTCGCTGCGGGCGGCGAACCAGGTGGCGTGCTGGCCGGAGTTGCACAGATCCCAGATGTCGCGGTCCGCGTGATAGTGGCGGACGTCGGCGAACAACACCGGTGTCTTCGAAATCTGTTTGAGCAGTTGCATGGTCAGCGCGCCGTCCATGTCGGCCTCGGTGGCGCACACATGGGTCGGCTTGGGGCCGTTCCAGTCGTACGGGTCGTTGAGGAACGCCTCGGTGATGTCCATCGTGGCGAAGTACTGGGTGAGTTCGGGCTGCCCCTTGATACCGGAGAAGTCGATGTTCCATTCGTCGATCAGCTCGCGCACCGCGAGGTAGGAGCGGATCTGGCGCTCCAGCAACTCCGGAGTGAGTTTGTCACCGTCGTAGTGCACGCCCGCGGTGGTCTCCTCCAGCCATGTCCGGGCCTTCGATACCTCGGCCGCGTCGGCAAGCTCGGCGCGGCGGACGATCTCCCACTGGTCGATCTCCTCGACGTCGACACCGAAAACGCGTTGCCACTGATCGGTATTCGCAACGGCGGTGTTCATCCCCATCGGCCGGCCGCCGAACCGGCCGAACGTCGAGCCGCGCAAGCTCGACACCGCCGCTGCGGCGCAAGCCTGCACACCGATCTTCTCGATCAGGTCCGGGTCGGCCGGGTCGCCCCACAGCCGGGTGTGCGTGCGGCCGATCTGATCCAGCGCTCCCCCGGCGGCCAGCATCCCGACCATTCCGGGCTGTACCGGGTCGATATTGGACAGCAACAGCAACGCGCCCGGCGTGGCTCCCTGCACGAGCATCGTGAAGTGTGGGAACGCCCACACCGCATAGTGCAGCACCGTGAGATCGACTCCGGCCGAGGCGACTTCGCGGGCCACCGAAACGGCGAGGGTGTTGGTGCTGATCGGAGCGGAGCCACGCACCACCTCGTGTCCCGCGCCGGCGAGTTCGGCGACGAGCCGGTCCTCATTGGTACGGATGAACTCGGCTATGCCGTCGTGCACATAGTCGCGTCCGTCGGAAATGCTGATTACACCGATACGTGCCACGCCGGATCCCTCCAAGAGACGAACGGTCGGACTACTCGCCTAGAGATATCACTCAGGGTGCGGTTTCCGGTGGAGTTCTCCCGATCTCGAGGGGTGCCAACGACACTCCGCCCTGTCCCCAGCCGCAACTGGTGATCCACAGGTCGCCGTCGTCGATCACCTCGGCGGCATGGGCGGCGATGTGGCCGACGCGGTCGTCGATCCGGAAGTGGTAGGGATCGTCGCTGCGGAACACGTCGGTGCCGAGGTAGTCGGGCCGCGGGCCGATGAACAGATACCAGGAACCGTTGTGGCACAACACGAACGGCGACTCCGTGTTGCCGGCCTCGGTTCCCGACGTGGGATCGGTGAATGCGATACGCCGCTCGCTCCAAGTGCGTAGATCGGTGCTCGTGCGGTAGACGACCACATAGTTGCCGCCCGTCGGCGAACTCGTCGCGGCGTAGTACATCACCCAGCGTCCGTCGATCCACACGACCATCGGATCGCGGGCGTCGTATCCGTCGCGGAACACCGGCCCGGACGGTTCGCGGGTCCACTCGAACAGATCGCCGGAGGTGGCCGCGCAGATCAACGCCGCGGTGCGGTCCTCGCCGCCGCCCGCGTAGAACATGTGGTAGCGACCGTCGGCGCGGATCACGTACGGCGCCCACAGATGCGTCTCGCCGTAGTCGCGATCCACGACCAATGCCGAAGGGTGTTTGGTCCACGGGCCGTGCAGGTCGTCGGCGGTGGCGTGGGCGAATTCGATCTCGTCGAACGGATCCGCCGGTTCGGTATGGGTGATGCCGAACAGGTGCCAGCGGCCCGATTCGTCGCGAATGATGGTGTGGTCGTTGATGTACCACGGCTGCGGCTCGCCGACGCTCGGGTCGTAGATCGTGTGGAAGTGCTCGGCCCGGACGCGCACTGCGGGTCCTGCGGGTCGATCATCGAGGCCGGGCCGGTCGGCGGCCGGTCCTTCTCGAAACTCGATCTCGGGCTCGGCCATCCGGCACCTCTCTCCCTCGGTCTCGTTCGCCGTCCCGATGCACGTCTGCCGGGTGACGCCCGATGCGGACAGGTTCCTCGTGCAGCTCCCGCTGGGGCGATATCAGCCACGCAGCTCCTCGCGCAGGACAGCCATATCGCGATGCCATCCGCTGAGCAGAATTCAACCACGCACTCCCCCGCAGCCGGCAGAATTCCGACCACAATCGCCGTCGGCCTGAGCGGCGAATTCCGCGCGAATAGCGACGATCAGCGGGATCGCCGACACCATCCCCATCGGTGGCGGAGACCGGTATCGCTGTCCGAATAGACTGCGCCCCATGCGGACAGCGATGACGCTCGACAGCGGCCAAGTCGTCAGTTACATCGACCACGGCGGTTCCGGCCCGGCCGTCCTGCTCTTGCACAGCTACCTGATGGACGCGGACATGTTCGCCCCACAGGTTCGTTCGCTCGGCCGGACCTACCGGTTGATCGCCATGGACGAACGCGGTCACGGCCAAACCCCCGCCGACAGTCCCTTCACCTATTGGGACGTGGCCCGCGACGCACTCGAACTGCTCGACCACCTCGGGGTTGACCGGTGCGCGGTGCTGGGGACCAGCCAGGGCGGATTCATCGGGCTGCGGATGGCGCTACTGAAGCCGGACCGGGTGGCCGCGCTCGCGTTGCTCGGAACGTCGGGCGCCGCCGAGGACCCGGAGGTCGCCGCCGCCTACCGGCAGGCTGCCACCGCTTGGCGCGAACTCGGGCCGACGCAGGATCTGCTCGATATGAACGCCGCCATCTGCCTGGGCCAGCACGATGCGACCGAGTGGCAGGCCAAATGGCGCGAGCTTTCCGGAGATCACATCGAACGTGTCCTTACCCCACTGGTCGAGCGGGACAGCATCCTCGATCGCGCTACCGAGATCGACTGCCCCGCCGTGGTCCTGCACGGCTCGGCGGACGCCGCCTATCCGGTCGACCGGGCCGTTGAGTTGGCCGCGGCGTTGCCCAACGCGGGACCGCCGGTGATCATCGACGGCGGCGCGCACTTCCTGTCGCTCACGGATGCGGAGGCTATGGAGCCGCACCTGCTGGCCTTCTTCGCGAAGTCGCTGCCGGGCTGAGGTCGACATCCGGATCACCGCCGGTGCCGGGGCAGATCAGTCGTCGATGGAGACCTTGTTCTTGTAGAAGGCGACGTGCCCCTCGATGTTGGCTGCCGCCCGCTTCGTCTCGGGGTAGTACCACGCGGCGTCGACGAGGGGGTTTCCGTCACCGACATCCACGGTGTAATAGCTCGCGCGACCCTTCCACGGGCAGATGCTGTGGGTCTCGGTGGGCGTGAAGTACTCCTTCTTGATCGATTCCGGCGGAAAGTAGATATTGCCTTCCACTGTTTCGTAGTGGTCGGATTCCGCGATGGTGACGCCGTTGACCGTTGCCTTTGCCATGCCTCCATTCTGCCCCGGCCGGCGAGCGAGCCCCAGCGCCGAACAGTGGCGAGGGAGCCTACCGACGGACGCGGCCGCGCTCGCCGCGCTGGACGCCCGGGTGCGCTCGGGGGTAATGCCGCAGTTCCTCGACATATTCGACTGGTCCTACGGTTTCGACTTCGCCGGTAACGACTGCGGCATCCTCGACGCGGACTACACCACGCGCGGTTCGCGCGGGCCGTCTCGAGCTCGAGGCCGTGGAGGCCGATTTCCGTGCCCTCGGCCAGGACGGCGCACTGGAACCGGAGCTGGGTCTGCTGAGCCACATGTCGCGACCGACTTCCCACGCGGTGGAGTAGCCGGTCGAGTCCGGTCACGGTCGTGCGGTGTGCTCCGGCCGGCCGTGCGTGCGGCGACGTTCCTTCATCTCCGCCTCGTGGACGTGGCGCCGACCTTGAACAAGCTGGTCGCGAACCATGCGTTCCATGTCGGCGAATGCGGCGTAGTACCCGTCGTCGTACTCCTCCATGATCTGAAAAGTCCATCGCCCCGGCAGCACGTTGCGGCCGATCAACTCGCCACGCAGGCGCGCGGCCAAATCCGGGCGACCCGCGGCGCGAAGCTGGTCGACAACGCTGTCCAGCAGCAGATCGGCATGCCCGGTCAACCGGTGGAACGCATACAGATTCCCGCGCGCCTGTTCGATCGTCTCCAGCGCTTCGGACAAGGTTCCGGCCGCGCGGACCGCGTCGTCGCCGACATCGTCCGGACGACGATGCCGGATCTCGGGCCGATCCTCGGTGGCCGCGCCGCGGTCTGCGAGTTCTGATGTGTCGGTGTCGTTGGTCATGCACTGGCTGTACCCCGCCACATCGATTCGATGCACAATCGATGCATCCGATCGATCGGTGAAGCACTGCGGGCGCTGACCGCCCGGCGGAGCTCCACGACCGGGCCGATCCCTCGGTCAGTAGGTTGGTGGGATGAGTGCCGACCCGACGCAGGAGCAGGGCCCCGTGGCCGTGCGGTGGCCGGTCGCGGGTCGGCTGCGGGCACTGCCGGGAAGCATCGGCTATTTGCTGGTCGGCGGTGTTACCGGCGTGGCGGCCACGGTCGCCACGGCCGGCTTGTTCGTGGTGGCGGCCACCAGCCTCGTCGGGGTGGGCATTCCGGCGATCCCCGAGTACCTGCGGCTGATACGTCCACTGACCGAGTTCGAACGACGGCGGGCGGGCAAGCGGTTGGGGGCGCCGATCGTGGTGGCGTATCGGCCGATGACGGGCGGGCTGCGGCAGAGGCTGGCGAGCGCCTTCCGGGATCCGGCGAACGGCCGGGATATCGCGTGGCTGTTCCTGCACGGGGTGCCCGGCATGGTGGTGGCGGTGTTCTCGATCGGGCTGCCGTGGGGTGTGCTGAATCAGCTGGCGATTCCGGTGTACTGGCAGCTCGTGCCGCCGGGCACCGTCGACAGCTTCGGATTCGTGGTCGACTCCTGGCCGCTGGCCGCGCTCAGCTCCCTCATCGCGATTCCCCTGGCGGTCCTGGTGCTCCGGCTGCCCACGGTGGCTCGCTGGCAGGCACTGCTGGCGCGGACGCTGCTCGGTCCGGCACCGGGCGCCGAGCTCGCGGTGCGGGTGGCGGAGTTGACCGCTACCCGGGCCGCCGCGCTCGACGCGCACGGGGCGGAACTGCGGCGCATCGAACGGGATCTGCACGATGGCGCGCAGGCGCGGATCGCGGCGGTCGTCATGCAGCTCGGGCTGGCCGATCAGTTGCGCGAGCGGGATCCGGCCGCATCGGCCGACCTGGTACGCAAGGCGCAGGACACGGCCGAGGCCGCGTTGGCCGAACTTCGAGATGTGGTGCGGACGGTGTATCCGCCGGTGCTCGCGGATCGTGGTCTGGCGAGCGCGATTTCGGCGCTGGCTGCGCGCTCCCCGATTCCGGTCGAACTCGCTCTCGGTGGTGATCTCGCGCCGCGTCCGAGCACGACCGAGGTCCCGGATTCGAGCAGACCGGCGCCCCGTTGGCCGGCGGCCGTCGAGGCGGCAGCGTATTTCGTCATCTCCGAGACCATCACCAACGCGACCAAACATTCGGGGGCCGAACATCTTCGGGTTTCCCTCGAAGGTGATTCCGCGCTCTTGACCGTCGAGATTCTGGATGACGGGGTCGGCGGGGCGCGGGAGACCGAGGGCGGCGGACTGGCCGGGATCCGGCGGCGGGCCGAGGCACTGGACGGGCGGATGGTGCTGAGCAGTCCGGCGGGTGGGCCTACCGTGGTTCGGGTGGAGCTGCCGTGCGGGTTGTGATCGCCGAGGATGATGCCCTGCTACGGGAGGGGCTGGCGCTGCTGTTGCAGACGGCGGGGATCGAGGTGGTCGCCGCGGTAGACAATGCGGATGATTTTCTGGCGGTCGTCGCCGCCGACCGGCCCGATGCCACGGTCGTGGATGTGCGGCTGCCGCCCACCTTCACCGACGACGGATTGCGAGCGGCGGTGCGCGCCCGCGAGATTCACCCCGGCCTGCCGGTTTTGGTGCTCTCGGCCTGGGTCGAGGACAGCTATGCCGCCGAACTGCTCGGCGACGGGGCGGGCGGGATCGGATACCTGCTCAAGGAGCGGGTCGGGAAGGTGGATCGGTTCCTGGACTCGCTGCGACGAGTCGCCGAGGGTGGGACCGCCATGGACCCGGAAGTGATCTCGCAGCTACTGGTGCGACGCAAGACCGATGATCCCCTGGCCGCTCTGACCCCGCGCGAACGCGAGGTGCTGGCGCTGATGGCCGAGGGGCTCGACAATGCCACCATTGCCGAGCGCCTCGTGGTCACCGAAGGTGCTGTGCTCAAACACATTCGGAGCATCTTCGCCAAGCTGGGATTGTTCGCCGACGAGGTGGGACATCGGCGGGTGCTGGCCGTCCTCGCCTATCTGAATGCCGGATGATCAGTCGCGGCAGGTGACGTCGGTGGCGGGCAGGGTGCCATCGGCCAGATAGGTGTTCACGGCGTCGTAGACGCAGGCATTCGGGTAGCGGCCGAGGATCGAGTGAATGGCGACGTCCTGCAGCGTGACCATGCGAGAACCGGTCAGCGCCCGGTGCATGGCGAGTGCACCGCCGTAATTTGTCCGGGTGTCGCCGGTGGCCTGGATGATCAGGTTGGGCACCGAATTGCCGATCGCGGTGGGGGTTTCGGCGGGCGGGGCCCAGAACGCGCACGGCGTGATGTTGTTCGCCATCGCGCCGAAGACCGGCTGAGTGGCACGGGACGCTTCGATATTGTGCCGGTACCACTCGGGGTCGCGGGGGGCGCCGACATCTCCGCAGAGGATCGCCATCTGGGGTGACATATCGCGCGGCTGCGCGCGCACGATCATGTCCAGCTTGCCCGCCAGATCCTCGTCCGGCCGCACCGGCTTCCCCTCGGCGGCGTCGGCCAGCTCCCGGATCTGTTGTGCGGCAAGGCCGTAGCCGTTCGGTGAATCGAAGGCGATGTAGAGCACCAATGGCAGGGTATGCGCGTCGAGGTCGTAGTCGCCGATCCGGATCGGCCGGGCAGCAGCGCGTTCGATCAGCCGCTCGACCAGACCACGTACGGCCGCGCCGGTCGTGCCGAGGTGATATTCGGCGTCGCGCTGTGCGGCCCAGGCCGCCCAGGCATCGAGCGCGGCCTCATTCGGTGAGCCCATGTCCTGCAGCATGCCGACCGCACCGTAGCGGTCCGGGTCCACGCTGCCGTCCAGCACCATGCGGTCGGAACGTTCCGGGAACATCTGCATGTACACCGCGCCCAGATAGGTGCCGTAGGAGGTGCCCAGATAACTGATCTCGTTTTCGCCGAGTGCGGTCCGGATGACATCCATGTCCCGAGCCGTATTGCGAGTGGTGAAGTGCGGCAGTCGTTCCCCCTCAGCGGATGCGCAGCGCGCCGCCAGATCGGCTTGGTCGGCAACGGATTCGGCGAATCCCTCGGCGTCGACACCGGCGAACTGCAGGCCGAAACCGTGCGGCCAATGACAGTTCACCGCCGAGGAGCGCCCGACACCGCGGGGGTCCATGCCGATCAGGTCGTATCGGGCGCGAACCTCGGGGGTCAGAGCTCGGCTCGTGTCCACGAAGTAGTCCAAGCCCGAACCGCCCGGACCGCCGGGGTTGGACAATATGACGCCGCGGCGCTGGGCCGGGTCGGTGGCGGGGATGCGCGAGATGGCGACGGTGATCGTGCGGCCCTGCGGCTCGGCGTAATTCAGGGGCACCGTCACATCGGCACACTGCGCGCCTTTGTCGTCCAGGCCCGGTGCATCGCACGACTTCCAGGTGAGCGGCTGGTGGTAGTAGCGGTCCAAGGGCTCAGCCGCGCCGGCGCGATCCGGGCGTGCGGTGGTCGTGAACGCCACCGCGCCGACGAGTCCGGTGACCGCGAGCGCTACCGGAAGCGCCCGGACGAACTTGTGTCGAAACACGAATAATCTCCTCATCGTGCGCAGACGGCGGCATCGAACAGCTCCGATACCGCGTCCGAGGCGGCCGTAGCGATTGGAAGCTGATTGACGGTCACCACGACGGCGGTGCCGTCGGACGCCACGCCATTGCGGGTTGCGAAGCCGGGGATGCTGCCGCCGTGGCCCCACACATCTCTTCCGCAGGAGACCGGCTGATGAATCAGGCCGAGTCCGTAACCGGAACCCGGTTCGCCGCGGTCCCAGGGAAGGGTGTGTTTCATCTCGGCCAATTGCGCTGCGGGCAGCAGCTTCCCGGCGAGCAGGGCGGTGAAGAAACGGTTCAGGTCGTCGGGGGTGGCGACCATCGCGCCTGCGGTGTCGGCCCACGACGGGTCCAGATCGGTGAAATCGGTGCGCCCGCCGCCTGTTTCCTGATACCCGCGCGGATGCGGCCCACGGATGCCGGTCCCGTGTGCGTCGGGGAAGTAGGTGTCGCGCAAGCCCAGCGGTTCCAGGATGCGGCCGGCGATCTCGGCCTCGGCCGAGCGGCCGGTGACCTTCTCGATCAGCATGCCGAGCAGGATGTAGTTGGTGTTCGTGTACACCGAACGTTCGCCCGGTTCGAATCGGGGGGGCATGGACAGGGCGATACGCACGAGGTCTTCGGGTTCGTAATGGGCCCAGCGGATTTCGTCGGCATCGGCCCTCAGCTGCGGGGTGTTCGCGGGAGCCGTCGGCTCCGGATCTCCGCCGCCCAGATAGTCCGGCAGGCCGCTGGTGTGCTGGAGCAGTTGGCGAACCGTGATGCGGTTGCCGTCATTGCCATTGCCCTGCACGACGCCCGGCAACGAGCGCTCGATCGGCGCGTCGAGATCGACCTTGCCCTCGGCGACCAGTTGCAGCACGACGGCGGCGACGAAGGTCTTGGTATTGCTGCCGATCCGGACTCGGGCATCGTCGGCGATGGGCATTCCGGTGGCGATGTCGCCCACGCCGGCAGTCAGCACCCGGTGGCCGTCCGGGCCGTCGATGGTGACCTGCGCGCCCGGGAAACCGCTGCGGACCAGCGTGTCGAGGGCCTGTGTGACGGTCCGATACATCTCTTTGCGGGTCGGTTCGCCGCCGCCGGTGTCGCACGCTTGGACCGCGAGCGCGCTCAACAGCCCGACACCGGCAAGCGCGACCCTTCGGCGATGTCGCCGCATTGCGCTCATGAAGACATTGCTCCTGTTCAGTTCGGGTTTCGGTCGAATTCGAGCGTAGGAATCCGTGTCCGCGCGGCCCATCCCCCACACGCCCGAATCACGGTCGCGCGCACAACCGGGGGCGGGGTGGTGCCAGCACTACCTACATGCGCCTCGTCGCCGCTAGGTCGTTTCTCGCCACTGCTGAACCGCAGGTCAGCAGCATTCAGCACGGCATGAAGCGGTGGATCAAGGCTGCCGACAGCAGCGATCACCGAGCCCCCGGAACATATAGAACGTCGAGCGAATGTCGCGAAACTCTTATCTTTTTCGGCACCGTCCTGCGGGCTTCCGGCGAGCGCGCGTAAGCGCCGGGGTCTAGATCGCGCGTGACGGATCCATTACCTCTGCGGAAGCCGTCCACCGCTGTGCGGCCTGCGGCGCAGCGGATTGCGATTCGGTGGCATCGGCGGCGCCGGTCAGCCGACACCGGCATCTACTTCGCTGATGGCCGGTAACTACGACGCGTACTCGAATTCGCTTTGCCTTTTCGCGCGGTCCCGGTAGTGCGATTACTGAGGCCGTGTTTCCCGAGGCTGGTCTTCGGCTCTGCGCACGCCACCGTGATGTCCTCCCTCGGCTCCTTCGTCGGTGGCCTCGGTTTCGGGTGCCTGCGCTGCGGGTTGCTCTTCGGCCGGGGAGGCGGTGGTCCCGCCGGGAGTCTCGTCTGGGGCCGGAGCCTTGAAATTCGGGTCGGTCACCGGGTGGGTCGCGCCCGCTGTTCTGGCGCCGCCCTCTCCTTCTGTGGTGCCGCCTACCTCGTCCGCGCTTGTGCGCCGGCCTTCATAGGGCGGGACAGCGGATTCGACGTCGGCGGGTGGGAGCGTCCCGGTCGTGGCGACGTCGTCTTCGGACTGGTTCTGATCATGGGCTGAAGTAACTTCTTCGTGGTCGAAGGTGCCGCCCGGGCGATCGGCCGAGCCGCCGCCCGCTGTATTCGACCCGGTGTCTCGCGAGCCTTCGGCTCCTCGCTGCGATTGAGGCTCTTCGGACAGATGTTCGCTGGACATAGCTCCATCGTCTCCTCGAGTAGAGCGCTGGATTATAACCTCTGCGTTCAAGCGTGGTGCCCGATTCGACTGCAGTCAAGCGAACCCGTGATGCGGAATTTCGCGACATTTTCGGCGTTGGCCGCCAGGACGATGTGGACCGCGCCACCGCGGCCCGGTCAGCGTCTGACGTGTGCTGATCCGTTCGCGATGAGGGCCTCGACCTCGGCGAGCGAGGCCATGGATGCATCCCCAGGTGTCGTCATGACGAGGGCCCCGTGAGCCGTGCCGTAGGCAAGAGCGCGCTCGACCGAGACACCGGCAAGCAGACCGTAGATCAGGCCTGCGGCGAAGCCATCGCCGGAGCCGACACGATCCAGGACGTGCAGGCCATACATCCGGGGCCCGGTCACGAAATTGATCGGTGGACCAGGCAGCCGAGGACCAGCGAGTTCTGCTGGTTCATTGTCGTCAGTCTTTCCGGTTCGGGGCGGCAGGGCCCGGTGATCCCGCGGGATAGTCGTCGAGCGGCACCAGGTCACGTGACCAGGCCGAGATGATGGGAGTGACCACTCGCCACGACTCCTCCGCCTCGTCACCGCGAATGGACAGGGCCGGATTGCCGAGCAACACGTCCAGCAGGAGCCGTCCGTAGGCGGGCAGGTCGGGCGGCGGGATCGCTGCGCTCATGGTGAGCGGGACCAGAGTGTCCACGGCGGCGCCGATGGCGGTGAGGGCGAGCGTGAGGTTTTCCGGCTCGAGGCCGAACCGGAGAACGTTCGGCGCTGTAGTCCCGTGATGGCCGAACGGCATATGGGGGACCGGCCGGAAATGAATGGCGACTTCCTTGCGGTCAGCGGCGAGGGCTTTGCCGGTGCGCAGCACGAATTCGGTTCCGGCCCATCGCCAGTTGTCGATCGCCAGCTGGACTTCGGTGAAGGTTTCGGTGCGCCGTTGTGGGTCCACACCGGGCTCGTCGGTGTAGGACGGGACGTGCCGGTCGCCGATCACGCCGTCGGTGTAGCGGGCTCGGCGGGTGCGGCGCCGGATATCGTCGTCGGTCAGGGTGCGGATCGACCGCAGTACGTCGACCTTGCGGTCACGCAGATCGCGTTCGGACAGGGTGATCGGCGGTTCCATGGCCACCAGGCAGAGCAGTTGGAGCAGATGGTTCTGCACCATGTCCTCGAGCGCCCCCACCTGATCGTAGTACCCGGCACGGTCCTCGAGGGTGAGGGTTTCCTCCCAGACGATCTCGACCTCGGCGATATGCGCGCTGTTCCACAGTGATTCGAGCACCCGGTTGGCCAATCGGCTACCGAGCAGGTTCTGCACGGTGGTCATCGCCAGGAAATGGTCCACCCGGAAGACGGCCTGTTCCGGAACCAGATCTGCCAGCAACGTGTTGAGTTCGTGCGCGCCGGCGAGATCCTCCCCGAACGGTTTTTCGAATACGAGCCGGCTACCGGAGGGAAGACGCGCGGCGTCCAGGGTCCGAATCGCGGTGGAGAACAACGACGGCGGCAACGCCAGATAGACGGCCACTGCTCCCGCACCGCCGATCGCCTCCGCCACCTGCGCCGGATCACCGATGTCGGCCTGCTGGTATCGCGCAGCCGCGAGGATCGCCCGCCGCGTGTCGGCCGAAATGGCCGGGGCGTACCGATCGAGCTGGGCCGCAGCCCAACCCCTGAACTGTTCATCGTCGCGGCCCTTGCGGTCGGCGCAGACGACCTCGAAACCTGCGTCGAGGTGGCCGGTTTCGTGAAGGGCGGCCAATCCCGGCAGCAGATAGCGTCCGGCCAGGTCACCTGTGCCGCCGAAAATGACGAGTCGTCGGATCATCGCGTGGCCGCCTTTGCCCGTGCGAGGGGGTCCTTCTCCGGAGACAGGTGGCCATCGGCCCGGTGGGTCGGGCGACACGGTGGATCGAGATCGTGCATCACACCTCCTCCACGGCACACGCGGCGAAGCGGCGGCGGATCAACCGAAGCGGGTCAGCACCTTCACGAGATCGTCGATCTCCTCGTCCTCAATCTAACAGCCACCCACCTGTCCGTCGGCGATCGTTATCGTCACGCGATCCGCCGCCGCGCCGGGCTCCTCCGGGTGTAGCGGCGCGACGCTGCATTGCCACCGAATCGGCCCACAGCCCCGGTGCAAGGGTGGGTCGAGTTGCTCGACCGCCGCCGGAGCGGCCGTGCTCGGTCGGTTCGCCAGCGACATCGACATGTCGTGATCGACAGGGCCGGCCAGGACACCGGCCCGGCGCGTCGGCCGCGTCGAATGGGCTCACGGTGTCGGCATGTTCAGCATCTTCGCGCGGACCTCGTTCTTGAGGATCTTGCCCACCTTCGAGCGAGGCAGCTCGTTCCAGATCTCGATTTCCTTGGGCGCCTTCACACTTCCGATCCGTTGCTTGACGAAGGCGATGATGTCGTCGGTGGCGGTCTCGTGGCCGGCGCGGAGTTCGATTGCGGCGGTGACGCGTTCGCCCCACTTGGCATCGGGAAGGCCGACCACCGCCGAATCCTTGACCGCGGGATGTGCCGACAGGGCCTGTTCCACTTCTGCCGAATAGACGTTGAACCCGCCGGTGATGATCATGTCCTTCGCACGGTCGACCACGAACAGGAAGCCGTCGTCGTCCAGATAACCGATATCGCCCGTGTGATGCCACCCAAAGGCACTGACTTCGGCTGTCGCCGTGGGGTTTTCGTGATAGCCGTCCATCACCAGCGGTCCGCGGACGACGATCTCGCCGCGCTCTCCGCGCGGAAGCAGTGCGCCCGCCCGGTTCATGATGGCGACGGTCGTCAGCGGCGTCGGCCGGCCCGCCGACGTGAGGCGCTCGGTTGCCACCGACCCATCCGGGCGGAAGTGGTCGGCCGGTGCCAGCGTGGCGATCATGTTCGGGGCCTCGGTCTGCCCGAACAGCTGACCGAGAACGGGTCCGATCCGACGCAGCGCCTCTTCGAGCCGGGTCGGCGACATGGGCGCCGCGCCGTACCACAGACAGCGCAGTGATCCGAGGTCGCGGCTGTCGAGGTCGGGACGGTCGAGGACGCCGTAGACCACGGTCGGCGGGAGGAAGGCGTGGGTGATGCGGTGCCGCTCGATCGACGCGAGGAACTCGCCGATGTCGGGCGCCGGCATGATCACGACTTCGCCGCCGAGGCTGAGGATCGGAAAGGTCAGCACGCCGGCGGAATGCGTCAACGGCGCGAGCGCGAGGTAGCGCGGGCGGTCGCCGAACGGGTAGCTCATCAACGTCAGCGCCGTCGAGGTCATCATGTTGTCCTCGGTGAGCCGCACCCCCTTCGGCCGCCCGGTGGTGCCGCCGGTGCCGGCCAGCATGCACAGGCCGCCGTCCGGTCGGCGCGTCTCGTCGGGTTGCGCGAGATGCTCGGCGAGCCAGTCGTCGTAGCGCATCGCCCACTCGAATTCGCCGTCGAGGCAGACCAGCCATTCCAAGTGGGGCAGGTCGCCTCGGATCCGGTCGACGAGTCCGGCGAACTTCTCCTGGAAGAACAGCAGCCGGCAGCCGAACAGATCGAACAACTGCCGGTTCTCGTCGGCCTCGTTACGGGGATTGACCGGGCACCACACCGCACCCGCCCGCGATATGCCGAATACGCAGGTGAGCGCGAGGGGGTCGTTGGCCGACAGCACCGCCACCCGGTCGCCCGCCTCGATACCGGTGTGCTGCAGCGCACCCGCGATGCGGACGGATCGATCCTGGACCTCGCCGTAGCTGGCGGTCACGCTGCCCGTCGTGAGGCAGGGTTCCCCACGACCGAGCGACGCACCCTTGTCGAGATAATCTGCGAGACGCATCGTGGACCTCAGCGGTGCACGCTGACGATGGGATCGAGCACGAGCCCGAACGCGCGCAGCGTCCCGAGCAGTTCCCGGTGCCCGAAAGCCTGGCAGCTGGAAGCGAATCCGACGCGCCGCGGTGGGCCCTGCAGCAGTTCGGCGGCGGCGTGCGCGTTGAGCAGGGCCGTCTGCTTGTAGTTGCAGTTGCCGTGGATCACGCAGTGCGCGCGCCCGAGCGGCCCGGAGGCGTACACCGAGTCCAGCGAGGTGTTGATCCGGGGGTTCTCCCGCGGGGGCATCTCGCTGCGAATCGCCGCCGATTGCTCGTCGATGATCCGGTACTTCTCCTCCTCCGACTTGCCTTCCATCTGCTGCAACGCCGCGGCCACCAGCACCGGAACCCCTTGCATCAGCGGACGATTGAACACGCCGCCCAGCGCGCGAGCGTTGGCGACGCGTGGATCGTTCTTGAACCACACCGGGTGTGAGGTGCCGCCCCAGGGCAGCGCCAGACCGAGTTCGTGCTGTCCCGGCACGCTGACGGTGTAGAGCCCCTCCTCGGGAGGCCATTCGACGTATTCGTTCTGTTCCAGGTAGTACGCCTTGGCGAAGGCCGCGTTGGTGAGGATGGTGTTGGTCGACGCCACGGTCGGATGGCCCTTCCAGAACACCTGGATGTCGAGGGTGTCGAGGCCGGGATTCTCCAGACAGATGTTCGCCGCGATCTCCCCGATCGAGTACATCTGTGCCAACCCGGGCGTGAGAAGCAGTCCGCGCGAGGCGAAGTCGGCGCTGTACCGGGCTTGCGCGTCGATCATCCAGTTCTGCTCACCGTTGGTGTCGGTGTAGTGGGCGTCGATCTCCAGGCAGGCTTGCACCACCTCGTGGCCGTAGCGGGCGAAGGGGCCGACGGTGTTGAGCACGACATCCGCCCCTCGGAACGCCTCGGCCAGTGCGGTGGTGGTGTGCTCGACCTCGGCGATCTCATGGTCGACGGTGTCGATGCCCGGAACGGCCTCGACGGCGGCTTTGACGCGTCCGTGGTCGCGACCCGCGGCGAGGAACGGAATGTTGTACTCGCGCAAGTACTCACAGATAAGACGACCGGTGTAACCGGAGGCACCGTAGACGACGACGCGTTTGTCGGTGGGCATGGCTGAACTCCTCGAAGGTTGGGGTGTGGATGAAGGTTGTTGCGACGGTGAAAGATCCGGGCTACATCCCCATGCCTCCGTCGACCGGCAGGCCCGCTCCGGTGATGAATTTCGCCGCGTCGGAGACGAGGAATACGACGGCGTCGGCCATATCGTCGACCTGGCCGAGGCGCCCGAGCGGCGTGAGCTCGGCGACGGCTTGCGCGGCGGCCTCGGGAGAGGGGAACAGCCCGAGTTCGGCGCAGTCGACGGCGAGTTTGTTGCCCATGGCGGTCGGCGTCAGCGCCGGGTAGATGCAGTTGACCCGAACGCCGTAGCCGAGCTTGCCGGATTCGGCCGCGGCGACCCTGGTGAGGCGGTCGATACCGGATTTGGTCGCCGAGTACATGCTGATGCCGGGGAACGCGATCGTAGCGGCCACCGACGCGATGTTGACCACCGCTCCACCGTTGCCGGCCATGCCGCCGGGACGCATGGCGCGAAAGGCGTGCTTGATACCGAGGGCGGTGCCCAGCAGGTTGATCTCCAGCATCTTCGATGTCGCTGCGGGATCGAGATCGACCAGCAGGTTGGTGACCTCGACACCCGCGTTGTTCACGACGATGTCCAGTCCCCCCAGGGCCTGCACCGTGGTGGTGGTCGCGGCCTCCCAGGCGGCGTCGTCGGTGACGTCGAACGCGATGAACTCCGCTTTCGCCCCTGCCTTCCGCAGCGCCTCGACAGCTTGCCGACCGCCCTCGACGTCGATGTCGCCGATCGCCACCGAGGCGCCCGCCGCCGCGAGCGCTCGAGCCATGCCGGCACCCAGGCCCTGTGCCCCGCCGGTCACCAGTGCGGTACGTCCGGCCAGGTTGTAGCTCGTCATATCGATACCTCTTCGTCGAGATCCGCAAGCGTCGCGCCTTGCGAGGGTGATGTGGGAGACAGTCATCAGACGATGTGTCGCAGGCCACAGTAAGCGTGAATCTTGACACTCGTCAAGACTTTTCTTGACAGACGTCAAGGATTTCTTGGACACTCGTCAAAAGGGCGCCGCACGGGCACCGCTACACTCACAGGACAGACATGCCGTGACCCGGACAGGACTCAACGTGACGCAGGTCGCCGACCCCAAAGCCCGCGTGGAAGAACGCGCCCGCGACAAGTTCCAGGCGCGGCGCAACGAGCTGGCCCGGGCAACCCTGCACACGCTGGCCGAACTCGGCTACGCACGCACCAGCCTGCGGGAGATCGCACAGAACTCCGAGTACTCACACGGCGTACTGCACTACTACTTCACCGACAAACTCGACCTGATCGCCCACGCCGTACGCCAATACGAGGCGGTCTGCGTCACCCGTTACGACGAGGTCTGCGCGTCGGCCGAGAGCGCCGAGCGGCTGCGTACCGAGTTCGCCGCCACCTTTTTCGGAACCCTCCAGGCCGACGCGGCGATCCACCGGCTCTGGTACGACCTGCGCAACCAGAGCTTGTTCGACGACTCGTTCCGCGCCGACGTCCTCGACATCGAAGCCCGCCGGGAGGAGATGATCTGGCGGGTCGTCTCACGCTACTGCGAACTTTCCGGCACGGAACCGGCGCTGACGCCCGCCACCGTCTACGTCACCATCGACGGGATCTTTCAGCGCACACTGCTGCACCACATCGCCGGCCGGGCAAGCGAAATCGACCGAGCCCGCGACCAGCTCGACGCGGTTTTCGCCCTACTGAGCGCACCGACGGACCGAAACCGGATCCACGCGGCCGCACCCCCGAAGTGAGACAGAACCGGCAATCCGACACTCCTCGGTCCCCGATGAAGTGGCGCTCTGCGGGCCGAAAGATTCTCGGTCCGTTGCGCTTCCGCGTGTGGACGGGGCGCGGCGGCAGCCTTGTGCCGCGGCTCGATGATGTCGTCTGCCTCGGAGTTCGCGCAGATGCTGGATGAGCATCTTCTCCGAGACAGCGGGTACTGGTTCTCGCGCGAACATTCGAAGAACTGCGCTGAAGAAACGTAGTCCAGCCGGCGGTGCACCACGACCAAGTTCCACGAGGGGAAGTCTCGCGGGCAAGCGACTCAGCGCGTTCTCGCCGGCGAAGGGCCTGTTGATGGTCACGCGGAACGGCACAGCCCGATGCGCGTCGCGTAGACGGCCGCGGCGGTCCGGTTGGACGATCCCGTGCGGCGCAGGATCGCCTCCACGTGGGTGGCGACCGTCGATGCACCGATCCGCAGGGTGCGGGCGATCTCGGTGTTGGCCGCGCCGTGCGAAAGCAGTTCCAGCACTTCGAGTTCTCGCAGCGTGAGTCCCGCGGGCGGCGGCACGGGGCGGTGCCGGACGAGGGTGCCACCATGCACCTCGTCCAGGCGGACCTCGTGCACCTGTGCGCCGTGGATGACCGTCACCGACGGCGCCGCAGGCCGGTCACGACGGATCAGGGCGGCGGCCAGGTCCGTGCGGGCGCCCGCGGTCAACGGGCGTGCGGTGCCGTCGGGATCGACGAGCAGGGCCTGCTCCCCCACGCCGATCGCGATGGCGCCGCCGTTCGTCGGGCGCAGCGGGTCGACCGCGGCCGCGAGCGCGTCGGAGACGAGGGTGGTCAGCGGCAGGGTGTGCTCGTCGAGCGGGGTGTAGGTGCTCAGGTTCAGCAAGCCGAGGTAGCGGCCGTACGGCGAGTAGAGGCAGTGGCTGAGCCCGTCGCGAAAGCCGTTGCGCCGGATGGTGTCGAAGACGACGCCGCGCCGTCGCCGCCGGTCCACGTCGTGCAGCAGCACCGGGAGCCTGGTCTCGCGGAGTTCGCCGTACAACTCCATGTCCGGCATGGCGTCGTTGATCAGGTCCAGCGTCGGGGTGCTGTAGCCGAAGTTGGTGTAGGTGGTGTGCTCACCGGTCACCGGGTCCGGGATCGACAGTGCGGCATGGTCGTAGGGCACCACTCGGCGCAGTGCGAACAGCAGACGGGCGGTCTGCTGTTTGAGGGGTTCGCCCCCGGGTGATCCGGCCGCCGCCTCCCGGAGTTCGAGCGCGGCGGCGAGACGTGCACGCACCGCCGACTCGCTCATGCGGTCATGGTAGGTGCGCAGCTAGCAAGCTGCCCACGATTCCGCCTCCGCAATTCTGCCGATTCGCGCCGCGATGTTCGCTCCTACCCTTCGCCCATCCTGCCCGCGAAGCACGAGGAGAAAATCACATGGATGTCGCCGAATACGCCGCGCACGACGCTACCGGTCTGGCGGAACTGATCCGCGAGGGTCAGGTCAGCGCGGCCGAGGTCTGGACGGCCGCCGCGACCGCCCTGGACGCGGTCGAGCCCGAACTGGCCGCCATCGCGGGCGAGCGCTTCGACAAGCCGCTCGACTACGACGAGTCCGGTCCGTTCGCCGGTGTGCCGTTCGCGCTCAAGGACCTCATCGCGCACGCGGGCGGGGTGCCGAGCCGCAGTGGCAGCAGGCTGTTCGGTGCGGGTGTCACCCACCCGGGGGACACCCATCTGGTGGCGCGGTTCCGCCGCGCGGGCCTGGCGATCGGCGCGATCACCCGCAGCCCGGAGTTCGGGTTCAATGCCACCACCGAAGCCCTCGCCTACGGCGGACCGAGCCGCAACCCCTGGGCCACCGACCGCAGCCCCGGCGGTTCCAGCGGCGCCTCGGCGGCGCTGGTCGCCGGCGGCGCGCTGCCGATGGCGCACGCCAACGACGGCGGCGGCTCGATCCGCATCCCCGCCGCCGCGTGCGGTGCGGTCGGCCTCAAACCGAGCCGTGGGCGGACCACGCCCGGCCCGGACTTCGCCGACCCGCTGCTGGGGCTCGGCATCGAATTCGCCGTCACCCGCACCGTGCGCGACAGCGCGCGGCTGCTCGACGCGGTGCACGGCGCCGAACCCGGCGATCGCTACCTGCTGCCCGGCCCGGTGCGCAGCTACGCCGAGCACGCGGCCGCCGGTTCCCGGCCACTGCGGATCGCCGTCACCGCGACCCCGATGGACGCCGGTCGCGCCGTCGACCCGGAGTGCGTGGCCGCGGTGCACCACGTGGCCGAGCGGCTGGCCGAGATGGGGCACATCGTCGAGGAGGGCGCGCCCGAACTCGATGTGGCGGCCTTCGACAAGGCCAATCTCGACGCGTGGTGCAGTTTCCTCGCCGACGCCGTCCTGGGTGCCTCGGCGCAGCTGGGCGTGGAGGCGAGCCGGGAGCACCTGGAGGCGACCACGCTGGCGTGCGTCGAATACGGAAAGACGCTGTCCGCCTTCGACATCTACGCCGCGGACCGGGTGTTCAACCAGACCACCCGCGCGGTCGCGGGCTTCCTCACCCGCTACGACGTGCTGCTGACGCCCACGACCAGCGCACCACCGATCCCGCTGGGCCACCTCGACGCCGACGACGCCTCGCTGAGCGCCCGCGAATGGTACGACCGGATCTTCGACTACGGCAGCTTCACCGCGCTGTTCAACGTCACCGGCATGCCCGCCATCTCCCTGCCGTTGGTCCAATCCGCGGCGGGGCTGCCGATCGGCATCCAGTTCGCCGGACGCCACGGCGACGAGGCCACGCTGCTGGCGCTCGCCGGGGATCTCGAGCGCGCCATGCCGTGGGCCGACCGCCGTCCGGCCGTACACGCCGGGCGCTAGCAATCACCGTGCGGGTCCGCGATACATGCCGGACCCGCACGCCAAACCGTTACCCTCCCAGTACGATTCGGCGCACAACCGCTGACGCTACGGCGCAACAGGCGCGCAAGTGCTGCGCATTTATGCTCGATCACCTGGAGTGGTTCGGCATGCTCGATCACGTCACCGGCCTCGGTGATCTGCACCCTCTCGTCGAGACCTATGCCGGCGCGGCCCCGCCGACGCTGGAGGAGATTCAGCGGCACTGCCGAAAGACTCTCGCCGGTCACAAGATCCCCCGGTCGCTGGCTCCTGAATCATCGCCACAGCGCCTTGCTGTTGTAACGCCGCCGCAAAACCAGCTGGTTGGCTACCGCGACCGGGCCGGGCATCGCCGCCAGAAAACGCTTGCGCTGGTCGGGTGTGGTGTCATCCAGCACCCACGGTATATAGACAGCCGCCCCCGCCGGCCCCTGCTTGCGGGCCATCGCACTGCGGAAAGTGTCCCAGTCTTTCGGGGTCAAAACCTCTTGAATGAGTGGGAGCGCGCTGTTCTCTTCATGCGCCATGTGTTCGCCGAGGATCGTCGACAGCGTGTCGATACGCTCAGGCAGGTCGGCAGCTCGCCTGGCGAGCCCGTCCTCGACCGCGGCCAATTCCGGATCCAGTGCCGCATGCTCGGCCTCCATCTCGGCCATCAGCGCCAGGTGGTCCGGACAGCCGGACACAGCGGCGATCACCTGGGGCCACAGTGCGGCGTCCTCGACGGTGTGGTGAACATGCAATTGGCGGACGAAGTTCGACCACCCGGCTTCGACACCGGGCGAGTCGGCATGACCGGATTCGGCGGCTACGGACAGGCGTCGGAGGTCGCGACGGAAGGCGTCGTGTGTTGCGTACATGACGGCGAAATCAATAGTCATCACAGGTCTTTCGATAGCGGAACGGGTGGCTGAGCCCGCCCCGGGGCGGATTCACGCAGCGCGACATCACAGGTTCGGCACTGGGCCGGGGATGTGAGGCTGCCTGGTTCGACGCCGATGTGACGCCGACTGGTGTTTCGAACCCAATATCCGTGGGATAAAGTCACACTACCAAGCAATCCCCTTTAGATACAATATGGAACACATATCATTTCTGGTGATGATCGTCACCTACGAGGCGAATGTTTCCCGAAGCGGGTGGTGATGAGCTTGCGCTCCTGGTGCCGAAGTCTTTGCGCCCGTGGACCACCCCGCCGACGGATCCATGAACAGCGACGATCCGCAACAAGCTCCCAATCGGCAACCGGAGCGTCCAGCACAGCGGGGCAGCCAGCCCTTTCGAGCCTCGACAACCGGAAAACGCTCATCAGCTACGCCCCAACTGCCCTGGGCATCCAGGGCACCGACCCAGACACCCGCAAACTTGGGGACCCCCATGGGCCCCCCGTCGCCTGATGCTCCGCCTGTTTGTCGGCGGGGATACTTGCGACTCGGCCGGCGGGGCGTTGCGGGTAGGACAACCCCATAGTTCGGCGATACGACCGTCGCGTACCCGGAGGTTCTCGAGCATGGTCGGCGCCGACCGGCCGGAACTCGTGCGGATGGCGACGGTGCCGTTCTCACAAACCCTCCCGGAGAGCGAACGTGCAGATAAAATATCTATAGCATATGATATGGTTCTAATATTATCGCGAAAGCGCCCAGGCGTGAGGAGTGCGAGATGGTCTACGCGGAGGTTCCGGCCGGTACAGAACGGTCGATCGCGGTAGCGCGAACGCCCGAAGAGCGGTTCGAGGGGTTACCCGACTACCCGTTCGCGCCGCACTACGTCGACATCGAGGCCGGTGCCGGCATCAGCACGCGGTTGCGGGTGCACTATCTCGATGAACGCCCTGCCGAGCCGTCGCACGAGTCCGGGGAGACCATCCTGCTGCTACACGGAGAACCGTCGTGGAGCTTCCTGTACCGGCACGTGATCCCGCCCCTGGTCGAGGCGGGGCATCGTTGTGTGGCGCCCGATCTCGTCGGATTCGGTAAGTCGGATAAACCGATCGACCGTTTCGTGTACACGTATCAGGCGCACGTCGACTGGCTGGCACACACTGTGTTCGACCATCTCTGCCTGCGCGATATCACCATGGTGTGCCAGGACTGGGGCGGTCTGCTGGGACTACGCGTGCTGGCAGAGCATCGAGACCGGTTTCGGCGCGTGATCGCCACGAACACCTCGTTTCCGACCGGCGACCAGGACCTCGGAGGCTCCTTTGCCCTGTGGCTGCAGCTCAGTCAGCGTTCGAATCCCTTCGACATCGGTCAGGTCGTCGACCGCGGAACCGTGTCCGATCTCGATCCGGCGGTCCTGGCGGCCTACAACGCACCGTTTCCCGATGAGTCATATCTGGCGGGCGCCCGCCAATTTCCGCTACTGGTCCCCCTCGCGCCGTTCGACGACGCGGCCGCGGCGAACCGCCGGGCATGGGACATTCTCCAGACGATGCAGACTCCGTTCTTGTGCGCTTTCAGCGACAACGATTACGGAGTCGGCGACGGAGCCCGGGTGTTTCGTGAGCATATTCCGGGCGCAGCCGGGCAACCGCACGTGACGATCGTCAACGCTGGTCACTTTGTGCAGGAAGATCAAGGCCCCGTTCTGGCCGGCGCGATCGACGAGTTCATTCGATCGACCCGATGAACCGATTGCCGGCGTAACCGCGAATAACAGACGCCCTCCCCGCACACAGTTCCGGCTTCGCCTGCCCCGCCACGGCGGCGATCCGTTGGTACCAGCGCCTTCGGCTTTGCGTATGATATGTGAACCGTATAAACGTGGGCGAGGTGGCGCAGGGTGAATTCAGCAGCAGGCCGGACTCCGGCGCGGACCAGGCGCAGGTTGACTGCGGACGTGCGGGAAGCGTTGCGTGACTTGAATATTCAGCTGTCACTGCTCAATCGCAGATTCGGCGGCAGGGTCGAGCTCAAGGACATCGATTGGACATGCCTGGACCTGATCAACCGTTATGGCCCGCTGTCGCCCTCCTCGCTGGCACGGCGGGCCGGATTGCATCCCGCAACGATGACGGGAGTCTTGGACCGCTTGCAAAAGGGTGGATGGATCGTGCGAGAGCGTGACCCGGAGTCCTCGGATCGCCGGGCCGTCACCTTGCGTGCCGTGCGCGAGCGGAACTCGGAACTGTTCGAGTTGTTTTCCGGGATGAACAAGCGAATGGATGAGCTGTGTGCTGATTATTCCGGCGCCGAGCTCGAGGTGATCGCCGACTTCCTGCATCGGACCGGCGTCGCCGGTCGTGAGGCGGCGGAGGAGTTGGCGGAGAGCTGATCGCCCATGCGCGCTTCCGGACTCGGTCGCCCGCGGGTGTGGTTCGCGGCAGGTGGCGCGGAGCGAAATCGGCGATGCATGCCGCCGATTTCGCGCCACTCGACCGAGACGTCGAGGTCTGCTGTTCAGGTCAGGTGCCTGCGCAGGAACCCCAGTTGGGCGGCGACGGCCGGCTCGTATTGGTCGAGAACGGCCGGGTTCACCTCAGGTAATGCGGCGGCGAATTCGATCGCCGCACGCCAGTCGGCCAATTGCCTTTTGAGGTACACCACTTGCCTTGGTTCCCCATCGCTTTCCCCCAGATGCCGGAAATCGAACGCAAGCACCGAGAAACCCGCATCGTGGAATCGGGTCGCGAATGGATCCGTCGCCGGTTCTTTCGTCACACCCAGGCCCCCGGCCATGACAACGCATGCTCCATTTTCTCCCGGATAGTGCCACGCGGCGCATTCCCTTCCGCCGCTCGCGAATCGAACCTTCATGCGTCCCATGGTCGTAGTCATCATTACCTTTCTCGACAGGAGTGGGTCATTCGGGAACTCCAGCGCGCGGGCCGACCGGCGCGCACCGGGTTCCGGGTTGCGAATCGGTCGCATCGCCCCGGCTGCCGGCGAATCCGAGCATGCTCAGACATAGGAAGGCGGCGATCGAAGCGGCAGTGCGGACCGCGTGGGCAACCTGCCACCGATCCCGCTGGACCCTCCAGTCGAACGGGGGCGACGATACGTTCCAACGGCCTTCCGCAGCGGTGATTTGCACGTTGACCGCCGACGAGATGGTGAAAACGATCAGCAGCAGAATCAGTGCGGCCAGCGCCCACCATCGAGCCGGGCCGGGCCGGCGGATGGTGAGGAGCACCGACAGTGCCGCGCACAGCATCGCCGGGATCAATGCTGCCCCGGCGAGCCAGGGGATTCCGATCAGATTGACCTGCGCCACACGGGTATAGACCGAACCGTCGAACAGCCGCAGTTCCAGCTCCAGGACCAGCAAGGCAAGAAGAACACCCGCGTAGAGTCCGGCGAATACCGGCCCGGCGAATCGGTTGATTCTGGCGACGAGTTCGAGCACGTACTGAATCGTACACATAACATATGACTTCCATAACACATCGTCTACATATGACATGTCGTGCGCCAGGTGGAACGACTCGGGCTATGACCAGTCGTCCTTGTGGTCGGCTACCCAGGTGGCGAACGAGAGAGCCGGACGGCCGAGGATGCCCTCGGCGTTGGTGTTCGCTGCGATCGGTCGCTCGATCTCGCGGGCGCATCGAGCCATCAGGGCGTCTACGAACCGCTGGTCGAGTCCGTGCGCGATCATGCCGGCGGTCGCTGTCTCGACGGGAACCTCGTGAAAACCCAAGGGGCGCTGAAGCGTTTCTCCGATGATGGCGACAAGCTGGTCGATGCGCAGCGATTCGGGCCCGGTAATCGGGACCTTCCGGCCCAGAAGTGAGTCATCGACCATCGCCCGGGCGATCACGTCGGCGACGTCGCGCTCGTGGATGAGTGGCTCCGCGAACTCGGCGAACGGACCGAACACCGTGTCGCCGTTGGCTACTTGACCGGACCACATCGACAGGGTGTTCATCGCAAACGAACTCGGCCGTATGCTCACCCACGGTATTCCGCTGTCGACGACCGCGCGCTCGACGTCGGTATTGCGGTCGCCGTTGAACCATGAGGGCTGAAGTGACACGTCGTCGTCGGCGTTGATTGCCGACATCACCACCACGCGTCCCACATGGTGAGCCGCAGCGCGAGCGAGCAGCTCGGCGATGCCGTCCTTGGCTGCGCGCGGATGGACGAACAGAGAATCGACGCCGCGCAGGGCGGAGTCGAGGTCCTCGGGTGTGACGGCGTCGGCGCCGCGGGGCAGGCGGGCGTCGGGTCGACGGGTCATCGCTCTGACCTGCGCTCCGCTCGCGAGCAACATGTCCGTGAGCGGTCGGCCGATCAACCCTGTCGCTCCGGTGACGAGATACATGGCAGCTCCTTCTCCAGGTGGGTCCCGGACGATCCGGCGACCCTCGCACAGCGAGTTCGTCAGAGCCGCTGCGCGTCCGATGCCCAGAACGGCATCAACATCAGTCCGTCGGCGATGAGTTCGGGGCGGAAGTCGTTGCGGGCGAACTGGCTCGACCATGTCTCGGGCGGACGGCCGCCCGCCATGCGCCCGGCTCGCAAGCCGGCTGTCGACCAGTCCGGCGCCGTGAACGAGCGGCGCAATTCATCCTCCGAGATGGAATGCAGCCCAAAGGTTTCGACGCCGTCGGCGAAGTTGGCGCCGAACTGGATCAACGGGCACAACGGAAAGCCAGTGGGTGCCGAGGCGTTCGATCGCAGTGCGCGATATGGCTTGTCACGCTGTGAGGCCTCCGTCGGCAGCGATGCTCTGGCCTGTGACCCATCGAGCGTCATGAGAGGTCAGAAAACCTACGACATCGGCGATGTCCTCCGGCTCACCGAAGCGTCCCATTGGTGTGCGGGCGATCCGCTCCACCAGCATGTGCTTCATATGTTGCATCGCATCGGTATTCGTCGGTCCCGGCAATACGCTGTTCACGGTGATTCCCCGCGGCCCCACCTCACGGGCGAAAGTTCGAACCAACTGCTCGCCCGCCGCCTTGCTTGCCGAGTACACCGACACGGACGGGTCGCTTGCGCGAGTGGCCGACGACGAGATGTAGACGATTCGGCCGCCGTCGCGCACCCGCCCTGCGGCCTCTCGAAACGCGACGAACGTGGCGTGGGAGTTGGCGGCGAACGACCGCGCGTAGTCCTCGTCGGTAGCTCCGGCGATCGGGCCGGCGGCGAATCCATACGCGTTGTGCACGAACACATCCAGGCCGCCGTACCGCTGTTCGGCAGCGTCGAACAGCGACGCCAGCTGGACCGGATCGGTCACATCCGCCTGGACGGCGGTGGCCTGTCCGCCGTCCCCTTCGATCGTCGAGACGACCTGCTCGGCGGCCTCGGCGTTGCTCTTGTAGTTGACGATGACGCGCGCCCCGTCGGCGGCCAGACGCAGTGCGATCGCCCGGCCGATACTGCGTCCACTGCCGGTGACAAGGGCGACGCGATCGGTATTCGGCATGTGATTCTCCATGGGGTGGTGGATGGAGTTCGGCGATCGGCGTCATCGGTGGCCGGCGCGGGAGGAGATGCGGGACCGGACCCTGGAGGGCTGCTTCTGGCAACCGGCCGGAGCTGCGATGATCTCGAGACGCAACTCGAACCCATCATGTCGGATCAATAATGTATGTATTACATACTTTATCGGTGCGACATGAATGGCGCAACCTTGCCGGCTGAAGCGGCGATGCGTCGCCGCAAGTCCGACATCGCGCTGGAGCCCAAACCTGAAGGCACGCACGTCGATCGAGAATCCGCGGGGACACTGTTCCTAGCGAATCAAACCCAGTTGCCGTGCCCGGTCGACAGCCTCGGTGCGGTTGACGGCGCCGAGCTTGCCGAAGATGTGGGTCAGGTGTTTCTTGACGGTGTCGACAGTGACTACCAGCTCATCGGCGATCCGCCGGTTCGATCTGCCCGCGACCAGCAGGCCCAGTACCTCGCGTTCCCGGGCGGTCAGTTGTTCGGCCATCCCCAGCACCGTTGTCGCGGCACTCGACCCGGAATCGTGGACGACGCGGCTCCGGCCGAGCCCGTGCAACACCCGAGCCAAATATCGCAGGGGCACGTCGCGGGCGGCGTGTCCCTCCTGTCGGGCCGCGATCAGACGGCGTAGTAGCACGCCTATGGCGGCACCCTCGTCGGCGAAGACCCGAACGTGGCCTTGCTCATAGGCCAGTGTGAGCGCATCGGCCAGTATGTCGACAGCGGTGTCGTCCGTGCCTCGCGCGGCGAGGGCAAGCGCCCGTAGCGTCTGGATCTCGATGATGCTCCGCACACGGTCCGGAGTGGCCGTCGCGAGCATCTTCTCCAACAGTGCAAGTGCCTGGCCCGGCATGTCTCGGGCGAGCAGCAACCGGGCGAGCACCAGATAGTCGGGCTCCCTGGAACAGTCCGGCTCGTCGTGCGCGCTCAGGCCACGTTCCTTCGTCCAACGAGCCGCGGCGACGAGGTCGCCCTGTGCGAGGTGCAACCGCGCCCATTGCACTGGAACAGGGGTGAACGGGTCTGCCATGGTCGTGCCCGGCGTGAGTCGCTCGGCCTCGCCGATCACTTCCAGGGCCCCGGCCGGATCCCCCTCGGCCTGCCGAATCCACGCCAGCGTCGCCAGTCCCGCAGCAAGCGGCTGAGTGTAGGTCAGCTGCCGGCAGTGTGCGATGCCCACGGTGACGTCCCGGAGGGCGGCCTCGAGATCGCCCCGCTGGTAGGCCACCTCCGCCATGCCCACGTATCCCATCCCGGCAGTCGCCAGAGTCACCACACCGCGGGGTGCGGTGATCTCGAGTGCGCGCCGGTAGGTGCCGAGCGCTGCGTCCAAGCGGCCTTGGGCGCACTGCACCTGGCCGAGGTGGTAGTAACCTCGAACGGCCAGCGAACGCTCGCCCGCCGCGTGCCACTGGGCGATGCTCGAGGCGAACGCCTGCTCGGCTTCTCGGAGCCGGCCACGCAGCCATTCGGCCGAGCCCAGTTGCCACCAGGTCAGGGACTCCAACATCCAGTTGTCCTCGCCCAGTTCGGCCAGTGCCCGCGCGGCGAACGCGGCCGCTGCCTCGGCGTCGCCGTGCAAGCAGGCTAGCCAAGCGCGCGCCACCGCAATGGCAGCGGGGACGTCGGCCAGCCAACTTGCGGCCCGGCCCACCGATGGCTCGAACGACTCTTCGCCCGGGTCGGCAGACGTGCGCTGGGCAGCGTCGAGCCGCGGGACGGCCGCGTCCATATCGCTACCCACCAGCGCCATCCACGCCTGCGCCAGGCACAGGCGTGGCCGGGATCGGATGAGTTCGGAGGGCAGGTCGCAAAGCCAGCGATGCACTGTTGCCTGTTCGCCGCGACGGAAGAGCTCGTCGAAGTATCGCTCGATCACGCGCGCAGCCCACGTGGTGTCGCCGGCGCGCAATGCGTGGTGGACGGCCTCTTCGGCGAGCCCATGCGACTCACACCAGGCTCCCGCGCGTCGGTGCAGTGCCCGAGCGTGTCCGGGCCGTTCGTGCTGCAATTGGGCGCGGAGCAGCCCGGCAAACAGATGGTGATAGCGCCACCAGCCGCGTACCTCGTCGAGTGGCACGAGGAAAAGGCCGGCCAACTCGATCCCTTCCAGCATCTCCTGGCTGTCCGCGCGGCCGGTGACGGCGTCGCAGAGCTCTCCGCTGAGACGCTCGAGCACCGAGGTCTCCAGAAGGAATTTGCGCACTTGTTCGCTCAGTTGCTCGAGTACCTCTCCGGCAAGGTAGTCGAGGACGTAGCGGTGGCTGCCGCTGAACTCGGCTGCGAACCGGGCGGGGTTCGCCTGGGTTCGCAGCGAGAGCCCGGCCAATTGCAACCCGGCCGCCCATCCCTCGGTGCGGATGGTCAGCATCGTCACCGCCGCGTCGGGTACGTCGCCGCCCGTCGCACCACGCAACAGCGCTGCCGCTTCATCCGATGCGAAGCGAAGCTCCTCGGCGCGAAGCTCAGCCATCTGCCCGCGAGCGCGCAACCGTGCCAGCGGCAGCGGTGGGTCGGACCGGGTGGCCAACACCAGCCGCAGACCTGTCGGCAGGTGCTCCACCAGCAAGGTCAAGGCAGCGTGCACCGCCCGCGCATCAATCAGGTGATAGTCGTCGACGACCAGCCGTACCTCGTCCCCATCGGGACGGGCGTCGAACTCGTTGATCAGCGCCGTGACCAGTGCCTCGAACGATGTCGGAGCGGGTGGGCCCAGCAGCGGGCTCAGCTGCTCGGCGATTCCCGGGCGCGCCCGATCGAGGGCCGCCACCACATGCCGCCAAAAAAGCGCCGGATCGTTGTCGGCCGCATCGAGAGACAACCAGGCAAGCGTTCCTCGACTACTGCGAGCCCATTCGGCCAGCAGGCCCGTCTTGCCGAACCCTGCCGGGGCGCAGACCAGCACCAGCCCCTGCGTCAGAGCCGCGTCGAGCCGACCGACCAGCCGCGGACGGGGGACGAAGCCCCGGCGCAGTCCAGGCACACGCAACTTGGTGGCTAGCAGTGCATCCTGCTCGGACATGGCACCTCGTCACGGGTATGCCGCGGGCGGCTCAGCCGTCGACGATGCACCGCTCAGCACGTCCAGCGATTGGTTAGCTCGGTTGCTGGCCGGGCCGATTGTAGTAGCGGGCTCCTCCACCGGCTCCCGCTGCGGGATCGCTCGGCATGGGGGCAACCGGAGAATTCCGGGCCTGTTCCGGCTCCACCTTCGGGCCGCACCACCTGGTCGCAGATTCCACCTGGATATCCACCTTCGGGTGACGCGCCGACTCCGGGGCGTTCGTAGCGTAGGAACAACGGAAATCGGCGTTCTGACCACAGTCCGCGACCTCGGACTATGTCTGGTCTCGGTACGTCGGCTCGGTCCCGTCGAAAACCGAGATCGAATGCGGCACCGAGCAAACGGTAGCTATCAGAAGAGGAAAGCCCTGAATGACCGAACACAACACCACCGAAACCGTCGAACGGGAAAAGGTTCGATTCGTCAGCGGCGACACCCAATGCGCCGCGTGGTTCTATCCGGGAACCAACGGCGCCTGCGTGATCATGGCCGGCGGGTTCGCGGTGCCGAAGGAGCCGGCCACCGACCAGTTCGCGAGGCGATTCAACGACGCGGGGTTCGCGGTCCTGGCCTTCGACTACCGTCGCGTCGGCGAGAGCGGTGGACATCCGCGCCTCACCTTTTCGGCGAGAGACCAGCTCGACGATTGGCAGGCAGCCATCGACTCCGCGCGAACCCTGCCGGGAGTCGATCCGGCCAAACTCGCGGTGTGGGCGTTCTCTGCCTCCGGTGGGCACATATTCCGGGTCGCGGAGCGCAACCCTCAACTCCGCGCGGCGATCGCGCAGACACCGAACCCCTACGGTCCGACCGTGAGCCGCAACGCCATGCGCCACCAGAAACCACTGGCGACGCTGCGTTTTACCGCGCGGGGCATCGCCGACGCCCTCGGCAGCCTCATAGGGCGTCCACCGCGATTGGTGCCGCTCGTCGGAGTGCCCGGGACGGTATCGATGCTGACCACGCCGGACGGACTCGACACCGGACGCGCATTGCGTTCGCACAGCTATCCGGACTGGCAGCAGATGGTCGCTGCCCGTACCGCACTTCGCTTCACTCTCTACCGGCCCGGCCGCGCCGCATCCCGCGTGCAATCGCCGCTACTCGTCGTGGTCTGTGACCGTGATCAGACATCGCTGGTCGAACCATCGGTGAAGGCCGCGAGCCGGGCCCCGCGCGGGGAGGTCGTCAAGATATCCGGTAACCACTACGCCCCCTTCCTGGACGAGCATGAGCAGGCCGTGGCGGCCCAGCTGTCGTTCTTGCACCGGCACCTGTTCGATCACCCCACCGCGGATCCCTCCGGTACCCGCGGTAGCTCGCGGAAGTGAAGCGTATGAAGCAGATCGACCTCTCGGCGGGAACTGTCGACTACCAGGACTCCGGCGGTGAAGGCCCCACGGTCGTGCTGCTGCACGGGTTGATGATGGACGCGACGCTGTGGGACGGACCGATTGCCGAACTGTCGGCCGACCACCGATGCGTCGCGCCGACATTGCCGTTCGGCGCTCACCGGCACGGAATGCGCGCCGACGTCGACCTGTCTTTGCCCGCGATCGCGCGACTGGTCGCAGAATTCCTCGACCGCCTCGACCTGCAGCGGGTGACACTCGTCGGGAACGACACCGGCGGCGCGCTCGTCCAATTGCTCATGAGCGATGGCACCACGCTTTCGCGGCAACGCGTGAGTCGCATCGTGCTGGTCTCGTGCGAGGCTTTCGACAATTTCCCGCCAGGACTGACCGGGAAGATGCTGATCTTCGCAGGCAAGCTTTCGCCGCCGTTGTTCGGGCTGTTCATGCAGCAGATGCGGTTACGGATGCTGCGCCGCAGTCCGCTCGCTTTCGGTTGGCTGACCAAACGCGGAGACGCAACGGTCGCCAAGTGGATGAAGCCGGCCTCGACCCAGCCGGAGATCCGCCGCGATACTGTGCGGATGCTACGCGCTGTGGCGGCAGACACGCGGTTGTTGCTCGACTCGGCGGAGTATCTGCCGAGCTTCGACCGGCCCGCGCTGGTGGTCTGGGCCCAAGACGATCGTGTGATGCCGCCCGACCACGGCAGACGCCTCGCCGCACTGCTCCCGCTCGGCCAGTTGGTCGAGATAGCAGACAGTTACACCCTCGTCCCGCTCGACCAACCGCTGCGGCTCGCCACAGCGATCCGGGAGTTCATCGGCCTTCGCCGCACCTGACCGCCAGCCGGGTTACGGAAAGGGCGGCCGCTCTACAAACACTTCGTCGGCTGCGAGGGAACGGTCCACACACTGCTGGCCCCGATAAGTCTTCGGGCAAGCTTCCAGATGCGATCGATACGCAAATAGACTGGGGCAGTTCCTCCTTCGGCCCGTTCTTCTCGGTTCTGACGAATCGCAACTCCGCAGTTCAACGGGATTCTCGATACGGCCGGAACAATCGGATTCAGTCGGGTCGCCGATTCACTCGGACCTACAGGACGTCGACAGGACGTCGCGGAATCACTGGGGATGAGGCAGCCTCCGAAAAGCCGGTCAAGCGATGTGCGACTCCTTCGCCCTGCGCACGATCTCGAACTCGCCGGCGTGGCGCTCGACCCGCACCGCATGACCACACGACCCGAGGAACTCCGAACCCAAACTCGTCGCCTACGCGAAAACCCGCAGCGGACACAGTTACAGACTGGCCGGTGCAGCCCTGCCCGAAGGGGCAGCCACGGCGCCCCCTGAGCCATACCGTTCGAGACCGAGGTCAGCACGAAGTCGGCGGTGTTGCCGGTCGGTATTGCGCGAGCCGCGCCTACTCCCTGTTGATAAGGCCGATCACCGCTGAACGCAGAGTCGGCTGCAGCTCATCGGCATACAGTTCGGCCAAAGCGATTTCGGCGACCATCGCGACGACCAGGTGCGCCACGGCCGCAGGATCGTCCCACCCGATAGCCCGCAGATCCGGCTCGATAACTGCAGCCACTGCTCGATTGCGCGCATGGACCTCATCGAGCAAGTCGGTGTCGGTACGCGACTGAGCAAGAAAGGCTTTCGTACCGCGCGTCCGCAAACATGCATCCAGATACGAAGTGACGCCAGCGGCAAGACGGGAAAAACCCGGGGCGAGATCGCCGATTTCGGCGAGGATCGCTTCGGCCAGAACATCGTGGTAGCGGCGGTGCAGGGCGATCATGTAACTACGTCGGTCCGAAAAATGGTGATAGAAGCTGCCTTTGGACATTCCCGCCGCCGCAACCACAGCGTTGACCGACAGCCCCCGCAGTCCCGCACGCTCGGCCACCACAGAACCGGCGTCCAACAGCGCCCTACGACCGGGCTCCGAAGGTCGGGCCATGACCGCTCTCCTCTCTCAGGCTGCCGCCAGCGTATCCCGATGCTACATTATGACCGGCCGGTCGGTCATTCCTTCCGCGGCGGGGGCGGAAGGACTGCTGACCGGCTATACAAACGAAGGAGTGCGTCGATGCGACGAGTGATATCCGTTGCCACGCTGGCTGCTACGGTGCTCGTGACAACAGCCGGTCCAGCCGTGGCCGACGATCATGTACCCGATCCCGCCCCCTCCTACAGCTATCTGGGTGGTGTGCAGGCCGAGTTGACCGGACCGGGGCAATCGCCTCCTGGGGCCAACGATCGATCGTGCCGGCGGACCGCAGCACATCCGAATCCCGTTGTGCTGCTCCACGGATTGTCGAACGACACCATCAGCTGGAATACACTGTCGCCAGTGTTGGCCGACGCCGGCTACTGCGTGTACACCACCACCTACGGATCCGAGGGGCTGGGCCCGATCGGCGCCACCGCTCCCGTGCAGGACAGCGCCACACAGATCGGCAACTTCATAGATCGGGTCGAGGCCGCCACGGGGGCGAAACAGGTTGACCTGGTGAGTCATTCGATAGGCGGGGCGGTGGCCTACTACTACCTGAGCCGACTCGGCGGAGCGTCGAAGATCGGCCGTTACGTCGCACTGGCCGCCCCCCTGCACGGATCGACGGTCAGCGGTCTCGCCGGTGTGCAGCCGCTGGTGGAATCCACCGGGAGCGGCGCGGCGGCCACCCGTCACTGCGGACCGTGTCAGCTGTCACCCGGGGCACCGTTCCTGCAAGACCTCGAACCGAACCCCGATGCCACACCGGCGATCCCGTTCACCATGATCGTCACCCGCTACGACCAGATCGCCACCCCCTACACCACAGGCCTTCTCGACGGCCCCAACGTGCACAACGTTGTACTACAAGATCTTTGCCCGACCGACTTCACCGAACACAACGAGCTGACATCGGATCCAGTAGCGATACACGAAGTACTCGACGCACTCGACCCCGCCCACGCCACCCCACCGACCTGCACGATCGTCCTCCCTCTCCTAGGGCCCCCTTCCCGATAGCAAAACCCAAACGCCCGAACTATCCGCGACACCCTGTCAGCGATCGCCGAGACCGTGCAGCAGCCCCTCCATGCACTGATGCAGGAGCCGGGTCCAGCACCCGAATTGCGGCGTGGTCGGCGGCCGTTCGGAACGCTTCACAACGCAGATGCCGGGCAACCTCCGGCACCGGCTGATCTCCACCGTCCGTAACGCGTTCCCTGGGGTGCGACCGATCCGGTCGCACCCCGGTCAGCAGAATGCGGTGTCGAAATCGGGTCTGTCGGGTGGGTTCGAGACGTGTGCTGTCCCTCGGAACTCACTGGGAGGTGTGCGGTACCAGGTTTGAACGTCGGAGAGGGTGGCGGCGGTCGCGTTGACCAGTGGTGCGCCGAATTGTTCGGTGTCGCCGGTGGCAATCACGAACCGGGCCGGCGCGGAGCCGGTGACAACGAGGGTGTAGGTGCCGGCCTGCGCGGCCGAGGCGGTGTCGGCGAGGGTTAGGTACGAGGTCTGGGTGAACGGTTCGAAGAAGGGGGCGCGCGCGGTGTTATCGAGAGTGGTCATGGCTCGGTCGGGGCCGAGGATCGACAGTCGGGGCAATTGCGGGACGGGTAGCTCGTTCTCGGGGGCCAGATCGGGAATGAGGAGCTGGGCATGGAAGGGCTCGCCTCTGGAGAGTTGGATGCGGACCGCGCGTGTGTCGCCGACCGCGCTGGTTCGGCCGTAGAAGGCGAACGAGACGGTTCCGATAGGGGCGAGTGGACTCCTGTCGAGGGCGTCGACGGTGTCGTCCGAGCCGAGCAGGACCGGGGTGTGCGCGGCGGCCGGAGCGGCAAGGCCCACCAAGGCCAGGGCGCTCGCGACGACAGTGAGAATGCGCCGCCGCGGTGCGCGTGGTCGAACTGTTCTCGGCGTGTCAGGATCTGCGTGATCGCCTCCTCGACTCCGGTTCCGATGCTGGTCGGCACCGGGATATGGGCATCGCGCGGCAAAAGACCGACGGCTGGTCATCGGCTCATCCTCCCGGCGCTGGCAATGTTGTGCAGGCACCTCGACGAGCACGCTGCCTCCATCGGCCAACGGAAACGCACCAATTCCGTCATCGCGCCACCTCGCTGTCTCGACGAATGCGCCTGCTTACCCCCACCGCCTGGTTCCTGCACCAACCCAACCCAACCCAACCCAACGGACGCTATCGGTGCTAGGCGGCCTCCACTGGTAAATGTCCTCGCGGCCGCCGATCATTGCACAGGGCCGAAAGCCTCACAGCAACAGGACTTCAGCACCGAAACCGGTCGAGGGCCAGACCGGTAGGGCGGAGACCGCGGTCGCCCGGGACCACTGCTCGGGCTCCCTTTCCGAGACACCTCGAGACGCTCACCCAGCGCAGTCGGTCAGCCGGAAGAATTGATCGCCGACGAGCGCGTCAGATTGGGGTCTACCCCAAAAAGACAGCTCACATACATCCAGAGGGGTCGCGCTGGCCGCCGGTTCGGTCAGCACGGTACGCGGCATGACGGTGCGTTTGTCGATACAGTCACGCGGTGGGGAATGAGTGTCTCATCTGCGAAAAGCATGGTGGCATAGGCCGCTTGGTCGGCCCGGTGATCTACGCCGATGATTTGGTTGTCGTGACGCACCGTCCACTCTCCGAGGGTGTGCCGATGCCCGGCTACCTGTTCGTCGAAACGGTCCGTCACGCGCCGACCTTGGCTGATCTGAGCGACGCCGAGGGTGCTGCCGTCGGGTGGGCGGTTCGCCGCGCGGCATACGCGCTACGCACCGAACTGTCCCCCGATTACGTGCTCTCAGCGATCACGGGGCGTAGCGTCGCGCACTTCCATCAGCATATGTTCGTCCGCCCCGAAGGCACTCCCGACACCGTGAGTTGGTTCGCCTCCTGGAGCGACGGGCCGCATGTCGATGAACCCACGTTGGCCACGCTGTGCGAGCGGCTCGCCGTACATTTCACGAAGGACGATGTACCGCTCTAGTTCTGGGACGCTCACCCAACTCGGCAGTAGCGGACGTTCGAAAGAACCGCGGTCGCGGTTGTGACGCTGGGGTGTACCCCAAGCTGACGATCTTGTTCTCCGCTCGAACAAGCAGTTCCCGTGCCTCGTAGCCAGTTGGCTGAGAGCACTAGGTTCTGTCTCGGAGTGCCTCGTGGCTATGCCTCGTCGAGCTGGAGGACCATGCTGCGGATAGTCGCATAGCGGCTGAGGTGTTCCCGCACATCGGCGGCGCACTGCCGCCCGAGCTCGGACTCGAACGCCGCGACGAGGGTGGCCATGTCATCCCAATCCAGCATTCCCACGATGTAGTACGGCTCGCCGACTACGGGCTTCGCGTCGCGGCTGACGGTATAGCGACGCAGGCCCGGCAGCTTGTTGGCGAGCGGGATATGCACATCCCAGTAGTGCCGTTCGAATGCCTCGATGTCGGAGGGCGTTTCGTACATGACCAGGAATCGGGCCGCAGGCTTGGGCGGCGTCGGTGCGCTCATCGGACGGTCTCCTCGGGTGCTGGTGGTCCGGCCGCGTTGTTCGACCGGTTCCATAGTTCCGACGAACGACACCCCACCGGATCGACAGCTCGGCATGGAATTGTGAAACCCGTTCCCACCGGGTCGGAGCGGTTCCGGCCTCGCCCATGGCTCATCGGTCAGGTCCGCTCGCCCCCATCGCTCACTTCGAGACAGAACCTAGATCGATCCGTGCTCGAACTGCTGGACGACAGAGCCTGATTCGGGGTCCGGTGCGGGGTCGCTGGTCGGGTAGCCGTAGGTGCAGATCGTGGTCTTCCATGTGTTCGCCGCGCTCCGCGGAAACATCCTTCTCTGCCTCGGTCCCTTTGCAGTGTCCGCGTGGGAGCCTCAGGCCCGCGCAGCGGAACCGCTACAAGGTTCGATGTCACGGTGCCGCAGTTCCTCGGCGACTCTGCACTATTCCGCGGGGCGGCCGCGAAGGGGGTGCGAGGCCATCGAGGTGGACCACTTCGGGATGCCCAGGTCTACAGCGGCCGTGGCGACATCAGCGGAGCAGCACTCCCCCGCACCAGGCCCCACGACTTCCACACTATGGAAATCGTCGCCAGTACCAGCGTCAAATACTTCTGCCCACCCGCCGCGCCCTACGTCGGACAAAGCATCCTCAACGCGGCACCACAAGTGGCCATCAACATCGCCAGTTCTCCATCGGTGCCAGATACGATCGACGTGTCCTGCTTACCAGTCCCCTCCGAGATGGGTTGTCGCCGGGACTATTCCGACGGATTCCAGAGACTCTCCCACCCGTGCAACCCGATCAGCGGTCATTCGAATACGAGCATCATGGGTAGGTCGCGCGAGCCTGTTCATCAACTCCTCCACCGACACCACATAGCGGCGGTCCGGCGCCGGCACGACCACGCGCACACTGTCATTGGTCAGACAGACCAGCGCGCGGATGTACACGTCCTCCCCCACCGCACGCAGCAGACGCGCGAGGGCCGAGCTTTTATGCGTGGTCAGCTGAAGTGGGTCGGCATGCTCGATCACCGCACCGGCATCGGTTGTCTGCACCCACGTGCCACCGTGCACCTCGATGTCGCCGCGCCAGGATTTGAGCTCGATCATGTATAACCCGTTCGGCGCGGTGATCAGCAAATCCACCTCGTACATGACGCCGTGCGCTGTGGCGAAGCTGAAGTTCGACCACGCCTTCCAGGGATCGACATCGGGCAACGCACGGCGGATACGCGCCAGGCCGGACCGCTCGTGCGGGAAGGCCGAGTCGTTGATCGCCGTCCAACGCGGGTGACCGTGTGGTCTGCGCTGCGGGACCATCGACGGACGCGGCACTGGATCATAGGGATTGCACACGGTATCGCTCTTCCTCTGCGCGACAACATCTCCGACTTACATCTGTAGTAGCCGGATGCGCGCCGCGGAACGTATCCGCCGAATTGCACCTGCCTGCACAGACAGGCAGCCGGGTATCCATACCGACGGGGCCTGTACTCGTGAGCCGACGTCCGACATGCGCACTCTCGCGTATGAGGGCGCCGCCCTGGCCGCCCCCACCACACAACGCCGCCGCACCCCCACCGCAACCGCGACGCTGCAACTCCAGCGCCAGATGCAGCACGATCCACGCCCCCGACATGCCCAGCGGGTGCCCGATCGCGATCGCCCCACCCTTGACATTCACCTTGCCCGCATCGATCCCCAGCTTGCGAGTCGACGCGAACCCGACCGCCGCGAACCCCTCGTTGATCTCCACCAGATCCAGATCCGCCGGCGAAATACCCTCCAGGAGCGTTTGACTCAGGTGTGCCAGGGCCTGGTAGCCGAGTCCGATCCCGCAACGGAGCCGCGACCGCTGAAAGCGCACGAGGCGACGGGGCGGAAATGGCGGCGCAGCCGTTGCGGCGGGCGGTGTGGCAGGCCATATGTCGTGATGAGGTGTTCACGGTGGCCGAAGTCGGCTCATGCCGTGCATGCCGTATTCCAGCAAGGCGAAAATCGCATCCAGAGCGGCGCGGAGATCGGGCTCGCCGGCGACGAATTGAGGAATCTCGAGGACGTAGCGTGCGATAGCGCGGGCGGTGATGTCCTCGGGTGGCCTGCCCAACTCGGCGGCGATAGCAGCAGCCAAGGGTGCCTCGCACCGGATCCACAATCGGCGCGAATATTCGCGCAATGCGGGGGTTCTCATGATCAGGTCGGTGCGACGGCGGATCTCCGGGCTCGGATCGATGAGGAACAGCCCCCGCCCCAGCAGAAACTCGCGCAGCGCCGCCAGCAGTGATTGTCCGGCCGGGCGCTGGGTGACCGCGGTCAGCAGGCTCTCGAGACGTTCGTCACCGTTGTCGAACATCATGGCCTCTTTGCCATCGGGAACGTGGCGAAACATCGTCGGCACGGAGATGTCGACCGCATCGGCGATCTCTTTCACGCTGACCTGGTCGTAGCCCTTCTCCAGGAATAGCCGCTCGGCGGCGTCCGCGAGGGCGCGGCGGGTCTGGGCGTTCCTGCGGGCGCGGCGTCCGAGTGGTTCAGGAGGCATGCACCCACGTTACCAGAAAGCGCAAGCGAGTTAAATATGTAAGTCACTTGCATTTGTTAGTCGTTTGTGTTTTCTTGAGTGGGTATCAGCGGGACCTCGGAAGGATGGTCAAATGAGCGTCAAGGAACTCGAACAGACACCGGTCCTCATCGTCGGCGGAAGCCTCGTCGGACTGTCCGCGGCGGTTTTCCTGTCCTGGCAGGGCGTGCCCGTCGTGGTGGTGGACAAGCACTACGGCAGCTCGCCGCACCCCCGGGCGATCGGTTTCACCACCCGTACCATCGAGCACTTTCGTCAGACCGGCGTCGAGGTGCCCACCTCACTGCAGGGCATGAAGCCGCCGCGGCGCGCCCGGGTGGAGAGCCTCAGCGGCACCTGGTTGGAGGAATATCCCTGGAGCCCCGGCGGCAAGGGGTCCTACGGTGCCGACCAGTCACCGGTCCACGCGATCGCGATCACCCAGGACAAACTCGAACCGCTACTGCGTGAGCGAGCCCGCGAGTACGGTGCCGACTTGCGCCTGGGCACCGAACTGCTGGACCTGGTCCAGGACAATGACGGGGTCACCGCGACGCTGCGCCGCCGCGACGACGGCCACCAGTACGCTCTGCGCGCCCGCTATGTGGTGGCCGCCGACGGCGCGGACAGCCCGGTGCGCACCAGCCTGGGGATCGAGCGTCACGGCGTCGGCCCACTGTCGGTGCAGCGCAGCATCTTGTTCCGCGCCCCTCTCGAGGACTACTTGCAGCACGGCGTGGTCCAATTCGAGATCGAGCAGCCCGACTTCACGGCGTTCTTGACCACCTACTCCGATGGCCGGTGGGTGCTGATGCTCTCCGATGACGTCGAACGCACTCCCGCCCAGCAGATCGAACTGGTGCAGCGCGCGATCGGCCGTACCGATATCCCCGTCGAACTCATCACCACCGGCCGGTGGAAGCTGGCCGGCCTGATCGCCGACCGCTTCTCGCAGGGACGAGTCTTCCTCGCCGGTGACGCAGCGCACCAACTGCCACCCAACCGCGGCGGGTATGGCGCCAACACCGGCATCGACGATGTGCACAACCTGGCCTGGAAACTGGCCGCGGTGCTCTCGGGCGAGTCGGACCCGCGGCTGCTGAATACCTACGACGCCGAGCGCCGCCCGACCGCAGACTTGCGTCACGATCAACTGTTCGCTCGCGCCGACTACAAGGCCTTCTTGAAAGTCGATACCCCTGATACCCCTGTACTTGACGATTCGGCCATCGAGTTGGGGCAGCTGTACCGCTCGACTGCGGTGCTGGGTGCGGACGCGTCCTTGCCGCTCGCCCGACTTCCCGAGCAGTGGGCCGGTCAGCCCGGTACCCGCGCCCCGCATCAGTGGGTGCGCGTCGGCGACGACAAGCGCTCCACGCTCGATCTGATCGAACGCGACTGGGTCCTGCTCTCAGCCGATGAGCGTTGGGCCGCCGCAGCCGCCCAGGCGACCACGCAGCTGGGCATCGGAGTCGATTTCCATCAGGCCGGAACCGACGTCGTGTTCGATGACCGCGAGGCGTTCGAGCACGCCTACAGCATCGAATCCACCGGCGCCACATTGATCCGGCCCGACGGCTACATCGCCTGGCGGACCCGCGTCGCGCCACACGATCCCGCCCGGGAACTGACCCAGGTCTTGGCCTCCCTCGCCGCGGCCACCCGCGTCGACTCCACCGAAAATTGAGGTGACAGCCATGAATGCCACACTGCAACAGCGAATTCAGCGGCTGGAAGATCTCGAAGCGATCCGCGATCTAACCGCGCGCTACGCCGACGCCATCAACAAGGGCTGGAACGGCAAGACCGTCGATCTCGACGCCGTCGCCCAAGTATTCACCACCGACGCGAGTTGGGAGAGCCATGAAGGCGAGGTGACCGTCGGTATGTGGACGGTCGACATCGTCTCCGCTCCCGCAGGCATTGAACAATGCCGTTTCTCTTCGATCAGCTGCCGCGACGATTGTCCACTCGGACAGGAGCAGTCAATTTCGCTCGCGCAAATTCGTGAATGCGTTGTCGGTCAATGGTTTACGAGGTTCCATGGGCAGGGTCGGGGCGTGTGGAGACAACGCGGCGATGGAGTCGTTCTTCGCGCTGCTGCAGAAAAACGTGCTCGACCGGAAACGGTCGACGACCCGCGACGAACTCCGTCTGGCGATCGTGGTCTGGATTGAAAAGACCTACCACCGCACCTGTCGGCAACGCCGACTCGGCCGACTCACACCGATCGAGTTCGAGACAAAAAAAACCGGCCCGCACTCGCGGCCTGAAAGACCAAACCCGCGAGACAACCAAACTCGGGCAGTCCCAGAAGCCAAGCAATCCGACTCCGTAGAACCGGTGGAACACCACCACCGAATTACGCGGAATAGGCCTCAGCCTACCGGGAGTTTCACCACCGGATCGGGGCCCAGGTCGGTGACATAAATGTTGCCCGCCGTGTCGACTGCCACACCCTGGGGATTCTTCAGGCCGGTGAACGGCAGCGGGGTCGGCGTCGACGCGCCCGCCGCCAACCTCACCACCCATTGATTACCCCAGTCGACGACGTACAAGTCTCCCGCCTTGTCGACCGCCACGCCCTGAGGATCCTTCAGCCCGGTGAACGGCAACGTGGTCGGGGTCGACGCACCCGCCGCCAACCTCACGACCCGCTCGGTACTCAATTCGGTGACATATACGTTGTGCGCAGCGTCGATCGCGACCCCTTGGGGATCTTGGAGCCCCGTGAACGGCAGCGTCGTCGGCGCCGACGCGCCCGCCGCCAACCTCACCACCCGATCGTTGCCCCGGTCGCTGACGTACACATCTCCCGCCGTATCGACCGCGACACCCTGGGGATCCTTGAGCCCAGTGAACGGCAGCGGGGTCGGGGTCGACGCACCCGCCCCCAACTTCACCACCCGATTGTTACTCGTGTCGGTGACGTAAACGTTGCCTGCCGTGTCGGCCGCCACACCCTGGGGATTATTCAGCCCGGCGAACGGCAGCGGGGTCGGGGTCGACGCACCCGCCGCCAACTTCACCACCCGATCGTTACCCATGTCGGTGACATATACGTTGCCAGCCGCGTCGACAGCCACATCAGTGGGCAAGCTGACGCCGGTGAACGGCAGCGGAGTCTGTGCCGAGTAGGCCGAGGTGATAGGCGGGGGCGAGCTGCCACCACCGCCCGATTGCCGTTGAACACCGATGACGACAGCTACGGCGGCCACCACCGTCACCGCGACCGCGGCGGCGAGCAGCCCGGTGGTCTTGGGCGACAATCTGATTCGCCGCCCACGGCGCGCAGCCCCAGTGGTGCTGACCGCGGAATCGCCCAGCGCGGCGTCGGCCGCCGCCGCCAGCTCGCGTACGGTCTGGTAACGCTCCTCGGGGTTTTTGGCCATGCCCTTGGAGATGACAGTATCGAACGCAGTCGGTACATCGGGTGTGGTGGTGCTGGGACGCGGCGGCGGGGTGTGCAGGTGATGGGCGATCACACCCTGCACCCCCGCTGCGCTCGCAAACGGTGCTCGACCGGTCAGGCACTCATACAGCACGCACGTCAACGCGTACACGTCCACTCGAGCATCGGCCTTGACCATCGCGCTGATCTCCTCCGGCGCCATGTAGGCGACGGTGCCGATGGTCTCACCGATCGAGGTCAGCGTACGGTCGTCGGCGGCGTGGGCGATCCCGAAGTCGATCAGGGAGGCGAACTCATCGGCCCCCAGCAGGATGTTGGTGGGTTTGACATCGCGGTGGACCAGCCCGACATCGTGGGCCGCCTGTAGCGCGCCGGCCACCTGTGTGATGATCGACACCGCCCGCCGCGGCGACAAGGCCCCTTCTCGCGTGATCACCTTGCGCAGGTCGGTGCCCTCGATCAAGCGCATATTCAGATAGAGCCTACCGTCGATATCACCGAAGTCGTGGATGGGGATGACATGCGGCTCGGTCAACTGCGCCACCGCCCGGCACTCCCGGCGGAACCTCTCGCGCAGCTGCTCGTCATCGGCAAAGCGCTCAGGCAACACCTTGAGCGCTACCACCCGGTTGGTCAGCGAATCATGCGCCCGCCACACCTGGCCCATGCCACCCTGCCCCAGCAGCGTCAACAGCCGATATCGCCCGAACGCCTCCGCTGAGATCGTGTCCCCGTCCCCAACTGACGTGTCATCCATTGTGTCGTCCCGTGACCATCCGACTGGCGAAAGGTGTACATGCCTGCATCCCATCCCCGCCCTAGCTGGTACCCCACCCCAGTTGATTCAGCCAGGCCAGACAGTCGAGAGTCGGCGCTATCCAACCACAAACCTGTCGCGGCTCAAGCGTACCTCTTTGCTCTTGATGCAACCGCCCGGAACCGGGACACCGTCGAACCCGTCGTCCGCAACTTCCGATTCGTCGACGAACCACCGCACCAGAACAGGCATTGTCGGCGCGCACCATCTTCTACACCCCGAAAGTGCACAACACCCCACGCACCGTCGACCAAGAGGTCCGGTCCCTGGCCCGCAGTCTGAGCCGGGCGCTGGAAACCACCCTGCACCCCGACCGCGTGCTGTCATCGCTCAACAACGACGGCCTCTACACCGAACTGGTCATCATCGACGAAGCCGACCGGCTCAAAACCCCCAGCCTCGACGCACTTCGAGACCACCACGACCGCACCGGCGCCTGCATGATCCTCATCGGCATGCCCGGCATCGAACGCCGCCTCGCCCGCTACCCCCCGCTCTACAGGCGCGTCGGATTCCTCCACCACTCCCAACCCATGTCCAGCGACGAACAAAACCCACGTCCTGGGCCACCGCTGGCCCGAACTCGGCCTCACCGACCCCGACGACTACACCACCAGCGAAGCCGCGCCGCGATCATCCGCATCACCAGCGGCAACTTCCGCCTCACCACCAGACTCATGGCACAAATCCACCGAATCCTGGACATCAACCAACTCCACACCCTCACCAGCGAAGTCGTCGACACCGCACGCGAATCCTCGTCAGCGGCACCCTCTAACCGGCCGACCAAGCCCGCGGCCCACCTCAGGTGTCGGAGGATCCCCTTATCGTTGGGCACATGACCGACATCGCCCCACTGGCCGCCTCCACGCGGGCAGTATTCGGCGACCCCGGCGTCCACGCCGTCGTCCGAGCCGGACGCACCGTCCACGCAGTCAGCCTCGGCCACTGGATCGGCGACGAACAAGCCCCAGAACTGCTGTGCCACACCGGCGTCGCCGGATGGTCACCCACCGCACTCGAACCGACACGCGCAGAAATCACCTGCGCCCGCTGCCTACGCAAACTCGGCAGCCCCAACCCCGCACCGCAGCAACTAGTGCGCAGCCCTGGCAAATGAGTGGCAGACCAGGGCGATTCCCGATCGACGAGGTATCAGCGGCAGCAGTTGGGATCCAGGACCACACAAAGAGCCGCCAGCGCATCACGCCTGGCGCGGTGCACGACACTCATGCCGACGCGTTCAGCGTCGACGAGCCCGGCTTTGCGGAGTTGGCCGAGGTGATGGCTCACGGTCGATTCCGAAAGACCCACCGCTACAGCAAGATCGCCGCCGTTCTCCCCAGAGTCCGGGTTGGCCAGCAGCAGTGACATGAGTTTCACGCGGACAGGGTCGGCGAGCGCTTTCAGGCGCAGGGCGACCTCGAGGGCGGCGGTGTCGTCGACCGGGCCGGCCGCGACCGGTGCGCAGCAGACCGGGGCGGACATGTCGATCACGGGCAACGCTTTGGGCATGGCGTCCACACTACCTGCGGGATTGACATATGTCGAAAAGGTGGCAGACTCGGCGGCATCCACTTTTTCGACATATGTCTCACAATGGAGGTTCTCATGTCCCGGGTGCAACTGGCCTTGAATGTCGACGATCTCGAGCAGGCGATCACCTTCTACTCGACCCTGTTCAATACCGAACCGGCCAAGCGCAAGCCGGGCTACGCCAACTTCGCGATCGAGGAGCCGCCGTTGAAGCTGGTGCTGCTGGAGAACACCGGTCAGGGCGGCACTATCAATCATCTCGGTGTGGAGGTCGAGACCTCCGAGCAGGTCCACGGTGAGATCGCGCGCCTGTCGCAGGCGGGGTTGTTCACCGAGGAGCAGATCGCGACCACGTGTTGTTTCGCCACCCAGGACAAGGTGTGGGTCACGGGTCCCAACGCCGAGAAGTGGGAGGTCTACACCGTGCTCGCCGATACCGAGAACTTCGGTACCGCACCGGAATTCGCCACCGGTGACAGCGAGGCGGTACGGGCATGCTGCGGCAGCGAGGCTGAGGGCGAAACCGCTCGCGACGAGTCGGGCGCCTGCTGCACCAGCGAGGCGAAAGAGAAGGCGATCGCCTCAGGCGCCGGCTGCTGCAGCTGACACCGGCGGGCGCGGCCGCCCGCGCGGTGACACTGCCGGTGCGGGGTGGGGGACGTTTGTCTCTGCCGCGGTGCGGGGGGGCCGACGGGACATACACACTACCGCGTGTACCTGGGACCGCGAACCGAGACCTACGGCCCGCTGGTCCCGAAGTCCATCACGGTCGGCGGGTGCAATTCCGGCGGAGGCTCGAGCAGATCCGCGGACACTGGCTCCAGCGGATCCTCAGACATGGGTGCCAGCGGATCCTCCGGGGCCTGACGCGAGCGCCGGGGCGTGCATGCAAGAGCCTTTGCCACTGTACTGATCAGGAGGGTCGGCTTTCGGCGACGAACCAGCAGACCCGCATGCGGTGCTTCGAAACCCGCCAGCACCCGACGACGGCCCCGACAACGGGCACAGGCCGCCCGCAGGCATCGGCTGCATCGACGGCGTGCACTGCATTCTGCGAGTGCGTGTTTCGCGTCAGAGTTCGCCCGGCTCGCCATTGATCATGAGGCAGCCTTTTCCGCATCGGACAAACCCACGCGGCGACAACAGTATCGACCGCTACAGCGACAACTGCCCAGCAACAACAGGATTGAGAGCGAGCGACGCTACGTCAGTTTCCGCGGATACGCACCCCGCGCGTTTTCGATCTGCACTGCCCTGAGGGTCGATCAATGGCCGCACCGATCGGCCTCCAGGACAACAAATTCACCGGAGCACCGTGATCGGTGGGACTGTCGGTGCTCCGGTGGATCTGATCTCGGTCCGATGAGTCGAGCCTGATGGCTCGGCGGGAAGGACCGACGAATGTCGGAGACACTCGAGGCCGTGGCGAACAAGGACGCGGCGGAGACGAAGAAGCTGGCCGAGCAGTTGCTGGCCCAAGCCAAGGAACAGGGCATCGATCTGGTCGGACCCGGTGGGCTGCTCGACGAGCTGACCAAAGACCGTGCTTGAAACCGCGTTGGAAGCGGAGAGGACCGAGCACGTCGGATATGAGAAACACGATCCCGCCGTTCGTGGAACGGGCGACTCCCACAACGGAACCCGATCTAAAACCGTGGTCACCGAGATCGGGCCGGTCGAGATCGATGTGCCCCGGGACACGAACGACAGTTTCGAGCCGAAAATCGTGAAGAAGCGGCAGCGACGTCTGTCCGGGGTGGACGAGATCGTGTTGTCGCTGTCGGCGAAAGGGTTGACCACGGGGAAGATTTCGGCGCATTTCGCCGAGATCTATGGGGCGTCGGTGTCCAAGGACACGGTCTCGGCGGCGATCACGGACAATGTGGTCGCGGAGATGACCGATTGGTGCAACCGGCCCCTCGACCGGGTGTATCCGGTCCTGTTCATCGACTGCATCCATGTGAAGATCAGGGAAGGCAAGGTCGCGAACCGTCCGATCTACGTGGTTCTGGGTGTCACCGTGGCCGGTGAGCGCGACATCCTGGGGTTGTGGGCCGGCGACGGCGGCGAGGGCGCCAAATACTGGCTGCAGGTGTTGACCGAGATCAAGAACCGTGGAGTGGCCGATGTGTGCATCGCGGTTTGCGACGGGCTCAAAGGCCTGCCCGAAGCGATCAACACCGTCTGGCCGGCAACCGTGGTGCAGACGTGCGTGATTCACTTGCTGCGCAACACCTTCCGCTACGCAGCTCGCCAGAACTGGGACCGGATGAGCAAAGACCTCAAACCGGTTTACACCGCACCCACCGAGGCCGCGGCCAAGGAACGATTCGGTGAGTTCGCCGGGAAGTGGGGCCAGCAGTATCCCGCAATCGTGCGGTTGTGGGAGAACGCGTGGACCGAGTTCACACCTTTCCTCGACTACGACGTCGAAATACGCCGTGTCATCTGCTCCACCAACGCGATCGAGTCGTTGAACGCCCGCTACCGCCGCGCCGTACGCGCCCGCCGACACTTCCCCACCGAGCAGGCCGCGTTGAAATGCCTGTATCTGGTGACTCGTTCACTCGACCCGACCGGCGTTGGCAAGGCACGACGGGCGATGCGATGGAAGCCCGCGCTCAACGCGTTCGCCATCGCGTTCGAAGGCCGGATCACCCCGACCGGAAACTAACCCCTACCGGGGTCAGATCCACCGGTAATCCGACACTCCCCGGCTAGGTGGCCGAGTTTCAAAGAGCGCCAGTGGCCGGGTTTTCGAGGAGCGCCGACACCGGACACAAAGTGACCGGACCAGCGGCATAGCTGGTCCCAATCTCGGCACGGACGGCCCGGGTTCGTGCCATTCCGAGCAGATCCCTGCCTACCGGGATGGTGTGGCCTAGCATGGCGTCACGGCTTCTCCCTGCCAAATCGGCGCATCCCCAAGGCGATGGACCCATGTCGAGGAGAAAGTGGACCCATTTCATGTGCACTCGTGTGATCTGGCCGGATGCCGGCGGAGCAGTCATCGTCGGTCGCAACATGGACTTCCACCAGGAGCTGCATACCAACATTTGGAAGCTTCCACGCGGTATCGAGCGCGACGATCGAGTCAGAGGCAAGCTCCGCTGGATGGCCAAGTACGGCAGTGTCGTCTCCGGTGTCTACGACATCCTCTCGGCGGACGGCATCAATGAGAAGGGCATGGCTGGACATGTGCTGTGGCTGGCCGAGTCGGAGTACGGCGAACCCGATGATTCACGTCCTCAATTGGCGATGTCGGTGTGGCTGCAGTACTACCTGGACAACTTCCCCACCGTCGCTGCGGCCGTGGACTGGACCCGGCAGAACGACCCGCAGGTGGTCCCGATGACCGATCCGACCGGCGGTAGTCACCCGGCGATCCACCTCGCGCTGGACGATGCGTCCGGCGACTCCGTGATCCTCGAGTACATCGGCGGCGAACTGAATATTTTCCACAGCCGGGACTACCTCGTGATGACGAATTCGCCGACCTATGACAAGCAGCTCGAACTGGTGAAGAATTTCGAGGGGCTCGGCGGCGACGCCCCCTTGCCGGGCACGTGCGATGCTCGCGATCGGTTCGCCCGCGCGTTGTACTACGTGAAACATCAGGTCCAGCCGAAGACCCAGCTGCAGGCCATCGCGGCGATGTACAGCATCATCCACAACGCCGCCCAGCCATTCCGCCTCGCCGAGCCGGGCAAGCCGGACGCCTCGCAGACGCTGTGGCAAACGGTTTGTGACCTGACAAACCTCCGCTACGTCTTCGAGTCGACCACCGCACCCAATATCGTGTGGGTGGATCTGGCCGACCTCGACTTCAGCGAGGGCTCCGGGGTCGCAAAAGTCGACCTGCTGAGCAGGCTCTGCCTCGAAGGCGGGCTGGCCGGCAATGTCGGCAAGGAGTTCAAGAAGCACCACACATTCCATATCGTCTCGATCGAGCAGGCCAAGCTCATCGGCGAAGCCGTTGAAGAGGCGAAGAGCGTCGCCGGCGAGACGAAGCCGCTACAGGAACTCGTCACCGAGATGCGCGACGCACTGCTGGTGAAGGCGGGGTACATCACCGGCGAGTAGCGCACCGGCCTCGCTCTACGGCAAGCGCGGCCGGTGCCTGACTGGGAGATCGAGCAGATGGCAGACACGTCAACCCACGAACACGCTGACCGCCATTGCCGTCCCCCGGTCAAGCCGATAGTCCTGCCGCCACTCACGCCACGCCCACCGGGCGCCAGTTCGACCCGACCGACGAGGCAGGCAGTGTTCACCGCGATGGGTGGTGAGCAACGGCCGAGCGTGGCGGATGCTGTTTGCTCGTTCGGGGTGACGGCGCAGCTGCACGAGCACGTCACGACCTGCCGGGCATCAGCGACGAAACACCCGATTCACAGCTGGTAATCAGCGTCAATAACCAACTGCCCTTTAGGAAATCGCAGTTCAGACCCGGTCCCATGTTCACAGTGCCCCGCCGGAGGCACACCGAAGATGGAACGGGACCGGCGCGTCGCGATTGACGCATTGGTCCAGTTCGCCTAGCGGGGCGGCTGCCGCTCGTTGACCGGGCGGAAATCGGGGAAGGAGATACTCAGGCGACGTCGGTGTTGACCATAGTCAGAGACGTCGGCCCGGCGCTGATCGTGAGGGCAGTGAGCGCTTCAGCGAGCACCAATTCGACCTCGGTCGCGAAGTCGGTCACCGTTTTGTCGATCTTGGTCGCCTCGCGGCGGATGACGTCGGCCGATTTCTCTGCGGCAGCGAGCTTTCGAGTTTGAAAAACGCGCTTTGCACCTCATCCGATCCGCCGCCGCACGTTGACCACGTGCGCGCCAACACAATCGCGACTAATGTTTAGATGCGCATATCCATATCACAACATTGCGCGCCAGCCAAAGCGGTCAAAACGGCGAATAGACCCTACCGGGCGGCTCAACTGTCAGCGCGAAACGTCTCGAAAATGGCACTGCACGTGGGCAAACGACGTCTGTATCAGGACGTCCACAGGACGTCACAGGTCCACGAACAGCAACAAACAGCAACCGGCAACAGTCAACAACAACCACGAACCCGCAGGTCGCGCCGCTTCGCCGGACAAAACCAACCGGTCATTAGTAGCATCGGAGGATGCGGTCGATCTGGAAAGGTTCCATCGCGTTCGGGCTGGTGAATGTCCCGGTGAAGGTTTATACCGCCACCGAGGATCATGACATCAGGTTCCATCAGGTCCACGCCAAGGACGGCGGGCGGATCAAATACGACCGTGTCTGCACGGTGTGCGGGCAGTCGGTGGCCTTCGCCGATATCGACAAGGCGTATGAGTCGCCCGAGGGCGACAAGGTGATTCTCACCGACGAGGATTTCGCGAAATTGCCGGTGGCCGAGAAACACGAGATTCCGGTGTTGCAGTTCGTGCCCTCCGAGCAGATCGACCCCATCCTGTTCGACCGCAGCTATTACCTCGAGCCCGATTCCACGACACCCAAGGCGTATGTGTTGCTGGCGAAGACGCTCGATCAGGTGGATCGGGTGGCGCTGGTGCATTTCACGCTGCGGCAGAAGACGCGGCTGGCGGCGCTGCGGGTGCGGGACGGGGTGCTGGTGTTGCAGACGCTGTTGTGGCCGGACGAGGTGCGCGCGGCCGAATTCGAATCGCTCGACGATGCCGCCGCACCGCGATCGCAGGAAGTCGCGATGGCGCAGACTCTGGTCGACAGCATGTCGGAGGATTTCGATCCCGATCAGTACACCGACGAATATCAGATCGAGCTGAAAAAGCTGCTCGACGAGGCCATCGAATCCGGATCCGACCGCGTCACCCGCCACGAAGAGGCGGAACCGGCGCAGATGGATGCCGAGGTGGTCGATCTGGTGGCCGCATTGCAGCGCAGCCTCGAAGCCACCGGCCGCGGTGGGGAATCCGGCAAGTCGAGCCGGGGCCCCGCCTCGAAATCCGCCTCGAAATCCGCCGCCAAGGCGACCGCGAAGGCGACCACCAAGCGGGCCGCGTCGAAATCCACCGGTACCAAATCGGCGAGCAAGTCGACTGCGAAGAAGGCGGCACCCAAGGCCACCAAGCAGACCCGCAAGGGAGCCTAGGCGGCGACTCCGGCGTCGTCACCGAATCAGGCAATCGTGAGATATCCGACTGTTCGGCGCGCCCATTGCGCGCGGGTCGGCCATACTTTGGCGGGGCCTGGCGGTTACCGTACGGTGCAATCACAGTTCGACCCGGTCGGGGCCCGGATCGTCCCCGTACCACCAGCTTCCGGAGGAACCACATATGACCAACCCGTCGGACCCGAACGGCCCGTACGGCCAGCCGGGGCAACCGGGCTACGGGTATCCGCCCGCCGGCCAGCAGCCGGGCTACGGCGCACCCACGCCGGGTTACGGCGCGCCGCCGCCCGGATATGCCGCTCCCCCACCGGGTTACGGCACGCCGGCTCCGGGATACGGTGCGGCACAACCGAATTACGGTGCGCCGGGGGCGGGCTACCCGCCGGCCGGGCCGGGGTACGGCTATCAGCAACCGGGATTCGGCCCGCCCGCACCCTACGCGCACTGGTTCGCGCGCGTCGGCGGCTACCTCATCGATGCGCTGATCGTCGGCGTCCCGCTGGCCATCTTGTACGGACTCGCGTTCGGGCTCGGCAGCAAGGACGTGGACTGCTCGTTCGACGACGACACCTACGGCTCCTCGTATTCCTACTCCACCAGTACGTGCACGAGCGGCGGCCTGACCGCCGTCGGCGTCATCCTGGTGCTCCTGGCGATAGTGGTGGGGCTGGGGCTCGGACTGTGGCTCATCTACCAGGAAGGCACCACCGGTCAGACGCCCGGTAAGAAGGTCGTCGGCATCCGCGTGATCAAGGAAGCCGACGGTCAGGTGCTCGGCTTCGGTATGGCCTTCGTGCGCAAGCTCTGCCACGTTCTCGACAACGCTCTGTGCGGCCTGGGTTATCTGTGGCCGCTGTGGGACGAGAAGAACCAGACCTTCGCCGACAAGATCGTCGGCACCATCGTGGTGCAGGCTCAGCAGTAACGTCGCTGCTCAGCGCTGTCGCGGCCCCGCGGTTCCCTGATCGGACGCGGGGCCGTTTCGTGTGGTGAGCGCCAGTGTCCGACGGTTTCACACGCCCTTGGGCGCGTGGGCGGACATGAATCCGAACAGATAACCCGCCACTCGCCGCATCTGAATCTCCTCCGCTCCCTCGGTGATTCGATAGCGGCGGTGGTGGCGGTAGATGTGTTCGAACGGCTGGTGGCGCGAATAGCCGAGGCCGCCGTACACCTGCATGGCGCGATCGGCCGCCTCGCAACACAATCGGTTGGCCCAGTAGTTGCACATCGACACCTGCTCGGAGGCGGCGAAGGTGCCGCGGCGATCCATGGTCCACGCGGTTTTGTGAATCAGCGTGCGTAGCATCTCGCACTGCGTGTGCAGTTCGACCAGCGGGAATTGGATCGCCTGATTGTCGGCGAGTGCCTTACCGAAGGGTTTGCGCTCCTTGGCATAGGCCACGGCCCGGTCGATGCAGTATTGCGCCGCTCCGAGACTCGACGCCGCCTGGCGAATCCGGTTCTCGTTGAAGAAATGCTGGACGACCGCCAGCCCGCGGCCCTCGGGTCCGAAGACGGCGTCGGCGCCGACGCGCACGTCGCGCAGGGTGACACGCCCGTGATCGGTGGGCATGTTGAAGGTCCACAAATATTCCTCGACCGTGAATCCGCGGGTATCGGGCGGCACCAGGAATGCGGTGATGCCGGTGCCGTCCCCCGCTTCGCCGGCGGTGCGCGCGAAGATCAGATCGGCGTCGGCGGTGTGAATGCCGGTATTCCAGGTCTTTTCGCCGTTGATCACCCAGCCGTCGCCGTCACGCACCGCGCGGGTGTCCATATGGGTGGCGTCGGAACCGTGTTCCGGTTCGGTGATGCCGAAGGCGAAGAATTTCGTGCCCGCCGCCAGGCCCTCCACCCAATCCGCTTGCTGTTGCGGCGAACCGTATTCCAGCATCAGCAGCAGGCCCACATTGTTGGCGACCACGGCGTGTTCGTTCTGCAGATCGCAGTGCAGGCCGAGACCCCGGCGGGCGAGATGTTCGCGAATGACGGCCATATCGAGATTGGTGCCGCCGCGGCCGCCGAATTCGGGCGGAAACGCGTAGCGGTAGTGCCCGGCGGCATCGGCGCGGCGGCGGGTCTCGGCGAGCAGATCCTCCCAGTCGGCACTGGGCAGTCCGCCGCGATCCCAGGCGGTGCGTGCGTCTTCGCGGCGGTGATCGAAGAAGCGGATGTTGTCGTTCTCGCGTTCGAGCGGCACGATCTCGCGGTCGATGAAGGCATCCAGTTCGGCCAGATAGTCGCTGAGCTCCGGGGGTATGTCGAAATCCACTGCTGCTCCTACCGTTTCGGCCGGTCCGGCGATTCGGGCCTCACGATATCGCGCAGCATGCCTTCTCGGAGCGGGACGGACCCGGACATCGGCGACCGAGGGCGAAACAGCGGGAGAGACGACGGCGGCCGACCTGCCATGCAGGTCGGCCGCCGTCGGTTCGAAACGATCAGTGCGCGTTCGCGGTGCAACTGGTCAGGGCGATGGTCGCCGGGCGCGGGCTCGCACTCCCCAGGTCGGGGAACGGCGGCGCGCTCGGCCCCAGGAAATCCCTCGCCTGCTTCTCGGCCTCGACCTGGGTCGGACCCCAGCCCACCGCGATCCGGCCGTCCGCTCCCTGGGCGACAGCACCGCAGCCGTTGCTGAAATCCAAGATGACGCGGCAATCACCGCGACCGCAGTGCGCTCGGGCCGCGGCATCTGCACTGGGCGCGTCGGCGAAGTTGGTGGCCGCGGCCACCACTCCGCTGCTGTCGGAGTAGGCGATCGCACCGTGCAGGTCACCGTCGGCCTGAGCCGACCCGGCGGCGCCGGCCACCGCGAAACCCGCACCGGCCGCCGCCGCGACGGCCGCCGAGCGGATACGCCGGGAAAACTTTTGGGACATCCGTGAATCCACCCCGTTCAAGTCTGCGTACTGGACGCAGGCGATCCTGCTCCACAGCGGCCCCGGATGTCCACTTCCCCCCTACCCGGTGGCGAGAATCAGACCGTGAAGCCCAGGGCGCGCAGCTGCTCGCGGCCATCGTCGGTGATCTTGTCCGGACCCCACGGCGGCATCCAGACCCAGTTGATCTTCAGATCCTCCACCAAACCGCTACGCACCAGTGCGTTTCGCGACTGGTCCTCGATCACGTCGGTGAGCGGGCAGGCCGCGGAGGTGAGGGTCATGTCGAGGACGGCCACCTCCTCCTCGAGCCGCATCCCGTAGACCAGCCCCAGGTCGACGACGTTGATGCCGAGTTCAGGGTCGACGACGTCACGCATCGCCTCCTCCATGTCCTCGAGCAACGCGACCTGCTCCTGGGAGAGTTCGGCCTCGGTGTTCGGCTGTTCGGTCGCCGGCGTCTCAGTCATGAGCTTCCCCATTTCCGGCGGACCCGTTGCCCATGGTCCGCTTGGTCTCTTCGGCCGAGGTGATCCGCACCACGGCATCCTTGAACGCCATCCAGCCCAGCAGGGCACATTTCACCCGGGCCGGATATTTCGACACACCGGCCAGCGCGATGCCGTCGCCGATCACGTCCTCGTCGCCCTCGACCGTGCCGCGGCTGGAGATCATCTCGCTGTAGGAGTCGACCACCTTCAGCGCCTGCTGCACGGGCTGGCCGATGACCTGATCGGTGAGGATCGAGGTGGCGGCCTGGCTGATCGAGCAGCCCTGCCCGTCGTAGGACACATCGGCGACATCGCCGTTGTCGTCGATGTGCACCCGCAGGGTCACTTCGTCACCGCACGTCGGGTTGACGTGATGCACCTCGGCACCGAACGGTTCCCGCAGCCCGCGGTGGTGCGGATGCTTGTAGTGGTCCAGGATCACTTCCTGGTACATCTGTTCCATACGCATTGCGAAATCTCACGCCCCGTTCACTGGTCGCTCGCGCTCACCGGATTCAACGGTCGGCCACCCCGAAGAATTTCTGGGCCTTACGGACCGCGGCCACCAGCGCCTCCACCTCGTCCAGCGTGTTGTAGACGGCGAAGGAGGCCCGGGCGGTGGCGGGTACACCGAGCCGGCGCATCAGCGGCCAGGCGCAATGGTGCCCGACACGGATGGCGACACCCTCGTCGTCCAGGATCTGGCCCACGTCGTGCGGGTGGATCCCGTCGACCACGAACGACACCGCGCCACCGCGGTCCACGTTCTCGGTCGGCCCCACGATGTGCACGCCGTCGATCGCGCCGAGTCCCTCCAGGGCGGCGCCGACCAGCGTATGTTCGTGCGCGGCAACGGCTTCCATCCCGATCTCTTCGAGATACCGCACGGCCGCGCCCAATCCGACCACCTGGGAGGTCATCGGCACACCGGCCTCGAACCGCTGCGGCGGCGGCGCGTAGGTGGTCGCCTCCATGGTGACCGTCTCGATCATCGAGCCGCCGGTGATGAACGGCGGGGTCTCCTCGAGCAGGGCGTAGCGACCGTAGAGCACGCCGACACCGGAGGGACCGAGCATCTTGTGCCCGGAGAACGCGGCGAAGTCGACGCCGAGCTCACGGAAGTTCACCGGCATGTGCGGAACCGACTGGCAGGCGTCGAGCACCACCAGTGCGCCGACCGCCTTGGCGCGGCGCACCATCTCGTGCACGTCGGCGACCGCACCGGTCACATTCGACTGATGGGTGAACGCGACGACCTTGGTCGCGGGCGTCAGTTCCAGCGAATCCAGGTCGATGCGCCCGTCGTCGGTGATGCCGTACCACTTCAGGGTGGCGCCGGTGCGGCGCGCGAGTTCCTGCCACGGAACGAGATTCGCGTGATGCTCCAGTTCGGTGATCACGATCTCGTCGCCCGGTCCCACGTGGTACGGGAAACGGTCGTCGGAGAACGAATACGTCACCAGGTTCAGCGATTCGGTCGCGTTCTTGGTGAACACGATCTCGTTCGCCTCCACACCCACGAAGCGCGCGATATCGGCCCGTGCGCCCTCGTAGGCGTCGGTCGCCTCCTCCGCGAGCTGATGCGCGCCGCGGTGCACGGCGGCATTGGTGTGGGTGAGGAATTCGCGTTCGGCGTCGAGGACGGCCAGCGGTCGCTGCGAGGTGGCCCCGGAATCCAGGTACACCAACGGTTTTCCGTCACGCACCGTCCGGTTCAGGATCGGGAAATCGGCCCGGATCCTGGCAACGTCGAGTGTGCGTGTCACAGCGGTCATATCAGGCTCCCGCGGTCGCGGTCTGTGTGAAGCGGACGTAGCCGTTGGCGTCGAGTTCGTCGGCCAGCTCGGAGCCGCCCTCGGCCACGATGCGGCCACCCACGAACACGTGCACGAACTGCGGCTGGATGTAGCGCAGGATCCGGGTGTAGTGGGTGATCAGCAGGACGCCGCCGTTCTCCCGCTCCTTGTAGCGGTTGACGCCCTCGGAGACGATGCGCAGCGCGTCGACGTCCAGACCGGAGTCGGTCTCGTCGAGGATGGCGATCTTCGGCTTGAGCAGGCCCAGCTGCAGGATTTCGTGGCGCTTCTTCTCACCGCCGGAGAAGCCCTCGTTGACGCTGCGGTCGGCGAAGGCGGCGTCGATCTCGAGCTCGCCCATCGACTCCTTGACTTCCTTGACCCAGTGGCGCAGCTTGGGGGCCTCGCCGCGCACGGCGGTCGCGGCGGTGCGCAGGAAGTTCGACATGGACACGCCAGGCACCTCGACCGGGTACTGCATGGCCAGGAACAGGCCGGCGCGGGCGCGCTCATCGACGGACATGGCCAGCACGTCCTCGCCGTCGAGGGTGATCGAACCCTGGGTCACGGTGTACTTGGGGTGACCGGCGATGGCGTAGGACAGCGTGGACTTGCCGGAGCCGTTGGGGCCCATGATGGCGTGGGTCTCGCCCGACTTCACGGTGAGGTTCACGCCCTTGAGGATCTTGATGGGCTCGCCGTTCTCGTCCGGATTGGCGACTTCGGCGTGCAGGTCCTTGATTTCGAGGGTGGTCATTGCATTCCTTCTGGGCTGGTGGAGGTTTCGGGCTGCCGGGACGCGCCGGTGCTAGGCACCGATGGCGGCGAGTTCGGCCTCGATGGCCGACTCCAGCCGCTCCCGGATCTCGACGACCGCGATCTTCTGGATGATCTCGTGGAAGAAACCACGCACCACCAGGCGGCGGGCGGCCTCCTCCGGAATACCGCGAGCTCGCAGGTAGAACAGCTGCTCATCGTCGAATCGGCCCGTGGCCGAGGCGTGGCCGGCGCCGAGGATCTCGCCGGTCTCGATCTCGAGGTTCGGCACCGAATCGGCACGAGCGCCGTCGGTGAGGACCAGATTGCGGTTGGCCTCGTAGGTGTCGGTGCCCTCGGCCTCCGCGCGGATCAGCACGTCGCCGACCCAGACGGTGTGCGCATCGGGCTTGGCCGAGCTCGGATCGCCCTGCAGCGCACCCTTGTACAGCACGTTGGACTTGCAGTGCGGCTGCGCGTGGTCGACCAGCAGGCGCTGTTCGAAATGCTGCCCGTCGTCGGCGAAGTACAGGCCCAGTAGTTCGGCGTCGCCGCCGGGACCGTCGTAGCGCACGGTCGCAGTCAACCGCACCAGATCGCCGCCGAGGGTCACATCGGTGTGCCGCAGGACGGCATCGCGACCCAGCTTGGCGTGATGGGCGGTGACGTGCACGGCGTCGTCGGCCCAGTCCTGGACCGCGACCACGGTCAGCTTGGCGCTGTCGCCCAGGACGAATTCCACGTTCTCCGCGTAGGTTCCGCTGCCGCGCTGGTCGATGACCACCGTCGCGACCGCGAAGTTGGCGAGCCGGATCTGCAGATGACCGAACGCCGTCTTGTCCGCGCCGGGGCCGGTGATCCGGACGACCACCGGACGGGCGACCTCCGTCTCGGCGCCGACCGACACCACGGTCGCCTGCTCGAAACCCGAATAGGCTTGGGCGGCAACACGATCGGTGGGCACCCCGCCCTCGCCGAGCCGGGCGTCGTCACGGCCGACGGTCTCGACCGTCACACCGTCGATCGCCGAGCCGTCGACGGCAGCGACCTCGATACCCGCCCGGCCGTCACGCACCGCGGTGCCGTCGTGCAGGCCACGCAGCCGGCGCAGCGGGGTGAAGCGCCAGGCCTCGTCGTGCGCCGAGGGCACCTCGAAGGCGGCCACATCGAACGAGGCGAACAGCTCACCCTTGTTGACGGCCGGAATGCGGGCCTCGCCCGCGACAGCCACGTTCTCGACCGGCATCAGCCGACCGCTCCTTCCATCTGCAGCTCGATGAGCCGGTTCAGTTCCAGCGCGTATTCCATCGGCAGTTCCTTGGCGATGGGCTCGACGAAGCCGCGCACCACCATCGCCATCGCCTCGTCCTCGGTCATGCCGCGGCTCATCAGGTAGAACAGCTGATCCTCCGACACCTTGGAGACGGTGGCCTCGTGGCCCATCGTCACGTCGTCCTCGCGGATGTCGACGTAGGGGTAGGTGTCGGAGCGGCTGATCGTATCCACCAGCAGCGCATCGCATTTCACGGTCGACTTGGAGCCGTGCGCACCCTTGTTGATCTGGACCAGGCCGCGGTAGGACGCCCGGCCGCCGCCGCGCGCCACCGACTTCGACACGATGGTCGAGGAGGTGTGCGGCGCCAGATGCAGCATCTTCGAGCCGGTGTCCTGGTGCTGGCCCTCGCCCGCGAACGCCACCGACAGCACCTCACCCTTGGCGTACTCGCCGGTCATCCAGACCGCCGGGTACTTCATGGTGACCTTGGAGCCGATATTGCCGTCGATCCACTCCATGGTCGCGCCAGCCTCGGCCTTGGCCCGCTTGGTGACCAGGTTGTAGACGTTGTTCGACCAGTTCTGGATGGTGGTGTAGCGGCAGCGGCCGCCCTTCTTCACGATGATCTCCACGACCGCCGAGTGCAGCGAGTCGGACTTGTAGATCGGCGCGGTACAACCCTCGACGTAGTGCACGTAGGCGCCCTCGTCGACGATGATGAGCGTCCGCTCGAACTGGCCCATGTTCTCGGTGTTGATCCGGAAGTAGGCCTGCAGCGGGATGTCGACGTGCACGCCCGGCGGCACGTAGATGAAGGAGCCACCCGACCACACCGCGGTGTTCAGCGCGGAGAACTTGTTGTCGCCCGCCGGAATCACCGAGCCGAAGTACCGCTGGAAGATCTCCGGGTGCTCACGCAGGCCGGTGTCGGTGTCGAGGAAGATGACGCCCTGGGCCTCGAGGTCCTCGCGGATCTGGTGATAGACGACCTCCGACTCGTACTGGGCGGCCACACCCGCCACCAGGCGCTGCTTCTCCGCCTCCGGGATGCCCAGTTTGTCGTAGGTGTTCTTGATGTCCTCGGGCAGATCTTCCCAGCTCTCGGCCTGCTTCTCGGTCGAGCGCACGAAGTACTTGATGTTGTCGAAGTCGATGCCATCGAGGTTGGATCCCCAGCTCGGCATCGGCTTGCGGTCGAAGATGCGCAGTGCCTTGAGGCGGGCGGCCAGCATCCACTCGGGCTCGTTCTTCTTCGCCGAGATGTCGCGCACGACGTCCTCGGACAGGCCGCGCTTGGCGCTGGCGCCGGCGATATCCGAATCCGCCCAGCCGTAGCCGTAGGTACCCAGGGAGGCGATGGTCTCCTCTTGGGTCAGGGCCTGGTTCTGGGGCGCATCGGATTCACGGCTCGCCGCGGTGGTCGACGTCATTCGGCACTCCTTCCGGAGTCGTTTCGAGCTGCCGTTGCGGGCTGTGCAACGGCGCGGGTGGCGGGCTGAGCATTGCTCGTCGGGGGAACGGACAGGGGTACGTGGGTGGTGCAGGCGCAGTCACCGTTGGCGATGGTCGCGAGCCGCTGCACGTGGGTTCCGAGCAGCTCACGAAATGCCTCGAGTTCGGCGGCGCACAGCTCCGGGAACTCCTCGGCCACATGCGAGACCGGGCAGTGATGCTGGCATATCTGGACACCGGAGCCGACTTTGCGGGTGGTGGCGGCGAATCCGGCGTCGCTGAACGCCTCGGCGATCTCCTCCGCCTTCTCCGACGTGGCGGCCGGGGTGTGCTGAGCCAGGCGATCGATACCGGCGACGATCACACCGACGCGGCGGCGAGCGAAATCCATGATCGCGTTCTCGCCGCCGATCTCGCGCAGCTGCCGCATCGCGGCTCCCGCCAGATCGTCGTAGGCGTGACCGAGCCGGCCGCGACCGGCGGCGGTCAGCTGGAACTGCTTGGCGGGACGACCGCGGCCCTGCTGTTGCCACGGCGCCGAGCGCATGGCCCGAGCCTCGCCGCATTCGATCAGCGCGTCGAGATGACGACGCACACCGGCCGGGCTCAGTCCCAGCCGCTGCCCGATGGCCGTCGCGGTGATCGGCCCCTCCTCCAGCAGCAGCTGGACGACGGCCGCGCGAGTATGCCCCTCACCGGCGGCCGCGGGCGCGGCGGAAGGCCGGGCGCCCTGCTGACGCTCGGTATTCACCTCGTTCTCCCGCAAACCCACGGTTTTCACAACATCAGTGTGACGGAATTATTTCCCGCATTCTAGTAAGGGTGCCCTGAATCTCTCCCGGATACGGCTCCGACCTGGGCATCGACCCCCGGTGCAATATGTCACGGTCCGCGTCGCGATGTTGCGGTCGGCCCGGCGTCCACCCCGGCTAGGCTTGACCTCCGTGGCGGTTGTGGAAGGCGCATGGCGTAGGAGCATCGAGATCGGACGCCGGGCCCTGGGCTTGGACGTCCCGCCCGCCGATCACACCATCGCGGTGCTACACACCGTCGAAGCCGACGCGCCGGGGCTCGACAGCCGGGAAACCGCGCAGTTCAAGCGCATTCGGCTGCTCGGCGCCACCGGCTCGGTCCTCATGGCGATCAGCGCGCTGGGCGTCGCCGCCCAGCCGGTACTGCAGAATCCGGTCTCCGGAGTCCGGGTGATCGGCGTCTTCGCGCGCTGGCAGACGTCGTCGCTGGCGCTGTGCATGATCGGCACGGTCTTCGTGGTGATGGCGTGGCTTCTGCTGGGCCGCTTCGCGGTCGGCGGATTCGGCGGCTCGCCGGTGCACCGGCTCAGCCGCTCCCAGCTCGATCGCACCCTGCTGCTGTGGATCATCCCGCTGTCGGTCGCGCCGCCGCTGTTCTCCAACGACGTCTATTCCTATCTGGCACAGGGCGAGATCGCGGCCCGCGGCCTCGATCCGTACGCGGTCGGCCCGGCCACCGGCCTGGGCCTGCACAACGTGCTGACCTACAACGTGCCCAACATCTGGCGCGACACCCCCGCCCCGTACGGCCCGCTGTTCGTCTGGATGGGCCGCGGCATCGCGCATGTGACCGGCGACAACATCATCGTCGGCGTCTGGGCGCATCGGTTGCTGGCGCTGGCCGGGGTGGCACTCATCGTCTGGGCGCTGCCGCGGCTGTCGCGGCGCTGCGGCGTCGCGCCGGTCAGCGCACTGTGGCTGGGCGCGGCCAATCCGCTGGTGCTGTTCCATTTGGTCGGCGGCGTGCACAACGAAGCCTTGATGCTGGGCCTGATGCTGGCCGGGGTGGAGTTCTGCCTGCGCGCGCTGGCCACCGAGCACGCCCCCGGGCTGGGCGGGTTCGACCAGCGCGGCTGGCTCCTGCTGACCTCCGGCGCCGTGGTGATCACGCTGTCGTCGGCGGTGAAGATCCCCTCGATCATCGCGCTCGGATTCGTCGGCATGGCCCTGGCCCGGCGCTGGGGGCGCGGCTGGCGGCCGCTGCTGGCCGCCGCGGCGGTCCTCGGCGCGATCACCCTGGTCACCACATTGTTCGTCAGTTACACCTCCGGGCTCGGTTTCGGCTGGACCCACACCCTCAATGCCGCCAGCACCGTGCGCAGCTGGATGTCGCTCCCCACGGCGATCGGCATCATCACCGGATTCGGCGGCGTCCTGCTCGGCCTGGGCGACCACACCACTGCCCTGCTGAGCATTACCCGACCGATCGCCGCTGTCGTGGCGGCGCTGATCACCATGCGCATGCTCATCGCCACCTGGACCGGGCGATTGCAGCCGGTCGGCGCGATGGGTGTGTCGCTCGCGGCGATCGTGCTGCTGTTCCCGGTCGTACAGCCGTGGTATCTGCTGTGGGCGATCATGCCGCTCGCGGCGTGGGCGACCACTCCCGCGTTCCGGGTCCCCGCCGTGGTGTTCTCCGCAATCGTGAGCGTGATCCTGATGCCGCGCGGCGCCGATTTCGGGGTCTTCCAGATCATCGAGGCGGCGGTCGCCGTGGTCATCGTCGCGCTCGGATTCGTCGCGGCGACCCGGAACCTGCTTCCCTGGCGCAATCGGACAGGGGTGTCTGCTCCGTCACAGCCGGGCCCGGCATACGGTGTCTCCTCGTGAGCGCAGCCTCGGAACCCGCTGTCTGTATCGACGGTGTCGTGAAACGCTACGGCGACACCACCGCCGTGGACGGGGTCGCTTTCGAGGTCGGACGGGCGGAGGTGCTGGCGCTGCTGGGCCCCAACGGCGCCGGCAAGACCACCACCGTCGAAATGTGTGAGGGCTTCCTGTCCCCCGACGCCGGTTCGGTGCGGGTGCTCGGGCTCGATCCGGTCGCCGATTCCGATCGCCTGCGCCAGCGCATCGGTGTGATGCTGCAGGGCGGCGGGGCCTATCCGGGCTCGCGCGCCGGCGAGATGCTCGATCTGGTCGCCTCCTACGCCGCCGATCCGCTCGATCCGCAGTGGCTGCTCGACACCCTGGGCCTGCACGACGCCCGACGCACCCCGTATCGGCGGCTCTCCGGCGGTCAGCAGCAGCGCCTCGCGCTGGCGTGCGCGCTGGTGGGACGTCCCGAACTCGTCTTCCTCGACGAGCCCACTGCCGGAATGGACGCCCAGGCCCGGCATCTGGTGTGGGAGCTGATCGACGCACTGCGCCGCGACGGCGTCGGCATTCTGCTCACCACGCACATGATGGACGAAGCCGAACAACTCGCCGACCGGCTGGTGATCATCGACCACGGTCGCATCGTCGCCGCCGGCACCCCGGCCGAGGTCACCTCCGCCGGCGCCGAGGGGCAGCTACGTTTCAGTGCGCCGCCGAAACTCGATCTGTCGCTGCTGGAAAGCGCACTGCCGGAAGGTTTCACTCCCAGCGAGACCGCGCCCGGCTCCTATCTGCTGTGCGGCGACATCACCCCGCAGGTGCTGGCCACCGTGACCGCCTGGTGCGCACGAATCGACGTGCTGCCCACCGATATTCGCATCGACCAGCGCCGCCTGGAGGATGTGTTCCTCGAACTGACCGGACGGGAGCTGCGCGGATGACCCGGACCGCCCCTCGTTTCACCCCCGGCACCTTCAGCCCCGCGCCGCGCCCGGCTCCCCGCCTGGCCATGCTGGCCGCGCAGACCCGCATGGAGCTGATCCTGTTGCTGCGCAACGGCGAACAGCTCCTGCTGACCATGTTCATTCCGATCACGCTGCTGATCGGGCTGACCCTGCTGCCGCTGGGCTCGAGCCTCGGCGAACACCACAAGGTCGACCGGATCGTCCCGGCGGTGATGATGGTGGCGATCATGTCCACCGCGTTCACCGGCCAGGCCATCGCCGTCGGCTTCGACCGCCGCTACGGTGCGCTGAAACGCTTGGGCGCCACGGCATTACCGCGTTGGGGCATCGTCGGCGGCAAATGCGCGGCGGTGTTGATCGTGGTGGTGCTGCAATCGGTTCTGCTGGGCCTGATCGGTGTCGCGCTGGGCTGGCGGCCCGCGATCGGCGGGCTGGCGCTGGGCGCGCTCGTCATCGCGCTCGGCACGGCCACCTTCGTCGCGATGGGACTGCTGCTGGGCGGCACCCTCAAGGCCGAGATCGTGCTCGCGCTGGCGAACATCCTGTGGTTCGTGATGCTGGGGGTGGCGAGCCTGGTCTTCGCCTCGGACAACCTCCCGCACGCGGTGACGCTGATCGCGCGACTAATCCCATCGGGGGCGCTGGCCGAAGCGCTGGATCAGGCGCTGCACACCAGTGTGGACTGGTACGGCATCGCGGTGCTCGTGGTGTGGGGCGTGGTGACAGGCTGGCTGGCGACGCGCTGGTTCCGCTTCGACTGAACGACCGCGATGCCGACTCGGATGTGACGGCAACGACACAACGTAGTAGCCCCCGTGCGGGCGCGGATCCGGCTGCGTCTACCATCGTTTCGTGCTGTCACGCGCGTTTGTGCGACTCGTCGACTTTCTGCCGCTGCCCTCCCTGCGGGTGCAGCGCATCTTCGCGTTGGCGGTGATCCTGTCCCAGGCGGGCATCTCGGTGACCGGCGCGATCGTGCGCGTCACCTCCTCCGGCCTCGGCTGTCCGACCTGGCCGCAATGCTTCCCCGGCAGTTTCACCCCCACCGCCCACGCCGAAGTTCCCGCGATCCACCAGGCGGTGGAATTCTCCAACCGAATGCTCACCTTCGCGGTGACGCTGTGCGCGGCACTGATCGTGCTCGCCGTGGTCCGGGCGCGGCGGCGGCGCGAGGTCGTGATCTACGCCTGGCTGATGCCCGGCGGCACTGTCCTGCAGGCCGTGATCGGCGGGATCACCGTGCGCAGCGGGCTGCTGTGGTGGACGGTGTCGGTCCATCTGCTGGCCTCGATGCTGATGGTGTGGCTGGCGACGCTGCTGTTCGCCAAGGTCGGCGAACCCGACGACGCGGTCGACGTGGTCCAGGTCCCGGCGCCGCTGCGCTGGCTGACCGCGCTGAGCGCGGTCGCGATGACCGGCACCCTCATCGCCGGCACCCTGGTGACCGGCGCGGGACCCCACGCCGGTGACAAGAGCACCGAGCGGCCGGTGGCACGCCTGCAGATCGAGATCGTCACCCTGGTGCACGCCCACGCCGAATTGCTCGTGGCGTATCTGGCGTTACTGGTCGGCCTCGGCTTCGGACTGGCCGCGGTGGGTATGACCCGCGCGATCCGGGTGCGGCTGATCGTGGTGATCGCCACGGTCTGCGCCCAGGCTCTGCTGGGCATCGTCCAATACTTCACGCACGTTCCCGCGGCGCTGGTGGTCTTCCACGTCGGCGGAGCTACCGCGTGCATCGTCGCGACGGCCGCGTTGTGGGCCTCGATGCGCACCCGCGAGCAGGTCACCGCGCCCGTCCCCGAAGCAGCCACCCGCGCCGCCTGATGCGGGCCCCGCATACTCGGCGCTGACGGTTACGCCGGTTTCCGTCCGAGTGCGTCCCAGTCCCGGATCGCGGCACAGCTGCGGCGCGCCATGGCGGCGAACATGTCGTCCCCGCGCGGCGTGGCAGCCCCGTAGGCGGCGCCGAACACCGCGACCAGCGGGCCCTGCACCAGCGCGAACCCGTAATCCTGGCGGCACTGCTCCAGCGTGTAATCGGTGACACCATAGGAACACAAGGCGCGCCAATAGGTTTCGACGATCGAGTCCTCGTGGGCGCGGCGGATCTCAGGTTCCAGGGCGGTGGCGACGAAGTAGGACAGATCGCGCGCGGGCAATCCGAGGCCGAGGGTCTGCCAGTCGACCGCCCAGACCTCGATCTCGTCGCTCTCGATCTCGTCGCTGTCGCCGGAGAACATCAGATTGTCCAGGCGGTAGTCGCCGTGGACGGGCGCGAAGCGCTCGGGGGCGGCCAGCAGCCAGTCGGCGATGCCGGGAACGCAGGCGCGCAACGTCTCGTGATCGGCCGGTGAGAGCCGCTCCCCCAGCCGGTCGATGAAGATTTCCGTTGCGGGACCGTACAATTCGGCCAGAGCTTGCGCCTCGGCGTCACCGTTGAAGGTCAATCCCTCGATCGCGGGCAGCCCGGGATCGCACCACCGCGGGCCGTGCAATCCGGCGAGATTACCTACCGCCGCACGCGCCTGGGCCACCGTACATCCGGTCACCTGATCGCCTTGGCGCGCCGGGGTGAGATCGTCGAGCAAGAGGGTGAATTCCGCGCCGTCCCTGTCGAATTCGGCGTAATGACAGGCGGGCACGCGAACGGATACGGTGGGCGCGATCTCACGGTAGAAGCGGATTTCCTGCCGATAGGCGCCCGCGACCATGGCACGCGCGGCGGGGTCGGCGGCCGGCAGTTTCGCGATCAACCGCCGCGGCGCGCCCTCGCCGCTGATCTCCAGCCGGAATACCGAGCCCATCTGACCGGTACCCACCGGCGTCGCGATCACCTCGTGCACCGGCGTCGACAGCACCGCACTCAGCCACTGCGGGGTGATCTCGCCGGCGCCGGCCACGATCTTCGCGGTTGCCGTCATTGCGCACTCCCTTCACCCGGACAACAGGCCGGACATGTGTCCGGGACAGTAACACGGACATACCTCCCGGACACCGGAAAGCGAGATCCCGGCAGCCCTGAGCGGCATCGACCCGCATCCAGGCGTCCCCCGCCCCGGCAGCCATAATTCATGTATGCCGACCTACGCCTACCGCTGCCGGGAATGCACGGAATCGTTCGAACTGACCCGGCCGATGAGCGAATCCGGCGACCCGGCGGTCTGCCCGGGTGGCCACCGCGACACCGTCAAACTGCTCACCACGGTCGCCCTGACCGGCAAGGCCGCGGGATCGCCCGCACCGTCCGGCGGCGGTTGCTGCGGTGGCGGCTGCTGCGGCTGATCGCGATCAGACGCGGTCGGCGATCAGCGCGCGTCCCAATCCGTAGGCGCGGGACTGCCGAGCGGGCACGTCGAGTCGGCGCGCCGCCTCGATCAGCTCGACGTCCGCGGTGACGGTGAGCCCGTAACGCGTTGTCAGCGCGGCGATTTCCGCGGGCGACCACGCCGACACGTGCGGTTCGTCGGCGAGCGGGTCCCGGGCGCCGGCCAGTTTGCTGTAGAGACGCATACCGGCACGACCGAGTGCGGCGAAGCGGTTCGGGGTGGGATAGGTCGCGATCAATCGGCTGCCGTTCGCGCTGCGCGCGGCGACGACGGCCAGTGTCGATTCGACCTGCGGCTGTGTGAGATACGGCAGGACGCCCTCCCACACCCATGTGGTCGTCGCGTCCGCGCGATGGCCCGCCTCGGCCAGGCGCGCCCCCAGGTCGTCGCGGCCGAATTCCACCGGCACATAGGTCAGCGACTTCGCGACCGGAACCAGCGCACCTACCCGTTCGCGCTTGTCCCGTTGCGAGGCAGGATGATCCACCTCGAAGACATCGGCTGCGGGTTCGCCGGTCCGCCAGGCCCGTCCGTCGAGTCCGGCGCCGAGCAGTACCAGCTGCGCCGCCGACGCCTCACGGATCGCCTCGTCGATGACCACGGTGCGGGTGGCCAGCACGGCGGCCGTGGCCGTGAGCATCTCGAATTCGAGCCGCTCCCGCCAGCCGCCGGGTGGCCGCGATGCTCGCGCGCGCTGCACCGCCGCGCGTTCGTCGTCTTGAAGCAGTTGCGCCGCAATGGGATCCGAGAATTGCCCGACCGCCAGTCGCCCGTCGGCCACGGCCCGGCCCTGACAGACCAGGACCGCGGTCCGGCTCGCCGCTTTATCCGTCACCCGGTCGATTATGGTCGCGCGTTGCTCAAGCGGTGGCGTGCGGTCCGATCCAGTACGCGACCCGCCGGTCGACTCCCCCGGTGGCGAGCTGGCTCGCCAGCCAGGAATTGACCATCACCGCGGCCGGGACGTCGTTCTTCGGCAGCAGGAACACCTTGCCGAAGGAGTCGAAGGGCGTTTCCGGGTGCAGTACCCGCAGCTCGGGATGCTGCCGCACGCGATAGCGGCCCTCCACCGAATCGGTGACGAAGACATCTGCGCGACCGGCGACGATCTGGTCGAAAATGGTGACGTTGTCCGGCCACACGGTCAGCTGCGCGTGCGGGAAATGCGTGCGGGCGAATTGTTCGTTGGTGCCGCCGCGGTTGACGATCACCCGCACCTGCGGCTGATCGATCTGCTCGATCGTCGCGTACTTCCCGGCGTCGTCGGCACGCACGATCGGGGTCTTGCCGTCGGTGCCGTAGCTCAGCGAGAAGTCGGCATAGGCGCGCCGGGCCGCGGCGTCGGAAATTCCGCCGACCGCGAGATCACAAGCGCGCGCGGCGAAATCGCTGCCCATCGACGCCCAGGTCGTCGGCACGAACCGCACCTGGCGCCCCAGCAGCGGTGCCATGTCGCGGACCAGGTCGATGTCGATGCCGCGGTAGCCGCCGTGGCCGTCGGTCACCGAATAGGGCGGATAATCGCCGGTGGTGCAGACCCGCACGGTCGCGGGGTCCTCGGCTCGCGCCGGTACGACCATCGTCAGGACCGCGGCCGCACCGGCCGTCGCGGCGGCGATCATCCGATGCCGCAGAGCCATCTCAGTTCTCGTTGCGCGCCTTCGGGAACCGGGTCTGACGGGCGACCCAGCCGGCCATCCGCGCCCAGTGCCCCTTCGCGGGCGTGGCGGCCGAGCTCAGATCGCGATCCCAGTGCTCGGTTTCGGCGAGGCCGTCAACGGCCTCGACCACGGCCTTGGCGGTGGCCAGATCCGCGACGACTCGATCGCCGAGCACACCGTCGGCGCCGACGAGGGTGATGCGGACCCCGATGCGACCGATCGGCTGCAGCACGGCGGTACCCGAACCACCGTGGGCGGCGACGAACTTCTTGACCGACTCGACGACGGTGGACGACGGCGCGACCGGGGCCGCGGTGGCGGTTTCGCTCATGGCGTGGAGTTTACCGTCCGGTAGGGCCCACCCGACCGCCCTACCGGTGTTCTCAGCACTCGGGGGTGTAGAACTGAAAGCCATGCGCGCCATTCAGGTCAGCGAACACGGTGGTCCCGAAGTGCTCGTCGCGACCGAGGTCGACGACCCTGTCATCGGGCCGAATCAGCTGCTCGTCGATACCGAGGCGGCCGGTGTCAATTTCATCGACACCTACATCCGCACCGGCACCTATCCGCAGGCGGTTCCCTACATTCCGGGTTCCGAGGGCACGGGCGTGGTCGCCGAGGTCGGTTCCGAGGTGACCGAATTCACCGTCGGTGATCGGGTCGCGTGGGCGGCGGCGCCGGGTAGCTACGCGGAGAAGGTTGCCGTGGACGCCGCGGTGGCGGTGGCCGTCCCCGACGGGGTTCCGGCGGCGGCGGCGGCCTCGGCACTGCTGCAGGGAATGACCGCGCACTACCTGATCGAATCGGTGTACAAGCCGCAGCCCGGGGAGACGATCCTGGTTCACGCCGGCGCCGGCGGCGTCGGACTCCTGCTGACCCAGCTGGCCGCCGCCCGCGATATCCGCGTGATCACCACGGTGTCCACCGACGCGAAGGAAGAATTGTCCCGCGAGGCGGGCGCCGCGCATGTGCTGCGCTACGGCGACGACCTCGCCCAGCGGGTGCGCGACCTCACCGACGGGATCGGCGTGGCGGCGGTCTACGACGGGGTGGGCGCGGCGACGTTCGAGGCGAGCCTGGCGGCCTTGCGCATCCGCGGCATGCTGGCGTTGTTCGGCGCCGCCAGCGGTCAGGTGCCGCCGTTCGATCTGCAGCGGCTCAATCCGGCCGGTTCGCTGTTCGTCACCCGCCCGACGCTCGCCCACTACACCCGCGATCGTGACGAATTGACTTGGCGCGCAGGCGATGTCCTGAACGCCGTCGCCGCCGGGACGCTGCGGGTGCGGGTCGGCGCCGAATACCCGCTGACCGAGGCAGCGCAGGCGCATCGCGACCTGCAGGCGCGCAAGACCACCGGGTCGATCGTGCTGGTGCCCTGAGCGGTCAGTAGTCGCGGCCGGTGAGTCCCCGCTAGACGAACCGGGTCAGCCCGGCCACCGCCTGCTCGTCGTCGAGGGCGAGCACGCCCTCCTCCACCGCCTCCAGCGCCGCGCGATGCGTCCGACCGCCGGGCTCACCGCGGGCGACCGGGCGCCGGACGCCCCGCTGCGGAGCGGTGACGGTAGTGCGCTGCGCCTGTTCGGCCTGTTCCGGGGTCCGCACGCGACCCGCCTGACGTTCGGAGCACCGGCCGAAATCTCGGAAGACACCGGGGTGCGGGCGTATTCGATCGTCGCGCCCGGCCATCGGCCCGAACCCGGGCAGTTGATCGCGGTCGACGGCCCCGCCTTCACCGATTACGCGGCCACCGCGGGCACGCAGGTGCTGGTGCGCCCGGACGGATACCTCGCCTGGCATCGGCAGGGGTGACCCGCCGACGACCCGGGCGCACCGATGGTGGATGATCTGTGCTGCCGCCCAAGCCGATTCGCCCGCTTCGCCGTACCGTCGTACGGTGGTCGGGCGGTCGCTCGGGGCGGCCGGCAGAACAGGCATCGGTCAGGGGTTGATCCAGATGTTGGTGAAGGTTCGCAACGACGACCCGTCGCGGCTGTCCAATTCCGAACGGACGGTGGCGAACTGGCTGAAGACCTGGACCGGCGCACACGCGTTACCCGGTATCGCGGTCGTCGCGGCCGGTGCCGCCGACGCGATCGTGTGGACGCCCAAGACCTGCGTGGTCGTCGTGATCAAGGACTTCACCGAACGGGCGAGCGGCACCCTCACCGTCTCCGGGTACCGGCCCTGGACCATCGGCGACCGCATCGCGCCGCTGTCGGGAACCGAGGCCGGAACCGAACCGATGACCGAGATCCGAGCCCGCACCGGCGAGATCGCCGAACTGTTGCGCGGCGCGCCCGGCCGGGAGCGGGTCGGGGTGACCGGCATGGTGCTGGTGATGCCGCAATTGAGCAGCCGGGTCGCCCTGGAGCAGGGTGACCTGCCCGACGGGATCGATGTGGTGCTCGGCGACGGCCCCGCGGCCTTGCGCAACTACTTCACCCGGATCACCGCGGACGCACCCGACACCTGGAATGCGGCGCAGGTCGGCCAGGCGCTGGCCGCGCTCGGATTCGCCGCGGCGGCAAGCCATTCCGATCTCACCGCGGAGGGCTTTCCCGCCCGGCTGGAGCGCACTCCCCCGCCGCCGAATCCCGTGCCGTCTCGCGGTCCCAAACCGCCGGCGGGGGCGCCGCTTCCCGGGACGGGTCCGGTCGGTGTCCCGGCCGCCGCCTCCGCAGCGCCGGTGTCGCCGGGCGGTGCCCCGGTATCGATGGCGCGCCCGAATCCGGCGGCGCAACCCGCGCCCGGCACCGTCCCTCAGCCGGTCGCCGCCTCGGGTTTCGGACCCGGCGGTCCCGCGCAGACGGGTCCCGCGCCGGCCTACGGCCAGAATCAGCAACCGTATTCGGTGCCCTTCGATCCGCGCCCGCCCGCGGCCCCGCCGCGACGCAAGCGCAACCGCGGCCTGGTGCCGCTGGTCCTGCTGGGCGTTCTGGTCGTGGTGCTGGCGTTGGCCGCCATGTGCACCGCCGGCGGCGGTTCCGGCTCCGGCCCCAGCCACGCCCCCGCCTCCGGTCGCACCACCACGACGACCACCTCGCCCTACACCCCCGCACCGGAACGCACGGTGCCGCCCTCGACGCCCGGGCACGCGTGCTATCCGTTCCAGCCCGGCTGCCCCTGAGAAGGGGACGGACGGTTATCTGCCGCTACGGCGACGGGATGATGCAGGCGACGGGATGGCGGTTCGGCCCCTGGCCGTACGGGCCGTGACCGCGTACAGCCCGAACGTCGGCGAGACGCGCCGAAGTGGCTGTTCACGGGCGCGGACCGGCGCCCGGGACGATCTCAGCCGAACAGCGTCGAGCCGATGGTGTGCCAGCCGAGAACCGAGTCCACGGCCAGACCGCAGAACACCACGGCGAGGTAGTTGTTGGACTGCAGGAACAGCCGCAGCGGCTTGACCGACGCGCCGCGCCGCACGCCGGAGTACAGCTGATGCGCCATCAGCAGGAACCAGGCGCCCGCGACGATCGCGACCGCCGCGTACACGACACCCGTCGCCGGAATCAGCGCCAGGGTCGCGAGCACGGTCAGCCAGGTGTAGATGACGATCTGCCTGGTGACCACGCGCTCGGTCGCCACCACCGGCAGCATCGGCACACCGGCCGCGCGATAGTCGTCCTTGTAGCGCATCGCCAGCGCCCAGGTGTGCGGCGGCGTCCAGAAGAAGATGACGGCGAACAGCGCGACCGCGGGCCAGCCGATGGTACCGGTGACCGCCGACCAGCCGACCAGTGCGGGCATACAGCCCGCGGCGCCGCCCCACACCACGTTCTGCGAGGTCCGGCGCTTGAGGCCGAGGGTGTAGACGAAGACGTAGAACAGGATCGTCGCGACCACGAGCAGGCCGGAGAGCAGATTGGCCTGCCACCACAGCCAGGCGAACGAGCCCGCGCCGAGAGCGACACCGAACACGAACGCGTTGCGGGTCGGCACCGCCTCGCGCGCCAGCGGACGCTTCGACGTGCGCTTCATGACCTTGTCGATATCGGCGTCGGCGACGCAGTTCAGGGTGTTGGCACTGGCCGCGCCCATCCAGCCGCCGAACAGGGTGGCCACGATCAACCGGATGTCGACATGGCCGCGGTCGGCCAGCAGCATCGTCGGGATGGTGGCCACCAGCAGCAGCTCGATGACCCGCGGCTTGGTCAGCGCGATGTAGGCGAGCACCCGGCGGGTCAGCTTCGACAGCGGGCCGCTGCCCTGGACACGGTCGGCGAGCGCCGTCGCGGAGGAGCCATGCGCATCACCCGGCTGTTGCCCAATCCGCACTGTCTCTCCTCGCAGGTGGTGCATCGATCCGGTAGGGAAGCAACGGTTTCGGCGGCGTGGCGGGCCTCCCGCGCGCAGCCGTTTCCGCTGTCACCGCAGAGCGCGGCGCGGGCGGCGCAGCCTCTACTACAGACGATGGTAGACCCCCGCGTGTTGTGCTCCGGCACCCACCCGCCGCGAAACCGCCCGTGCCGCAGGCGATCGGCCCCGGCCGGTCCGGACGCGAGGGCCACGTCACATATCCGCCGTCGGCCGCTGTGCGGAATCGCTTCGGTCCGGCACGTCGGCGGCTGTCATCATTCACCGTAACCCCGCGCACCTGCACGGGGTGCGGGCCAAGGGTTCCCCACTCACGGCGATCAGGCGACCTCTAGGGTGGTGGGTACAGCCCGCAAGCCGCCGTTGTACACACACGAGAAGGTCAGGAGAACCTCGGTCGTGTCAGTCACAGACGACATCCGCGCACTCACCCAGCCCGCACATCCGGCCGACTGGACCGAACTGGACACCAGAGCAGTCGACACCGTCCGTGTCCTGGCCGCCGACGCGGTGCAGGCCGCCGGCAACGGCCACCCCGGCACCGCGATGAGCCTGGCGCCGCTGGCCTACACCCTCTACCAGCGGGTCCTGCGCTACGACCCGAGCGATCCGGACTGGACCGGCCGCGACCGGTTCATCCTCTCGTGCGGGCATTCCAGCCTGACCCAGTACATCCAGCTGTACCTGTCGGGACTGGGCCTGGAACTCGACGACCTGAAGCACCTGCGCAAGTGGGGTTCGCTGACCCCGGGCCACCCGGAGTTCCGCCACACCAGGGGCGTGGAGATCACCACCGGCCCGCTCGGCCAGGGCCTGGCCTCGGCGGTCGGCATGGCGATGGCGGCCCGCCGCGAGCGCGGTCTCTACGACCCGTCCGCCGCGACCGGCGCCAGCCCGTTCGACCACTTCGTCTACGTCATCGCCTCCGACGGCGATATCGAAGAGGGCGTCACCTCGGAGGCCTCCTCGCTGGCCGGCACCCAGCAGCTGGGCAATCTGATCGTCTTCTACGACGACAACCGGATCTCCATCGAGGACGACACCTCCATCGCGCTGACCGAGGACACCGCCGAGCGCTACCGCGCCTACGGCTGGCACGTGCAGGTCGTCGAGGGCGGTGAGAACGTCACCGGCATCCTGGAGGCGATCGAGGCCGCCAAGGCCGTCACGGACAAGCCGTCGTTCATCCTGCTGCGCACGATCATCGGCTATCCGGCACCGAACAAGATGAACACCGGCGCCGCGCACGGCGCCGCGCTGGGCGCCGACGAGGTGGCCGCCACCAAGGAGATCCTCGGCTTCGATCCGGGCCAGAGCTTCGTCGTCGACGACGAGGTCATCGCCCACACCCGCGGCAACGCCGCCGAACGCGCCAAGGCCGCCCGCGCCGTCTGGCAGGAGCAGTTCGACGCGTGGGCGCAGAACAACCCGGAGAACAAGGAGCTGTTCGATCGGCTGCGCGAGCGCCGGCTGCCGAAGGGCTGGACCGAGGGACTGCCCTCGTTCGAGCCCGACGCCAAGGGCATGGCCACCCGCAAGGCCTCGGGCAAGGTGCTGGCCGCGCTGGCGCCGGTGCTGCCGGAGCTGTGGGGCGGTTCGGCCGACCTCGCCGAATCGAACAACACCACCATGCCGGGCGTACCGAGCTTCGGCCCGGCGTCGATCTCCACCGGTATGTGGAAGGCCGAGCCCTACGGCCGCACGCTGCACTTCGGTGTGCGCGAGCACGCAATGGGTTCGATCCTCAACGGCATCGCCCTGCACGGCCCGACCCGGCCCTACGGTGGCACCTTCCTGGTGTTCTCCGACTACATGCGCCCGGCGGTCCGGCTGGCCGCGCTCATGCGGGTGCCGGCCATCTACGTGTGGACCCACGACTCCATCGGCCTGGGTGAGGACGGCCCCACCCACCAGCCGATCGAGCATCTCGCCGCGCTGCGTGCCATCCCCGGCCTGAACGTGGTCCGCCCCGGCGACGCCAACGAGACCGTGTACGCGTGGCGCACCATCCTCGAGCTCGAAAGTGCCGAGCAGCATTCGCATTTCGTGCCCGCCGACCACCCGCACACCGACGGCCCGTCGGCGCTGGCGCTGACTCGCCAGGACGTGCCCACCCTGGAGGGCACCAGCTACGAGGGCGTCTCCCGCGGCGGATACATCCTGGCCGAATCCTCCACCGGCACACCGCAGGTGATCCTGATCGCCACCGGTTCCGAACTTCAGCTCGCCGCCGCCGCGCGCACTACGCTGGAGGAGCAGGGCATCGGCACCCGGGTGGTGTCCATGCCGTGCGTGGAATGGTTCGACGCGCAGGAACAGTCCTACCGCGACGAGGTGCTGCCCCCGCAGATCACCGCCCGCGTCACGGTCGAGGCCGGTATCGCGATGCCGTGGCACCGCTTCACCGGCAGCGACGGTGAGAACGTCTCGATCGAGCACTTCGGTGCCTCGGCCGACTTCAAGACCCTGTTCCGCGAATTCGGCATCACCGCCGAAGCCGTCGTCGACGCCGCGAAGCGCTCACTCGACAAGGTGAAGGGATAACCAATGGCACAGAACGAGAATCTCGCCGCACTGTCCGGAGCAGGCGTGTCGGTGTGGCTCGACGATCTGTCACGCAACCGGATCCGCTCGGGCAATCTCGCCGAACTCGTCGCCACCCGCAGCATCGTCGGCGTGACCACCAACCCGACCATCTTCCAGGTCGCGCTGAGCGAGGGCCACGCCTACGACGACCAGGTCAAGGAACTGGCCGCCCAGGGCGCCGATGCCGACGCCGCCATCCGCACGATCACCACCGACGACGTTCGCTCGGCCTGCGACGTGCTGGCCGAGGTCTTCGAATCGACCGGCGGCGTGGACGGCCGGATCTCGATCGAGGTGGACCCCCGGCTGGCCTTCGACACCGACAAGACCGTCGCGCAGGCGGTCGAGCTGTGGAAGATCGTCGACCGGCCGAATCTGTTCATCAAGATTCCGGCCACCGAGGAGGGCCTGCCCGCGATCACGCGCGTCATCGCCGAAGGGATCAGCGTCAACGTCACGCTGATCTTCTCGGTGCAGCGCTACCTCAGCGTGATGGGCGCCTATCTGGACGGCCTGCGCAAAGCACGCATCGCCGGCCACGACCTGGCCCGCATCCATTCGGTCGCGTCGTTCTTCGTCTCCCGCGTGGACACCGAGATCGACAAGCGGCTCGAGCAGATCGGTTCCGACGAGGCGCTGGCGTTGCGCGGTAAGGCCGGAATCGCCAACGCGCGCCTGGCCTACGCCGCCTACCAGGACGTGTTCGACGGGGGTAACCACACCTCGACGTATTCGCACCTGGCCTCCTCCGGCGGTAACCGGCAGCGGCCGCTGTGGGCGTCCACGGGTGTGAAGAACCCGGACTACCCCGACACCATGTACATCACCGAACTGGTGGCGCCCAATACGGTCAACACGCTGCCGGAGAAGACCCTCGAGGCGTTCGCCGACCACGGCGAGCTGCGTGGGGACACGATGTCGGGCACGGCAGCCGACGCGCAGGGCGTGTTCGACGCCCTGACCGGCGTGGGAATCGACCTCGACGACGTGTTCGCCGTCCTCGAGCGCGAAGGTGTGGAGAAGTTCGAGAAGTCGTGGGACGAGCTGCTCACCGCGACCACCGCCGAGTTGAAGAGCACCGGAAGCAACTGACCGCGATGGCCGGCCAGAAGAAGACGGCCGCCCCGGGGAATCCGCTGCGCGAGGAGCGCGACAAGCGGCTTCCCCGGATCGCCGGCCCGTGCAGCATGGTGATCTTCGGGGTGACAGGTGACCTGTCACGCAAGAAACTGATGCCGGCCATCTACGACCTCGCGAACCGGGGGCTGCTGCCACCCGGTTTCGCGCTGGTCGGGTTCGCCCGGCGCGACTACGCCGACGAGGATTTCGCTCAGGTCGTCCTCCAGGCGGTCAAGGAGCACGCCCGCACCCCGTTCCGGCAGGAGGTGTGGGATCAGCTGTCGGAAGGTATCCGCTTCGTGCAGGGCACCTTCGACGACGACGCCGCCTTCGGCACGCTCGCGCAGACGCTGAAGAAGCTCGACGCCGAACGCGGTACCGGCGGCAACCACGCCTTCTACCTGTCGATTCCGCCGAACGCGTTTCCCGTTGTGCTGGAACAGCTTTCGCGGACGGGGTTGGCGAAGGCCTCGGAGGCGGCTCCGGGCAAACCGCAGTCGTGGCGGCGGGTGGTGATCGAGAAGCCCTTCGGGCACGACCTGAAGAGCGCCCAGGAACTCAATGCCCTGGTCAACCGGGTGTTCCCCGAGGAGACGGTTTTCCGTATCGACCACTACCTCGGCAAGGAGACGGTGCAGAATCTGCTGGCGCTGCGGTTCGCGAACGAACTGTTCGAACCGATCTGGAACGCCAACTTCGTCGACCACGTGCAGATCACAATGGCCGAGGACATCGGATTGGGCGGGCGCGCAGGCTATTACGACGGCATCGGCGCCGCCCGCGACGTGATCCAGAACCATCTGCTGCAACTGCTGGCGTTGACGGCGATGGAGGATCCGGTCAACTTCCAGCCGCGGCAGCTGCAGATCGAGAAGATCAAGGTGCTCTCGGCGACGAAACTGGTCGAACCGCTCGAGGAGACCACCGCGCGCGGTCAGTACGCGGCCGGCTGGCAGGGCAGCGAACGCGTCGTAGGCCTGCTCGAGGAGGAGGGTTTCGATCCGCATTCGCGCACCGAGACCTACGCCGCGATCACGCTGAACGTCGACACCCGCCGCTGGGCGGGCGTGCCGTTCTATCTGCGCACCGGAAAACGCCTGGGGCGCAGGGTCACCGAGATCGCGGTCATGTTCAAGCGGGCCCCGCATCTGCCCTTCGATCAGACCATGACCGAGGAACTGGGCCAGAACGCGCTCGTCATCCGGGTGCAGCCGGACGAGGGCATCACCATGCGGTTCGGGTCGAAAGTGCCCGGATCCAGCATGGAAGTCCGCGACGTCAACATGGATTTCAGCTACGGCGAATCGTTCACCGAATCCTCACCCGAGGCCTACGAGCGGCTCATCCTGGATGTGCTGCTGGGCGAGCCGTCGCTGTTCCCGGTCAACGAGGAGGTCGAATTGGCATGGCGCATCCTCGATCCCGTGCTCGATCACTGGGCCGAGGGCGGTAAGCCCGAGTCCTACGAGTCCGGCACCTGGGGGCCGGCCTCGGCCGACGAGATGCTCGCCCGCACCGGGCGCGAATGGCGGCGGCCATGATCGTGGACATGCCCGACACCAGTACCCGCGACGTGACCAAACGCCTGGTCAGCCTGCGGGAGTCCAACGGCGTGATCGCCATGGGCCGAGTGCTGACGCTGGTGGTGTGCACGCTGGATTCCTCGGAGGCCGAGGACGCCATCGACGCCGCCAACGACGCCAGCCGCGAGCACCCCTGTCGCGTGATCGTGCTCGCCCGCGGCGACCGGTTCTCCGACACCAAACTCGACGCCCAGATCCGGGTCGGCGGCGATGCCGGGGCGGCCGAGGTGATAGTGCTGCGGCTGCAGGGCGAGCTGGTCAACAACGAGAGCAGCGTCGTCATCCCGTTCCTGCTGCCGGATACTCCGGTGGTGGCGTGGTGGCCGCGTGGCGCGCCGGAGTTCCCGTCGCGGGATTCGGTGGGGCGCTTGGCCATTCGCCGCATCACCGATTCCACCTACGCTCCCGATCCGCGCGCGGCGATCACCCGGCGGCTGGATTCCTACGCCCCCGGCGACACCGATCTCGCGTGGAGCCGGATCACGTTCTGGCGGGCGCTGCTGGCCTCCGCGCTCGACGTGCCGCCGTACGAGCCGATCGAATCGGTGACCGTGTCGGGTTTGGCGGAGGAACCCGCGCTCGACATCCTGGCGGGGTGGCTGGCGGCCAAACTGGACTGCCCGATCCGCCGGCAGACCGGGGAGTTGAAGGTCGTGCTGCACCGGGCGTCGATCTCGGTCGGGATCGAACGCCCGCAGACGGGCCGCACCGCGACCCTGACGCGCACCGGTGAGCCGGATCAGCGATTCGCACTCGCCCGTCGCGAGACCAAGGACTGCCTGGCGGAGGAACTGCGGCGGCTGGACGCCGACGAGGTCTACGCCGAGGCACTGGCCGGAATCGGGAAGGTGATCTATGAGTAAGCCGGACATCGAGGTCTTCGCCGGGCACGACGAGCTGGTGACGGCGGCAGCCGTGCGGTTCGTGCAGGTGGTCACCAGGGCTCAGGCCGAACGTGGTTCGGCGTCGGTGGTTCTCACCGGCGGCGGCACCGGCATCGACCTGCTGAAGAAGGTCCGCCAGGCGCCCGGGGCCATCGATTTCGCGCGCCTGGACGTGTTCTGGGGCGACGAGCGGTTCGTCCCCGCGGGCGACGCCGAGCGCAACGAGTTGCAGGCGCGCGAAGCGTTGCTGGATCACGTGCCGGTCGACTCGGCGCGGGTGCATCCGGTCGCGACCTCCGACGGGGAGTATCCGGATCCGGTCGAGGCCGCCGCGGAGTACTCGGCGGCGGTGCACGCGCATCTGGCCGAGCACGGCGCATTCGATCTGCATCTGCTCGGCATGGGTGGCGATGCGCATGTGAACTCGCTGTTCCCGCATTCCGCGGCCGTGGCGGAGGAGCACGAACTCGTTCTCGCCGTGACCGATTCGCCGAAGCCACCGCCGGTGCGCGTCACCCTGACCCTGCCCGCGGTCGCGCGCGCCCGGCACGTGGTCCTGGTGGTCGGCGGCGAGGGCAAGGCCGATGCGGTGGCCCAGGCGGTGGGCGGCGCGTCCGCGCTGGAGATCCCGGCGGCCGGGGCGCACGGCAGTGAAACCACGACCTGGATGCTGGACGAGGCCGCGGCGGCCAAACTGCCCTGAGCCGGGCACTATCCCAGCTAGTCGTCGTCCGTCTGCGCCCACGCGGCGACAGGCAGGCTCAGATACACACCGACGAGGTGGCCCGCGGGCAGGATGCGGGCCACCTCGTCGCGGATGTGGGCCGCACGGCGGTCCCGATCGGCGGCGCGGTCCTCGAACCACTTCGACTTCACTTCGATCAGCACATCGATGTCGAACCGGTCGCCCGGCTCGGCGGATCGGCAGCGCACCAGGACGTCACCGGGTTGCAGGCAGCCGTCGTAAGGTTCCGCCGCACACGCCACCGCCACCGAGACGATATGCGGCAGTTCCTCGACGAGCCGACGCTTCGACTCGTCGGACACACGGGGCGAGCAGGTGATGTCGATGAGGGGCACGCGGCCAGCATGCCAGAGCCCATCGGCGATGCGCCCGCCCGTTACCGCAGCACGGAGTCGCGCTGCGGGTCGCTCGCGACCAGGTCGGCGAGGTGACGCAGGAGGAAGTCGTTCACCGCGCCGGTCCGCTCGAGTTGAACGAGATGTCCTGCGCCCGGGACCTTTTCGACCGCGCGCAGATCCGGTACGTGCGCGCGCAGCACCGCCAGCGGGTCGCGGCCGCTGAAACCTTCCATATCCGGGTCGTTCTCGCCGTAGAGGAAGCAGGTCGGCACCGTCACCGTCGTGGGCAGGCCTTCGGTCAGTTCCCAGTTGCGGTCCAGCGCCCGGTACCAGGTCAGCCCGCCGGTGAAGCCGGTTCGTTCGAATTCGGCTGCGAGGGTGTCGAATTCGGATTCCGGCAACCACGACCAGGGCAGTGCGGGCGCCTGCGGCAGTGCGTCGAGGTAACCGATGCCGGGCGGGTTCTTCCACGTGTCGAGGTAGTGGAACTCGCCACTGAGGGCGTAGTACACGCGGGCCAGGAATTCGCGTGGGCGCGCGGCGAGTTCGGCGTCGGCGACACCGGGCTCCTGGAAATACGACAGGTGCAGGAAATGGCGCTGCGCGGCGCGCGTCCAGAACTCCGACGGCGCCTTCGGTGGCCGGGGCGCGTACGGATTGTTCAGCACCATGATCGCCTCGACCCGCTCCGGCGCCCGCAATGCCAGCTCCCACACCAGCTGGGCGCCGAAGTCCAGGCCGACGAAAACCGCTCGCTCGGCGCCGATCTCGTCGAGCAGTCCGAGCAGATCGCCGATCACGGCCCGGTTCGTGGTCTCCTCCACCCCGCCGGGCGCCTCGGTGCGGCCGTACCCACGCAGATCCGGGGCGATGGCGTGATATCCGGCCGCCGCCAGCGCCGGCAGCTGCCGATGCCACACGTACCAGCCGTGCGGAAATCCGTGGCAGAAGATCACCGGATACCCGCGGCCCTGTTCGGCGATATGCAGCCGAATCCCGTTGGTCTCCACGAACCGATGTGTCGGCCCCACTGCGCCTCCCAGGTACTAGAACACGTTCTCGTTTCACGGTAGTGTCCCGGAGTCGTGAACGGAATACTGACCGATCGAGTCGCCGTCGTCACCGGCGCGAGCCGCGGCATCGGCAAGGGCATCGCGCTGGAGCTGGGCGCGGCCGGCGCCACGGTGTACGTGACCGGGCGCTCCGAACGCCCCGGGCAGCTGCCGGGCACCGTGGCCGCGACCGCCGGCGAGGTCGACGAGCTCGGCGGGCGCGGGGTGCCGTTCGTCTGCGACCACCGCGACGACGAGGCGGTCGCGCGGCTGTTCGAGACCGTGCGCGCCGATCACGGCCGGTTGGATGTGCTGGTCAACAATGTCTACAACTCCCCCGCCTCCGCGCGCTGGCTCGGCAAACCGTTCTGGGAGGTGCCGCCGAAGGCGTGGGACGAGGGCTTCGACATCGGCGTGCGCTCCCATTACGCTGCCGCCCATTTCGCGGCGCCGCTGCTCATCGAATCGGGCGGGCTGATCGTCGACATCTCCTCGCCGGGCGCCGAACATTTCACGCACAACGTCGTCTACGGCGTGGGCAAGGCCGCCGTCGACCGGTTGACCGCGGATATGGCGCACGATCTGGCCGGCACCGAGGTCACGGTGGTGTCGCTGTGGCCGGGAATCGTGAATACCGAACTGCTGCAGCTGGTTCCGGCCGATGCGCAGGGACGACGGCTGATCACACTGCCCGGTGAGGGCACCTTCGATCTGAACGAGGCCGAGACTCCGCATTTCGCCGGGCGCGCGGTGGTCGCGCTCGCGGCGGATCCGGGCCGGCGTTCACGCACGGGCCGAGCGTGGCGGGTGGCCGATCTGGCCGAAGCCTACGGGTTCACCGATATCGACGGTCGCGTGCCGCGCACGTGAGGGCCGCCGTTGTCCTAGCCTGAGGCGGCGGCCGCATCGCGCGGCGCCGGCGGTGAAGGAGGGTGGATGGACGCGATCGCGAATTTCGACGCGTTGGTAGCGGCGGCGAACGCTCCGATCTATGTGGTGACAGTGGCGACCGAGTCCGAGCGCGCCGGGTGTGTAGTCGGCTTCGCGTCCCAGGTCGGCATCGAACCACGCCGATTCCTGGTGTGCGTTTCCGAGCTCAACCACACCTACCGGGTGGTGGCCGACGCCACCCATGTCGCAGTTCATCTCATCGATTCCGGGTCGCGGGCCCTGGCCCAGCTCTTCGGCGCGGAAACCGGCGATGATATCGACAAGTTCACGTGGTGCCGGTGGCATCACGGACCCGATGGAGTAGTGGTGCTCGACGAGGCAGCGGCATGGTTTTCCGGCCGGATCCTCGAGCGCCACGATTTCGGCGACCACGTGGGTCTGCTGCTGGAACCACTCGGCGGCCCGAAGCCGCCGCAGGGCACCACCGGACTGCGCTACAGCGACCTCGCCGATCTCACCCCCGGCCACCCCGCCTGAGACGGTCCGCTAACCGCCCGAGGCCGCCTGGCCGCTCAGGGCGATATCGAGGAAGCTCCGCACCGACCTGCCCGGCGCGGGCCGGGTTCGCCAGGCCAGCCGCAGGGCCGAGGGCGGGGCATCGGGGACGTCGAGGTAGGCCACGCCGGGATGCGGCGCTCGGGTGCGCGCCAATTCGGGAACGGCCCCGATGCCCCGATCGGCGGCGATCAGTTCGATCCATTCGTCGAAATTCGTGCAGGTGACGATCTCGCGCCCGGGTTCGCCGGCGGGCCAACTGGTTTCGTCGGTGGTGCCGGAGACGGTGTTGACCACCAGCGGATGGGCGGCCAGATCCTGCCATCGCAGCGCCGACACCTTCGCCAGCGGCGAGCGGGTGGAGACCGCCGCCACCCGCCGCTCGGTGCCGATGATCCGCCCGGTCATGGCGGATGGAAGCCGAATCTCCTTGCGATACAGGGCGATATCGATACGCCCCGCCGCGACGGCGGCCACCGGATCGTCGATGCGGTGGATACCGACCCGCCCGCCGCGCGCCTCGAAACGGGTGCGGACCTCGGTGAACCAGTCGTCGGGCAGCAGCCAGGAGAAACCCACCGACACCAGGGCCCGCAGCCGCAGATCGGGGGTCACGGCGTCGACGTCGGCGACGATCCGGGTCGCGGCCGCGAGCAGATACTCCCCCTCCGCGGTGAGGGCGAAGCGCCGCGCGCTGCGCTCGACCAGCCGGCAGTCCAGAATCCGTTCGGCCTGCTGCACCGTGCGGGTCAGCGACGGCTGCGTGGTGTGCAGCCGGGCGGCGGCGCGGGTGTAGTTGGCTTCCTCGCACAGCACCAGGAACGCGCGCAGATGCCGCAATTCCAATTCCATACGCTCAGCGTATACATCGTGCACAGGAAGTATTTCACCGGCGCGCGACGGATCCGTAGCGTGGATCGACGTGACCATCGCACTTCCTCGCCAGGCATCCCTCGCGCCCGCCCTGCGCGCCTCGGCCGGCTTGGCCGCCGCCATGGGCATCGGGCGCTTCGTCTATACGCCGCTGCTTCCGGTGATGATCGATGCCGGACGCTTCGGCGCACATACCGGCGCGATCGTGGCCGCCGCGAACTACGCCGGCTACCTGCTGGGCGCGGTCGTCCTGGCACGCTTTCCGGAATACAACGGCGGCAAGGCTTTCCGGATCTCGGCTGCCGCGCTGGTGACGAGTGAAGCGGCCATGGCTGTTCCGGCCCCCGCGATACTGCCGATCATCCTGCGGACGGTGGCCGGCGTCGCGAGCGCGGTACTGTTCATCGGCTGCGCGCAGATCGCCGCGCGGCACGAAAACCGAAGGCGCGCAGCCGGTATCGCCTTCGCCGGAGTGGGCACAGGAATCGCGGCAACCGGTGCGCTGGTGCTGATCGCGCAATCGGTGCTGTCATGGCAGGCGCTGTGGCTCGCCGCGGCGGCACTGACCGCACTCCTGCTGTGGCCCGCGCTGCGGTTGGAGGTCGTCGCCGGCAGCCGTACCGGTGCGGCCACGGTGCGATCGACACGCTCTTGGCGGCTGCTGCAGACGACCTATTTCCTGGAGGGTCTGGGTTATATCGTCCTGGGCACGTTCCTGGTCGCCGCGGTCGGCGCCACCGGACATCGGACGGCCGGCACCGCGATCTGGATCGTGGTGGGCGTGGCGGCTGCCCCGGCGACGGTGGTGTGGGGTCTGATCGCCCGGCGGGCGACTCCGGTGATCGCGCTGGTGGCCGCACTCGTGCTGCAGTGTCTGTCCGCGCTGTTGCCGACGCTGTCGGCGGGTGTCTGGCCGGCGGTGGTGTCGGCCGCGCTGTTCGGCGCGACCTTCATGGGGATCACCCTGCTCGCCCTCGAGATCGGCGACGATCTGGCCGGGCCGGGTGCGGCAGCGACCTTGACCGCCGGATACGGACTCGGCCAGATGCTCGGTCCCCTGGTGGTGGCGCCGGTGCTCGGCGACAGCTACGGCGCGGCGTTCACGATCGCGACGCTGATTCTGGCCGTGGCAGCCATGACAGCGATCGCGATCGGATCGGGCCGGCGCCGCGACCCTGCGGCCGCAACGCCCACACCGATCAGGCGAACTTGATCTCGAAGCCGATGCCGAGAATGGCGATGAACCAGATCAGGCCCACGAAGATGGTGATGCGGTCGAGGTTCTTCTCGACGACCGTGGATCCGGACAGGCTCGACTGCACACCGCCACCGAACAGGCTGGACAAGCCTCCACCCTTCGCGCGGTGCAGCAACACCAGCAACACCAGCAACACGCTGGTGATGACCAGGAGGATATCCAGGAACATTTGCATGCCGACAGTTTATGCGGATGCTCAGCCCACCACCGAACCGGCCGTCATCCCGCCGTCGACGACGAATTCCGCACCGGTGCAATAGCTGGATTCGGTGCTCGCCAGAAAAACCACCAGATCCGACACCTCGGCGGGCAGGCCGAGCCGCGCCCGCACATTCTCGCCGCGATCGACGGCGATCTCCTCGGTGACTCCGATCATCGGCGTGAGGATGCCGCCGGGATGCACCGAGTTGACCCGCACGCCCTCGGGCGCGAGTTCCAGCGCGGCCGACTTGGTCAGTCCCCGCACCCCGAATTTCGAGGCGGTATAGGCGTGCATACCGCCCACGCCCTGGATACCGGCCGCGGAGGAAATATTGATCACCGCGGCCGGCCGAGCGGCAACCAGGGCGTCGCGCGCGGCGCTCAATCCCAGGAAGGGGCCGGTCAGATTGATATCGATGACCCGCTGCCACTGCTTCTCGGTGTAGGTGCCCAGCGGGCCGCCGTCGAGCACGCCCGCATTGTTCACCAGCACGTTCAACAGGCCGAATCGTTCGACGGTGGCGGCGACGGCGGCCTGCCAGTCGGCGGACTCGGTGACGTCGAGGTGCACGTAGGCGGCCTGCTCACCCAGTTCCGCGGCGAGCGCCCGCCCCGCGTCGTCGGCGATGTCGCCGAGCATCACCCGCGCACCCTCGGCGACGAAGGCCCGCGCGTGCGAGGCGCCCATGCCGGAAGCGCCGCCGCTGATCAGGGCGACTCGGCCCGTCAAACGTCCACTCATGAATTCGTCTCTCTCTTCTCTCTCGTCGATCCGGGTCAGTGGGTGGGAATGGGTGGGCCGTCCAGACGCAGTACGCATCGGGTCCCGGTGTAGATGCTGGGCATGCATTCGTTGCAGTGGATGCAGGCCGAGCGGGTGTCGGCATCGGACCGGATGCGCTGCAACAGATCCGGCTCGCGCAGCAGGGCGCGGCCCATCGCCATGAATTCGAAGCCTTCGCGCCGCGCCCGCCGCATATCGTCGATATCGGTGATCCCGCCCAGCAGCACCAGCGGCATCGACAGCTCGCGGCGGAATTGGCGGGCCCGTTCGAGCAGATACGTGCCGTGATAGGGGTATTCGCGCAGGAACGCCTTGCCGACGAGCTTGAAGCCCAGCCGGGTCGGGCCGGGCAGCGTCTTGGCGAACGCCTGCCGTGGCGCATCGCCGTGGAACAGCAGCATGGGGTTGAGCAGCGAACTGCCGGCGGTCAGTTCGAGGGCGTCGAGTCCGCCGTCGGATTCCAGCCAGGACGCCACCTGGAGCGATTCGGCCAGCGAAAATCCGCCGCGCACACCGTCTTCCATATTCAGCTTGGCCAGAATCGCCAGGCGGCCACCGACGGCTTCGCGCACCGCGAGGGCGATCTCGCGGGCCATCCGGGCGCGATGCTCCAAGGGCCCGCCGTAGGCGTCCTTGCGGCGGTTCAGCAGCGGGCTGAGGAACGAGCTGACCAGATAGTTGTGACCGAAATGCAGTTCGACGGCATCGAATCCGGCTTCCTCGGCCAGCAATACCGCCCGCACGTGCGCGGCGACGAGATCCTGGATATCGGCCACCGACGGCGACTGCATCATCTTCATGCTCAGCGGCGACCACAGGCGCGTCGGCGCCAGCGCCGGTGCCCGGTTGGAGGCGGCATTGGCCACCGGTCCCGCGTGGCCGATCTGCGCGCTGACCTTGGCGCCTTCGGCATGGATGGCGTCGGTGAGCCGCCGCAGGCCCGGTAGCGCCTCGGGGCGCATCCAGATCTGGTGACGATCGGTGCGCCCGCCCGGCGCGACGGCACAGTAGGCGATGGTGCTCATCCCGACGCCGCCGGCCGCGATCTCCCGATGGAACTCGATCAGTTCGTCGGTGACCAATGCATCGGGTGTGCGGCCCTCGAAGGTGGCGGCCTTGATCACCCGGTTGCGCAGGGTGATCGGGCCCAGATCGACGGGATCGAAAATATCGTTCACTACTTACTCCTGTACGGCGGTGTGCGAAGCGGTGGAGGCGGCGGCTGACAGCGCGCCCGTAGCACGTGGCGGCGCGGTCAATCCGGCGATGACGAATTCGCGCAGCGTCGCCACCTCGGACGGCGCGATGTCGTAGTCCTCGGTGCTGCCGAAACGCATGATGATCAGGTCGAAGGCCAGCTGCCAGCGCCGGCGCGCCTCGCCGGAGGTCAGCTCTGGCAGCAGTTGCGACCACGACTCCATCCGGAACCACTGGTGTTGCCAGGACATCGGCCGCCGGCGCAGGATCAATCCGGCCAGCAGCCGCAGATGCAACCGGCCCATCGGGTCGGCGGCGAGGGCGACGAACGGCGCGAGCACCGCATCGACCACCGCCGGGACCGAGCTGGGTTCGGTGGCCGTGGCCGCCGCCAGCCCCTCGGCCCACAGCGGTCCGAGCCGATCCTCGATCAGGGCGGCGATCAGCGTCTCCTTGGAGCCGAAGTGGTAGTGCACTGCGGCCGGGTTGGCGCCCGCGGCCACGCAGATCGCCCGCACCGAGACGTCCTCGTAGCGCTCGGTCAGCAGTAACCGCTCCGCGGCCGCCAGCAGTTTGTCCCGGGTACCCGCCGCCACCTTCTCGCCCATGCGGTTAGTGAACCACGACACAGAACAGGTTTCAATCATTGATTGAATCAGTGAGACAAAGTGCTGCGTAACGGCGATTTTTCCGATAGTGGACATGTCAAGGAATACTGGGGCAGCCGCTCTCGTTCAGGTGATTGAACTTTTGATCAGACCTCAGGAGGCGGCCATGCAGTTCGGCATCTTCACCGTCGGCGACGTCACCGTCGATCCGACCACCGGAATCGCGCCCACCGAGGGCGAACGCATCGACGCGATGATGCGCCTGGCCCTGAAGGCCGAGGAAGTCGGGCTGGACGTGTTCGCCACCGGTGAGCACCACAATCCCCCGTTCGTGCCGTCCTCGCCGACCACCATGCTCGGCTGGGTCGCCGCGCGCACCGAGAAATTGCGGTTGTCGACCTCGACCACCCTCATCACCACCAACGACCCGGTGAAGATCGCCGAGGACTACGCGATGCTGCAGCATCTGTCCGGCGGCCGGGTCGATCTGATGATGGGCCGCGGCAACACCGGCCCGGTCTACCCGTGGTTCGGCAAGGACATCCGCAAGGGCGTCGAGCTCGCGATCGAGAACTACCACCTGCTGCGCCGGCTGTGGCGCGAACCGGTGGTCGACTGGCAGGGCCAGTTCCGCACACCGCTGCAGGGATTCACCGCCACTCCCGCACCGCTGGACGGCACGCCGCCGTTCGTGTGGCACGGCTCGATCCGGTCGCCGGAGATCGCCGAGCAGGCCGCCTACTACGGCGACGGCTTCTTCCACAACAACATCTTCTGGAACAAGGAACACACCCAGGAGATGGTGCAGCTGTACCGGCAGCGGTTCGAGCACTACGGTCACGGCTCGGCCGACCAGGCGATCGTCGGCCTGGGCGGGCAGGTCTTCATGGCCGAGACGGAGGCGGCGGCCAAGAAGTTCTTCCGGCCGTACTTCGACAACGCGCCAGTCTACGGGCACGGTCCGTCGCTGGAGGACTTCACCGAGATGACGCCCCTGACCGTCGGTACTCCCGAGCAGGTCATCGAGCGCACCCTCGGCTTCGCCGACTACGCAGGCGACTACCAGCGCCAGCTGTTCCTGATCGACCACGCCGGCCTGCCGATCGACGTCGCCCTGGAACAGATCGAGATCCTCGGCCGCGAGGTGGTGCCGGTGCTGCGCAAGGAATTCGAATTGCGCCGTCCCGCACACGTTCCCAGTGATCCGCCGACCCACGCGTCGCTGGTGGCCGCCGGTCCGGAGGCGCCGCACCACCTGGTCGAGCCGGCGCGCGAGCGGCTGCTGGCCACCGCCGAGCAGGCCTGAGTCATCCCGCAGTAATCATCCGACCGCCGTACTCATCCACCGCATCGAACGAGGGACGAAAACCCATGTCGCACACCGTTGTCGTACTCACCGCCGGGTTGTCGCAGCCGTCGAGCACCCGTCTGCTCGCCGATCAGCTCGCCGATGCGGTGGCCTCGGCCGTCGGCGCCCGCGGTGAGGCCGTCGACATCGAGGTCATCGAATTGCGCGATCTGGCAAGCGATCTCGCCGCCACGATGGTGTCCGGCGGTCTGCCGACCCCCGCGGTGGCGGCAGCGCGGGAGAAGGTCTCCGCGGCGGACGGTCTCATCGCCGTCACCCCGGTGTTCGCCGCGAGCTACTCCGGGTTGTTCAAGATGTTCATCGACGTGCTCGACACCGAAGCGCTCAACGCCATGCCGGTGCTCGTCGCCGCCACGGCCGGAACCGCGCGGCACGCGCTGGTGCTCGAGCATGCGATGCGGCCGCTGTTCACCTATCTGCGTGCCGTCGTCGTGCCGACCGGCGTGTTCGCCGCGACCGAGGATTTCGGTTCGGCCGGACTCGGCGAGCGGATCCACCGCGCCGCGGCCGAATTCGCCACCCTCGTGGTCGCGGTGCCGACCGGCGTGGACGGCTTCCTCCCGGAACCGACCCGGGCCCGGCAGTCGGGCAACCATGTCGGCGAGGTGACGCCGTTCGCGAAGCTGCTCGCAGGCCACACGGGGCATACCGAACATCCCCATCGCCCGGCCGAACAGCGGTAGGACACCCCCGGCCGACGATCGGTTCGCCCGCTGTAGCAGACCAGGGAACATGTCGGCAGATTCACCGCGACCGCCCGCGCACCGAATCCGGTGCGCGGGCGGTCGCAGGCGACATGATGGAAGGGTGACAACGGGCCCGGAAGAGCTTCTCGACGAATGGTTGCGTATTTCCCTGCGAGAGGTGCGGCCGGGACCGCGCCGCGCCGCCACCGATCCGATCGGCAGCGGTAGTCCGATCACCGTCGGGACATGTCTGGAGTTGTTCGATGCCCAGGTCACGAGCCGGCATCTGGATATCGCGGCGCGGCGGCTCGGCGCGGCGAAACGCGGGTACTACAGCATCGGCTCCAGCGGCCACGAGGGCAATGTGGTGCTGGCACAGGCATTGCGCAGCACCGATCCGGCGTTGCTGCACTACCGGTCGGGCGCGTTCTTCGTCCATCGCTGCCGCCAGGTCCCGGGGCTGGATCCGATTCGTGACGTGCTGCTGGGTGTCGTCGCGGCGGCCGCGGATCCGATCTCGGGCGGGCGGCACAAGGTGTTCGGCAGCGCGCCCGCGTCGGTGATACCGCAGACCTCCACCATCGCCTCCCATCTGCCTCGGGCGATGGGTCTGGCGTTCGCCCTCGATCGGGCGCGACGGCTGGGCCGGGAAACGCCGTGGCCGCGAGATGCGGTGGTGCTGTGCACATTCGGAGACGCCTCGGCCAACCACTCGACCGCGACCGGCGCGATCAACGCCGCGATCCACACGGCTCACCAAGGTATTCCGATGCCGCTGCTGTTCGTCTGCGAGGACAACGGGATCGGTATCAGCGTGCCCACTCCCCCGGACTGGATCGAAGCGGCCTTCGGATCGCGACCGGGTCTGCGGTATTTCGACGCCGACGGCTCCGATCTGCGGCAGGCCCTGTCGGTGGCCTCCGCCGCCGCGGAATCCGTGCGCGCGCGGCGGCGGCCCGCCCTGTTGCGGCTGCGCACGGTGCGACTGCTCGGCCATGCCGGATCCGATGTGGAATCGGCGTACAGGCGACCGGAGGACATCGAGGCCGACCGCCGCCGCGACCCGGTCGCCGCCACGGCCCGGCTGCTCGTCGAGATCGGTGCGGCGACCGTCGAGGAGGTTCTCGCCCACTACGACGCAATCGGCGCCCGCGTGGCGGCGACGGCGGCCCGGATGGCGGAGGAACCGCATCTGGACTCGGCCGAGGCGATCCGGGCGCCAGTGGTATTCGGAGGTGAACGACAGCCGCTCGCCATTCTCGGCCCGCGAGCCGACGATCGCACGCCACGCGTCGACTCCGCGCCGCAGCCGCAGGCCGAGAGCGCGCTTCGCACAAGCGCTTTCGATCAGACGGCCGCCGGATCCGCACCCACCGCCCGAGCGCGACCTCGCAACGCTCCCGGCGACTCCGGCTCCCGCGCTTCGACGCCGGTGGATTCCATTCACTCCTCGACCGACGGTGAGTCCGGTTCGACGGGGCGCGCGCAGGCGGCACCGGGACAGACGGCCGAGCGACCCGGGCCGATGACGCTCGCACAGTCGATCAACCACACCCTCGCCTCACTACTCGCCGATCAGCCCGATGTACTGGTCTTCGGCGAGGACGTCGGCCGCAAGGGTGGCGTCTACGGCGTGACCAAGGGGCTGCAGCGCGAGTTCGGGGCGCGTCGAGTGTTCGACACCCTGCTCGACGAGCAGAGCGTGCTCGGTACCGCGCTGGGCGCCGGACTCGCCGGATTCGTACCGATTCCGGAGATCCAATATCTGGCCTACGTGCACAATGCGCTGGACCAGATCCGAGGTGAGGCGGCGACCCTGTCGTTCTTCTCCGCGGGGCAGTACCACAATCCGATGGTGGTGCGGATCGCCTCGTTCGCCTATCAGCGCGGCTTCGGCGGGCATTTTCACAACGACAATTCCGTTGCGGCGCTGCGCGATATCCCCGGAGTGGTCGTCGCCGCGCCGGCCCGGGCCGACGACGCGGCCGCGATGCTGCGTCGGTGCGTCGAGCTCGCTCGTGGGGAGGGCCGAGTATGTCTCTACCTCGAACCGATCGCCCTGTACCACACCCGCGACCTGCACCGCCCCGGTGACGCGGGCTGGCTCGCCACCCCCGCCGACGATCCGGCATCGCTCGCCCGCGCCCGAATCCACAGCGACGGTGCCGATCTCACGATCGTCACCCTCGCCAACGGTGTGCCGATGAGCCTGCGCGTAGCACGACGCCTGGCGGACAACGGCATTCACGCACGCGTGCTCGACCTGCGCTGGCTCACGCCGCTTCCCGTCGACGATCTGCTGCACCATGCCCGCGCCACCGGCGCCGTGCTCGTCGCCGACGAGACCCGCCGCAGCGGCGGGGTATCGGAATCGGTGTGCACCGCACTGCTCGACGGCGGTTTCGACGGCCGTCTCGCGCGGGTCACCAGCGCCGACAGTTTCGTTCCGCTCGGACCGGCCGCCGAACTGGTGCTGCTGAGCGAAGCGGCGATCGAGGCCGCGGCGCATCGGCTGCTGGAATCGGGCCCGCGCTCCCAGGTCTGACGCATGCGGGCGGGTGCGCCGCAGACCGGCCGCACCCGCCCGGCAACCGAATGCTCAGCGCAGGGTGACCGTTGTCGGCAGCGCGGCGAAACCGCGATTGTTCGAGGAATGGAGGCGCCGCAGCCCGGCCGGGTCGACGTCGTAATCGGCGATGCGGGCGGTGATCTCCCCGAGCGCGGTCCGCAACTCGAGCAGGCCCAGATTCGAGCCGAGGCAGTGGTGGCGGCCGCTGCCGAAGACCAGCGCATCGGAGGTGTCGCGATCGAGATCGAAGACGTCGGGCCGGTCGAACACCTCGGGATCACGGTTCGCCGAACCGGTCAGCAACAGCATCCGCGCCCCCGCCGGAATCGTGACGCCGTGCAGTTCGACAGCTTCGGTGGTGGTGCGAAGCTGCGACTGGGTCGCCGGGTCGTAGCGCATGCCCTCGGCGATCCAGTCGTCGACGCGCGCCAGCGCCGCAGCCCGCTGGTCCGGATGCGCCCACCCGGCGTACCAGCAATTGCCCAGGGTGAGCATGCTCGTCTCGATTCCCGCGCCGATCAGCAGGATCAGCACGCCCACGATTTCCTCGGGGGTGAGCCGGTCGTCCCCGTCGGCGGCGTCGAGCAGACCGGACAGCAGGTCGTCGGTGCGGTGCTTGCTGCGTTCGATGGTCAGCTCGGTGTAGTAGCCGACCAGGGCGCCGATCGCCTGCATCGCCTCCGGCCGCAGATCGGTCGACTCCTCCTCGGTGTACATGATCTCCATGCCGAGTTTGCGCACCAGGTCGCGGTCCGCGCGCGGCACGCCGACCAGTTCGGAAATGACCTCGGTGGGGTACGGGCCGGCGAAGTCGGCCATCAGGTCGAAACTGCCGCGTTCGAGCAACGGCTCCAGGAGGTCGGTGGCGATCTCACGCAGTCGCGGCGCCAGCGCCTGCACCCGGCGCGCGGTGAACGCGCGCGTGACCAAACCGCGCAGGCGCGTATGTTTCGGCGGATCCATCGCCACGAAGGAGAAGAACTGCTCGGCCTGCGGTCCCCAGAAGGCCGGTTCCATCCGCAGCCCGTTGGCGCTCGAGAAGCGATCCGAATCACGCAGTGCGGCAAGGACATCGGCATAGCGCGACAGCGCCCAGAAGTCGTCGTCGCCGTTGCGGAACACCGGCGCCTGTTCCCGAAGTTGTGCGTAGACCGGATACGGATCGTCGTGAATTCCGAAATCGTACGGACTGAATTGCACTGACATCTTCGACCTCCCCAGCCGCACGGCGGGGGCCGCGCCGGTTCGCCATCCGAGCTGACAGGATGACAGTAGTCGATAATGGTTCGTCGCCGTCGACGGAAGGAAGAGGTGTCATGGAACCAGTGACCGGATCACACCGCCCGCATGCGGATCCGGTGGCGCCGCCCGGTATCGATGTCACCACCCCGCATCCGGCCCGGCGCTACGACTACTGGCTCGGTGGCAAGGACAACTTCGAGGCCGACCGAGCCTCCGCCGAAGCGGTGGCCGAGGCTTTCCCCAGCGTGCAGATCTCCGCGCTGGAGAATCGAGCATTCCTGCACCGAGTGGTCGGTTATCTGTCGGCCGAGGTCGGCATCCGGCAATTCCTGGATCTCGGCGCCGGCCTGCCGACCGCCGGCAATGTGCACGAGATCGCGCAGGCCGCCGCGCCCGAATCCCGCACCGTCTACGTCGACAACGATCCGATCGTCGCCCTGCACGCCCGCAGCCTGCTCGCCGGCGCACCCGAGGGCGCGACCGCGTATCTGGAGGCCGACGCGCGCGAACCCGAAAAGATCCTCACCCACCCGGACCTGCTGGCCACGCTGGATCTGTCGCAACCGGTGGCGCTGATGATGCTCGCGGTGGTGCACTTCTTCACCGACGAGGACCGCCCCTACGACATGGTGCGGCAATGGATCGACGCGCTCGCGCCCGGCAGCTATCTGGTGATGTCGCATGCCACCAGCGATCACCTGTCCGAGGAGGACCTCGCCGACAGCGAACAGGCCAACAAGCGCAGCGGTATCCCGTTCCGGCTGCGCTCGACCGCCGAGTTCAGCCGATTCTTCACCGGGCTCGAACTCGTCGAACCCGGGATCGGATCGATCATCAACTGGCCCACCGAGTCCCATCGGGCCCATCCGCGGCCGGAGGCGGTATCGATGCTCGGCGCGGTGGCACGCAAACCCTGATCCGGTTCCTTCACCACGTCGGCCCCGGTTCCGCGGAGTGCGGAACCGGGGCCGAATCGTCATGTGCTGCAGGCGGTTACCCGCCGGCCGCGATCAGGGCAGCGGACCGCCCGCGGCGATCGCCGACAGGGTCGCGAACTCGTCGCCCTTCAGCGAGGCACCACCGACGAGCGCGCCGTCGATATCGGCGGCCGCGATGAGCTCGCCGACGTTCTTGGCGTTCACCGATCCGCCGTAGAGGATGCGCACACCCGCCGCGACCTCCTGGCCCGCCAGCTCGGCCAGTTCGGCGCGCAGCGCACCGCACACCTCCTGCGCGTCCGCCGGGGTGGCGACGCGACCGGTGCCGATCGCCCAGACCGGCTCGTAGGCGATGACGACCTTCGCGATCTGCTCCGGCGTCAGCCCCTTGAGCGAACCCCGCAGCTGCTCGAGGTTGTACTGCACGTGGGTCTGCGCCTCGCGCACACCCAGCCCCTCGCCGATGCAGACGATCGGAGTCATGTCGTACTGCAGCACCTTCTTGGCCTTCGCCAGCACCGTGGCGTCGTCCTCGTTGTGGTACTGCCGCCGCTCCGAGTGGCCGACCACGACGTAGCTGCACGACAGCTTCGCCAGCATGGCCGCACTGATCTCACCGGTGTAGGCGCCGGATTCGTGCACCGACACGTCCTGGGCACCGAAGGTGATCCGCAACCGGTCGCCCTCGATGAGGGTCTGGATGCTGCGAATGTCGGTGAACGGCGGGATGACCGTGACGTCGACCTTGTCGAAGTACTTGTCCGGCAGGGCGAACGCGATTTTCTGCACCAGGGCGATGGCCTCGAGGTGGTTGAGGTTCATCTTCCAGTTGCCGGCGATCAACGGTTTGCGTGCCATGATCAGCCCTCCCCGTTCTCGAGCACGCTGATACCCGGAAGCTGTTTGCCCTCCAGGTATTCCAGCGAGGCGCCGCCGCCGGTGGAGATGTGGGAGAACCCGTCCTCCGGCAGGCCGAGCGTACGCACGGCCGCGGCCGAATCGCCGCCGCCGACCACCGTGAACGCACCCTTACCGGTCGCGCTCACCAGCGCCTCGGCCACCGCACGCGTCCCCGCGGCGAAGGCCTCGAACTCGAACACACCCATCGGCCCGTTCCAGAACACCGTCCGAGCCTCGGTCAGCAGCGCGGCGAACCGCTTGGCCGACTCGGGCCCGATGTCCAGGCCCATCCAGCCCTCGGGAATCTCGTTGACGCCCACCGTCTTCGACTCCGCGTCCGCGGCGAACTTGTCCGCGGCCACGATGTCCACCGGCAGGTGGATGACGTCGGCGAAACGCTCCAGCAGCTCCTTGCAGGTATCGATCATCTCCTCCTGCAGCAGCGAGGAGCCGACCGAAAGACCTTGGGCGGCAAGGAAGGTGAAGCACATACCGCCACCGATGACGAGGGTGTCGACCTTGGGGGCCAGCGCCTCGATCACGGCGAGCTTGTCCGACACCTTGGAACCGCCGAGCACGACCGCGTACGGGCGCTCGGTGTCGGTGGTGAGCTTGCGCAGGACGTCGACCTCCGCGGCGACCAGCGTGCCCGCGTAGTGCGGCAGCAGTTCGGCCACGTCGTAGACCGAGGCCTGCTTGCGGTGCACCACCCCGAAGCCGTCGGAGACGAACGCACCGTCGTCGCCGACCAGCTCAACCAGCGCCCGGGCCAGCTTCTGGCGCTGGGCGTCGTCCTTGCTGGTCTCGCGCGGATCGAAGCGGATGTTCTCCAGCAGCAGCACATCACCGTCGGTGAGGCCCTCGGAGCGCGCGAGCGCGTCCTGGCCCACCACATCACCGGCGAGCTGGACGTTGCGGCCCAGCTCCTCGCTCAGCTTCGCGGCCACCGGGGCCAGCGAGAGCTTCGGATCGGGTTCGCCCTTGGGGCGGCCCAGGTGGGCGGTGACGACGACCTTGGCTCCGGCCTCGGCCAGCGTCTTGATCGTGGGCACCGAGGCGATGATCCGGCCCGGATCGGTGATCACGCCGTTGTCGAGGGGAACGTTGAGGTCGGAGCGCACGAGCACGCCCCGCCCCTCCACGCCCTCGGCAAGGAGATCCTGAAGGGTCTTGACTGCCATGGGTTTACAGCGACTTGCCGACGAGGCCGATCAGGTCGGCGAGGCGGTTGGAGTATCCCCACTCGTTGTCGTACCACGACACGACCTTGACCTGGTCGTCGATGACCTTGGTCAGCGGCGCGTCGTAGATCGAGGAGTGCGGGTCGGTCACGATGTCGCTGGAGACGATCGGGTCGACGTTGTACTTCAGGATGCCCTTCAGCGGACCCTCGGCGGCGGCCTTGTAGGCGGCGTTGATCTCGTCGACGGTCGCCGACTTGCGCAGCGTCGCGGTCAGGTCGGTGACCGAACCGGTCGGCACCGGCACGCGCAGCGCGTAGCCGTCCAGCTTGCCCTGCAGCTCCGGGAGCACCAGGCCGATGGCCTTGGCGGCGCCGGTACCGGTGGGCACGATGTTCAGGGCGGCGGCGCGGGCGCGACGCAGGTCGCTGTGCGGGCCGTCCTGCAGGTTCTGGTCCTGCGTGTAGGCGTGGATCGTGGTCATCAGGCCACGCTCGATGCCGAATTCGTCGTTGAGGACCTTGGCCAGCGGGCCGAGGCAGTTGGTGGTGCACGACGCGTTGGAGATGATGTTCTGGCTGCCGTCGTACTGGCTGTCGTTGACACCCATGACCACGGTCAGATCCTCACCCTTGGCGGGTGCGGAGATGATGACCTTCTTGGCGCCGGCGGCCAGGTGTCCCTTGGCCTTGGTGGCGTCGGTGAAGATGCCGGTCGACTCGACGACCACGTCGACACCCAGATCGCCCCACGGCAGCGCGGACGGGCCCTCCTTGATGGCCAGTGCCTTGATCCGCTGGTCGCCGACCACGATGGTGTCGTCGCCGTCGAGCGAGACGTCCTGCGGCAGCCGGCCGAGGATCGAGTCGTACTTCAGCAGCGTGGCCAGGGTCGCGTTGTCGGTGAGGTCGTTGACCGCGACGATCTCGATATCGGTGGTGCCGAGCGCTTTCTGCGCCTCCACCGCCCGGAAGAAGTTACGTCCGATACGACCGAAGCCGTTGATGCCTACCCGGACAGTCACGTTATCGCTCCTCAGCTTTCAAGCGGATTCATTCCGATGCCAGACCACCCTAATGCCCGGCCATAACATCACGGACACGCCCCTGCCGCGACCTCACCGACCCGACTCTGCGCCGGTGAGCGTATATTCGCGCCTTTCGCACCGAACCGTCGCGGCCACGGCCGCCGGCCCTGCCCACTCGCGGCGGGGATACCCATCTGCCAGGCTTTTCACCGGTCCCGGATCACCTGTTTCGGTGCCGGCGGGTTCGGTAGCGAAAGCCTATCGCACCGCGTTCGCTCGCGACGGCGTCACGATCGCAGGTTGTGGACAACCACGAACCTGTGGACAAACCATCGCTCGTGCGGCACAAGGTGTTTCGCGGCGAGGGTCCCGGGCCGGCATCCGCGGCCCGGGACCGTCGCCGCTCACGCGTCTTCGAGAAGTTCGGCCGTGACCGCCGACTCGGTATCGGGAATGCCCAAGTCCTTGGCGCGGCGGTCAGCCATGGACAACAGCCGGCGAATACGCCCGGCGACGGCGTCCTTGGTCATCGGCGGGTCGGCCAGCTGCCCGAGTTCCTCCAGGGAGGCCTGGCGGTGCTGCACGCGCAGCCGTCCGGCGGCGGCCAGATGGTCGGGCACGTCCTCGCCGAGGATCTCGAGGGCACGCTCCACACGAGCCGCGGCGGCGACCGCGGCCCGGGCCGAGCGGCGCAGGTTGGCGTCGTCGAAGTTGGCGAGGCGGTTCGCCGTCGCACGGACCTCCCGCCGCATCCGGCGCTCCTCCCAGGTCAGGCGCGTGTCCTGGGCGCCCATCCGGGTCAGTAGGGCACCGATGGCCTCCCCGTCGCGCACCACGACCCGATCGGTGCCGCGCACCTCGCGGGCCTTGGCCGAAATACCCATCCGGCGGGCCGCGCCGACCAGGGCCAGTGCCGCCTCGGGCCCGGGGCAGCTCACCTCGAGCGCCGAGGAACGCCCGGGCTCGGTCAGCGAACCGTGGGCCAGGAAGGCGCCGCGCCAGGCCGCCTCCGAATCGCCGATGCTGCCGCCGACGACCTGGGCGGGCAGACCACGCACCGGACGGCCGCGCACATCGAGCAATCCGGTCTGGCGGGCCAGCGCCTCGCCCTCCTTGGACACGCGCACGACATATCGGGAGGTCTTGCGCAGACCACCCGCGCCCAGCACGTGCACATCCGATCCGTAGCCGTAGAGCTCGAAGATCTCGCGCCGTAGTCGCCGCGCGATCGAGCCCATATCGACCTCGGCCTCGACGATCACCCGACCGCCGACGATGTGCAGGCCACCGGCGAACCGGAGTAGGGCCGACAGTTCCGCCTTGCGTGCACTCACCTGCGAGACGGACAGACGGCTCAACTCGTCTTTCACCTCGGCTGTCATCGCCACGAGACCCGCTCCTTTCCACCCAACACGGACCGCACCTGCTGGACCGGATGCCGTCCTTCGACTCGAAGCCCTGCCAATTCCGGCCGAGGTTGGCGGATCACCTGATCCAGTGCGGCGGCCAACTTTCCAGGGTGGTGCCGGTCCGTCCCCGCCTCGGCGACATCAGCGAAGGTTACTCGTGCACCCAGCTGTTCGGCAGCTCTTGCCACATGTTCGCGCTCCCTACCCTCGGGTACGGAGCCGGAGTCCACCAGCACATCATCGACAGCGAAATCCGGTGCGTGCTGGGACAATACATGCAGATGCCGTTCGGCGGAGAATCCCGCGGTCTCTCCGGGCTCCGCCGCCAGGTTCAGGACCAGCACTTTTGCCGCGCGGGTATGCATCAGCGCCGCCCGCAGATCCGGCACGAGCATGTGCGGAATGACGCTGGTGAACCAGGATCCGGGGCCCAGGACCACCACATCGGCGTGCTCGATCGCCGAGGTGGCCTCCGGGCTGGCCGGCGGGTCGGACGGGATCAGCCGGACCCGGCGCACCTTGCCCGGCGTGGTGGCCACCGCGACCTGACCGCGGATACACCTGCTCACCCGCGGGTCGGCCTCCAGCCCGGAGACGTCGGCCTCGATGGTCAGCGCGGTCGGCGACATCGGCAGCACGCGCCCGGTGCAGCGCAGGATCGCGGCCATCTCGTCGAGCGCCGCGACCGGGTCGCCGAGCACCTCGGCCAGCCCGGCCAGTACGAGGTTGCCGACCGAATGCCCGGCCAGCGCTCCGGTGCCGCCGAAGCGATGCTGCGCCGTGCGCGCCCAAGTCCCGTCGGGGTCCTCGGCCAGGGCGGCCAGCGCCATCCGCAGGTCGCCCGGCGGCAGCATGCCCAGTTCGGAACGCAGGCGTCCGGACGATCCGCCGTCGTCGGCGACGGTGACGACCGCGGTGATGCGCTCGGTGATCCGGCGCGCGGCGGTCAGCGTGGCGTAGAGGCCGTGTCCGCCGCCCAGGGCGACCAGCGTGGGGTCGGCCGAATCGCCGGATTTTTCGGGTTTTTCGGAGGGGGTGGTGTCGTCACGATGGTCCGCGTCGGTCATTCGCGCCCCAGATCCCGGTGGACCACGCGGACGACATCGGTCGAGGCACTGTCGGGCCGGCCCAGCAGTTCACCCAGCTCCTCGGCGATCGCCACGCTGCGGTGCTTACCACCGGTACACCCCACTGCCACGGTCATATATCGCTTACCCTCCTGGCGGTAGCCGCTGGTGGTCAGGTCGACCAGATGGCGGCAGGTATTCACATAGTCGTCGGCGCCGGGCCGTGACAATACGTACTCGCTGACCACGGCGTCCTGCCCGGTATGTTCCCGCAATTCCGGAATCCAATGCGGATTCGGCAGAAATCGCACATCGAACACCATGTCCGCATCCAGCGGAACGCCGTATTTGAATCCGAACGATTGGATCGTCACCTGCAGGGCCGCGGGCGCGCCGCCGCCGTAGGCCTCCTCCAATTTGCGGTGCAACTGGTGGACCGACAGCGCGGTGGTGTCGATCACCAGATCGGCGGCGGTCTTGACCTTCGACAGGGCCCGGCGTTCCGCGGCGATCCCGGCCGAGAGGGTGCCGTCGGCGCTCTCGCTCTGTAGCGGGTGGCGGCGGCGGGCGAAGCCGAAGCGCCGGATCAGCACATCGTCGGAGGCCTCGAGAAACAGCAGGCGGGTGCCGACCCCGTTGGCTCGCAGCTGGTCGGTCACCCCGGACAGATCGCCGGTGAAGAAGCGGCTGCGCACATCCATGACCAGCGCCAGTTTCGTGATCGGCGGATCGGCGGCGGCACCGAGCTCGATGAGCCGGCCGATCAGTTCCGGCGGCAGATTGTCCGCGACGTACCACCCGAGATCCTCGAGGACTCGGGCCGCGGTACCGCGCCCGGCACCGGACAGGCCGGTGACGATGACCACCTCGACCGGATGCGCCTCGGGCCGCGGCCGAATGCCGGTACTCGCGTTGGGGTTCGATTCGACGCTCGTCATGTCCTATCGGGTTCCGTCCGTGGCTGCCATTCGATCATCCTGCCCGCCCCCACCGGCCGCGGCCGTGCGCGCAGCGCCGGCGAAACCGAGCCGTGACCGAGACGTCATTCGGAGTTGAGTGCCGCGAGCACGGCCTTGGCCGTCGCCACCCCGATACCGGGCACCTCCGTGATTTCCTCCACCGTAGCCTGCTTGAGTTTGGCCACCGAACCGAAGTGCGTCACCAGTGCGGTACGCCGCGCCTCACCCAGCCCCCGCACCGAATCCAGGGCCGAGGCGGTCATCCGGCGCGAACGCTTACTGCGATGGAAGGTGATGGCGAACCGGTGCGCCTCGTCGCGCACGCGCTGCAGCAGGAACAGCGATTCGCTGGTGCGCGGCATGATCACGGGGTCGGACTCGCCCGGCACCCACACCTCCTCCAGGCGCTTGGCCAGCCCGATCACGGCGACGTCGGTGATGCCGAGTTCGTCGAGCACCTCGGCCGCGGCCGCCACCTGCGGGGCGCCGCCGTCGACGACGTACAGGTTCGGCGGATAGGAGAATTTGCGCGGACGTCCGGTGGCCGGATCGATCCCGGGCGGCAGATCCGCGGGCTCCGCCTCGGCGGTGGCGATCGCCGCGGCGCCGGCCCGGGGCTGCGAAGCATCGGTTCCGCCCTCGTAGTGCGCCGTACCGGCGTCGGCCTTCGCCGCCGCACTCATCTCGTCCAGTTCCTTGCGCAACCGATAGAACCGGCGCCGGGTGACCTCGGCGATGCTGGCCACGTCGTCGGAGCGGCCCTCGCCCGCGGCCTCCTTGATGGTGTAGTGGCGGTATTCCGATTTACGCGGCAGCCCGTCCTCGAACACCACCAGCGAGGCGACGACATCGGTGCCCTGCACGTGGCTGATGTCTACACATTCGATGCGCAGCGGCGCGCTGTCGAGATCGAGCGCGTCCTGAATGCCTTGCAGCGCGGCCGATCTCGCGGTCAGATCGCCGGCGCGCTTGAGTTTGTGCTGGGCCAGCGCCTCTTGCGCATTGCGCTGCACGGTCTCCATCAGCGCCTTCTTGTCGCCGCGTTGCGGCACCCGCAGCGCCACGGCCGAACCGCGCAGCCCGGACAGCCAGCCCTGCACCTGCTCCGGATCGCCGGGCAGTTCCGGCACCAGGACCTCGCGCGGGACCGCGGTGGCGGGGGTTTCGGTATCGGTGTGCTCGGCAAAGGCGGCCTGTTCGCCGTAGAACTGAGTGACGAACTGTTCTACCAAGGCGGCCAGCTCGCTCGGCCCCTGGGCGCCCTCGTCGATCGACGCGGCGCCCGCGGCGTCTTCGGTTCCGGCCCAGTTCAGGTCCACCGCGTCGCCCGATTTATCGACGACCCAGCCGCGCTGGCCGCGCACCCGCCCATCGCGCACATGGAAGATCTGCACCGCGACCTCGAGTTCGTCGGAGGCGAAGGCGATCACATCCGCGTCGGTGCCCGTACCGAGCACGACCGCCTGCTTCTCCAGCGCGCGCTTGAGAGCGGCGACATCGTCGCGCAGCCGGGCGGCGGTCTCGAAGTCCAGATCCGCTGCGGCGGACTGCATTCGGCGTTCCAGCTCCCGCACCATGCGATCGGTGCGGCCGGACAGGAAGTCGCAGAAGTCCTCGGCGATGCGGCGGTGTTCATCGGCGTCGACCCGGCCGATGCAGGGCGCCGAACATTTGTCGATGTAACCGAGCAGGCACGGACGCCCGATCTGCCTGTGGCGCTTGAACACTCCGGCCGAACACGTCCGCACCGGGAACACCCGCAACAGCAGATCCACCGTCTCGCGAATGGCCCAGGCGTGGGCGTACGGCCCGAAATACCGCACGCCCTTCTTGCGAGCACCCCGATAGACGAACACCCGCGGATATTCCTCGTTCATACTCACCGCGAGCATGGGGTAGGTCTTGTCGTCGCGGTAGCGCACGTTGAAGCGCGGATCGAATTCCTTGATCCAGTTGTACTCCAGCTGCAGCGCCTCGACCTCGGTGGAAACCACCGTCCACTCGACGCTCGCGGCGGTGGTCACCATCTGCCGGGTGCGCGGATGCAGCGAGGACACATCGGCGAAGTAGGAATTCAGGCGGCTGCGCAGACTCTTGGCCTTGCCGACATAGATCACCTGCCCGTAGGAATCCCGGAATTTGTAGACGCCGGGTTCGACGGGAATGGTGCCCGGTGCGGGGCGATAGGTCGCGGGATCTGCCACGTCACCAGGTTAACGACCGGCACCGACAGCGGTTGACGCGCGGACCGCCCTCGTCATCGATGCATCCGGTGGGCGCCCGCGAGGATCGCGTCGCAGAGTGCCTGCTCGGGTTCGGAGAGCCGGCTGTGCCGGCGCAGCAGCACGAACTCCAGCTCACCCAATTCCGGCAGCTTATCGTCCTCGACCGCGAAAAGCCCTGGCGGAAGCAGGGTTTCGGCGTGCGCCACGACTCCCAGGCCGGCCAGCACAGCGGCCCGCAGCCCGAGCTGACTGTCGCTGACGCAGGCGATCCGCCAGGTCCGGCCCTCCCGCTCGAGTGCGCGCAGCGCCACGTGCCGGGTCAGGCTCGGCGGCGGATAGGTCACGACGGGCACCGGATCGACGATGTCGCCGATGCCCGAGCGCCCGGCCCACACCAGCCGGTCGCGCCACAGCAGTTCCCCGTGCCGCTCGCCGGGCAGCCGCTTGGCCACCATCAGGTCCAGCTCGCCCGCCGCCATCCTCGTCTTGAGGTTCTCACTGAGCCCGACGATCAGTTCCAGATCCACGCCCGGATGCGAGCGCTGGAATTCCAGCAGGACGTCGGGCAGTTCGCGGGCCACCAGGTCGTCGGAGGCGCCCAGCCGGATCAGTCCGGTGAGGCGGGAATCGGAGAAGTACCGGTCGGCCTGAGCCTGTGCGTCGAGGATGCTGCGCGCGAAGCCGACCATCGCGGCCCCGTCGGCGGTCAACGCCAGATTGCGGGTGTCGCGGCGAATCAGTTCGCGGCCCGCGGCCTGCTCGAGCCGGGCGATATGCCCGCTGACCGTGGACTGGCGCAGGCCGAGGATGCGGCCCGCCGCGGTGAACCCGCCGGCGCGTTCGACCGCCAGGAAGGTGCGCAGCAATTCCGGATCGAACACACTCATCACGTTACTCGTTCATAGATATCGCTTCCATCGGCTTTGGCGATCAGTGGGTCGCGCCGTACCGTGGCGAGGTGACGTTGCTGGCCAAACTCCGTATCGACGGCTTCCTGCTGGGCTTGTTCGCGGCGATGGCCATCGGCCTGATCCTGCCCGCTCGCGGCGGCGCGGCCGACGTCCTGGCGTGGGTCACCAAGGTAGCGATCGCGGTGTTGTTCCTGCTGTACGGCACCCGGCTCGAACCGCGCGAGGCGCTGGCGGGCCTGCGGCACTGGCGGCTGCACACCACGGTGCTCACCGCGACCTACGTCCTGTTCCCGCTACTCGGCCTGGCGATGCGGCTGCTGGTCCCCTCGGTGCTCAGCGACGAGCTCTACACCGGAATGCTGTACCTGTGCCTGCTGCCCTCGACGGTGCAGTCCTCGATCGCCTTCACCGCCATCGCGCGGGGCAATGTCGCGGCCGCGGTGGTCAGCGCGTCGGTGTCGAACCTGCTGGGCGTCTTCCTGACCCCCCTGTTGGTGATGCTGCTGATGCAGACCACCGGTGACGCCACCGTCTCGCCGATGTCGATCGTGGAGATCGTGGTGCAGTTGCTGCTGCCCTTCATCGCCGGTCAACTGCTGCGACCGAAGCTGCATCGGTTATTGGCGCACACCACCCTCACCAAGGTCGTCGATCGCGGTTCGGTGTATCTCGTCGTCTACGCGGCCTTCAGCGCGGGCATGGTCGAGCACGTCTGGCAGGGACTGGCCGTGGGTCGCCTGCTGGCGGTCGTGGGCGTGGCGATAGTCCTGCTGGCGGTGGTGCTGGGCGTGACGGCGGGAGCGGCCCGGCTGCTCGGATTCGACCGGGCCGACCGCATCGTGGTGATCTTCTGCGGATCCAAGAAGAGTCTGGCCACCGGCCTGCCGATGGCGACGGTCCTGTTCGCCGGACATCCGGTCGGCCTGATCGTGTTGCCGCTCATGATCTTCCACCAGATCCAGCTGATCACCTGCGCCGCGCTGGCCGGGCGGTGGGGTCGCGCCGCGGACGAGGCCGAGGCGGCCCGGACAGCGGCCGCATCCCCCGACGCGGCGGTCCCGGGCATCACCCCGGCTGCGCGAAACTGACCCCGACCGGCGCCGAAAGCCGTTCGCGGGCAGCCACTTCGACGGCCAGCGCCGCCGCCAGATCGCCGCGTTCGCCGACCACAACGGTCTCGAGCTCGAGCCACCCGGCCATCGCCTCCAATTGCCCGGCCAGTTCGTGAGCGACGCGCGCGTGGGGCCGATCGGGTTCGGCGAAGGCCCCGAGCACGTGCAGCCGGCCGGTCGCACGATCCGCGCGCAGGTCCACCCGGCCGACGAGTTCACCGTCGAGCAGGAACGGAAAGACGTAATAGCCGTGCACCCGTTTGTGTTCCGGGGTGTAGATCTCGATCCGGTAGTGGAAATCGAACAGCCGCTCGGTCCGAGGCCGGAAGAAGATCAGCGGGTCGAACGGGCACAGCAGGGCGGCGCCGTCGACCCGTCGCGGGAGCCGGGCCCCGGTACGCAGGTAGGCCGGCTTGTCCCAGCCGTCCACCCGCACCGGCTCCAGTTCTCCGGCGTCGACCAGCTCGGCCAGCGCCGGTTCGCACTGCCGCCGATGCAGCCGGTAGTAGTCGCGCAGGTCGGTCTCGGTGGCCACGCCCAACGCGTCGGCGGCCCGCAGGACCAGCTCACGCACGGCGTCCGCTTCGTCGACGCGGCGGCTCACGACCTCGGCCGGCAGCACGCGCTCGGTGAGGTCGTAGTGCCGCTGGAAGCCGATCCGCTTGTCCACCGAGAGCTCCCCGGTGGCGAACAACATCTCGCACACCACCTTGGTATCGCTGTGGTTCCAGCCCCAATGATCCTTGCGCCGCGGGCGATTCAGCTCGAGCTGCCGTTCCACCTCCGCCGCGGTGCACGCACCGACCTGGTCGATCACGTTCAGCACACGGCCGGGCAGATCGGGATTCTCGTCGAGTACCCGGCGCGCCCCGCCCCAGCGGCCGTGCGCGTAACCGGCCATCCGCCACCGCAGCAGCGGCCAATCCTCGACCGGAATCAGCGCCGCTTCATGTGCCCAGTACTCCACGAGCCGGCGCGGCCGCCGCGCGCTGTGTTCCCATATCGCCTCGTCGAGCAGCGTGCGATCGTAGGCGCCGATCCGGGCGAACACCGGCGCGTACTGTGCCCGGACCACCGCCGCGACCGAATCCAGTTGCAGCAGTTTGGTATTGCGGACGACGCCGAGCACGGTCCGGCGGCTCGCGCCACCGGACCCGTCCGCTCGGTCGCGGGCAGCGGTGGCGAATCCCTGGGCGGCGAGTGCGGCCCGGCGGGCCGCGGCGGAGGTGATGGTGCGCACGCACCGAATCTGCCATGGCCCACCGACAGATATGCCGGAGCCGGGCTCGCGACGGCTCGAATCTGCTACCTTGAACACGTTCGATACACGAATGTATCCAAATCGCCCCGAATGCGGAGGAGTGCCCGTGGCACCGTCACAACAGCCGGATGTCATCGTCGTCGGAGCCGGGCTGGCCGGACTGGTGGCCACCTACGAGCTGACGCGCGCCGGACGGCGGGTGCTGGTACTCGACCAGGAGAATCGCAACAATCTCGGCGGGCAGGCGTTCTGGTCGCTGGGCGGATTGTTCCTCGTCGACAGCCCGGAACAGCGGCGCCTCGGCATCAAGGACTCCTTCGCGCTGGCCTGGCAGGACTGGCTGGGTTCGGCGGGATTCGATCGCGACGACGAGGACCACTGGGCTCGCCAGTGGGCGCGCGCCTACGTCGAGTTCGCCGCCGGGGAGAAGCGGCAGTACCTGCACGATCTCGGCTTGCGGGTGACTCCCCTGGTCGGCTGGGCCGAACGCGGCGGCGCCACCGCCGACGGGCACGGCAATTCGGTGCCGCGCTTCCACCTCACCTGGGGCACCGGGCCGGAGGTGCTGCGCGTCTTCCTGGAACCGGTACTGGCCGCGGAGCAGCGCGGACTGGTCGAATTCGCGTTCCGGCACCGGGTCGACGATCTGATCGTCGAGGACGACGCGGTCGTCGGCGTCCGGGGCAGCGTGCTGGAACCGAGCGACCTGGATCGAGGCGTGGCCTCGTCGCGAACGACGGTGGGCGAGTTCGAATTCCGCGCTCCGGCGGTGCTGGTGTCCTCCGGCGGCATCGGCCACAACCACGACCTGATCCGGAAGAACTGGCCCACCGAACGGCTCGGCCCCTGCCCGCAGACCATGATCTCCGGCGTGCCCGCCCATGTCGACGGTCGCATGCTCGCGATCTCCGAATCGGCCGGTGGGCGCATCGTGAATCGCGACCGGATGTGGCACTACACCGAGGGCATTCACAACTGGGATCCGATCTGGCCCGATCACGCCATCCGCATCATCCCGGGACCGTCCTCGCTGTGGTTCGACGCGAACGGAAAGCGTTTGCCCGCACCGTGTTTCCCCGGTTTCGACACCAATACCACGATGAAGGCGATCCTCGACACCGGCTACGACTACTCGTGGTTCGTGCTCACCCAGTCGATCATCGAGAAGGAGTTCGCGCTCTCGGGTTCCGAGCAGAATCCCGACATCACCGGCAAGGACCTCAAACTCACGCTCAAGAGCCGCGCGGCCAAGGGTGCTCCCGGCCCGGTCGAGGCGTTCAAACGGCACGGCGTGGACTTCGTCGTCGCCGACACCCTGCCGGAACTGGTGCGCGGCATGAACGAGATCGCGCGCGGCCCGCAACTGGACGTCGCCGCACTGGAACACCAGATCGTCGCCCGTGATCGCGAGCTGGACAACAAGTACAGCAAGGACGCGCAGTTGATGGCGGTCGCCAACGCGCGGCGCTCACTCGGCGACAAACTGGGCCGGGTCGCGGCACCGCATCGCATTCTCGATCCCGCGCACGGTCCGCTGATCGCGGTACGCCTGAACGTGCTGACCCGCAAGACGCTGGGCGGTCTGCAGACCAACCTCGACTCGCAGGTGATCCGCTCCGACGGCGCCCCCTTCCCCGGCCTGTACGCCGCGGGTGAGGTCGCCGGCTTCGGCGGCGGTGGCGTCCACGGCTACAACGCGCTGGAAGGCACCTTCCTCGGCGGATGCATCTTCTCCGGTCGCGCGGCCGGGCTCGCGTTGGCCCGGATGCCGCGTTAGGGGCGCTCCAGGCTCTTCGCGCCGACGGTGCGGGTCAGGCTGAAGATCGGCAGGCCGATCACCAGATGTTCGATGGCGGTGGACACTCCCACCCAGATATCGCTGGACAGCGTCAGCGGAATGACCACCGCCGCCGCGATGAGGATCCCGACGATCCAGGCGAAGAACATGTCCGGCGACGGCGTGCCCAGATGCAGCAGGTACCAGAGCACGCTGGCGAGCAGGGCACGCAGGAACGCGACCACGGCGAACCAGTAGCCCTGCTCGGCCATCGGGTTCCAGACGCCGAACTTGCCGCTCTCGGTGGCACGGGTGGCGACGACGTCGATGATCCACGCGCACAGCCACGCCGCCAGCGCGGTGACGACCGCGGTGGCGAGCACCCCGCCCGCGAACATGCCCACGTTCACCTCGGGCCGCCGGGGCGCGTGCGGCGCTCCGCCCGGCGTCCGGTAGGGCTGGTAAGCGGGATCCTGCTGGTAGGCGGGTTCCTGATACCCGCCCGGCTGATAACCGCTTTCGTACCGCGTGGTGTGCTGCTCACGCGGATCCTGGGGATGCACCGCCGATCACCTCCGTCGAATGTGTGTGCCGAGTGTAGGGCCGTACCCGCCGCTCGGCGCGCCTACGGCATACCCGGTGTCGCGTCGGCATACACCCGCTCGCCGGTGCGCGCCGGATCGAGGCGCCCCGATCCGGCGCGGAACCGATCATGCCGGAAGTAAGCGTCTCTCGTAGTCCGCCGCCAGTGCCCGCAGCGCGGCGGCGCCGTCCCCGGCGAAGCTGGAGCCGTGCATCACCGCGAGGGTCGCCGGATTCAACTCCGCCAATCCGTACAGGGCGGCCGGTACCGCGGGCCCCAGTGACGTCGCCCGGAAGACGTCCTCGGCCAGGACGGCCGGACCGACCACGTCGGATTCGGTGAGTGCGGGCCCGTCGCCGACCTGAGTCATGAGATCACCGCAGAACAGCACCCCCGTGGTCTCCTCGTAGAGCACCCGCGACTCCCAGTTGTGCGGTGCGTGCGGAGTGTCGATATGGCGGACGCGCCGTTCGCCGAGTTCGATGACCTCCCCGTCGGCCAGCGGGCGTGGCGGCCGGTCGGCGAGATCGTCGAGGGAGACCTGACAACCGAGGATTCCGTGTGCCACCTGCGCGTGCGGCGCGGCGGCGAGGAACAGGTTCATCGCCCCGCATTCGTCGGCCTCGACGTGGCCGAAGGTGATCCAGCGCAGCCGTTCGACCGGCACGATCGCGTTGATCTGCTCGCTCACCAGCGGGAACAACGCGCGCATGCCGCAGTGGAACAGCAGTGGCTCCTCATCGACCACGAGAAATTGGTTGAAGCTGAATCCGGTCGGACCGACCTCGGGCACGAAGGTGGATATCCGGTAGATCCGGTCGGCTATCTCATCGGTACGGGTCTGCATGGTCTCGCTCCCATCCGGGCCTCGCACGCCGGGGGGATCACCTACGGCGGCGCGGACCCGCTGTCTCCGAGTCGACCCCCGAGTCAGATGTTATCCAGATCACACGGCTCGGTCGATAGTGCCGGCCGCGCGGCTCGCCGCCCGGCCGCCGATACGATCGCGATCATGAACGACCGGCCCAAGGCTCTGCTGTTCGATGTCCAGGGCACCGCCACCGATTTTCATTCCACCCTCCTCGCGGCGGCCGCGGCACTGCTCGGGCAGCGGTATCCCGGCCGGGACTGGTCCGCGTTCGTGAACGATTGGCGCGCAGCGTATTTCCGCGGCACCGCCGCGGTCGGCGACCACTGGGTCAGCGTCGATTCGATCTATCGCACCGCACTCGACGACCTGCTCACCGAGCGCGGTATGGAGGTGACATCCGACGTCCGTGCCGAACTGAATTCCGCGTGGAAACGCTTGGACCCCTGGCCGGATGCGGTGCCGGGCCTGACCCGCCTGCGACGCCGCTATACCCTCGCGACGTTGTCGAACGCCGACGTCGACGCGGTCGTCAGCATCACCCGGCACTGCGATTTCCCGTGGCACGCCGTGTTCACGGCCGAGATGGCGGGCGCGCACAAACCTGATCCCCGCACCTACCGCATGGCCGCGCACTACCTCGGCGCCCAGCCGGGCGAGATCATGATGGTCGCGAGCCACAAGTACGACATCCGGGCCGCGGCCGCCCTCGGATTCCGGACCGCCTTCGTCGCACGGCCGCTCGAATTCGGCGATCCGGCCCTGGCGGACACCGCGTTCAGCGACGAATTCGACCTCAACGTCACCGATTTCGAGGATCTGGCCGACCAGTTGGGGTGTTGAACCGCATCGGCGAGCGCGTACGCCGGCATTCGACGATCGCTGCCATCGAGGTCCGGAACGTACGCGCCGCCCGTTCCGGACCTCGATGCGCGTCGCGGAACTACCCCGCGGGCGCCGGCTCGGCAGGCGGCGCGGCTTCCCCCTCCGCCGATTCACCTGCGCCGGGCGCACTTTCGGCGACCGCGACCGGCTCTGCCGCAGTCGGCTTCCCACCATCCGTTTCCGCCAGCGCCACGAGTTCCTGACGTACGCGCAGGTCGTGTTCGGCGGCATCGGCGGCGGCCCGCTTCGGACTCCAGCGCCCGGCCATCAGGAACACGAACGGCAGGAACAGCACCTGGGCGATCAGGCAGATCCACCACCACTGCCGCCACTGCACCGGCGAATCGGCGGCCGCCTGTTTCACCTCGGGGCCGTGCGCGGCGACATAGGCCAGATCATCGGCCGGCACGGTGGCCACCGCCTGCAATTGCGATTGCGCGGTAACGAGTTTCGGGCCGACCGTACTCGCGACCGCGAGCTGCTCACGCGGCACCTGCTGGGTCGCGGCCAGCCGCCCCGCCGCTTCGGCCGGGCTGATGCCGAACTTCGCCGCCACCTGACCGACCGCGGCGCCGGCGGCCCGCGCATCGTTCGGATTCACCGCCAGGGCGCCGAGCGTGGCCGGATCCACCGCCTGCAGTGTCGCCAATTCCTGCGGATAGCGCGCGTTCAACGCGATCGTGGCCTGGATGTCGGCGGGCGCCGCGCCGGTCAGCTTCGTCAGCGCCGCCATCTGAGCGGCCGGATCGGCGGGATTGCGACCGAGTTGCGTCATGGTCTCGGCGCCGACGGTCTGGATGGTCGCCAGCTGCGGTCCGTACTGCGCCTGGATCTCCTGCAGTCGCGGACCGTTGTTGACCAGCGGCCCGGCCGCGTCGACCACCATCAGCAGACCGAACAGCGTGAAGGTCACCACCGTGCGCAGCACACCACCCCACACGGCCAGCCCGACCGCGGTCGCGGCCGGATTGTGACGCTCCACGGTTTCGGTGAAGCTCGCCATCCAGGTGGCGTAGGCGATGCCGCCACCGACCGCGATGACCATCATCACCACCGCGAACGAGTAATAGCCGGTGTCGGGATGATCGGTATAGCCGAGGAAGACGTACAGCCCGACGATGCTGATCAGGGCGCCCAGGATCATGAACGGTTTGCGCACCTTGAGGATGTCGGACACGATGCCGGTCACCACCAGCGCCACCGCGTTCGCGATCCAGTACCAGTTACCCAGCGCATTGGCCTGCGCCGGTGTGAAACCGAAGTTCGTCGCCAGATACACCGGCAGGAACGACACGATGGTGTAGAAGAATGCCAGGAAGACGCTGATGGCCAAGGCCGAGCCGACCACGTCGACGCGCATCATCTGACGCCACTGCCCGCGCTCGAGCGCCTCGACGTCCAGCCCCTTGGCCCGCGCCTCGACCAGGGCCCGATCCCGCAGGCTCACCATCACCTGGTCACGCAGGCGCGGACTCAGTTCGCGCAATCCGACCACCGCGACGACGGCGACCGCGCAGCTGATCACACCGCACAGCCGGTAGTGGAACTGCCAGTCCGGGTGGCTGTCGAGAGTGCGGGCGGTGATCTCGCTGGTGACCAGTGCGCCGATCACCGGTCCCAGGGTCCAGAATCCCATCGCCGAGGCGCGGCCCAGCTGCGGCGAGAAGTCCCGGATCAACGCCGGGGTGGCCACCAGCACCGCACCCTCGACCACGCTCACCACGCAGTAGACGAGAAGATAGGCCATCTTCGTGGTCGTCGCCGGCAGCGCGAACAGGGTGAGCAGCGAACAGATCACCACCCCGTAGGCCACGATATTGGCGCGCCCCCAGCGATCGAGCAGCCCCGCCGCCACCGAGGCCGCGGCGCCGAAGGCCGCGCCGATGATGAAGATCCACACGAAATAGGCGAAGGAGAGGTGGAAGTAGGCGATCAGCTGATTTCCGACCGCGCCCGCGACGAAGAGCTGGTAGTACAGCACGATCGAGGTGATCACCACGAGCGTCAAATACCAGGAGCGGGCGGGGGTATCGGGATAGTGCGGTAGTTTTCGCCGCCACAATCCGGTGAGCAGGGTGGGAGCGGCTGCTGTCGAGGTCGAGCTCATGGTCGAGATGCCTTTCTGACCACGGCATCTCGTCGCGGGACGAATCTCTTGTGATTCCGCACGAGCACCGGGTGGGAAAAGGGTAGCGGCCGATCGTGATCCACATCACTTTTCCGGCAACTCGATCGAACCGACCGCTCCGATTGCGGGGCACATACCGACCGGTCGACGGTTGCGGGATGTTCGCCGCGCTGTTCGCGCAGCCCCACGACCTATCAGCTTGTCTGAGGAGTTTGCTACCGTGGGGCCCATGGTCGACTCCCCCATCCTGCAGGTGGACGCCGTAGATTTCGTGCGCAACCGCAATCCGATTCTGTCCGCGGTGTCGCTGACCGTGCGTGCCGGCGAGCATTGGGCGCTACTGGGCCCCAACGGCGCCGGCAAGACCACACTGCTGAAGATGCTCGGCGCGTTCGAACATCCCACCCACGGCAGTGTGCACGTCCTCGGCCATCGGCTGGGCCGGGTGGATATGCGCGAATTGCGCACGGCCATCGGCCATGTCGACCCGCGGCACACTCCGCCCTATCCCCTCACCGCGCACGAGGTGGTCCTGACCGGACTGACCGGCACCGCCGATATCAAGCAGCGCTGGTCACCGACGCCCGAAGAGGATGCGGAGGCGGATCGGCTCATCGAACTCATGGGACTGTCCCATCGCCGCGACGCCCGCTGGCCCACCCTGTCCCAAGGCGAGCGCGGGCGCGCCCTCATCGCCCGAGCGCTGATCGCCGAGCCGCGACTGCTCCTGCTCGACGAACCGGCCACCGGCCTCGATGTCGGCGGCAGGGAACAGCTCATCGACCGGATCGATCTGCTGCAGGCCACTCATCCCGAGCTGGCGTCGGTCCTGGTCACCCATCACCTCGAGGAATTACCCCCGGCCACCACCCACGCGCTCCTGCTGCGCGCGGGGCGTTGCGTGGCGAGAGGACCCGTGGACGAGGTGCTGACGAGCGGCAATATCAGTACCTGTTTCGACCATCCGATCCGGCTGACCCGCACCGACGACGGACGCTGGCATGTGCGGGCGGAGCGCAGCGTACCCGCCTGAGCACGAATCTTGTCGTTGACAAGATTCGTGGGACATGCGATGTTGGGCAGGCGTCAGCATTCACTCGCCTCGTCGAAAGTTCTCTGCCATGCCCACACTGCCCTGGGTCACCGTCGAGCGGCCCACCACCGATACCGTCCACGTCATGGCCTCGCGGCTGGAAGTCCGGTCACTGCGGCACGTGCCGAGATTCCTCGCGACCTCGATCGTGCTGCGGCGCCAGGCCCGCCGGTTCCCCGGCGCCCTCGGCATCGCTCTGCAGGCCGACCTCAGCCGCCGCACGTTCTGGACCCTGTCGGCCTGGACCGATCAGGAGGCGATCCGCGCCTACGCCCGCACCGATCCGCACGCCTCGGCCATCGTGCGCGCCCGCGCGGTGATGCGCGAATCGACGTTCGTGTTCTGGTCCGTCCCCGCCGCCGACCTGCCGATCGACTGGTCCGAGGCTCGCCGTCGCATCGCCGAGGAACGCGAAAAGCGAAGCAGCACAGCCACTCTCTGAGACGACCCGCCGCCGCGCCCGGCCGGATCAATCGTCGGCCGGGACCGATTCCGACAGTCTGGCCGGCTGTTCGTCCTCGGGCGGTTCCCGCAGCCGCGCCACCTCCGATACCCGCGAGCGAGCCGCGAACCAGCCGACGATCAGCGCCGGGATCAGAATCACCAGACTCGCCACCGTCCAGGTGCCGACCGGGTGATCGAAGGCCATCAGCACCAGCATCGCGGCCAGGAAGACCAGGGTCGCGATCCCGGTATACGGGGCGCCGAACATGCGGAACGCGGGACGTTCCAGCTCACCACGCCGCCAGCGCCGCCACAGCGCCAGCTGGCACAGCACGATCGTCGCCCAGGAGGACAGGATGCCCAGCGACGCGATGTTGAGCACGATCTCGAAGGCGCGCGCCGGCACGATGTAGTTGAGCCAGATGCCGACCAGAGCGATCACGCTCGTCAGCACGATGCCGCCGTAGGGCACACCCCGGCTGTTCATCCGTGCGGTGAATCGGGGGGCGCTGCCGTTGACCGCCATCGAGCGCAGGATGCGGCCGGTCGAGTACAAACCGGCGTTGAGACTCGAGAACGCCGCGGTGAGCACGACCAGATTCATCACCGAACCGGCATGCGGGACACCCAACTTCGTGAAGAAGGTGACGAACGGGCTCTCGTCGGCACGGTAGGCGGTGTAGGGCAGTAGCAGGGCCAGCAGGATCAGGGAGCCGACATAGAAGACGGCGATACGCAGGATCACCGAGTTGATGGCGCGCGGCATGATCTGCTGCGGATTCTCGGTCTCGCCCGCGGCCGTGCCGACCATCTCCACCGCGGCGTAGGCGAACACCACGCCCGAGGCGACCGTGACCAGCGGCAGCACCCCCGTCGGGAACCAGCCACCGGACTGCGCGACCAACCCGAAACCCGTTGCGGCCCCGTCGACCCGGAATCGCCCGCCGAGGAAGACGATGCCGATGATCAGGAACGACACCAGCGCGACGACCTTGATCAGCGCCGCCCAGAACTCGAGTTCACCGAACCATTTGACCGAGATCAGATTCACGCTCAGCACCAGGCACAGCGCGATCAGCGCCAGCACCCACTGCGGGATCGCACCGAACGCGCCCCAGTAGTGCAGATAGGTGGCGATCGCGGTGGTGTCGACGATGCCCGTCATGGACCAGTTCAGGAAATAGGTCCAGCCGGCGATGAAAGCCGCCTTCTCCCCGTAGAACTCGCGCGCATAGGAAACGAACGACCCCGACGAAGGCCGGTGCAGCACCAATTCGCCCAGCGCCCGCAGGATGAAGAAGACGAAGACACCGCAGACCGCGTACACCAGGAACAGTCCCGGCCCCGCGTGCGCCAGCCTCCCGCCGGCGCCGAGGAACAGGCCGGTGCCGATGGCGCCGCCGATCGCGATCATCTGCAACTGCCGCGGCTTGAGGCTCTTGTGGTAGCCGCTGTCCTCCGCGGACAGGTGCGTCTGTGCTGGTATCTCGCTCATCGGTGGGGTGATCCCTTGGTCGAGGTCGGGGCGGCTCGACGTTACCCGGTGTGGGAATGATGCCCGGCGTGGTGGGGCAGGTGCGCGTTAAAGTGCCTGCATGAGGCGCACGCGAGCGATTCTGGCCGGCGCGAGCGCCGCCCTGCTGCTGACCACCGGGCTGCTCACGGGCTGTTCGCCTACCACCTCCGAGGCCGGTCGAAGCTGCGTCGAAGGTCCGGACGGCACCCCGATCACGGCGGCGGCGGGACCGGCGGCGAGTGCGACGAATCTGGCCACCAATCCCGAGATCGCCACCGGCTACCGCAGCGGTATGACCCCGGTTCGCACCCACACCTTCGCGGTCTCCACCGCGAACCCGCTGGCCACCCACGCCGCCTGCGAGGTCCTGGCCGACGGCGGCACCGCGGCCGACGCGCTGATCGCCGCGCAGACGGTACTGGGCCTGGTCGAACCGCAGGCCTCCGGCATCGGCGGCGGCGCATTCCTGCTCTATTACGACGCCGCGTCCGGATCGGTCGACGCCTACGACGGTCGCGAGGTCGCCCCCGCCGCCGCGACCGAGAACTATCTGCGCTGGATCAGCGACACCGATCAGTCGATGCCGCAACCGACTACCCGCGCCAGCGGACGGTCGATCGGTGTGCCGGGCGTGCTGCGACTGCTCGAGGCGGCCCATCGCGACCACGGCAAGCAGTCCTGGCGCGACCTGTTCGGCCCCGCGATCTCGCTGGCGGACAACGGTTTCGACATCAGCGCCCGGATGGCGAGCCAGATCGCGCAGTCGGCCCCGGATCTGGCCCGGGACCCGAATGCCAGGCAGTACTTCCTGCAGCCGGACGGCTCCCCCAAACCGCGAGGCTTCCACCTCGCCAATCCGGCCATGGCGAAGACGTTGAGCGCCGTCGCCTCCGACGGTCCCGACGCCTTCTACACCGGAGCGGTCGCCCGCGACATCGTCGACGCCACCGCGACCACCAGCGGTGGCCGTACCCCGGGTCAGATCTCGCTCGACGATCTCGCGCGGTATCAGGCGAAGAAACGCACCGCCCTGTGCACCGACTACCGCACCCACCGGATCTGCGGGATGCCCAATCCGTCCTCGGGGGGTATCACCGTCGCCGCGACCCTCGGGATTCTGCAGAATTTCGACCTCGGCAGCCTGTCCCCGGACCGTCTCGACCGCAACGGCGGCGTCCCGAAAGCCGAAGCGGTGCATCTGATCTCGGAGGCCGAACGGCTGGCCTACGCCGACCGCGACAAGTACATCGCCGATCCCGATTTCGTTCCGCTGCCCGGCGGCTCACCCGCCGCGCTGGTGAACGAGGACTATCTGAAGCAGCGGGCCGCGCTCATCGATCCGAACCATTCCATGGGTACCGCGCAGCCGGGTGACTTCGGCCCGGTCCCGCTGGGCACCGGCGTGCAGCAACCCGAACACGGCACCAGCCACATCTCCGTGGTGGACCGGTACGGCAACGCCGCGACCATGACCACCACCGTCGAATCGGCGTTCGGCTCGTTCCATCTGGTCGACGGATTCGTCCTGAACAACCAGCTCACCGATTTCAGTGCCCAGCCGGCCGATGCGGCCGGTGTGCCGCTGGCCAACCGGGTACAGCCCGGGAAGCGGCCGCGCAGTTCGATGAGCCCCACCCTGGTCTTCGATCGGACGCCGGACGGGTCACGCGGTCAGCTGGTCGACGTCGCCGGGTCCCCCGGCGGTTCGGTGATCATCCAGTTCGTGGTGAAAGCGCTCGTGGGCCTGCTGGATTGGCATCTGGATCCGCAGCAGGCGGTCTCGCAGGTGGCCTTCGGCGCGGCGAACACACCGGTGACCGGGGTGGGCGGGGAACATCCGGCGATCGACGCCACCGACAACGGCGCCCATGATCCGCTGGTGCAGAAGCTGCGCGAGATGGGGCATCAGGTCTCGGTCGACCCGCAGTCCAGCGGGCTCAGCGCCCTGCAGCGCGAGAGCGGCGGCTGGATCGGCGGAGCGGATCCCCGTCGGGAGGGCATCGTCCTCGGCGACGCCCGCTGACCGGTCAGTCCTGCTGTGCGGCGGTGTATTTCGCGCCGAGTTCCCGGAAGCGATCCATCGCGCGGGCGGCGTGATCCTTGTCGTTGACGCGGATCGCCAGCATCGGAACGTATTCGTCGCCGGCCAATTCCAGTCGCGCCCAGGACTTCTTGTCCGGAATCGCGACGCCGCGGATATCGGCCCAGCGGAACTCGTTGTCGCCCAGGATGTTGCGCACGACGACGCCCTGCGGTCCGACGCGCACCCGCGGCCGGGTCAGCAGCAGCACGGCACCGGCCAGCAGCAATCCGAAGCAGATGATCGCCACCTGGTCGGCGCCGCGGAAGTTCACCCCGGTCGTCGAATTGCTCGACAACACCCCGGCCAGGATGAACAACACCGCGATCACGGCCGCCACGATGCGCGCGGTGCGCACCGCGCGGCGCGGACGCACCTCGAGATCCCACTGCTGTCCGTCCGCGCCCGGGGGCTGCGGACCGCGTTTGAACAGGTGTACGACCGGCGGCATCGGCTCAGGCTTCTCGGCGCAGCGCGCGCAGGGTCAGCGCGGCATCCAGGGCCGCGGCACTCGCCTGCTCGCCTTTGTTCTCGGCCGAATCCGGCAGGCCCGCGCGGTCGAGGGCCTGCTCCTCGGTATTCACCGTGAGCACCCCGTTGGTGACCGGCGTGCCCTCGTCCAGCGACACCCGCGTCAGCCCGGCGGTCACCGCATCGCAAACGTACTCGAAATGCGGTGTCCCCCCGCGGATCACGACACCCAGCGCCACGACCGCGTCGTGCGTGCGGGCCAGCGCCTGCGCGACCACCGGCAACTCCATCGCCCCGGCACAGCGCACCACCGTGATCTGCTCGACGCCCGCTTCCCGGGCCACCCGCTCGGCATTGGCGAGCAACGTATCACAGATGGTGGTGTGCCACCGCGAGGCGACGATGCCGACCCTCAGGTCCTTCGCGTCCGCCAGCGCGAACTCCGGTACACCCGTACCGCTCATCGACCGATACCCCTTCTCACGAATTCTGACTACTGTGCGGTCTCGCCGAGGTCCAGGTCGTCCAGGCCGACCAGGTCGTGGCCCATCCGGTCGCGCTTGGTGCGCAGATACCGCAGATTCTCGGCATTGGCCCGCACCGGCATCGGCACCCGTTCGGTGATGCTCAGGCCGTAGCCGTCCAGGCCGACCCGCTTGGCCGGATTGTTGGTGAGCAGCCGCATCGACTTGATCCCGAGATCGACCAGGATCTGCGCCCCGGTGCCGTAGTCACGGGCATCGGCGGGCAGGCCGAGTTCGATATTCGCGTCCACGGTGTCGTGCCCGGAATCCTGCAGCTGATAGGCCTGCAGCTTGTGCATCAGGCCGATGCCGCGGCCCTCGTGCCCGCGCATGTAGAGCACCACACCGCGTCCCTCGGCGGCGACCATCTCCATCGCGGCATCCAGCTGCGGGCCGCAATCGCAGCGCAGCGAGCCGAACACGTCGCCGGTCAGGCATTCCGAGTGCACACGCACCAGGACGTCGTCACCGGAGTCGACACTCAGATCGCCGCGCACCAGCGCCACATGTTCGACGTCGTCGTAGATGCTCTTGTAGCCGACGGCCTTGAATTCGCCGTACTTGGTGGGGATGCGCGCCTCGGCGATCCGCTCCACCTGCTTCTCGTGCTTGCGGCGCCACGCGATCATGTCGGCGATCGAGATCAGCGCGAGTTCGTGCTCGTCGGCGAAGATCCGCAACTCTTCGGTGCGGGCCATATCGCCCTCGTTCTTCTGGCTGACGATCTCGCAGATCACACCGGCCGGGCTCAGACCGGCCATCCGGGACAGGTCCACGGCCGCCTCGGTGTGGCCGGGCCGCCGCAGCACCCCGCCGTCCTTGGCGCGCAACGGCACGACGTGGCCGGGCCGGGTGAACTCGTCGGCGCGCGAAGCCGGATCGGCCAGCAGGCGCATGGTCGTAGCGCGGTCGGCGGCCGAGATGCCGGTGCTGATGCCCTCTCGCGCGTCCACCGACACCGTGTAGGCGGTGCCGTGCTTGTCCTGGTTCATCGAATACATCGGCGGCAGGCCCAGCCGATCGCAGTCCGCACCGGTCAACGGCACACAGATGTAGCCGGAGGTGTATCGGATCATGAAAGCCACCAGCTCGGGGGTCGCCTTCTCCGCGGCGAAGATGAGGTCGCCCTCGTTCTCCCGGCCCTCGTCGTCGACGACGACGACCGCCTTACCGGCGGCGATATCGGCGACTGCGCGCTCGATGGTGTCGAACCTGGTCACGTCTGCTGTGCTCCACTTCGGAATAGGTGCGACTCGAGCCTACTGGGTCGGGTCGCCGGTACGGCGTCGCGGTTGCCCCGGTCAGCCACGCTGCTGGAGCCGCTCGACATATTTGGCGATGACGTCGACCTCCAGGTTCACCGTGGTGCCGGCGGGCGCGGCGCCGAGGGTGGTGAGCTCGCGGGTGGTGGGGATCAACGAGACCTCGAACCAGTCGCGGTGCCCGGGTTCGCCGCCCTCGTCGACGCCGAGGGCCGAGACGGTCAGCGAGATGCCGTCCACGGTGATCGACCCCTTCTCGACCACATAGCGAGCAAGATTGTCGGGCAACGAGATTCGCACGACCTCCCAGTTGTCGGAAGGGGTGCGAAACAGGATGACCCCGGTGCCGTCGACATGGCCCTGCACGATGTGGCCACCGAGCCGGCTGTTCACCGCCGCGGCGCGCTCCAGGTTCACCTTCGACCCGATGTCGAGTTTGCCGATGCCGGAGCGGTTGAGCGTCTCCCCCATCACGTCGGTGGTGAAACTGTCGCCGTCGACCACGTCGACCACGGTCAGGCAGACGCCGTTGACCGCGATGGAGTCGCCGTGGCGGGCATCGGAGGTTACGGTCGCGCCGCGAATCGTGAGCCTGGCCGCGTCCGCGGACCGCTCGGCGGCGACGATCTCCCCCAGCTCCTCGACGATGCCTGTGAACATCCGTATCTCCTGTCAGCCCGGCGCCCACCGCGTCGGGGCGTCCGCTAGCGCAAACGGTGCCGGCGGCCCGGGGTATTCCCCGTGGGCCGCAGTGTCATCAGCGTAACGACGCGCTGTAGCAGAGCACATCCGGCTGTCCTACCGACCGGTCACGGCCGGACATTCAAGACTTTCGGACCGGAAAAGCGCGCCGAACCGGGCGCCGTTTCGGCGACGCGCCGAGCGGGTTGATCGGCTCCCCCGCGCGACGGGCACATCGCCGGATGTCGAAAAGGAATAGCGGGACAATTTCAGGAAAAGGGAATCGAATTTTGGTTTCCACCGGTCGAATATCCGGCTTCTACCGGCCCGGATCGCGGCCGAATTCAATTTGTTACCCACGTGACTGCGAATTCAACCCCGGCGCTTGCACCAGGGCGAATTCGGTAGCAATATTGTTATGCAGTTGATTCCAACAGTTCATTGGACAACAACCTCATGGGGGTGCGGCGTGACCACGGTGATCGATACGTCTCTCACGGATCGTTGCGAGCGGTATCGTCGCGTCTTTCATCTGCCCGCGTCGGTGGACGACGCATCGCGGCACATCGTGCTCGAGATCGGGCAGCAATTCGGCGCGGTCACCATGCCGGCCGATGTGGGTGAGCGGGTCCTGCGCCAGCTCACCCAGTCCGGACTGGTCACTCCCGTCGTGCACCATCCGCGGGCGCGGCGCTGGACCTTCATCACCGGCCCGTCGTGCTCCGCCGGCGTCAGCACATCCGTTGCGGCCGAACTGTTCCGGCTGTACACGACGGTCGCGTGCACGGGTAGTCACGTGGTGCTGCCCTCGGCCGAGGACGAACGAACCGGCTATCGGATCTGGGTGCAGACGCCCGACCATCTCGAGGCGGTCGTCCCCATGGCCGCGGTCGTGGAGGCCGCTCGGCTCAGCGCCGCGCCGCCTGCTCCTCGATGACCTTCTCGCGCAAGGCTTCCACGGTCGCGGCCGGATCGTCCGTGCCGTACACCGCGGACCCGGCGACGAAGCAGTCCACACCTGCCTCGGCGGCGGCTTCGATGGTGTCCATATTGATGCCGCCGTCGATTTCGACGACCAGACGCAATTCACCGCTGTCGACGAGCCGGCGGACCGCGCGCGCCTTCTCCAGCACGTGCGGAATGAACGACTGACCGCCGAATCCGGGCTCGACACTCATTACCAACAGCGTGTCGAAATTGCGCAGAATTTCCAGGTACGGCTCGATGGGCGTATTCGGTTTCACCGACAATCCGGCCTTGGCGCCGGCGGCGCGGATATCCCGGGCCACCGCGACCGGATCGTCGGTCGCTTCCGCGTGGAAGGTCACGTTGTAGGCACCGGCCTCCGCGTACGGGGGCGCCCAGCGGGCCGGATCCTCGATCATCAGATGGCAGTCCAGCGGGATGTCGGTGGTCTTCAGCAGACTCTGCACCACCGGCAGGCCGAGGGTCAGGTTCGGTACGAAGTGGTTGTCCATCACATCGACGTGCAGCCAGTCCGCTCCCTCGACGGCGCGTACCTCCTCCGCCAGACGAGCGAAATCAGCGGACAGGATGGACGGCGCGATCATCGGCGACGGCCGGTGAAAGTGGGAATTCGAGAGGGACACAGCGCGTGAGTGTACTGGGTCGATCACACCGGTTTTCGGCACTGTCGGCGATTGCGCGACGCGAAGTTGGGTAGCCTTCGTAGGGTGATCAACATGTCGGCTGAAGAGGGACTGCGCAGCACACCCGTCGAAATCGGAGTGGCGGCCACCGTGTCGCAACTGCCCATCGTGCGCGGATTGGCCGAAACACTGGTCCTGCTCAGCGATTTCACACTCGACGAGGTCGCCGATATCCGGCTGGCCGTCGACGAGGCGTGCTCGACGCTGATCGAACTCGCCGTTCCCGGCAGCACCCTGCAGTGCCGCTTCACCGTCGGCGACAACGATCTGCTCGTCCGGGTGGCCGGGATCGCGGCCACCTCGAAGCTGCCCGACCAGCGCAGCTTCGGCTGGCATGTGCTGCGGACGCTCACCGACGGCATCGACGTCGCGCAGGAACCCTTCGATTCGGCGATTTCCGGATACCCGACGGTGGTCGAATTTCGCCGGGTCCGGGGGAAGGCGTAGTGGCCGACGAGAACAACGTGTTCGAGGCCGAGGACGCCGAGAACACCGCGGGTACGGCCGCGAGCGGATCCCCTGACGACACCGGCGCCGAGGACGGCGAGGGCCGCACGGACGGCGGTGAGGCCACCCCGGACGACGAAGAGGACGGTGACGAGGTCGCCGAGGTCACCGGTTCGGTTTCCGGATACGACGATGTGAACCTGCTGTTCCAGGCGCTGTCGGAGGCCGGTGACGACCGCCGCGCCGAACTGCGCGACGAGTTGATCGCTCGCTGTATTCCGTTGGCGGACCACATCGCTCGCAAATTCAGCGGCCGCGGCGAACCGTTCGACGACCTGACGCAGGTGGCTCGGGTCGGACTGGTCCACGCCGTCGACCGTTTCGACGTCTCGCGCGGCTCGAACTTCCTGTCCTTCGCGGTGCCCACCATCATGGGCGAGGTCCGGCGCTACTTCCGCGACAACACCTGGGCGATGCGAGTTCCCCGGCGGGTCAAAGAAACCCATCTGCGCATCGGCTCGGCGATCGATACGCTCTCGCAGTCGTTGGGCCGCTCCCCGACCGCCAAGGAGATCGCCGCCGAACTCGACATCCATCCCGACGAGGTGACCCAAGCCGTCATCGCGGGCAACGCGTATCAGCCCAGCTCGATCGACGCGGTGTCGGTGGGCCGCGATACCGAGGCCTCGCTGCTGGACACCCTCGGCGAGGAGGAGTCACAGTTCGACCGGGTCGAGGAGTACGTGGCGATCCGGCCGCTGCTCGCGGGCCTGCCCGAACGGGAACGACGCATCCTCACCATGCGCTTCTTCGAATCGATGACGCAGACCCAGATCGCGCAGCGGATGGGGATATCGCAGATGCACGTCTCCCGGATTCTCGCGAAAACCCTTGCGCGGCTACGGGAGCAGAGCGCCCGCGAGTGACGCCTGGGCGTGCACGATGGCGGACACCAGTTGTCCGGCCGGGCCGCCGAGTTTGCGCGGTGGACGCCACACCGCGCGCAGGGTGCGCCGCAGATCCAGGCCCGCGACGGTGACCGCGCGCAGTTCGCCGCGCTCGAGCTGGTCGCCGACCGCCAGCGTGCTCAGTACCGCGGGCCCCACGCCGCCGAGCACGCTGGTGCGGATGGCCGCGGCGCTGCCGAGTTCCAGAAGTGGTTCGGCGCGCGGATATTCGGCCAGCGCGACGTCGAGGGTGCTGCGAGTGCCGGATCCGGGTTCGCGCACCACCAGCGGTGTCGCGGCCAGCTCGGCGACGGTGAGCGGTGTGCGGCGGCGCGCCCAGGGATGCCCGGGATCCACCACGACGAGCAGTCGATCGTGCGCGACGGTCACATGCGGCAACCCATCGGGCACCGCCGGCGATTCGACGAATCCCAGATCGCATTCCCCGGCCACGAGCCGGTCGCACACCTGGCGCGAATTGTGGACCTGCAGATGGACTTTCACATCCGGATGACCGCGGCGGAACGCACCGAGCCACCCCGGTAGCAGACATTCCGCGACCGTCATGCTGGCGGCGACGGTGAGTTCGGCCTCCTGATCGGTGCGCAGTGCGGCGGCGGCGTCGAGTAGCCGGTCCAGGTCCGCCAGTACCTCGCGCGCCCAGTGCACGACGACGGTTCCCGCGGGGGTCAGCGTGGAGCCGCGCGGTGAGCGGCGCAGCAGGGCCAGGCCCAGCCGATGCTCCCACTGGCGCACCGCACGACTGGCGTTCGGCTGCGCCATGCCGATCGAGCGTGCGGCCGCACCGAGACTGCCGTGGTCGTCGATCGCGACCAGCAGCTCGAGGAAACCCAGGTCGGGGCGTACGTCGGCCATACCGCAATCATATGTGGCGTGGCCAACTCATATCACCAGGATATGAGTGCGATGCCGTTTCGGCCGCTACCGGCCCCCACCGATTCACGAGACCGTTGTCGTCATGACAAGTCTGGATTCCTCGCGAGCGGCCGAGGCCGACGACGACGTGCCCGGCGCCACCGAGCCGGGCACGGCCGACCGCACCGGTGATACCGACAAGCTCGCGGTCGGTTCGCAGCGCGGTATCGAATCCTCCTCGCAGACCTCCGTCCGCACGCTGCACCAGCGGTGGCGAGCCCGGCTCGGGCGACGCGGAGTCGCTGCCGGGCGCTCGGGCGCGGCCGGCTGGGCGGAGATCGTCCCCGGATTGACCCTGACGGTCGCGATCACCGCGCTCGTGCTGGGTATCGCCCAGTTCACGCCCACGGTCAGCCCGCTCCTGCTGGCGATCGTCGTCGGGGCGGTGCTCGCCAATTGCGCGCCGTTGCCGCAGCGGGTGCAGCCGGGGCTGCAGTTCTCGGCGAAGCGGCTGCTGCGCGTCGGCGTCGCGCTGCTCGGCCTGCAGCTGACATTCGCCGACATTCTCGGCCTCGGCCCCGCCGTGATCGCGGTGGTCGTCGCGATCGTCACCCTCGGCATCGGCGGCACGATGTTCATGGGCCGGCTGCTGGGATTGAGCTGGACGCAGCGACTGCTGATCGCGTGCGGATTCTCCATCTGCGGTGCGGCCGCCGCGGCGGCGGTGGACGGCGTGGTCGACGCCGAAGACGAGGAAGTGCTGACCGCGATCGCGCTCGTGGTCGTCTTCGGCACGATCATGATCGGCGCGCTGCCCCTGCTGTCGAGCGCTCTGGGCCTCGACGATCGCACCGCCGGGATCTGGGCCGGTGGGTCCGTGCACGAAGTGGCGCAGGTCGTGGCGACCGGCGGCGCGATCGGCGGTGCCGCGCTGACCGTCGCGGTCGTGGTCAAACTGGCGCGGGTGGTCCTGCTGGCACCGGTGCTGGCGGTGATCGGCTGGCAGGTCCGGCGGCGCGAGGACACCGCGCCCGGCACCCGCAGGCCGCCTCTGATCCCGCTGTTCGTCGTCGCCTTCCTGGCCTGCGCCGCACTGCGCACCACCGGGCTCCTGCCCGAATCGGTACTCGGCATGGCCAAACTGCTCCAGACCGCGCTGCTCACCGCCGCCATGTTCGCCCTGGGCGCGGGTGTACGCCTGGCCGCCCTGCGCCGCGTCGGGCCGCGCCCGCTGATCCTGGCGCTCCTGTCGACCGTGTGGGTGGCCGGCATCGCGCTCACCGGCGCGGTTCTGGCCGGCTGAGCAAACCGTGGTGTCAGAACGGTTTGCGCAGAGCGGCCATGAACATGGCGTCGGTGCCGTGCCGGTGGGGCCACAGCTGAGCTGCGGGACCGTCGCCGGTGTCGGTGACTCCGGGCAGCAGCGTGCGGGTGTCGAGTTGTTCGGCGTCGGATCGGCGGACGAAATCGGAGACGACCGAGACGGTTTCGGCCAGGTGCGGGGAACAGGTGGAATACACCACCACACCGCCCGGGCGCAGCAGATCCCATGCGGCGGTGAGCAATTGGCTCTGCAGGGTGGTCAGGTCGCGCACATCGGCCGGGGTGCGCCGCCACCTCGCCTCCGGGCGCCTGCGCAGCGCGCCCAGTCCGGTACACGGCGCGTCGACCAGGATGCGGTCGTAACCGGGTTCCAGCCCGGAGTCGCGGCCGTCGACCACATACACACTGACCGGAAGGCCGCGAGTGGCCTTGCGCACCAGCTCGGCTCGGTGTTCGGCGGGTTCGACGGCGTCGACTCGATACCTGTCGATATCGGCCAGAGCGGCCAGCAGGGCGGTCTTACCGCCGGGGCCGGCACACAGATCGAGCCAGCGCCCGCCGTCCGCACCGAGCAGCGGCGCCCGGGTCAGCGACAACGCGACGAGCTGGCTGCCCTCGTCCTGGACCGCGGCCATACCCTCGCGCACCGCTTCCAGCTGTCCCGGGTCACCGCTGTCCAGGTGCACCGCATACGGTGACCAGCGGCCCTCCTCACCACCACTGACCAGCGCCAATTCCTCGGCGGTGATATCGCCGGGCCGCGCCACCAGGTGCACGATCGGCCGTTCGTCGTCAGCGGCGAGCAGATCGCGCAGCTCTCCCGCCCGCGCGCCGAGTGCGTCGGCGAAGGCCTGCGCGATCCAGACCGGATGCCCGAATTCGAATGCCGCGCGGCCGATCGGATCGCGCGGCGCGAGATCCTCCACCCACTGCTCCGGTGTCCGCGCGGCCGCCCGGCGGAGTACCGCATTGACGAAACCGGCTTTGCCGCTTCCGGATTCGGTGCGCACCAGATCGACCGACGTATCCACCGCCGCGTGCGATCCCACCCGGGTCCGCAGCAGTTGATATACGCCCAGACGCAGGACGTCGAGCAGCGGGCCGTCGATCTCCGCGATCGGACGTCCCGCGCATTCGGCGATCACCGCATCGAGGACGCCCATCGCGCGGCAGGAGCCGTAGGCGAGTTCGGTCGCGAACGCCGCGTCGCGCCCGGACAGTCCGTATTCGCGCAGCAGGACGGGAAGCACGAGATTGGCGTACGCGTCGCGCTCACGCACCGCCCGCAGCACATCCCGGGCGACCAGCCTGGGAGCGTCACCCACCACACCGCGTCGTCCTTGGGGCCCGGCCGCGGGGCGACCGGTCCGCCGCACATCACGGTCCGCACGACGAGAGTCCGCGCCCTGAGCCGAATCGTCGCCGCGAGACGAATCCTGACGCGCGCCCCGCTTCGGGTCGGCACCCCGCGACGTTTTTCCGGCGCCCCCGGCACCGCGAGCACTACTCGCGCCGGAGCGTCGTCCACGGTCGTCCGACGAATCGCGCCCCTCGCCCCGGCGAGCCCGGGCAGCGTCACCACCCCGGCCGCCCGAACCTCTCTCCGCGTCGCCGCGACGCCGAGAATCGTTGTCCGCCCGGCCTTTTCCGCGGCGCGCATCGTCGGCTCGCCGCCCGTCACGGTCCCGGTCGTATCCTCCGCGTGGGCCGGTCACTCGACCACCGCGCCGGGCTCCAGGCGTGCGCCGCGGGCCCAGTCCAGGGCCGGCATCATTCGTTTGCCCTGGGGCTGCACCTGGTCCAAGCGCACCGCGGTGGTGGCGGTGCCGATGTAGACACCGGACTTCCGGACCTCGATCACCCGCTCGGGCAGTTGGTCCTCGACAAGTTCGACCGGGCCGAGTTTCAGTCGCTTACCGTCGATTTCGGTCCACGCGCCCGGCGCGGGAGTGACGGCGCGAATTCGGCGGCCGACCGCCAGCGCCGGTTGATCCCAGCGGATGTGTCCCTCGTCGGCCTCCACCTTGGGCGCATAGGAGACACCCTCACCGGATTGCGGCACGGCCTGGACGGTGCCGTCCTCGATTCCGTCGAGGGTGGATTCGAGCAGTTGCGCACCGGAGACCGACAACCGCTCCAGCAGGGCGCCGGCGGTATCGGTGGTGCCGATGCGTTCGGTGACCACGCCGTAGACCGGCCCCGTGTCCAGACCTTCCTCGATGCGGAAGGTCGAGGCGCCGGTGATCTCATCGCCGGCCAGGACCGCCGCCTGCACCGGTGCCGCGCCCCGCCAGGCGGGCAGCAGCGAGAAGTGCAGGTTGACCCAGCCGTGGCGCGGGATGTCGAGCACCACCCGCGGCAGCAGCGCGCCGTAGGCCACCACCGGACAGCAGTCGGGTTTCAGATCCGTCAGTGCCGCAACGAATTCCGGCTCCGAAGGTTTGCGCGGGGTCAGCACCGGAATGCCGTATTCGTCGGCCAGCCGACCGATCGGCGAGCGTGTCACCTTGCGACCGCGTCCGGCCACCGCATCCGGCCGGGTGACCACCGCCACCACCTCGTGGCGCTCGGATTCGAGCAGCCGCCGCAGGGACGGCACGGCCGGTTCGGGAGTCCCCGCGAAGACCAGGCGCATCTACTCGCCCCGCCCGGACTCGGGACGGCTGCCGGCGACCTCGGCCGCCGACATCACCGTCTTACCGGCGACGAACCACTCCGATTCCCGCACCGCACGCATGGCCTGCTTGCGGGTAGCCGGTTCCAGCCGCTGCAGATACAGCACGCCGTCGAGATGATCGGTTTCGTGCTGCACGCAGCGGGACAGCAGCCCCTCGGCCTCGAATTTCACCGGCTCACCGTGCATATCGACTCCGCGCGCGACCACGCGGTGGGCACGGGTCACGTCGTAGCGCAGCCCCGGAATCGACAGGCAACCCTCCGGGCCGGTCTGCTCGTCGGTGCCGAGGACCTCGAACACCGGATTCACGACGTGTCCGGCGGCATTACCGGTGTCGTAGACGAACACCCGCAGGCCGACACCGATCTGCGGCGCGGCCATGCCGACGCCGCCGCTGGCGTGCATGGTGTCGGTGAGGTCGGTGACCAGCTGCTCGAGGTCCCTGTCGAAGGCGTCGACCTCGTCCGCGCGGGCGCGCAGGACGGGATCGCCGAACAGGCGAACGGGCTGGATTGTCACAGGCACACTCCCGGGCGAGACGACATTGCGGTCGCCCCAGTTTACGGGCGGCCGGAAATCCGTTTCGTCAGGAATGCGCGCCCAGGATCACCTCACCGATTTCGGTGCCCAGCGGCACGTAGGCGCACTGCGGCAGCGGCGCGTGCTCGGGGTCGAGCAGGGTGAGCAGCAGCTGCTGCACGTACGGGTCGTACACCATGTGGAAATGCCCGGTCAGGTCGATGGGGCACAGATCCTGCAACACGATGTTGCGCGCGCCCGGGCCGGTCAGGGCGATGTTGGTAGAGGGCTGGATGATCTCGTCGACGCGGCTGCCGACGGTGGTGTATCGCACACCGGGCACGGTGTCGCCGCCGGCGTCGAGTTCGCGGATGAACGGTGAGCCCTGCGCCTGCTGCACAGCCGCCAGCGACGTGACCGGGGAGCGCCGCCGAGTTTGTCGATGTAGTAGCGAGTGATGTTGGCGCCCTGAGAAAATCCCACCAGGTCGACCTTGCCGGCGCCGGTGGCGGTCAGGACGCGGTCGACGAAGTCGCCGAACTGTCGCGAGGACGCCCATAGATCCTCGGTGCCGTAGCTCGTGGCATCCGGTTTGCCGCCGTAGTTCGGGGCGAAGACGCAGAAGCCCGCGGCGACGAGCTGCGGGCCGATGCCGCCCCAGTCGGTGTAGGCGGTGGCGTCGGTCCCGTGGGCCAGGATGATCGGGCGCGGATGCCGCGCGCTCGGCCGGCAGGTGAAATCGTTGGTGCCCCACGGCGTGGCGCCGGGGTGCGCTTTCGGATAGCGCGAGGCGGCGAGATGGTCGCCCGGCGGCGAGGACGGGGGCGGTTCGGCCCAGGCGTTCGCGCTGCCGCCGAACACCGACTCGCACGCCGCCACCGTCGCGAGTGCCCTACGCCACGCGAGGCCCCCGTCTCGGCGGTTCCGGCCTCGTCCCATCCTTCGATTCTGCGCCGCGTGGACCGGTGCGTGTGACGGGCCACTGGATCGGCCTCACTCGGCCGCGGTGGTGTCGTCGTCGGCGAGGATCCGGTAGATCGAACGCCGGGCCTCGGTGAGGACCTCTGCGGCCTTACCGGCCTGTTCGGGCGTGCCGGCGCGGGCGACCTGTCCGACCGCACCCATCAGCTGGCCGACCAGTTCGCGCAGGTCCAGCGCCTGATCGCCGACGCCCTCGCGGACGTCCTGCCACGGATCGCCCAGTTCGTCGCGATGTTCGGTGACGTACTCGGCGCCCGCGTCGGTCAGTTTCGCGGTTTTGCGACCGGCCACCTTCTCGATGATCACCAGGCCCTCGTCCTCGAGCTGGGACAGCGCCGGGTAGATCGAACCGGGGCTGGGCCGCCAGATGTCGTCGCTACGTTCGCGGATCTGCTGGATCAGCTCGTAGCCGTGCATCGGCCGTTCCTGCACGAGCAGCAGGATCGCCGCGCGGACATCTCCGCGCCGTCCGCGCCCACCGCGACCGCGCCCGCGGCCGACATGACCGCCCGGACCGAATCCGGGCCCGAAATCCGGGCCGAAGGGTCCGAAGCCGTGTCCGCGCGGGTGGCGACGGAACTGTTCGTGTCCGCCGCGTTCCTGCGGGTCCGGCCGGGGTCCGCGACGGCGGCCGCGACCGAACCTGTCCATATTCTCCATGCGTTCCATGATTGCCTCCTCAGGCATTGTCTTACGTTGACGCAATCAACGATATATCGGCAATGCATCTTTGACAAGTATGGGACGCGCCACAGCAGAAGGCGTGGTTCAGGCCGCGAGCGAATCGATCCAGCGTTCCAGCCGATCGCCTTCCGTTCGCATCAGTTCCGGGTCGCGAAAGGTGTTGGTGAGCAAGGAAATTCCCTGATAGGAGGCAATCAGCGCGACGGCCAGTTCGCGCGCGTCGGCGCGGCCCATCTCCTCGAATTGCCGCTGCACCCAGGCCAGCAGGACGCCCATCACCTCGGCGAGCTCCTGCTCCATTCCGTCGGAGCGTTTGTCGAGTTCGGTGGCCAGGGTTCCGGACGGGCAACCGTATCGGGCCGCGAGATCGCGCTGATCGACCCAGGACCGGATCAACGCCCGCACCCGATCGACCGGCCGGGGTTCCCGATCGAGTTCGGCGAGGAAGCCGTCCAGGGTCTGAGCGTGAGCGCCGATTGCCGCCTGGATCAGCTGATCCTTGGTCTTGAAGTAGTAGTACACGTTGCCGACCGGCACATCGGCGGCCCTGGCGATGTCGGCGATCGTCGTCTTCTCCACTCCCTGCCGATGGAAGACCTCGGCGGCCGCGGCCGCGAGCCGTTCGCGCTTACCACCGGCCCGCATGCTGTCGACTGAGTTAGTCATACAACTGACTATAGACACCCGACCGACGATGCCGTACGGTCATGTTAGTCAGTCAACTAACTTAGGAGTGAAGATGATCGTGGTAACCGGAGCGACCGGTAACGTCGGACGGCCGTTGGTGCGAATGCTCGCCGAAGCCGGTGAGAAGGTGACCGCCGTATCCCGCCGCCGTCCCGACGACCTCCCCCACGGCGTGCGGCACATCGCGGCCGACCTGACGAATACGGGCGAGATCACGGCAGCCCTCGACGGTGCGGAACAGCTGTTCCTGCTGCTCGCGCCGGGGTCGCTGGCGGCAGACGTGCCGGCAGTGCTGGCCGCGGCGCGGGATGCGGGAGTGCGGCGCATCGTCCTGTTGTCGTCCCAGGGCGTCGGAACCCGGCCCGACAGCGCCTCGCATGGACAGTTCGGAAAGCAGGTCGAGGTCGCCGTCCAGAACTCGGGGCTGGAATGGACCATATTGCGGCCGAGCGGTTTTCAATCGAACGTCGCGATGTGGGCGGACGCCGTGCGCACGCAGCGAACGGTCACCGCCCCGTTCGGTGATGTCGCGATCCCCTTCGTGGACCCCGACGATATCGCCGCCGTGGCTGCCGCCGCCCTGCGCGAGCCCGGTCACGCCGGCCGGACCTACGTGTTGACCGGCCCCGCGCCCGAATCACCGCGTGACCGGGTGCGCGACCTGGCCGAAACCCTCGGCGAGCCGGTGCGTTTCGTCGAGCAGACAGCCGAGCAGGCGTACGCGCAACTGCTCACCGTGATGCCCGCCGACGCCGCCGACACCACCTTGGCGATCATCGGTGCGCCGACTGCCGAGGAACTGCGGGTCAGCGGCGATGTCGAGGCGGTCCTCGGCCGGGCACCGCGGCCCTTCTCGGCGTGGGCGCGGCGCAATATCGACATGTTCCGTTGAACATCACCGCGCCCTGGCCCGGCACGACGAATTCGCTTGCGCGTCAGCCGATGTCGACCGGATCGATCTGCACCCGCAACGGACCGTCCGAGCGATGACTGCTGCGCACCGCGAGGGCGGCGGCCAGTGCGCGCGACAGCGCCGAACCCGCCCGCCGGTCGACCCGGAGAATCATCCGTTCGACCTCGGCGGGCGCGGCGTCGCCGGAGAACGGCGTGCGGGCGCCGGGCGGCAGTGGTACCGGGCCCAGCACTTCGACACCGTCGGGAAGTGCCGTCTCACCGAGAAGTTCGCCGATGGTGGCGGTCGTACCGTCCACCGCGGCCAAGCGCACCGCGGGCGGGAAGCGGACCTCACTGCGAGCAGCCAGTTCGTGGCGGGCGTGGCCGATCGGATCCCAGCGCACCAGCGCCTGCACGGTCGGCAACGCCGGTTCGGCCATCACGAGCACTTCGCCGGTGGGGCGAACCAGGGCGGCCGCGGACATCCAGCGCCGCAGCGCATCCTCGGCGGCCCGAAGGTCCGCCCGGCCGAGCAGCGCCCAGCCGTCGAGCAGCAGCGCCACCGCGTAGCCGCCCGGCACCGGGGGCTCCGCTCCGATGGTCGCCACCACCACCTGCGGGCCGTCCGGCACCGCATCCAGCACCGCGGTACCGCCCGAACCGCGGATCGGCACATCGGGAAAGGCACGGCCCAGTTCCTCCGCGGTGCGCTGGGCGCCGATCACCACCGCCCGCAGCGCCCGTGAACCGCACGTGCCGCACCGGAACGCCGGTTCCACCTTGCCGCACCAGCGACAGCTCGGGCTCTGAGCGAGATCCCCGGACCCCTTGCTGCCCAACGGAACTACCGATGGCCGGCGTTCGTCCGCGGCCGTGCCCGGGCCGGAGAGGTCCGGACGCTGTGCGCCGGCATGTCCCACGCGATGATCACCGGCGAGCGTCCGGCCGACCCCGCCGGCCGCGGTCGCGTCATCTGCCGACCGCGCCGTACCCCGGGAAGCGTTGCCTCGGGATTTATCGTTCGGCCGGACGTCTCGCCTGCCCCAGGTACCGCTCTCCGGCAAGGACAGCGGGCCGTTGCAGTGCCGGCAGCGGGCCGGGGTGCGGCATTTCGCGCAGGCCAGGGCCGGGACGTATCCGCGCCGAGGCACCTGCACGAGCACCGGGTCACCGGCGGCCAAGGCCCGGCGCGCCGCGGCGAAGGCGGTGCCCGGGATGCGGATGGCCCGCGCCATCGGGTCGCGCTCCAGGGCGATGTCGCTGTCCCCCGGCGCATGGATTCGAGGAGTATTGGCGCGCAACGTCTTCCGGTCGGCGATCAGATCGTGCGCCCATCCGGATTCGACGATGGCCTGCGCCTCGGCGGTCCGCGCGAAGCCACCGACCAGGAAGGCAGCGCCGGTTTCGTGCGCCCGCAGCATCGCCACCTCACGGGCGTGCGGATAGGGTGCGCGCGGTTCGGCGTAGGTGTCGTCGCCGTCGTCCCATACGACCAGCAGACCCAGGTCGTGAGCCGGTGCGAAGACCGCACTGCGGGTTCCGACCACGATCCGGGCCGCGCCGCGCAACACCGCGAGCCAGCGCCGGTACCGAGCGGCGGGCCCCAGCCCGGCCGACAATCCGGCAACCGAATCCCCTACCAACGCAGCACATTCCGCCACGACCCGGTCGAGGTCGCGCTGGTCCGGAACCATGATGATCGCACTGCGGCCTCCGGCGACCGTCGTGGCGGCAAGTTCCGCGAGCCGGCGCGGCCACTGCTCCCCCGGCATCGCCTGCCAGGCCGCGCGAGGTCCGCTTCCGCGCCGCAGCGCGGTCAGATAGGAGTCGCCGTGCACATAACGCGACCACCCCGGGAAGTCGGCTGGAATCTCCGGCAGCTCAACCGGTTTCGGTTCGGCCGCTTCGGTGCGCGCATGCCGCGGCGGAATCGCCAGCCGCAACACGTCGGCGCGGGTTCCGGCGTACCGCGCGGCCACCGCGGAGACGAGGCGAACGATCTCCGGCGTCAGCACGCGCTCACCCGACACCACCCGCTGCAACGGCTGAATCTTCCCGGAATGCTCTGTGCGCGTGAGCCGTTCGAGAATGTAGCCGTCGACCAGGCGGCCGGAGAAGCGCACCCGCACGCGCACCCCCGGCTGGGCCAGCTCGTCCATCTCCCGCGGCACCGAATAATCGAAATCGCGGTCCAGATGGGCGGGTTCGAGCAACGGCAGCACCCGTGCGATCGGCTTGTCGAGCGGAACGTTCGGATCAGCCGCCTCATCGGTGGACGGCACGCAAACGGCGCCCTCCGTCGCAACGGAGGGCGCCGTCGGTTCTACCGCTTCCGCCACGGCAGGCGCGGACCCGATCAGAGACCGGCGGCCGCGCGCAGCTTGTCGGCGCGGTCGGTGCGCTCCCACGGCAGGTCGATATCGGTGCGGCCGAAGTGACCGTAGGCCGCGGTCGGCGCGTAGATCGGCCGCAGCAGGTCCAGGTCGCGGATGATCGCACCCGGGCGCAGGTCGAAGACCTCGCCGATCGCCTTCGAGATCTGCGACGGATCGACCTGCTCGGTGCCGAACGTCTCCACGAACAGGCCCACCGGGGCGGCCTTGCCGATCGCGTAGGCCACCTGGACCTCGACGCGGTCGGAGAGTCCGGCGGCGACCACGTTCTTGGCCACCCAGCGCATGGCGTAGGCGGCCGAGCGGTCCACCTTCGACGGATCCTTACCGGAGAAGGCGCCACCGCCGTGACGGGCCATACCGCCGTAGGTGTCGACGATGATCTTGCGGCCGGTCAGGCCGGCATCGCCCATCGGACCGCCGAGGACGAACTTGCCGGTGGGGTTGACCAGCAGCCGGATGTCGGAGGTGTCGAGCGGGTTGGGCAGTTCCAGATCGGCCAGGACCGCGTCGACGACCTTCTCACGGATATCGGGCGCCAGCAGGTTGTCCAGGTCGATATCGGCCGCATGCTGGGTCGAGAGCACCACCGTGTCCAGCCGGACCGGACGATCGCCCTCGTATTCGATGGTGACCTGGGTTTTGCCGTCCGGGCGCAGGTAGGGCAGCACACCGGACTTGCGGACCTCTGTCAGCCGCCGCGAGAGCCGGTGCGCCAGCGCGATCGGCAGCGGCATCAGCTCGGGGGTTTCCTTGGTGGCGTATCCGAACATCAGGCCCTGGTCACCGGCGCCCTGGCGTTCGATCTCGTCGTCGGAACCGCCGACGCGCGCCTCGTGGGAGTGGTCGACACCCTGTGCGATATCGGGCGACTGCGCGCCGATGGCGACGTTCACGCCGCAGGAGGCGCCGTCGAAGCCTTTCGCCGACGAGTCGTAGCCGATCTCGAGCACCTTCTCGCGCACGATGGTCGGAATATCGGCATAGGCCTCGGTGGTGACCTCACCGGCGACATGGACCTGACCGGTGGTTACCAGGGTTTCGACCGCCACCCGGCTGTGCGGGTCCTCGGTGAGCAGCGCGTCGAGGATGGAATCGCTGATCGCGTCACAGATCTTGTCCGGGTGACCCTCTGTGACGGACTCACTCGTGAATAGCCGGCTACCGGACGTGCGCACAGTTGTTCCCTCTCCCTCAACGGGTTTCTCATGTCGGGATGCGACAGTAGCGGCCTCGCGTCACCGCACAACCCTTTACCTCAGACTATTCCAAACTTGCCACGGCCGGGCGAAGCGGCGGCGTCCGGGCCCTCGCACCGGCCGCCGCGGGTATCCCGACCACGTCGCCACGGCGGGGACGCGGTCGAACAGCTTGCGGCTCAACGCAAGAGCGGGCCCAGCGCATCGAGTACCCGGCTGGCGAGCAGCGCCTTGGAACCGTGATCGAGCGACTGCTCGGTGCCGTCGGCCCCGAGCAGCCAGCCGTCGTTGTTGTCGACCTCGAACGCCTTACCCTCGCCGACGGCATTGACCACCAACAGGTCACACCCCTTGCGAGCCAGTTTCGCCCGCGCGTGGGTCAGCACATCGCCGTGTTCGTCGCCGGTTTCGGCGGCGAAACCGACGATCGCCAGGCCGCCGAGCTGCCCGTCGCGCCGCGCCTGCACCAGTCCGGCCAGAATGTCGCGATTCTTGGTCAGCTCGATCGAATTCGGTTCGTGCGCACCCTTTTTGATTTTCGCGGCGGCCACGTTGACCGGCCGGAAATCGGCGACCGCGGCGGCCATGATGACCGCGTCCGCGCCCACGGAGTGCTTGTCGACGGCGGTGCCCATCTGCTCGGCGGTCGTCACGTGCACGACCTCGACCGCGGCGGGCGGCTCCAGGCCGATGGTGTTGCCGGCGATCAGGGTGACCTGGGCGCCGCGCTGAGCGGCTACCCGGGCCATGGCATAGCCCTGCTTCCCGGAACTGCGATTGCCGAGGAACCGGACCGGATCGAGCGGTTCGCGGGTGCCACCCGCGGAGACGACGACGCGGCGCCCCTCCAGATCGCGCGGTAGCGCGTCGGAACGCTCGAGCAGCAGCGAGGCCAGCGCGAAGATCTCTTCCGGTTCGGGCAGGCGGCCGGGCCCGGTATCGGCGCCGGTGAGCCGCCCGGAGGCGGGTTCCATCACGGTCGAGCCGTGGGCGCGCAGCGTGGCGACGTTCGCGATCGTGGCCGGATGCTCCCACATCTCGGTGTGCATCGCGGGAGCGAAGACCACCGGACATCGGGCGGTGAGCAGGGTGGCGGTAAGCAGATCGTCGGCGCGGCCGGAGGCGGCGCGCGCCATCAGATCGGCGGTGGCCGGAGCGATGACCACCAGATCGGCCTCCTGGCCGATGCGCACATGCGGCACCTCGGGCACATCGGCGAAAACCCCGGTGTGCACCGGATTGCCCGACAGTGCCTCGAAGGTGGCCTTACCGACGAACTGCAGTGCGGACTCGGTGGGAATGACTCGGACGTCGTGCCCGGTCTCGGTGAACTTGCGCACCAGCGAGCACGCCTTGTAGGCGGCGATCCCGCCGCCCACGCCGACAACGATTCGCATCTGAATCAGGCCTCTTCGGTCCGGTGGAGAGACAGCGGGTTACGACCGGAGGGTCACTCGCCCTCGGTGTGTTCGAGCAGGTCGGAGTGGATCTCGCGCATGGCGACCGAGAGCGGCTTCTCCTGCAGGCCCGGCTCCACCAGCGGACCCACGTACTCGAGGATGCCGTCACCGAGCTGGTTGTAGTAGTCGTTGATCTGACGCGCCCGCTTGGCCGCGTAGATGACCAGCGCGTACTTGGACGACGTGCGCTCGAGCAACTCGTCGATCGGCGGGTTGGTGAGGCCGACCGGGGTGTCGTAGGCGGGCACGGGCTTGGTGTCGCTCACTAGGGAGGCTCCTGCGGGTCGATGGGGAGTTGCGGTCGAGACGAGTTCGCGGATCGCCCGCGGTCATCTCGAATTTGTGCTAACGAACAACGATACCAACTGCTCACAGGCCGTGGTCACGTCGTCGTTCACGATCACGATGTCGAACTCGTCACAGGCGGCGAGTTCGGTCTTCGCGGTGGCGAGCCGGCGCTCGATCACCTCGGGTGATTCGGTGCCGCGGCCGGTCAGCCGGGCCACGAGTTCCTCCCAGCTGGGCGGGGCCAGAAAGACCAGCAGCGCCTCGGGCATCGCCGCTCGGACGGAGCGGGCGCCGGCGAGGTCCACCTCCACCAGGACCGGTTTCCCGGCGGCCAGTGCCGCCTTCACCGGGGCGGCCGGGGTACCCGACCGTTGCAGGCCGCCGTGAATGTCGGCCCATTCGAGTAATTCGCCTTCTTCGATCATGGTGTCGAAGTCGGCACGGGTCACGAACCGGTAGTCGCGGCCGTCGACCTCCCCGGGCCGGGGGGCCCGGGTGGTGGCCGACACACTGAACACCAGTTCCGGCAGCCGTTCCCGGACGCAACGGACCACGGTGGACTTGCCGACGGCCGAGGGGCCGACCAGTACTACCAGCCGACCCTTCTGTGTGTGTTCGACCACCCTCGGATCAGGCTTCGAAGTCGAACTTCGCCAGCAGCGCCTTGCGCTGCCGGTCGCCCAGGCCCCGCAGGCGGCGGGTCGGCGCGATCTCCAGCTCGCTCATGATCTCGGCCGCCTTGACCTTGCCGACCTTGGGCAGGGCCTCCAGCAGCGCGGATACCTTCATCTTGCCGAGGACCTCGTCGGTCTCGGCGTCCTTCAGGACCGTCTTCAGGTCAGTGCCGCCACGCTTCAAGCGCTCCTTGAGCTCTGCCCGAGCGCGGCGAGCGGCAGCCGCCTTCTCCAAAGCAGCGGCGCGCTGCTCGTCAGTCAGCTGGGGAAGGGCCACGGTTCCTCCGTCTCATCGTTCATTGCTAGATCTACCTCCGGTAACCCGGTGGTCTCAGCGACCGTACCCACGCGGCGCTCCGATTGCGAACCCACCCCCCAGGTCAGCGCCCGATTCGCGTTATCGGGCCCGTTACCGGGCAGGTCACGCGACCGAATGCGCCCGGTCGCGGCGACGGTCCGCAGTATTTCGTCAACATGCCCATGACCTGGGGTTATCTTGCTTTCGACGGGTTCGCCGGTGGATTCGAGGCCGGCTGGATGCGGCCGTAACCGACCCGTAATCGCGCGACCTGGAACTTTCTGAAAATTCTCCGCGTGTCGCGAATTTTTACCCCAGCGTGTCGCGGTGTGGCGCGGCGGCACGGACACGCTCGGCACCGGTCGGCGACACGCGGAACAGGGCCGTAAGACACTCCGGAAGGGCCGCTGAGCCGGAAAAACACGTATGTGTAACTTCCACCCGGGAACGGGCACCCCCGCGCGCGAACGAGCCGCAAACGCAAACAGACCGGTCGCCTTCCAAAGGGGTAATCGGTCCCCGGCACGGCGGCGAGTCGCGGATGCATTCCGCCCGGGCGCGCGACGGCTCGCGTCGAACCCGGGCGGAACGGATCAGGACTGCAGGAAGGCGAATTCGTCGGCGAGCTTGTGCATCTTGGTGCGCATCGCCGCGACCGAGGGCCCGGCGCCGAGCAATTCCCGGGAGACGTTGGGGACCACGGCCGCGAACCGGTCGGACGGGATCAGCGCGCGGATCGACTCCGCTCCCCCGCCCTGGGCGCCGACGCCGGGCATCAGTACGGGACCGTTGAGCTTGCTCACGTCGACCGGCTCGGTGAGGGTCGCGCCGACCACGACGCCGACCGATCCGAATTCTTCCCCGGCGTTGCAACCGGCCGCCTCGTCGATCATGATCTGCGCGACACTACGACCGTCGGCCGCGCTGACGCGCTGCACCTGGGCGGCCTCCGGATTCGAGGTGGCCGCCAGGACGAAGACCCCGCGCCCGGCCGACCGCGCGGCGTCCAGCGCGGGTGAGAGCGCACCGAAGCCCAGGTACGGCGATACCGTCACCGCATCACTGGCCAGTGGACCGTCGCCCAGCCAGGCCCGCGCATAGGCGGCCATGGTCGAGCCGATATCGCCGCGCTTGGCGTCGGCCAGCACCAGCGTGCCCGCCTCGCGCAGCGCGGCGATGGTGTCCTCGAGCACCACGATCCCGCCGGAGCCGTACTCCTCGAAGAACGCCACCTGGGGTTTCACCAGCGCCACCCGGCCCGCGAACACCTCGACGCAGATGTCGGAGAACCGTTTCAGGCCCTCGACGTCCTCGCCGAGTCCCCAGGCACGCAGCAACTGCGGATGGGGATCGATACCGGCGCACAGCGGGCCCAGCCGGCCCATCGCGTCGGCCAGCCGCAGGCCGAACGGCGTCACCGGCTCGCCCCGGCGCCCGCCAGCTCGTCCCCGGCATGAGCGGTCGGTGTCTGCGCACCGGCGGCCCCGGATTCGGCGTAGGCGTCCTCACCGCCGTAGGCGAGCAGTTCGTCGGCCTGGGCGAGAACCTCGTCCGCGCGGGCCAGCACCGCGTCGGTGAGCGCGTCCGCCTCGGCGTCGGCGTCGGGCGCCGGCCTGCGCCCGATCGGCGGGATCGCCCGGAAACCGACCGTGCTGTAACCGCCGACGTTGCGCATCCGGCGGATGTCACCGCCTCCCGGCGGCGCCGCCTCCGCCGCGCCGAATCCCCGAATTCGCCGAGTCGTCGCCCGACCGGCCCCCGGGGGCCGGACTCCCGCGCCGAAACCGATGGCTCCCACCGTTATCTCTCCTCTTAGCCGCGCAATACGGCGTGCAGCTCCTGCAGCGAGCGCACCCCGATACCGCCGTTGATGGTTGCTTCGATGCCCTGTACGGCTGCAGCCGCACCCTGAACCGTCGTGATGCACGGAATGTTGGCGCCCACCGCGGCGGTACGAATCTCGTAACCGTCCACGCGGGGCCCGGAGTTACCGTAAGGCGTGTTGAACACGATGTCGATCTCACCGTCCTTGATCTGATCGACGATCGACGGTTCGATCGGCTCGCCGTTGCCGGACGCGGGCACCGGATCGGACTGCTTGCGCACCCGCTCACACGGAATCCCGTTGCGCCGCAACATCTCCGCGGTGCCCTCGGTGGCGAGGATCCGGAAGCCCAGATCGTGCAGCCGCTTGACCGGGAACACCATGGCCCGCTTGTCGCGATTGGCGATCGAGACGAACACCGTACCGGCGACCGGCAGCGAACCGTAGGCCGCGGACTGGCTCTTGGCGAAGGCGGTACCGAAATCGGCGTCGATACCCATCACCTCACCGGTGGACTTCATCTCCGGCGACAGCAGCGAATCGATGCCGGTGCCGTCAGGACGGCGGAACCGGTGGAAGGGCAGCACCGCTTCCTTCACCGCGACCGGGGCATCCATCGGCGCGTGCCCGCCGTCGCCCTCGGCGGGCAGCATGCCCTCCTTGCGCAATTCGGCGATGGTCGTGCCCAGCATCACCCGTGCGGCGGCCTTGGCCAGCTGCACGCCAGTCGCCTTGGAGACGAACGGCACGGTCCGGCTGGCGCGCGGATTGGCCTCGAGCACGTAGAGCACGTCGTCCTTGAGCGCGTACTGGACGTTGAGCAAGCCCTTGACGCCGATGCCCTTGGCCAGTGCGGCGGTCGAGCGGCGGACCGCCTCGATATCGCTGCGGCCCAGCGTGATCGGCGGCAGCGCGCACGCCGAGTCGCCGGAGTGGATACCGGCCTCCTCGATGTGCTCCATCACGCCGCCGAGGTAGACCTCCTCGCCGTCACAGAGCGCGTCGACGTCGATCTCGATGGCGTCTTCCAGGAAGCGGTCGACCAGCACCGGATGTTCCGGGCTCAGTTCGGTGGCGCGGGAGATGTAGCCCTCGAGCGAATTCTCGTCGTAGACGATCTCCATACCGCGCCCGCCCAGCACATACGACGGGCGGACCAGCACCGGATACCCGATCTCGGCCGCGATCTGCTTGGCCTGCTCGAACGTGGTGGCGGTGCCGTACTTCGGCGCGGGCAGACCGGCGGCGACCAGGACGTCGCCGAATTCGCCGCGATCCTCGGCCAGGTCGATCGCCGCCGCGGAGGTGCCGACCACCGGCACCCCGGCGTCGGTGAGCCGCTGCGCCAGACCCAGCGGCGTCTGCCCGCCGAGCTGCACGATCACCCCGGCGACCCGGCCCGACTCCGATTCGGAGTGGTACACCTCGAGCACGTCCTCGAAGGTCAGCGGCTCGAAGTAAAGGCGGTCGGCGGTGTCGTAGTCGGTGGAGACGGTCTCCGGGTTGCAGTTGACCATGACCGTCTCATACCCGGCCTGCGACAGCGTCTGCGCGGCATGCACGCAGGAGTAGTCGAATTCGATGCCCTGGCCGATGCGGTTGGGCCCGGAACCGAGGATGATCACCTTCTCGCGTTCGAGCTGCGGCGCGACCTCCGTCTCGGCGGCCGGATCGAGTTCGTAGCTCGAGTAGTGGTACGGCGTCTTGGCCTCGAATTCTGCGGCGCAGGTGTCCACCGTCTTGTAGACCGGCCGGATGCCGAGGCGGTGACGCAGTTCCCGCACTCCGTTCTCACCGGCCAGTTCCGGTCGCAACGCGGAGATCTGGCGATCGGACAGGCCGTTGTGCTTGGCGTAGCGCAGCAGCGGCTCGTCGAGCACCGGCGCCTGGGCGATCTCGGCGCGCAGCTCGACCAGTCCGGCGATTTCGGCAACGAACCACGGGTCGATGCCCGAGGCCTGCGCGACGTCCTCGATGCTCGCGCCCAGCCGCAGCGCGCGCTCCACCTGGTAGAGCCGGCCCTCGGTCGGCACGCGCAGATCGTCGAGGATCTCGGCGACATCGGTCCAGCGGCCGTCGGGCTGGGTCCAGAACCCGGCAGCCTTGGTCTCCAGCGAGCGCAGCACCTTGCCGAGCGCCTCGGAGAAGTTGCGGCCCAGGCTCATCGCCTCACCGACCGACTTCATGGTGGTGGTCAGCGTCGGGTCGGCGCCCGGGAACTTCTCGAACGCGAACCGCGGCGCCTTCACGACCACGTAGTCGAGCGTGGGCTCGAAACAGGCCGGGGTTTCCTTGGTGATGTCGTTGACGATCTCGTCGAGCGTGTAGCCGATGGCCAGTTTCGCCGCGATCTTGGCGATCGGGAAACCGGTGGCCTTGGACGCCAGCGCGGACGAGCGCGAGACGCGCGGATTCATCTCGATGACGATCAGGCGCCCGTCGCGCGGATCCACCGCGAACTGGATGTTGCAGCCGCCGGTGTCGACGCCGACCTCGCGCAGAATCGCGATACCGAGATCGCGCATCTTCTGATATTCGCGGTCGGTGAGGGTCATGGCCGGGGCGACGGTCACCGAGTCTCCGGTGTGCACGCCCATCGGGTCCACGTTCTCGATCGAGCAGACGATGACCACGTTGTCGCGGCCGTCGCGCATCAGCTCGAGTTCGTATTCCTTCCAGCCGAGGATCGATTCCTCGATGAGGACGTTCGCGGTGGGCGAGGCGGCCAGGCCACCGCCGGCGATGCGGTCGAGATCGTCGTCGTTGTAGGCCATACCCGAGCCCAGGCCACCCATGGTGAACGACGGCCGCACGACGACCGGGAAGCCCAGTTCCGCAACGGTTTCGCGCACCTCGTCCATGGTGTAGCACACCTTGGAGCGCGCCGACTCGCCGCCGACCTTGGCGACGATGTCCTTGAACTTCTGGCGGTCCTCACCGCGCTGGATGGCCTCGAAGTCGGCGCCGATCAGCTCGACGTTGTACTTCTCCAGCACCCCGTTCTCGTGCAGCGCCACCGCGGTGTTGAGCGCGGTCTGACCGCCCAGGGTCGCGAGGATGGCGTCGGGACGCTCCTTGGCGATGACCTTCTCGACGAATTCCGCGGTGATCGGCTCGACGTAGGTGGAGTCGGCGAATTCCGGGTCGGTCATGATCGTCGCCGGGTTGGAGTTCACCAGCGACACCCGCAGGCCCTCGGACCGCAACACCCGGCACGCCTGGGTGCCGGAGTAGTCGAATTCGCAAGCCTGGCCGATGACGATCGGCCCGGAGCCGATCACCAGGATGTGGTTCAGGTCGGTGCGACGTGGCATCAGGCTTCCTCCATCAAACCCGCGAAGCGGTCGAACAGGTAGGCGGCATCGTGCGGCCCCGCGGCGGCCTCCGGGTGGTACTGCACCGAGAACGCGCGACCGTCCACCAGGCGCACCCCCTCGACGGTGCCGTCGTTGGCGCAGGTGTGGCTGACCTCGGCGGTCCCGAACGGGGTGTCGAAGCGCTGCCCGGCCTCCCCTTCGAGCGCGAAGCCGTGGTTCTGCGCGGTGATCGAGACCGCGCCGGTGGTGTGATCGATGACCGGGACGTTGATGCCGCGGTGGCCGAACTTCATCTTGTAGGTGCTCAAGCCCAGCGCGCGGCCCAGGATCTGGTTGCCGAAGCAGATGCCGAACAGCGGAAGTCCTTCGCCCAGAACGGATTTGGTCAGCTCGACCGCATCGTCCTGAGTGGCCGGGTCGCCGGGGCCGTTGGAGAGGAAGACGCCGTCGGGCTTCAGCTCCTTGATCTGGTCCAGCGTGACGCCGGAGGGCACCACGTGCACCCGGATGCCGCGCTCGGCGAACATCCGCGGGGTGTTGGTCTTGATACCCAGATCGACCGCGACCACGGTGAACCGGTGCTCACCGGCGGGCTCGATGGTGTACACGCCGTCGGTGGAGACCTCCCCGGCCAGATCGGCGCCGAGCATCGAGGCCTGACCGGTGACCCGGCTCAGCAACTCCTCGGTCGAGGCCGCGGCGGCGTCACCGCTGAAGATGCCCGCCTTCATCGAACCGCGGGTGCGCAGGTGGCGCACCAGCGCGCGGGTGTCGATCCCGGCGATGCCGACGATGTGCTGACGCTCCAGCTCGTCCTGCAGGGTCGTGGTCGCGCGCCAGTTCGAGGCCCGCTTCGCGGGGTCACGGACCGCGTACCCGGCCACCCAGATGCGGTTGGACTCGTCGTCCTCGTCGTTCCAGCCGGTGTTGCCGATCTGCGGGGCGGTGGCCACCACGATCTGGCGGTGGTAACTGGGGTCGGTCAAGGTTTCCTGATAGCCGGTCATCGCGGTGCAGAACACCGCTTCGCCCAGCGTCTCGCCCTCGGCGCCGAACCGCCGGCCCCGGAACACCCGTCCGTCCTCGAGCACCATCACCGCGGCGCGGTCGCTCATTCGCTCACCTCGTTCACCAGAAATCCAGCCTTCACGTTTATTCGTCTCCCGTCGCCGCGCCGGTCTGTCCCGTCGCGGATATGGCCGTCCAGGCCGGATACACCGTCTTGTCGTCGCCGCGGAACCCGGTATCGACCTCGGTTCCAGTCGGCAGTTTCCAGCGAATAACCAGCACACCATTGTCGGTCATCACCTTGCCTGCGTGGCCGCGTTCGGTGCGGACCGCGGTGATGGACTCCTGCGGAATCCAGATCACCTCCGCGCCGTCGCGTTCCAGCAGGATCCCGCGTTCGAAGCGAGTCAGCTCCGCCGTGGCGCGGAAGCCCAGATCTCCGACCACGATGCGGTTCTGCCAGCTCGGAGCCAACGTGGTACCGGTGTACAGACCGGTCGTCGGCTCGAGCACCTGCGCGCCCAGATCCGCCGGCACCGTCGGCAGCTCCCCGACCGAGGAGGCCTGCTTCCGGGCCCGCACGAGCCAGGAGCGGTACATCAACCACAGGAACAGGACGAACAGGACAGCCAGCCCGATCACCCACAGTGTTCGCTCCATTATTGCCCTACTCTCCCCGCCAGGGCGGTCGTCACCACTCCGTCGCGGGCGGTGATCCGCCCGCGCAGCATCGTGGCGGCGACCTTGGCGGGCAGGGTCATCGCCTCGTACGGCGTGTTGTCGGAAATGCTCGCCAGCTCCCGCGCCCGCACGGTCCACGACGCATCCGGGTCGACGAGGGTCAGGTTGGCCGGTTCGCCGACCGCGATCGGGCGGCCCTGATCGTCGAGCCCGGCGATGCGGGCCGGGTTCTCGCTCATCACCTTCGCCACCCCGCGCCAGTCGAGCAGGCCCGGAGCGACCAGGGTCTCGACGATGATCGACAGCGCCGTCTCCAGCCCCAGCATGCCGGGACGGGCGGCGGCGAACTCGCAGCACTTCTCCTGTTCGGCGTGCGGGGCGTGGTCGGTGGCCACACAGTCGATCACCCCGTCGGCCAGGGCCTTGCGCAGCGCCTGGGCGTCGGAGGCCTCCCGCAGCGGCGGATTGACCTTGTTCACCGCGTCGTAGGTCTCCAGCCGCGAGTCGTCGAGCAGCAGATGATGCGGGGTGACCTCTGCGGTGATCGAAATCCCTTGCGCCTTGGCCCATTTCACCAGTTCGACGGTGCCGGCGGTGGAGGCGTGGCAGATGTGCACCCGGGCTCCGGCGTCGCGGGCCAGCAGCGCGTCGCGGGCCACGATCGACTCCTCGGCCGCGCGCGGCCAGCCGGCCAGGCCCAGCCGGGCGGCGTTCGGGCCCTCGTGCGCGACGGCGCCCTGGGTGAGCCGCGGCTCCTCGGCATGCTGGGCGATCAGCACGCCGAGAGATTTCGCGTACTCGAGCGCGCGGCGCATGATCAGCGGGTCGTAGACGCAGTGCCCGTCGTCGGAGAAGATCCGCACCCGGCCCTCACCGGCGGCCATGGTGCCCATCTCGGCCAGTTGCTTGCCTGCCAGGCCGACGGTCACCGCGCCGACCGGATGCACATCGACCAGCCCGACCTCCTGCCCGCGCCGCCACACGTGATCGGTGACGACCGAGGTGTCGGCCACGGGATAGGTGTTGGCCATCGCGAACACGGCGGTGTAGCCACCCAATGCCGCTGCGGCCGAACCGCTTTCGATGGTCTCGGTGTCCTCGCGGCCGGGTTCGCGCAGGTGGGTGTGCAGGTCGACGAAGCCGGGGAGCAGGATCCGGCCGTCCGCCTCCAGCACCTCGGCATCGGCGGCGACCTCGACGCCGTCGACGGCCGCACCGGATCGCGCGCCGAGCGCGACGATCACACCGTCGCGCACCAGCACGTCGACCGGCTCGCCCTCGCCGTAGGGCCGCACGCCCCGGATAACCAGATCGCTCACGCGCCCTCACCTTCCACGTCGAAGCTCATGCTCACGCTCATGCGGTGTCGATACGCATGAGTGGGGGCCTGCGGGGTTACGCAGGCTGCCGCCTCCGGCCCTGTACCACTCATGCGACGGCCTCCCCCGCGCCGACCAGCAGGCGGAACAGCACCGCCATGCGCATGTGCACACCGTTGGTGACCTGTTGCAGCACTGCGGCTCTGGGTGAATCGGCGACCGCCGAGGCGATTTCCATACCGCGCAGCATCGGACCCGGATGCAGGACGACCGCGTCGTTGTCGAGCAAGGCCATGCGCCGCTCGTTCAGTCCGTAGGCGATGGAATATTCGCGGGCCGACGGGAAGAAGCCGCCGTTCATCCGCTCGGCCTGCACCCGCAGCATCATCACCGCGTCCGCGCCGGGCAGCGCCGCGTCGAGCGAATGCGAGACCTGCACCGGCCACTGCTCGACCCCGACCGGCAGCAGGGTGCGCGGCGCGACGAGCACCACCTCGGCGCCGAGGGTGTCGAGCAGGAAGGCGTTGGACCGCGCGACGCGGCTGTGCAGGATGTCGCCGACGATCACGATGCGCTTGCCCGCCAGCTCGCCCAGCCGCTGCCGCAGCGTCAGCGCGTCCAGCAGGGCCTGGGTGGGATGTTCGTGCGTGCCGTCGCCGGCGTTGACGATCGCGGGACCGGTTCCGGTGTAGCCACCCGAACCGGCGTCCAATTCGCCGAACCAGCGGGCGATCTGATGGGCCGCCCCGGAGGACGGATGCCGCACGATCAGCGCGTCGGCGCCCGCGGCGTGCAGGGTCAGCGCGGTGTCGCGCAACGACTCGCCCTTCGACACCGAGGAGCTCGAGGCGCTGACGTTGATGACGTCGGCGCTCATCCATTTGCCCGCGACCTCGAACGAGACCCGGGTGCGGGTGGAGTTCTCGAAGAACACGGTCATCACCGTGCGGCCGCGCAGGGTGGGCAGTTTGCGGACCTCACGGCCGAGCAGCGCCTGTTCGAAGCGCTGGGCGTCGTCGAGGAGTTCGGTGGCGGTGGTGCGGTCGAGATCGGTGACCGAGAGCAGATGCCTCACCGCTCATCCCCCTGATGCAGATAGACGCCGTCGTGACCGTCGTGTTCGCTGAGCAGGACGGACACGTCCTCACTGCGCGAGGTGGGCACGTTCTTGCCGACGTAGTCGGCGCGGATCGGCAGTTCCCGGTGGCCGCGATCGACCAGCACCGCCAGCTGCACCGCGCGCGGGCGGCCCAGATCGCGCAGACCGTCCAGCGCCGAGCGCACGCTGCGACCGGAGAACAGCACGTCGTCGACGAGAACGACCAGCGCGTCGTCGATGCCGCCCTCGGGGACCGAGGTCCGTTCCAGCGGGCGATGCGGGCGGTTGCGCAGGTCGTCGCGATACAGCGTGATGTCGAGGGATCCGAGTGCGGGACGCACGCCGGAGAATTCCTCGATGCGATCGGTCAGCCGCGCGGCCAGGGTGGTGCCGCGGGTGGGGATGCCGATCAGCACCACCCGGGGCGCCTCGGGATCCGACGAATCCAGCGCGGTCTTCTCGATGATCTGATGCGCCATGCGCGCGATGGTCCGGCCGACATCGGGGGCGGACAACAGTTCACGCCCGGCGCGGACCCACTCGGGGTCGTGCCGCTGCGAATATTCGGCAGCGCTCGACCTGGCGGCCCGGTCTTCGGGCGCGACGCGGCCGCCGCGCTCTTCGGGCACGGCCATGCCGACCTCCTTCCCCGCCTCACCGGACGGTCCGTTAAAGGATGTCTTTTCGATGCCTGAGCGTAGCAGCGCCGCCCCGGCCTCCCGTCGGCGGGGGTCTCGCTGTGAGCCCCGCCACCTGCGGCTATGCCGACGCATCACGCAGGCGGCACAACCGTTGGCCGGGACTGTTTCATACAGCGTAAACCGGATGTGGGATGCTCGGAGGGTGAGCAACGAAGCCGACTTCACCGAGCCCCGCCGGATCACCTTCAGCGGCCACGGCGGCATCGCCCTGGCCGGGGAGAGCTGGGGGCCGGCCGACGGCCCGCTGGCGGTCTTCCTGCACGGCGGCGGCCAGACCCGGCACTCGTGGAAGGAATCGGGCGCCGCGCTGGCGAAGGTGGGAATGCACGCCGTCCTGCTGGACGCCCGCGGTCACGGCGAGAGCGACTGGGCTCCGGACGGCGACTACTCGCGCACGGCGATGACCGCCGACCTCCTGGACATCCTCGCCGAACTCGACCGGCCCGCGATCGTGGTCGGTGCGAGCATGGGCGGATTGACCGCACTGCTGGCGACCGCCCGCCCCGGCCGGGAGCGCATCGCCGGACTCGTTCTGGTCGATGTCGTGCCGCGCCCGGAGCACAAGGGCGTGGAACGAGTCATGAACTTCCTCGGCGGCCATCCCGAAGGCTTCGCCTCCCTGGAGGAAGCCGCCGATGCGGTGGCCGAATACCTGCCCCACCGCCGCCGGCCCCGCAACCCGGAGGGCCTGCGGCGCAATCTGCGGCTGCGCGAGGACGGGCGCTGGTATTGGCACTGGGATCCGGCGATGATGTCGAGCCGGCCGGAGGACATCGAGCTGCAGACCAGCGACCTCGAGGATGCGGCCCGCGCGCTCGAGATCCCGGTGCTGCTGGTGCGCGGACGACTGTCGGACGTGGTCAGTGAACAGGGCGTCGCCGACTTCCGCGCGCTGGTGCCGCAGATGGAGTATGTCGAGATCACGGGTGCCGCGCATACCGCCGCCAGCGATGTCAACGACGAATTCTCCGATGCGGTGGTCGATTTCGTGCGTGCACACCTGAGCTGATCCGGGCCGCCCGGATCGGCGCCGGACACCGGCACACCCCGATGCTTGAACATATGTTCGATAGAACGTAGATTCGAACGCATGTCGACACCGCTGCAGAGATCGCTGTTCGACGGCTTCGGCGATATCGAGCTGGGACCGCTGGACGGCGTGCGCCGCACCCAGCTGACCGAGGGTGCGTGGGTCGACCTGCTGCCGGGATGGTTGCGCGGAGCCGACGAACTGTTCGAACGGCTGGCCACTCGCGTGCCGTGGCGAGCCGACCGCCGCCCGATGTACGACCGCGTGGTGGACGTGCCCCGACTGCTGCGACATTACGGCGAGAACGAGCCCTGGCCGGATCCGATCCTGGAGGACGCCCGCGCCGCGCTCAGCGGCCATTACGGCCCGGAACTCGGCGAACCCTTCCGCACGGCCGGCCTGTGTTACTACCGCGACGGTGAGGACAGCGTGGCTTGGCACGGTGACACTATCGGCCGCGGTTCCACCCACGACACCATGGTCGCGATCCTGTCGATCGGCGCGCCGCGGGCCCTGCTTTTGCGGCCGCGCGGCGGTGGGGCGAGCATTCGCTTTCACGTGGGGCACGGCGATCTTCTCGTGATGGGTGGCTCCTGCCAGCGCACCTGGGAACATGCGGTGCCGAAGACGCGGCGGCCGGTGGGTCCGCGGATCAGCATCCAATTCCGTCCGCGCGGGGTCCGCTGACAAACCCGGCGACGGCGGATTGTCACCGCGGCCCGCTAGATTGGGCGGATGGAGTCCATCGGGGCGGGAATTCTGGCGGCCATGCCGTTGCACACACTCAGCGATGTGCACGGCGAGGAAGGGTTGCGGCAGCGGCTGCTGCTCGAGTCGCAGCGCAAACTGGCCGATCCCGAACGGGTCGACGCGGCACTGGAATTCGTGGCCTACCTGCACCGCGACGACAACTACGGCCGCGAGCCGTATCTGAATCATCTACTGCGAGTGGCGATCCGCATCGTGAGCCACTACGAGGTGCACGACACCGATCTGGTGCTCGCCGGACTCCTGCACGACGCGGTCGAGGATCACGCCACCGACCTGGTCGCCCTCCGCGGTGAGCAGGATCCGGACGAGGACTCCGCCGCGGCGGCACTCGCGGTGCTGACCCGGCGCTTCGGCGAACGCGTATCGAATCTCGTTGCGGCGGTGACCAATCCGGCTCACGATGCGGACGAGGACCGGCATATCCGATATCGCGACCACGTCGCCGCGAGCCTGGACCGCGATCCGTGGGCCCGGGTGGTGAAGATCTCCGACTTCACCGACAACGGTGTCGGCATCCTCTACGCCGACGAACAGGCCGTCATGTCGAAACTCGCCACCAAATACCGGCCGCTCACCGCGGTCTACCGCGAACTGATCACCCGTCCGGACACGCCACTGGCGCCGCATGTCAAGCAGCACATTCTCGAACAGCTCGACACCGCCGACGCCCGCTTCGACGTGATACTCGCCGCCGGGGACGACTGAGCGGTCAGCAGCGGTCGCGGCGCAGGATGAAGAAGTACGGGTCGTTCAGCCCGCGCATATCCATCACACCGAGCAGGGTGTCCTCGTCGACGCGACGGAAGATGTCGACGATGGGCAGATGGTCGTAGATCATGGCCGCGCTGACCTTGCCGCGGAATTCGATCTCGCGCAGGCGCGCGCGATAAGCGCGGGTCCGCAGCAGCGGGCGCAAGGCCGGCAGTATGCGCCGCGCCGCCCGGAATCCCGCCGCCGGCAGGGTTCCGGCCAGCCCCAGCGGCACCCGGCGGGGATCGACCGGAAAGATCCGTCCGTCCGGCCCGGCGAACAACAGCGGCTGCACCTCGTCGGGGGAGTCGAACTGCTTTCCGTACCAGCCGGATTCGACGAGCACACCGGCCCACGGATGTCCGGTGTCCAGTTCGTCGCCGGTCCAGCGGCCGGTGGTGATCTCGGTGACCGCGACCTCCGGCAGGCTGTCGTACAGCTGCCACGCCTGCTCCGGGGTCGCACGACCCGCGCGAAGCTCCGCCAGACGGGCCGTACCGGCACCAGCCATCCCTACCTCCTGGACCTCTCGCGGACCGTTCCGCCTCGGAAGGATGGCACACACCGGCCGGGACAACCTCAACACGTTCGGCCACGAAGACCTAGTTTCGGCCACTGTTTCCGTGGCCGTGACGCAGACCACGCACCGGAGGGCTGGACCTCGAGTGCGGTTGAGGAGCCAGACTCGCGAGCAGATCGGTTCCGGCCGATCGTCCGGACCATCAGGCTCCGGACGCGCCCCTGCCGCCCACGTACACCCCGGCAGGGGCGCACTGCTGTCGGCGCCACTCGGTAGGCTTTCGCCCATGCAGCCGAGCCTCGCACCCGATGTGGCCGCCGCCAACGATCTCACCGAAAAGTGGTGCGCTGCAGCGGGTTCCGGGGATTTCGTCCTGTCCGGCTGTGGGATCTGGCCGCTGCTCGCACTCCTGGCCGCGACGGCCGGCGAGCCGGCCCGCGGCGAACTCACCGCGGCGGCAGGCATTCCCGCGGGCTCCGCCCACGACGCCGCGATCACCCTGCTGCGCCGGATCGAGGCCGCCGAATCGGTGCGTGCGGCACTCGGAGTGTGGGTGCGCGACGATATCGCGCTACGCGACGAGTGGATTCGCACCCTGCCACCGGGGACGATCGCCGCGCTGCGCGGCCCGGACGGGCTCGACGACTGGGCGCGTCGCCATACCGACGGCCTGATCGACCGCTTCCCCGCCCAGATCGGCGCGGCGACCGCATGCGCGCTGGCCACTGCCGTCGTCGCCCGCACCGCGTGGCGGCAGAGCTTCCACGCCGATGTGCTGGAACCGTCGAGCGGTCCGTGGCGGGGCCACCGCGGGCCCGCCCTCGCCCGCTACAGCACCGACCTCGGCGACGCCGCCGTGCTGCTGGCCGGCACACCCGTCTCGCGCGTCGTGGTGCGCGGCGCGTCCGATCTGGATGTGCATCTGCTGCTCGGCGCGGACGGTGTCACCGCCCCGGCGGTGCTGGCGGCCGGGCTGAGGGCACTCGACGGTTCGGTGGAGACGCGACGGCCCGGACTCGGCACCGCAGCTCCCGGGCTCGAGATCCGGCAGGTGACCGCGGTATCAGACACCCTGCGAATCCAGGTGCCGCCCTTCGCCGTTCGATCCACCCACGACCTGCTGCACGCACCGGAGCTGTTCGGCCTGACCGCGGCGACCACCGCCGCGGACAATCCGTTCCCCGGCCTCTCGCCGGTCGCGCTGCGGGTGACGGCGGCCGCCCAGGACGTCTGCGCCCGGTTCACCGCCGACGGTTTCGCGGCCGCGGCCGTCACCGCGGTCCTCATGGAACCGACCGGCATGCCACCGGCGCCGGCCGCCGCGCTGATGATCGCGGTGAACTTCGACCGTCCCTTCGGCTTCCTCGGCGTCCACCGGCCCACCGGGCTGGTGATCGTGGCCGGCTGGATCGCCACTCCCGCGTCGTGAACCGCCCCGCTGGAGGCAAGCGGACCGGCACGCGCCGGCGTGCGCCGTGGTGCGATGATGGCCGGATGTCCGAACCGGTGGCGCCCGAGCGCAACGCGCGGGACCCGGAGCCGGAGGAAGCCTCCGCACCGCGTGTGCTGGACTGGATCCGCATCGCCGTCCTCGCGGCCGGTGTCCTGTGCGTGCTGACCGGATGGCTGCCGCGCGCCGACGCCGAGGCGAATATGCGCCGGATCGGACCGCTGCTGCTGTTCCTCGGCAGCGTCATCGTGCTGGCCCATCTGGCCCGGCGCGCACAGGTTTTCGACGTGATCGCCCATCGGATCGCGATCGCCGGGCGGGGGCGCTATCCGGCGCTGTTCGTGCTCTGCGTCGGCTTCGCGGCCGTGACGACGATGGTGCTCAACCTCGACACCACCGCGGTCCTGCTGACACCGGTCATGCTGGCCTTGGCCCGGCCCGCGCGGATTCCCCCGTTGCCGCTGGCCATGACGACGTTATGGCTGGCGAATACCGCGAGCCTGCTGCTGCCGGTGTCCAACCTCACCAATCTGCTCGCCGCCGACCGCATCGGACTCGATGCCACGGGCTTCGCGGCCAGAATGTGGCTGCCCCAGCTGATCTCGCTCGCCGCGACCATGGCGGCACTGTGGATCTGGTACTGGCGGCGCGGCCGCCGCGGCTCCGATCGCTACGTGGCACCGCCCCCGATCCGGCTGGAAAATGCGCGGGAACGGGCGCTGTTCGCCACGGCCGGCGGCGCCTGCGCCCTGTTCGTCCTGGCGATTCCGTTCGTCGGCGACCATATCGGCTACGCCGCACTCGCAGCGGCCGTCCTCGCGATCGCCGGATTCGCCGTGTTCGACCGCGATGCCCTGCGGCCGTCGTTGATCCCGTGGCAACTGCTGATCTTCGTGATCGGGTTGTTCCTGGTCATCCCGACTCTGGGCCGCTACGGACTCTCGGATCTGATGGCCGCGCTGATCGGCACGGATTCCGGTGCGGCCGGGGCCTACCGCGCGGCCGGGGCGGGCCTCGGGCTGTCGAATATCGTCAACAACCTGCCCGCCTACACCGCGGGTGAGGCGGTGATACCGCCCGAGCACCGAAACCAGTTGCTGTCCTTGCTGATCGGGACCAACGTCGGCGCGATCGCCACCCCGTGGGCCTCGCTGGCGACGCTGCTGTGCCTGGAGTTCTGCCGCTCCCACGCAGTCCGGGTGCCGCCGGTGCGGTTCGTCTGCACCGGGCTGGCGCTGGCGGTGGTCGCGACCGCGGGTGCGGTGGGCGGCGTTCTGCTCACGGGCTGACCACGGCGAGCACCACCTGCCGCACGGCCGCTCGCAATCTCGTACTCTCGCCCTCGCGCACCGCGGCGAGGGCGTAATCGCTGCCCAGCATGCCGAACAGCAGGTGGCCGACCGCCTCGGCGTCGAGGTCCGGACGCGCCTCGGTCAGCAGCTTCGTGATGTGCTCCGCCCAGGTGGCGTGGAATTCGGAGGTGCGCGGATGCGGGGGCACGCTGCGGTAGGCGGCGACCATCAGTTCGACGTTGTCGGCGACCATCGTGGCCATCGCGTCGAAGAAGGCGAGCAGCCGCTCCCCCGCCGGCGCGCCCGGACCCAGCGGCGGCGGACCGTCGGTGATCGCCACCCGCAGCGTTTCGGCCGGTTCGGCGACCATCGCGTGCAGCAGTCCGGCGCGCGAGCCGAAACGATGGAACACCGTGCCTTTGCCGACTCCCGCCGTGGCCGCCACTCGGTCCATGGTCACGGCCTCGGCCCCACCCTCGGCCAGCAGTGCCCGAGTCGCGTCGAGGATCGCACGGCGGTTGCGCACCGCATCGGCTCGTTCTCTGCGCTGCTGCGCCACTGTGCACTCCAGTCGTTGACAAACTTGACCGACGGTCCATATTCTTCCCGACGGAATACCTGGACCGTTAGTCAAGTTATGAGGTCGATATGCAGGCAATCGTAATGACCGGGGTCGGCGGCCCGGAGGTCCTCGTCGCGCGCGACGTGGACGAGCCCAGCCCTCAGCCCGGCGAGGTGCTGATCCGAGTGGAGGCGGTGCCCGTCCTGTACCCGGAGACGATGTTGCGTTCGGGCATGTACCCGACGCTGAAGCCGACGCCCACCGTGTTCGGGACCCAGGCGGTCGGCGTCGTCACCGCTGTCGCCGACGACGTCGACCCGGAATGGAAAGGACAGCGAGTCCTGTTGGCGCGCAACGACTTCGGCAGCTATGCCGAATGGATGTGCGCCCCCGCCGAATCCGCGGTCCGCATCCCGGACGGATTGTCGAGTGATGCCGCCGCGGCGGTCGCGATGAGCGGATCGGTGGCCCTCGCCCTGCTGGAGGCCGCGGCACTCACCGGAACCGAAACCGTCCTGATCGAGGCCGCGGCGACCGGCATCGGCGGTTACCTCACCCAGTTGGCGGCCCGATCCGGCGCCGCGCACATCATCGCCACCGCCGGCGGGGCGGCCAAAACCGAGCGCGCCCGCGAACTCGGCGCGCACACGGTCGTCGACCACCGCGATCCGGACTGGCCGCGGCATCTCGGCGAGCGCCTCGACAACACCACTGTCGACGTGGTTTTCGACTCGATCGGTGGCGAGAGCGCCGCGGCCGTCCTCGATCTCATGACTCCACTGCGGGGCCGGATGCTCGGCTACGGCTGGCTGTCCGGCGCCCCCGCCCAGGTAACGACCATGGATCTGATCATGCGCGGACTCACCTTCACCGGCTGCTCCGGACCGCAGTGGCTGGCCGGGGTGGCGGCGAAGCGGGCAGCGGCATTCGAACTCGCCGCCGCCGGCGATCTCACCGTGCTGATCGACAGCGTCCTACCGCTGGCGGATGCGGCCGAGGCCCATCGGCGGGTCGACGAGCGTGCGACCTTCGGCACGATCGTGCTGCGTCCCGAGACCGCCTGAGCGCAGGACCGCGCTCACTTCGGTTGCGCCAGACAGAATGTCGTCTGCGGATCCGACAGTGTGATCACACTGTCGGACTCCGGGCCGCACAGCGTGTCGTCGGATTGTCCGTCGATGCGCTGGGCGACACGGAAACTCGCCTCCGGGGATGTGCAGTCGGCGTACTTGTAGCCACTGAGCGGCGAATCCGCGTAGCACAGCCCCGCTTTGAAATTCGGCGCCAGGCACAGATATGCCAGCGTGCCGCCGTTGAGGGTTTCCTCGTACGAGGTGAAATCGGCGCCGCAGTCGACCTTGTCGTTGTGCACCTGCGCGACCTTGTAGACGGCCTTGTCGGAGGTGCAGGCGACCGGTTCGGTATCGGAATCGACAGCCGAGGCGTTGATCACGTTGATGCAGTCACCGACCTTGGCGCGGGCGGTATCGGATTTGTTGTGATCCTTCGCGACCTGGACCCCCTTGTCGACACCCTTTTCCACCGCCGAGCAACCGGTCGTGGCCAGGGTTACCGCCGCGACGATCGCCGGGGCGAGACGCAGCGCCGCACGCGCTGTCGCCGAATTGAACCGCATCCGTTCCACCTTTTCTAGGTCAAGTGACCGGAACAGTATGCGGGCCCGGCGGGGCTCCGGGAAATTTAGCGGGTTTGTCCGATTCAGGAGCGGGAGCCGCGAGCGCGACTCAGCCCGTGATCTCCCATTCGTGGATCGTCAGCTCGGAGGCACCGGTGGTGTGGATGGGATCGGTGAACACCAATTCCCGTGCGGCCGAGAGATCTTCGGCCAGCACCAGGTATGCCCCGCCGCTGCCGTCTGTGAAGCGGCCGGTGCAATCCAGCTGACCTCGCGCGCGCACGTCGGCCAGCCATTCGCGGTGCGGTTCGATGACCGCATCGGACCAGGCCGAGGTGCGCGTCGCGAGAACGAGATATTTGATCATCACTCCCCGCCGTCGCGGCGGGTCGCGGCCGCGGCGGCGCGTACCTGGTCGGCCAGCGACACGATGCGGCCGAGCACGCCGTTGACGAACGCGGGCGAATCGTCGGTCGACAGTTCCTTCGCCAGCTCGACGGCCTCGTCGACCGCCACCACGGGCGGAACGTCGTTGGCGTGGAACAACTCCCACACTGCCACCCGCAGAATGGCGCGGTCCACGGCGGGCAACCGGCCCAGGGTCCAGTCCTGCAGATAGGACTCGATGGTGCCGTCGACGCGGTCCAGATCGTCGGCGACGCCTTCGACGAGGGTGCGGGTGTAGGGATTTACCGGCGCGACCTGTTCGTCGCGGCCGGCCAGGTCCAGACGCTCCACGACCAAATCGGCCGGGTCGACGTCACGCGCCTCGGCCTCGAAGAGCAGATCCACGGCCCGGCGGCGGGCCTTGTGCCGGGCTCCGAGTTTCTTGTGGGTGGACTTCTTGTCCACGGGCTGATCAGCCACGATCACCATTATCCCGTTCGCAGTGTCGACGGCGGCGCGTGCGATACCGAAAGCCGGTACGCGCGCGCCGCCCATGGTTCCGGCGCCGGGCCGGTGGATCCGCCAGGATCAGGCGTTGACCCGGCCCAGGTAGCCGCCGTCGCGCGAGTCGATCTTCAGCTTGTCGCCGACGTTGATGAACAGCGGCACCTGCACCTCGGCACCGGTCTCCAGGGTCGCGGGCTTGGTGCCCGCGCTGGAGCGGTCGCCCTGCAGGCCGGGCTCGGTGTGGGTGACCTCGAGTTCGACCGTGACCGGAAGCTCGACATACAGCGGCGCGCCCTCGTGGGTGGCGACCTGCACGGTCATGTTCTCCAGCAGGAAGCCGGCGCCCTTGCCGATGGTCCGCTCGTCGATGCCGATCTGGTCGAAGGTCTCGCCGTCCATGAAGATGTAGTCCGACCCGTCGTGGTACAGGTAGGTCATGTCCCGGCGGTCCACGGTGGCGGTCTCCACCTTCACGCCGGCGTTGAACGTCTTGTCGACCACCTTGCCGGACAGCACGTTCTTCAGCTTGGTCCGCACGAACGCGGGACCTTTACCCGGCTTGACGTGCTGGAATTCGATGATCTGCTGGAGCTGACCGTCGATCTTCAGCACGAGGCCGTTCTTGAAGTCGCTGGTGTCCGCCACTGTCCTCGGATCTCCTTGTTAGTACTGTTCGACGTTCTGTAGGCCGGGCCGTAGGGCCCGGCCCGGTGGGGCAGCCGGGGTCAGTCGACCACGGTGAGGTCTTTGGTGGTGTGGGTGAGCAATTCCGGACCCCCCGCACGAACCACGAGCGTGTCCTCGATGCGAACTCCGCCGCGGCCGGGGAAATACACACCTGGCTCGACGGTCACCGCCACGCCATCCAGAAGTGTACCGGTCGCGGTTTTGGCGACCGGAGGCGCTTCGTGGATCTGCAGTCCGACGCCGTGGCCGAGGCCGTGCACGAACAGGTCCCCGTGCCCGGCCGACTCGATCACCGAGCGGGCCGCGGCATCGACCGCCGCGCACGACACACCGGGCTTCAGCGCCTCGCGGCCGGCCTGTTGTGCCTCGTACACGAGCTGATAGATCTCGCGCTGCCAATCGGTCGGCTCGCCGAGAACCAGGGTGCGCGTCATATCCGAGTGGTAGCCGCCGACCACCGCGCCGAAATCGAGCTTCACGAAATCACCGGCGGCCAGGATCGCGCCGGTCGGGCGATGATGCGGCACTGCGGAATTGGCGCCGGCGGCCACGATGGTCTCGAAGGCGATCGCGTCGGCGCCGTGCTCGAACATCAGCCATTCCAGCTCACGCGCGACCTGGCGCTCGGTGCGGCCCGGGCGCAGGCCCCCTCGTTCGAGCAGAGTGGCCAGCGCGGCGTCGGCGGCCGCACAGGCCGCCCGCAACTGCTCGACCTCGTAGTCGTCCTTGACCGTGCGCAGTTGCTCGACCAGACCGGGCGCGGGAACGAATTGGAGCCCGCTGCCCTGCTCGACGAAGCCGCGGTGCTGGTCCACCGTCACCACGTGGCTTTCGAAGCCGACCCGGCCGATCTGCCATTCCCCGGCCAGTTCGACCAACCGCCGCGCACTGGCGCGAGCGATCTCGGCGCGCACGTCGGGCACCTGTTCGCCGACCTGGGTGAGGTAGCGGCCGTCGGTGCAGATGACGGTCCGCTCCCCGTCCTCGCCCACCTGGCTGCCGTCCCAGGAGTGCACCAGCAGGGCGGCATTGGAACCGGTGAAGCCGGTCAGGTACCGGATATTCACCAGATCGGTCACCAGCAGGGCATCGACCCCGTTCTCCACCAACAGGTCTCGCAACCCGGCCCGACGCGCAGCGTGGTCGGGACGCCGGGCACCGTCATCAGCAGACATGGCTGCCACGCTACCGCTGTCGTGTTGCGAGGCCGTCACGCCGTCTCCCGCGCCCACGGCCGCGACCGGCGGCGAGCGGGTGTTACCCGCCGGGTGTTCACAACTGTTGCGGTTGTCCACATTTCAGGTTCGCGGGCAGGGGTGGGCTCTCGCCGAGGAGAGACGATGGCTGCCATGACCACCGCCGCCTACCTCACCCTGATCGTCTGGTGCGTTGCGCTCAGCGTGATCGATATCCGGAGCGAGCGCCTGCCCGATGCGCTCACCCTGCCGGGTGCGGCGGTCGTGCCGATGTTCGCGGCCTCGACCGGCCGTACCACCGCCGCGATCGCCGGTGCGCTGCTGCTCGCCGTGCCGTATCTGCTGACCCATCTGATCGCTCCGGCGGCCTGCGGGGCCGGAGATGTGAAATTGGCGCTCGGCACCGGTGCGGCCGCGGCGTGCGGCGGGCCGTCCTGCTGGGTGTGGGCCGCGATCGGAGCGCCCCTGCTGACCGCCTCGGCCGGGATCGGCGTGCTGGTCGCGGCAGGTGTGGCCGCTCGCGCCGCCGGCGACGCCGGCAGGCTGTTCGCGCGCGTCCGGGACGGCACCGCGATCGGGCCCGCGGCTCCCGGCGACCGCCCTGCCGCGCCCGGCGATTCGGACCGTCGTCGCGGTGTGTTCGGCGCCTCGCTCACCGTGCCCCACGGGCCCGCGATGTGCCTGGCTACCGTTGCGGCACTGTGGCCCACGGTGTAGCCGCGCGGACACCGATGTCCGGGGAACCGTTGTGACGTGGAAAGATGGAGGTCGTGTTGCGCTGGATTACTGCTGGTGAGTCTCATGGTCCCGCTCTTGTCGCCATCGTCGAGGGGATGGTGGCCGGTGTCGAGGTGACCTCGGCCGATATCGCCGCGCAACTGGCCCGGCGGCGACTGGGCTACGGGCGCGGCGCGCGGATGAAGTTCGAGGCCGACAAGGTCACCGTGATCGGCGGTATCCGCCACGGCAAAACCATGGGCGGCCCGGTCGCGATCGAGATCGCCAATTCCGAATGGCCCAAGTGGACCGAGGTCATGGCCGCCGACCCCGTCGACGAGGCCGAACTGGCCGAACTGGCCCGCAACGCTCCGCTGACGCGCCCGCGCCCCGGCCACGCCGACTACTCGGGGATGCTCAAGTACGGCTTCGACGACGCCCGCAACGTGCTCGAACGCGCCAGCGCCCGCGAAACGGCCGCCCGCGTCGCCGCCGGCACGGTGGCCCGGCAGTTCCTGCGCCAGGCCCTCGGCGTCGACGTCGTCTCCCATGTGGTCTCGATCGGCACCGCGGCGGCCCGCCCGGGTTTCGTGCCCACCGCCGCCGATCTCGAGGCCGTGGACGCCAGCCCGGTCCGCGCATTCGATCCCGAGGCCGAAACCGCGATGATCGCCGAGATCGAGGCCGCCAAGAAGGACGGCGACACCCTCGGCGGCGTCGTCGAGGTCGTGGTCACCGGACTGCCGGTCGGGTTGGGGTCGTTCGTCAGCGGCGAACAGCGCCTGGATTCGCGGCTGGCCGCGGCCCTGATGGGCATTCAGGCCATCAAGGGTGTCGAGGTCGGCGACGGATTCGAGACCGCACGTCGTCGCGGCAGCGCCGCCCACGACGAAATGCGTCCCGGCCCCGACGGGGTGCTGCGCTCCACCAACCGCGCCGGTGGCCTCGAGGGCGGTATGACCAACGGCGAAGCCCTGCGCGTGCGCGCGGCGATGAAGCCCATCTCCACCGTTCCGCGCGCGCTGTCCACCGTGGATATGGCCACCGGTGACGAGGCCGTGGCGATCCATCAGCGCTCCGACGTCTGTGCCGTGCCCGCCGCCGGTGTCGTCGCCGAGGCCATGGTGGCGCTCGTGGTCGCCCAGGCCGTCCTGGAGAAGTTCGGCGGCGATTCCCTCGCCGAGACCGTCGACAACCTCACGACGTACCAGAAGCGTGTCCAGACCCGCCCGCACATCCCGGGCGTCGTGGCGTCGGAGGCATGAATGGCTGATCCCGCGCGCGGCACCGCCCGGGTCCGGCGCCCGGGACAGCCGTCGTGATCGTTCGCAGCGACCCCAGCCGGCCCAGCGTGATCCTCATCGGCCCGCCCGGTGCCGGTAAGTCCACGATCGGGCGCAAACTCGCCCGCGAACTCGGCGTCTCGCTCTACGACACCGACGCCGGGATCGAACAGGACACCGGTCGCAGCATCCCCGACATCTTCGCCACCGACGGCGAACCGGAATTCCGGCGCATCGAGGAACGCGTCGTACGCCGCGCGATCCTCGCCGAACACGGCGTCGTCTCCCTCGGCGGCGGCGCGATCCTGTCCGCGGCGACGCGAGAATTGTTGCGCGGGCGCACGGTGGTGTACCTGGAGATCAGCGTGTCCGAGGGACTGCGCCGGACCGGGGCGTCGACGAATCGGCCGCTGCTCAACGGCGACGATCCGAGCGCGAAATATCGCGAACTGATGCGCGTGCGGCGCCCGCTCTACCGCGAGGTGGCCTCCATCCGGATTCGCACCGACGGCCGCAGCCCCGGCCGCGTCGTCCGTGCCATTCTGGCCAAACTCGGCGTCGAGCCGACCGAAACCCCGGCGCCGCAACAGGATTCGGCGAGCACCGAACCCACCGGCACTCGCCGCTCCCGTTCCCGGGGGCGCCGTCGCCGCACGCGCGCCGCGGCCGACGCCACCCAGCCCACAGCCACATCCGGCGAAACCGAAGCCGCACAGACGGATTCGCCCGAGACCGACCGCACTCAGCCGCGGCGCCGAGCACGGCGTTCCCGCCGCGGCGGCCGCCGGCACTCCCGCAACCGGACCGGCACCCCGCCCGAGACGGCGCCCATCGGGCCGGCCCCGGACCGCCCCACCGTCACCGCCGAACCGGCGCCGGGCAGTGCGGACGCGAAACCTCCTGCCGCACCGCCGAATGCACGGCCGGGACGGGTGCGCCGCACTGCCACCCGCGCCGCCGGCCCTCCCGGCACGAGCAACAATCCCGGCGCGACCGCGGCACCGCATCCGGAACCGGCGCGCCCGGTCCGCTCCGGCCCGAAGGCACGGCCGGCACCCGTAGCCGACGAAACATCGCCGCCCGCCGCACGTCTCGCGGGTGACGCCGCGCAGAACGCGCACGACGCGACGGCCGGGGCCGGTCGGTCCCGGCGCGCCCGCGCCCGCCGGGCACGCACACGACGAGCACTAGAGGAATCGGAGCAGCACACATGAGCGAGCCCACCCGCATCGAGGTCCGTACCGCCGATCCGTATCCGGTGATCATCGGCCGGGGGCTGCTGGGCGAACTGGTCGAGCAGGTCGCCCGCCATCCGGGAGTGCGGACAGTGGCGATCTTCCATCAGCCGCCGCTGACCGAGACCGCGGAGGCGGTGCGGCAGGCGCTGGCCGAGCAGGCCGTCGGCCCGCACGGTGACACCCTCGACGCGCATCGCATCGAAATTCCGGATGCGGAGGCCGGTAAGGATCTCCCGGTCGCCGGCTTCTGCTGGGAGGTGCTCGGTCGCATCGGCCTGAGCCGGCAGGACGTCGTGATCAGCCTCGGCGGCGGTGCGGCCACCGATCTGGCCGGATTCGTCGCCGCCACCTGGATGCGAGGCGTGAAGGTCGTCCACGTGCCGACCACACTGCTCGCGATGGTCGACGCGGCGGTCGGCGGCAAGACCGGAATCAACACCGAGGCCGGCAAGAACCTGGTCGGCTGCTTCCACGAGCCGTCGGCCGTGCTGGTGGATCTGGTCACCCTCGAAACGGTGCCGCCCAACGAGATCGTCGCGGGAATGGCCGAGATCATCAAGGCCGGATTCATCGCCGATCCGGTCATCCTCGATCTGATCGAACGCGACCCCGCCGCCGCCCTGGACCCGAAGGGCGATGTGCTGCCGGAGTTGGTCCGCCGCGCGATCCAGGTGAAGGCCGATGTGGTGGCCGCCGACCTCAAGGAGGCGAGCCTGCGCGAGATCCTCAACTACGGGCACACCCTCGGCCACGCGATCGAACGCCGGGAACGCTACCGGTGGCGCCACGGCGCGGCGGTGTCGGTGGGTCTGGTCTTCGCGGCCGAACTCGGCCGGCTGGCCGGGCGCCTCGACGACGCCACCGCCGATCGCCATCGCGCGATCCTGGAGAGCGTCGGCCTGCCGACCACCTATGACGCCGACGCACTGCCGCAGCTGCTGGAAAGTATGCAGACCGACAAGAAGACCCGCTCGGGCATTCTTCGATTCGTCGTTCTCGACGGTCTGGCCAAACCCGGACGCCTGGAGGGTCCCGACCCATCGCTGCTGGCCGCCGCCTACGCGACCATCGCCCGCGAGGACAGCCCAGCCGGCGGAATTCTGCTCTAGGACACGAAAATCCGGGCCGCGGAGACGATCCGCGGCCCGGATGAGCCGATCAGTCGGCGCTCAGGCCGGGGAGGCCGCCGCCGGAGGTACCGAGGATTCGCCCTTGCGCCGATCCCGGCCCACCAGGATGCGGCCGATCGCCACGCCGACCATCGCCGGAATGAAGATCATCAGCACGATGAACGAGGCACCGGCCGTCAACTCGAACAGCAGACCGTTGTCGCCGAGGTCGAACTTCGGCACGAAATCCAGCAGCCACGCCACCAGCCCGCTGCCCACACCACCGACCACGCCGGCCTTCAGCCACCGCATGGTGAGGTCGGCACCGCCGCGCTCCGGATCGGGATTGGCCCGCCGATCACTGCGACCGTCGATCAGCCCCCAGGCCACGCCCGCGACGACCAGCACGATCAAGCACAGGATGCGCATCCACGAGCCGTTGGTCGGCGAGTAGATCATGCCGAAACCCAGCAGGGTTCGCAGTACGACGGTCAGCGCACCCAGGACTATGGCGCGCAACACCCACGAATTCATGTCGATCACCTTAGCCTGTGTTGTGACGTCATCGAATTGGAACCCGTTCTAGAAGTCACGAAGATCCAGAGCCGCTGCCATCGCCGCCCGCGGCGCGGGCCGGCCGGTGAACTGTTCGACCTGGCCGTAAGCCTGATTCAACAGCATCTGTAACCCGCTGATGACGGTATGTCCCGCGCGCCGCACGGCCGTGGCCAGCGGCGTCGGCCACGGGTCGTAGATCGCGTCCAGCACCACCGGCGCCGTCGCGACCGCGTCGGCTACCACCGCCGCACCGGCGGCCGGTACCGAGCTGACCACCGCGTCGGCGCGCGCACACGCCGCGCGCACCCGATCGGCGTCGAAATCGGAGAACTCCGTCGCCATCCCGAGCTGCCGGGCCAGGGCGAGGGTCGGTTCGGCCCGCTCGGCGTCGCGCGCGACCACGGTGACCGTCTCGGCGCCGAGTTCCGACAGCGCCAGCAGTGCCGGTCGCGCGGTGCCGCCCGCCCCGAGCACGACCGAGCGGCGCACCGATTCCACGCCGCCGCCCTGCAGCGCGCCGCGCACGCCGTCCACATCGGTGCAATCGGCTCGCCACCCGCTCGCCGTGCGCACCAAGGTGTTGGCGGAGCCGACCAGAACGGCACGCTCGGTCCGCTCGCCGGCGAAATTCAGTGCCGCGACCTTGCCCGGCATCGTCACCGACAGCCCGACCCAGTCCGAATCCAGCCCGTCGACGAGGCCGGGCAGTTGCTCGCCGGTGCATTCGATGCGCTCGTAGGTCCAGTCCAGACCCAGCGCCCGATAGGCGGCCAGATGCAGTTGCGGTGACCGCGAATGCGCGATCGGGCTGCCCAGCACCGCGGCCTTGCGTCCCGATGCCGGCGCCGCCGTTCCGTTATCGGCCACTGTCGAGAATTCCGCTCTGCTGGGCGCGCTGGATGTTGCGCAGATGTTCGCTGTAGCTCTCGGTGAACATCGTGGTCCCCTGTTTGTCGACGGTGACGAAGTACAGCCACGGTCCCGGCGCCGGACTCTCCACCGCGCGCAGGGCATCCAGCGACGGTGAGGAGATTGGTGTGGCCGGCAGCCCCGGCATGGCGTAGGTGTTCCACGGGGTCTTGCGTGCGCGGTCGGCGTCTGTGGTGGCGACCTCGGTGCGGTCGAGGGTGTAGTTGACCGTGGAATCGAGCTGCAGCGGCTGATCGACCGCGAGCCGGTTCACGATCACCCGCGCCACCTTCGTCATGTCCTGCGGCAACGCTTCCCGTTCGACCAACGAGGCCGCGATCAGCGTCTGGTACGGATTCAGTTTGTTCGTCGCCCCCGACTGCAGCAGTCCGGTCGTCTCATAGCCTGCGGCGCTCTCGCTCACCAGCTGCGCCAGAATCTGCTCGGGCGTGCCGGACGGATCGAAGTCCCAGGCGCCCGCGGCGATCATCCCCTCGAGCTGGCGGGTGCGATCGGGAACCTTGCGCACGGCGTCGACGGCCCAGGCCGGAACGCCCAGCGCGGTCGCGTCGGCGGTGGCCCCGGCGGCATCGAGTTGTTCGTAGGTGACGCACTTCTTGTCCGCACCGGTCCCGACGCAACTGGCGTCGGCGATCTTGCGGTAGATGCCCTCGTTGCGGGCGCCGGTGTTCACATCGGTGGAGTCGTGCAGCCGCCGCCCTTCGGAGACCACCACATTGCCCACCCGGGAAGTCTTCTTCAGCAGGGCCGCGACCGCGTCGACGCCCTTGCTGTGTGTCGGCACCGCGTAATAGCCCGGCTGCACCGACGTAATGCCCGAATTGCGCATGGCCGCTTGATAGAAGGCCCCACTGCTGCGCACGACCCCCTTCTCGACCATGGTCTGGGCGATCTGTTCGGCGGTGTCACCGGTGTGCACCTGGACCACGGCCAGCGGGCCGGGCGATCCGTCGAAATCCTCGGGTCCGCCCATGGAACGGATGAACTTGTATCCGGCGTAGCCACCGGCCACCACGAACAGAACGACGAACACGCAGCCCAGAACGACCAGATTCCGGCGCCGGCGCTGCCGCTCGGCAGCCTTACGGGAGGCCACGCGGGTGCGACGACCGCGCCCGGATGAGCCCGACCGCGCCGGCCGACTCGCGCCGCGCGCCTTCTGTTCCCCGGCGGACTTCGCGGCGGCACCGCGCCGGCTCCCCCGCTGCGCCTCCCGCAGCGGGGCCGCGTTCGCGCGGGTGCCGCGCCTGGCGGCGGGCGCCGGTTCCGGCTCCTCGACGGCGATCGGTTCGATATCGGTCTCGGAGTCGTACTCGTCGCGGCGATACCGATGGCCGCTGCGGCCGGTCCGCTCGTACTCCGGTTCGGCGTAGTCGTCGGCGTAATCCGGGTCGGCGTAATCGGGATCCGCGTATCCGGCGTCGGCGAGCTCGTGGCCGTACCGAGGGTCGTATCCCGCGGCGGGATCGGCGTAGTGCGCGGCCGGTTCGTCCTCGTCGACGTAGCGCGGAATGACGGCGGTGTCGTCGTCCTCGTAGTCGTCCCACTCGTCGGTGGCGCTACGGTGCGCACCGCCGCGCCGGTAGCGCCGCTGCTGCTCGTCGGCGCGCCGGCGCGAGCGATCTCCGGCCCGGGACCAGCGGTCACTCATCCGACCACCTGGCCTCGTCTGCACCGGCCGAGTTCAACACCGCACTCCGTTCGTCCAACCACCCTTGCAGGATCGACACGGCAGCCGCCTGGTCGATGACCTGCCGCCGGCCGCGCGCGCGAACTCCACTGTCCCGCAATGCACGTGCAGCTGACACCGTAGTCAAACGTTCGTCGGAAAGTCGTATCGGCACACCAGGAATCATGTCCCGCAAACGTCGCGCGAATCGAGCGGCCAACTGTGCGGACGAGCCACTGGCCCCACGTAATGTGCGTGGCAGACCGACGATTACCTCGACCGCCTCGTATTCCCGCACAATCTCGGCTACCCGGATCAGATCGGTTGCCGGACCTCGTTTTCCACCCTTGACGGTCGGGACCGTCTCCACCGGCGTCGCCAGGATCCCGTCCGGGTCACTGGCGGCCACTCCGATGCGCACGGTTCCCACGTCGATGCCGATCCGCCGGCCGCGACCGGGATCGGTCCGCGCGCTGGGGCGTTCGGCCGGGATGTCGTCCGGCCGGGCGGCCCCGGCTTCCGGAGCCGCCCCCGATGGGGACGGCTCCGGTTCCGAGGGCTCCGAATTCTCGGAATTGTCCATCAGGCGGCGATCTCGGCCACCCGCGCGCGCACGCCGGCCAGGCCGGCCTCGATACCGGACGGATCCGAGCCGGCGCCCTGCGCCATCTCCGGCTTACCGCCGCCGCGGCCCGCGATACTCGGACCGAAGCTGCCGACCAGATCGCCGGCCTTCACACCGAGTTCCTGAGCGGGCTTGTTCACCGCGACCACGAACGGGACCTTGCCGTCGGCGTTGCCGAGCAGCACGACCACCGCCGGTTCACTGCCGAACCGGCCGCGGATATCGGTGGCCAGGGTCCGCAGATCGCCCGCGCCGACGCCCTTCGGGGCCGCGGCCGCGACCAGCAGCACCTTGCCGACGCGCTGGGCCTGCTCGACGTAGTTTCCGGCCTGCGACAGTACGGCCGCGGCCTTGGTGCGCTCGAGTTCCTTCTCGGCGACCTTCAGCCGTTCCACCAGTTGCTCGACCCGGGCCGGCACATCCTCGGACGGCACCTTCAGCGAGGCGGCCACACCGGCCAGCAGGGCCCGCTCCTTGGCCAGATACTTGTAGGAATCCAGCCCGACGAACGCCTCCACGCGACGCACACCGGAACCGACCGACGATTCACCGAGCAGTGTTATCGGCCCGATCTGCGACGAATGTTCGACGTGGGTGCCGCCGCACAGTTCCATCGAGAACGGCCCGCCGATTTCGACGACCCGCACCTCGGACCCATAGTTCTCGCCGAACAGTGCCAGCGCGCCCATCGACTTGGCCTTGGGCAGATCGGTGACGAAGGTGTTCACCGGGAAGTCCGAGCCGACCGCGTCGTTGGACACGGCCTCGATATCGGCCTTCTGCGACTCCGAGAGCTGGCCCTGCCAGTTGAAGTCGAACCGCAGATAGCCGGGCTTGTTCAGCGAACCGGCCTGAACCGCGTTGGGGCCCAGCACCTGCCGCAGCGCGGCATGCACCATGTGTGTGCCGGAGTGGCCCTGGGTGGCGCCGCGCCGCCACGCCGGATCGACCTGAGCGAGTACGGCATCGCCCTCGGTGATCTGCCCGCGCTCGACGGTGGTCTTGTGCACCCACAGCTTCTTGGCGATCTTCTGCACGTCGTTGACGCGCAGTTCCGTGCCCGAAGCGGTGAGACTGCCGCGGTCGGCGATCTGACCACCCGATTCGGCATAGAGCGGACTGCGATCGAGGATGACCTCGACATCCTGCCCGGCGGTCGCGGTGGGGACCCGCACACCGTCGGCGATGAGGGCGAGAACCCGCGCCTCGGTGGCCAGTTCGTCGAATCCGGTGAATTCGGTGGCGCCCCGGTCGACCAGTTCCTTGTAGATCGACAGGTCGGCGTGGGCGTGTTTGCGCGCCTGCGCATCGTCCTTGGCGCGCTGCCGCTGCTCGGCCATCAGTGTGCGGAAGCCCGACTCATCAACCTCGAGCCCGGCCTCGGCGGCCATCTCCAGGGTCAGGTCGATCGGGAAACCGTAGGTGTCGTGCAGGGTGAACGCCTCACTGCCCGCGAGGGTGCGCCCGCCGGTGGCCTTCACCTCGGCGACCGCGTCGTCGAACAGTTTCGACCCGGTGCTCAGCGTCTTGAGGAAGGCGGTCTCCTCACCCACGGCGACGGTCTCGATGCGAGTGAAGTCGGTAGCCAGTTCGGGGTACGAGGGCGACATGAGATCGCTGACGACCTTCATGAATTCGCCGATCACCGGCTTCTCGGCGCCCAGCAGCCGGGCCGAGCGCACGATCCGGCGCAGCAAGCGGCGCAGCACGTAGCCGCGGCCGTCGTTGCCCGGGTTGACGCCGTCGGCGATCAGCATCGCCGAGGTGCGGGCGTGGTCGGCGATGACGCGGAAGCGCACGTCGTCGGCGTGTTCGACGCCGTAGCTCTTACCGGTCAGCTCCTCGGCCTTGGAGATGATCGGGCGTAGCAGATCGGTTTCGTAGACGTTGTCCACGCCCTGGAGCAGCATCGCCACGCGTTCGATGCCCATACCGGTATCGATGTTCTTCTTCGGCAGCGACCCCACTGGCGGATAGCCCAGCTTGGGGCTCTGCTCGCCGCGGATGTCCTGCATGAACACGAGATTCCAGATCTCGAGGTAGCGATCCTCATCGGCGACCGGGCCGCCCTCGGCGCCGTATTCGGGTCCGCGGTCGTAGTAGATCTCCGAGCACGGTCCGCCGGGACCGGGCACGCCCATATCCCAGTAGTTGTCCTTGCCGTCGCGGAACTGGATGCGTTCGGTCGGGATTCCGGCGACGCGGTGCCAGATCTCGGCGGCCTCGGGATCGCTCTCGTAGGCGGTGACCCAGATCCGCTCCGGATCGAAGCCGAATCCGCCCTCCTCCTGAGATTTGCTGATCAGTTCCCAGGCGAAGGTGATGGCACCTTCCTTGAAGTAGTCACCGAAGGAGAAGTTGCCCGCCATCTGGAAGAAAGTGTTGTGGCGGGTGGTGACGCCCACCTCTTCGATATCGCCGGTGCGCACGCACTTCTGCACGCTGGTCGCGCGCGCGAACGGCGGCGCCTCCTGGCCCAGGAAATACGGCTTGAACTGCACCATGCCCGCATTGACGAACAGCAGGTTCGGGTCCGGCAGGATCAACGAGGCACTGGGTACCTCGGTGTGGCCGGCACGGACGAAGTGGTCCAGGAAACGCCGTCGGATCTCGTGGGTCTGCACGAATATCCAGCCTACCGGGCGCGGTCCAGCCGGTTTTCAGCGGTCGTGGGCGCGCCCGTGCCTCAGCGCCCTCGGACGATCCGCCGCAACTTGGTGACCCGCGGCCCGATCTCGCGCTCATAGCCGTGATCGGTCGCGGTGTAGTAGTCGGCGCCGACCAGTTCGTCGGGCGGATACTGCTGGGCGAGGATCCCGTCCGGGTGGTCGTGCGGGTATTTGTAGCCCTGCGCATTGCCCAGTTTCGCCGCGCCCGCGTAATGCCCGTCGCGCAGGTGGGGTGGCACCGCACCGGCCTTACCGGCCGCGATATCGGACATGGCCGCGCCGATGGCCGCCGCGACCGCACCCGATTTGGGCGCGGTGGCCACGTGGATGGTGGCGTGCGCGAGCGCCAGCTGCGCCTCCGGCATACCGACCAGCTGCACCACCTGCGCGGCGGCGACCGCGGTCTGCAGGGCGGTCGGATCGGCCATGCCGACGTCCTCGGACGCCTGGATCATCAATCGCCGCGCGATGAAGCGCGGATCCTCGCCCGCGCTGATCATCCGGGCCAGATAGTGCAGCGCCGCGTCGACATCGGACCCCCGCAGCGATTTGATGAACGCGCTGATCACGTCGTAGTGCTGGTCGCCGGCGCGGTCGTAGCGAACCGCGGCCTTGTCGACGCTGGCCTCCACCAGATCCACGTCCACCGTGCCGTCCAGCGACGATTCCGCCGAGGCCTCCAGGGCGGTCAGCGATCGCCGCGCGTCGCCGCCGGCGATGCGGACGATGTGGTCGAGCGCCGCCTCGGTGACGGTGTACTGCCCGGCCAAACCTCGCTCATCGTCGATCGCGCGACGCAGTACGGTGCGAATATCGTTGTCCGACAACGACTTCAACTGCAACACCAGCGACCGCGACAGCAGCGGCGACACCACCGAGAACGACGGGTTCTCCGTGGTCGCCCCGACCAGCAGCACCACCCGGTTCTCCACCGCGGCCAGCAGGGCGTCCTGCTGGGTTTTGGAGAACCGGTGCACCTCGTCGATGAACAGCACGGTCTGCTCCCCCGCGAGCAACCGCCGCCGCGCCAGCTCGATGACCGCGCGCACCTCCTTGACGCCCGCCGACAACGCCGAGAGCGCCTCGAACCGACGGCCGGTCGCGGTCGAGATGAGCGCGGCCAGCGTCGTCTTACCCGTCCCGGGCGGGCCGTAGAGCAGCACCGATGCCGCACCCGACCCCTCGATCAACCGGCGCAGCGGCGATCCGGGGCCGAGCAGATGCTGCTGGCCGACCACCTCGTCCAGGTTCGCGGGCCGCATCCGCACCGCCAGCGGCGACATCCTGCCCGCCGGCGGCAATGCGACGGATGCGCTGGACACGTCCTCCACCTCCGGCGCCTCGAACAACCCTTCGCTCACGCCTCGACGGTACCGATGAGCACCGACACTCAGGGCGACGCGGGGTCGGGGCGCAGAATTCGCCCGGCCTGCGCCTCGATCGACGCCCGCAGTTCGGCATCGGTCAGCTCGCGCAGGCCGGCGGCGCTGCGCAGGAACGGCTCGAGCAGCTGCCAGCCCATGGTGAAGGCGGCCAGATGGGCCACCGCCAGTCCGGCCGCGCGGTCGCTTCCCATCTGCGGCCGGAGATGCTCGATCAGCATCGCCATCACGGGGAACTGTTCCTGCAGCTCGCCGACCGGATAGCCGTCGAGGATGCAGCGGGCCAGCACGGTCAGATGGCGGCGCAGCCGGGGATCGGTGGCGGTGAGCTGCCCGGCGGCGGCCAGCGCGCCCGATTGCTCCCCGAGATAGCTCAGCACGGCCCCGACCAGCCGATCCTTCGCGCCCAGATGCCGGAAGACCAGGCCGTGGTTGACCCCGGCACGCTCGGCGATGTCGCGGATCGAGGTCGCGGCCGGGCCGCGTTCGGCGAACAGGTCGGCGGCGGCCTCGGTGACCGCCGCGACGACCGCGTCGCGACCGACCGGTGCGGCGCCGGAGTCGTCGCGACGCGGAGTCGATGGCGGGTTCTCGGACATCGGGCTACAGTAGCGAATACCGGTGTAGTCAATCGACTACAGTCGTCCGATCGCCGAAGGAACCGCCATGACGCAGACCACCGCCGCGGAGACCGAACCGCGTACGCACTACCCTGTGAGCTCGTTTCCCCTGCCGGGATTTCCGCTGATCGCGGGCCCGTTCACCCATCTGGTCGCCGAACGCGACCGCCTGGCCGCACTGCACTGGCAGCATTTCGACGCCCGGCAGGTCGGCGTCAGCCTCGGCGCGGAGATCAGCGGCGTGGATCTGACCCGGGAGCTGCCCGCGGAGGTGATCGCCGAACTGCGCCGGGCACTGCACGAGTACAAGGTGCTGTTCTTCCGCGAGCAACCGCTGACGCCCGCCCGCCACGTCGCGTTCGCGGCACGCTTCGGCACCCTCGAGGTGCATCCGTTCATCCCGTCCAACACCGAGCAGCCGGAGCTGGTCCGCTTCGAGAAGACACCGACCATGGCGGGTGTCGAGAACATCTGGCATCACGACGTGACCTGGCGGCCGCAGCCGTCGATGGGCGCGATCCTGCACGCCGTCGCCGTTCCCGAGATCGGCGGCGACACGCTGTTCTCGGATATGTACGCCGCCTACGAGGCCCTCGACGCCGAGACGCGGGCTCGGATCGACGACCTCACCGCGACACACGACTACACCCGCGCCTTCGGCCGCGGGCAGACCGCCGAGGCGCAGGAGGCGCTGCGCGCCCAGCATCCGCCGGTCAGCCACCCCGTGGTGTGCACACACGAGGCGACCGGACGCCGGCACCTGTACGTCAACCGGATCTTCGTGGACCGGATCGACGGCATGGATCCCGAGGCGAGCCACGACCTGCTGGACCGGCTCTGCCGCCAGGCCGATTACCCCGAACACCAGGTGCGGCTGCACTGGGAGCCCGACACCGTCGCCTTCTGGGACAACCGGGCCGTGCAGCACTACGCCGCCAGCGATTACTGGCCGCAGACGCGAATCATGGAACGGGCCTCGATCGTGGGACCGCGACCGGCCCGCTGAGTCACTCCTCCCAGAGTTCCTCGAGGGTGGCGGAGACATGCTCGGCGAAGTCGCCGAGTGTGTCATCGCCGGTGCAGCGCGCATCCTCGGCCAGCGCCGCCCAGCGGTTGATCAGAGCGGCCGAGCGCGGCACCGACAGGCCGTGTTCGCGGGCCGCGGCGATGCGGGTGTGATCGGCAGGCAGGAACCAGAAGGTTGTCAGCCACACCCAGATGAGCCGGGCCTCGAGGATGCGTTCGGCCAGCAGGTCGTCGTCGGCGAGCGCGGGCCACACACCCACGACCTCCGAGCGCCAGGCCTCCACCATCTGATGCGCGCGCTCGCGAGAGAGTTCGAAATCGCACAGGCAGCCCGGGAACGAGACCAGCGCGTAGGCGATGTCGAGGGTGGCGTCGCGGAAACCGCCCCATTCGTAGTCGAGGAACCGGGCACCCTCGTCGTTGAGGATCACATTGTCCGGACACAGGTCCGAGGGGCTGAACGCGCGGAAGCGGCCTGCGGAGAACAGGCGATTGCCCCGCACGATGCGTTCCGCGATCTCGCCCGGCACGTCGATGCCGACCTCGCGGGCCAGCATTCCGGGTACCTCACCGATCGCGGCCTCGGCCTGCTGGGCGATGCCGTCGACCCGGTGCACCACTTCCACCCGCCGCAGCAGCGCCACGAAATCGGCCTCCCGGCCGACCGTGGCGGCGTGCATACGGCCCAGCGCCTGCGCGAACGCCATCTGGGCGTTGCGGGTGGCGGGTTCGGCGCCGGTTTGCAGCACCGAGGTGAGCGACATGTTCTCGCCCAGATCGCTGAGGATCAGCAGCCGATCCGGCAGGCTGTGGGCCAGCAGATAGGCGCCGGGACGGTGCTCGCTGCTGAGTGCGGTGGTGAACTGGTAGGACACCGCCTCGCGCAGGAACGCCGAGTCTATGCTCGCGACCCCGGGCGCCAGCCCGCCGATCCGGCGCTCCTGTGCGGCGCCACGGACCTGCTTGACTATCAGGGTGCGAGGAAGTGAGAACGAGTTCTCCGCTACGCGTACGCGCAGCACCGTCGTCCTGCCACTGCCGCTGAGTTCGATCGGATCGCTCAGCTTCACCGCAGCACCCATGCGCTTCGTGAGCAACTGTTGTGCCGCGGACACGACTTCGGCGGCGCGTTCGGCCAATAGTGCGGTCATCGCCAACCAAGTTACTCGCTCCAGGTCACTTTCAGCGAGCGGATCGGCAACCTTTCGCGCGTCGTCGGCGTGTCCCCGCCGAGCGGCTGCGACCGGACCGAGATGCTCATTACGCTCATCGTCGGCCGGGTCGCGGATCCGGCCCGATGCCGCGGCCCGTCGCTTGACACGCCCGGCCGTGTCCGGTTGTGTCGAAAACTCAACTGCAGTGTGCCGCACCAGAACCCAGGTGATTCGAAAGGTCCGACGATGACCGACTCCCCGCAGTCCGCACCCCGCGACACCGGCGAAGGCGGTGAACGGCGACCGGAGAGCCGGCCCGGGCAGCATCCCACCGGTCCCGCACGACCCGGCGCCGGGCCAGGCGAACATCCCGCAACGCCGGGCCGGCCCGACATGGCCGGAGCCGCGGGATATCCGCAGTTCGAGGGCTCCGGCGCACCGCAGTACGGCAACCCACAGTACGGCGGCACCCCGGGCGAGCCGCCCCAGGTCACCCCGGGTGGGGTGCCCCCGGTGGCACCGCCCGGAGCGCACGGGCAGCCCGGCCCCACCTACGGCCCGCCCGGTAGCGTCCCGCCGGGCGCCTATCCGCCGCCCGCCGATCCGACCTGGGGCGCACCGGATAACGGCATGCCGCCGCAGGGCGCGCCCGGGTACGGCGCGCCGCCGGGATACGCCGCTGCGCCGACGCTCAATGTCGGCCGGGCGCTCAGCTTCGCGTGGGATCGCTTCCGCGCCAATCCGATTCCGTGGATCGCGATCACGCTCGTCGGATTCGTCGCCTACCTGATGGTGACGGTCGTGGTGAACGTCACGCAGGTGAATTCGCTGATGCCGGTGGTGCTGATCGGGTTGCTCGCCGCCGTCGTGGTCTGGCTGCTGCAGGCGGCGATGATCCGCGGCGCCCTGTACGAAACCGACGGCACGCCACCGGATTTCGCGTCGTTCTTCAGCTTCGTCAACGCCGGCAACGTGCTGATCACCGCTCTGCTCGTCTTCGTGGCGGCCTGCGTCGGCGCGGTGTTGTGCATCGTGCCGGCACTCGTCGTGGGCTATCTGTGCATGTTCTCGCTGCACTACGTCATCGACCAGGATCTCGATCCGTTCAGCGCGATCAAATCCAGTGTGCAGCTGGTGGTCTCGAATTTCGTGCCGACACTGCTGCTGGCCCTGACAGTCGCCGCGCTGACGATCGTCGCCACGGCGCTGTGCGGCATCGGACTGCTGGTGGTGGGACCGCTCACCGTCATCGCGGTCACCTACTCCTACCGGATGCTCACCGGCGGCCTGATCGCCTGAGCGGTCTCATTCGTCGCCGAACCACCAGCGCGACAAGATGTTCCGTTGCTTCGGACGTGGCGGGCCGAGCGCATGCCCGTGATGGGGACGCAACTGCAGCACGATGATGCCCGCCACGACGATGCCGACCATGTTCACGCCCAGCTGGCCGATCGACTCGAATGCCTTGTGCCATTCGCCGACGGTGGCGGCGACGGCGGCGAAACCGGCCGCCGGAATCGTCGTCACCGAGATGAACACGCCGACCAGCGCCGCCGATTTCGCGGTCACCAGCGACATCATCCCCGCCGCACCCGCCAACAGCGCGACCACCAGCGAGAACGGGCCCACCTCGTAGATGAAGTCCACGTTGCGGATGGCGTGGATGCGGTCGACGGTGATCCAGCCGAACTGTTCCCACACCAGCGACGCCAGCGTCGCGATCCCCATCGCCACCGGAAAGCCGATCAGCAGGGCCAGGATCGAGCGGCGGGCCAGGCGGAAGTCCCGGCGCACCACCGCGACCGCGACGGCGGCCAGCGGCCCGAACTCGGGTCCGACCACCATGGCGCCGACGACCGTCACCGGCGAATCGGTGGCCACGCCGACGACGGCGAGCAGGCACGCGATCGTGATGAAGGCCAGGAAGGTGGGGTTGAGCGTCGATTCCTCGTGGGTCTGGGCGAGCAGTTCCTCCCAGACGATCGCATCCGACGGATCACCCGGCGCCGCCTCGACCGCGCGGTCGGCCGGGGCCGACAGCACCGTTTCCACCGGCGAGAGCATGATGCCGCCGTAGTCGCCGATGCCCAGCCCACGCAGACCGGCCAGCACATCGTTGGCCGATTCGCGAGCGATATCGGCCTGGACGAGATCACCGGGCGGCTCGACCGAGGCGCCGCGCTGCACGGTGATGAGCGTGGCGCCGGGTTCGGCCCGCAGCGCGGTCACCGCGGCGTCGGTCGACTCCGGTGGGCAGACCGCCCGCAGGTGCAGCACCCCAGTCCCCTGTCGTCGGCACGATCGTCCGGCACCGGGTGGCGCCGGACGATCTGCAGACTAACCGGTGCGCGGCCGCGACCGCCCACAACCGCGGCGGCACATCCGGTTCCGGATCAGGCCTTCGGCTTGCCGTGCTCGTCGAGCACCACGTCGAGGCCGGCTTCCTTGCGCTGCTGCGCGGTGATGGGCGCCGGCGCCTCGGTCAGCGGGTCCACGCCGCCACCGGACTTCGGGAACGCGATGACCTCGCGAATCGAATCCACACCGGCAAGCAGCGCGGTGATGCGATCCCAGCCGAAGGCGATTCCGCCGTGCGGCGGCGCGCCGAAGGCGAAGGCGTCCAACAGGAATCCGAACTTCTCCTGCGCCTCGTCGTGGCTGATGCCCATGACCTTGAACACCCGCTCCTGCACGTCGCGGCGATGGATGCGGATACTGCCGCCGCCGATCTCGTTGCCGTTGCAGACGATGTCGTAGGCGTAGGCCAGCGCCGCGCCCGGGTCGGTGTCGAAGGTGTCGATGGATTCCGGCTTCGGCGAGGTGAACGCGTGGTGCACCGCGGTCCAGGCCGAATGTCCGAGTGCCACATCGCCGCTCGCGGTGGCGTCGGCGGTGGGCTCGAACATCGGGGCGTCCACGATCCACACGAACGCCCAGGCGTCCTCGTCGATCAGGCCGCACTTGCGCGCGATCTCGCCACGCGCCGCGCCCAGCAGCGCCCGGCTCGACTTCGCCTCTCCGGCGCCGAAGAAGATGCAGTCGCCCGGCGCCGCGCCGACGTGTTTGGCCAGGCCCTCGCGTTCGGCGTCGGAGAGGTTCTTGGCGACCGGGCCGCCGAGGGTGCCGTCCTCACCGACCAGGATGTAGGCCAGGCCCTTCGCCCCGCGCTGCTTGGCCCATTCCTGCCAGGCGTCGAGCTGGCGCCGCGCCTGGCTCGCTCCGCCCGGCATCACGACCGCGCCGACATACGGCGCCTGGAAGACCCGGAAGGAGGTGTCCTTGAAGTACTCGGCGCATTCGGTGATCTCGATGCCGAAGCGCAGATCCGGCTTGTCGCTGCCGTAGCGGCGCATCGCCTCCGCGTAGGTCATGTGCGGAATCGGCGTGGGGATCTCGTGGCCGACCAGCTTCCACAGCGCGACCAGGATGTCCTCGGCCAGCAGGATCACATCCTCCTGCGTCACGAAGCTCATCTCCAGGTCGAGCTGGGTGAATTCGGGCTGGCGGTCGGCGCGGAAATCCTCGTCGCGGTAGCAGCGTGCGATCTGGTAGTACCGCTCCACCCCCGAGACCATCAGCAACTGCTTGAACAGCTGCGGGCTCTGCGGCAGGGCGTAGAACTTGCCGGGCTGCAGCCGGGCGGGCACCAGGAAGTCACGCGCGCCCTCCGGGGTGGACCGCGTCATCGTCGGGGTCTCGACCTCGACGAACGCGTGCTGAGCCAGCACCTCGCGGGCCGCGGCGTTGACCTTCGACCGCAGCCGGATGGCGTGTGCGGGGCCCTCGCGGCGCAGATCGAGGTAGCGATACTTCAGGCGCGCCTCTTCGCCGGGCTGCTCGTCGAGCTGGAACGGCAGCGGCGCGGCCTCGTTGAGCACCACGAGTTCGGTGACATTGACCTCGATCGCACCCGTGGGCAGGTTCGGGTTCTCGCTGCCGTCCGGACGTCCCTCGACCACACCGGTGACCTGCACGCAGTACTCCGCACGCAGCTTGTGGGCCTGTTCGGCCGGCACACCCTCGCGGAAGACCACCTGCGCGACCCCCGACGCATCGCGCAGATCGATGAAGATCACGCCACCGTGGTCTCGCCGCCGGGCCACCCAGCCGGTGAGGGTGACGGTCAGACCGGCGTGCTCGCTTCGCAGCGAACCAGCCAAGTGGGTGCGCAGCACGGGAATCCTTTCGACGACACGGTGCACCGGGCACGGGATGACCTGGTGCGCCCCCATGGTAGTGAGGCGCGTCGTCCGGACGGAAACCGATATCCGACTCCCGGTGTCACTCGGTGGACACGACGCCACTCGTCTCCCGAGCCGCGCACGCTCATGCCAAGCTGTAGAGGTTGTTTCGGCTGACCGAGCGCCGAGCAGCCCACTCGATCCACAGGAGCAGCAACGATGACCTTCAACGAAGGTATGGAACTCGACACGAGCGGGGTTTCATCAGGCGGAATGGGTCCCAAGATGGTCATCGGCGGCGGAGGAGGACTCATCCTGCTGGTCCTCGCATTGGTATTCGGCGGCAGCGGGGAGGCCGGCAAAATATTCAACAGCCTCACTGACGGCAATAACCGGGCTGGAGGCACCATCGACTTTTCGATGTGCAAGACCGGCGCTGACGCCAACAATCCCAGACTCCCTCAGTGTCGGGTGATTGCCACCAAGCAGAGCCTCGACACTGTGTGGACCGCGCAACTCCCGAAGCAAACCGGCAAATCCTACCGGAAGCCACAAGTCAAACTGTTCACCGGCTCGATCTCTACTGGGTGCGGCAACGCTACAAGCGCCGTCGGACCGTTCTATTGTCCTGCCGACCGGACAGCATACTTCGACACCGGCTTCTTTCAAGAGTTGGTGGACAAGTTCGGCGCGAGTGGTGGGCCGCTTGCACAGGAGTATGTCGTGGCGCACGAGTTCGGTCACCACATTCAAAATCTCCTCGGCGATTCCGGACGAGCTCAGCATGATCCGAAGGGACCGCAATCAGGTTCCGTTCGACTCGAACTGCAGGCAGACTGCTACGCGGGAATGTGGGCCTACTATGCCGATAAGCAACCCGACCCCTCCGGCGGAGCACCCTTCGTCGAGACACTGAGCGATAACGATATTCGTGATGCGCTGTCGGCCGCGCAAGCAGTAGGAGACGACCGGATCCAGAAAGCCGCGACGGGACGCGTCAATCCCGAAGGTTGGACACACGGCTCTTCCGCCGAACGCCAGAAGTGGTTTCTCTCCGGATATCGCACCGGCCAGATTCGGGCCTGTGACACCTTCTCCGCTTCGGATCTCGACAACCCACCGACGCTTCGGTGAACTATCGAGCCAGCGACGAAACCCGTTGGTCTCCAACATATTCAATACAGTTCAGCTCGCGACAGGGCTTGCGACACTGGGCGCGGAGACCTAAGCTGTTACACTGTCGCATTCACATCGACTACAGGGGGACTCGTGACATTCAATGACGGCCATGACATCGACCCGTGCCGCGTCAGCGTAAACGGGCACTATCCGGATGGCTGCCCGCAGGATCCGCCGTACGGCGACCCCAATCCCCCCGGCCATGATAGTGGCAATTCTCTCATGTCGATGGCTCACGATTCATTTCATCCGTTCGGCATGAGCATCTCGCCATTGGCGACAACAGCCTCGGCCGCCCTGCTCGCCAGCACAATCGTCCTGTCATCTTACCGTCGAACTTTGGGTCAACTACTGGCATCACGGGCCATGGCGCCATTCGCGACAAAGAGCGTATACGACAAGAAAGAACGTCAACGACCGCCGAATTCCGATCATTCGGGCTAGCGGAATTACATCAGGTGGACGCCCGTCAAACCCATCCGGTTGACGAGCGTCCACCTGCATATTCCCATAGTGTTTCCGAGGCTCGATACATGTGGGCGCCGTACCAGCTAGGTCTCGGAATGTGCCACGTTCTCGGCATCGGAGCTGAACAACCCGCCGACGCTGCGCTGAGCGCGGGCCCACGCACCGGCGAAGAATCTTGTTTGTGAGACAGTGCGTCCGGAGGTCGGCGTCCGCGCGGCGTAGGGCAGGTCGGCCGGATGTCGGTAGCGGTGCGGTTGACAATGGTCGGCGAGACCGAGACGGATGGAGGGCAGCAGTGATGGGTACGCGCGAATTCCGTGGCGTCAGACGGGGTTTGCCGGGTGTGCGGGCGGTGGTGGCGGTCTGCGCCGCGGCACTGACGGTTGCCGGCGGCGCGATGACGGCCGTGGCCGACGAACCCACGGCCGGACTGTCGGTGGCGCTGACCACGATTCCGGGCGGGGAGCACGCCGGGGTGACGCCGGCGCCGACGCTGCTCGTCTATTCGGACGGGCATGCGGTGAACAGCCCCGATGCCGCCGATCCGGACCGTCCCGCCGACAAGGCGCCGCAGCAGCGCAACGGACACGTCTCCCTCGACGCGGTCCATGCCGCCGCCGAGGAGGCGAAAAAACTGGCCGCCGCGGATCTGGGCATGCCCAAGGACGGCAGCGGCGGGTCCACCCTGCTCGATTTCCTGGGCGCCACACCCGACCAGGACGTGCACCTGGTGGTGTACTCCCCCGGCGGCACCGACGGACTCACCGACGCCCAGAAAGCGGACCGCACCCGCTTCGCGGACCTGTGCAAGAAGTTGGTCGACGCGTTCGTCGCCGACCGCTGATTCCGACCCCTACGGTTCCGATCGCGTCCTCGCGATCGGGGCGCCGAAAAGCTCAGGGGCGCAATCGTTGCGGGCCGCCGGCCCCTTCGATCAGCCGACGGTCCAGGTCTCGCGGCCGGTGAGCAGGTCTTGCAGCGACTGCGGTCCGACCGGTGCGCGTTCGACCGCCACCGCGGTCTGCGCCCGGACCCCGTCGTCGTAGGTGGGACGGGTGACGTCGCGGAAGATGCCGATCGGGACGTGAGTCAGATCCTGAGAGGTCAACCGCGAGAGCGCATAGGCGTATTCGGACCGTTCGCACTGCGCGTCGTGCACCACGATCTCACTCTCGGCGACCTCCGACGCAGCGACCACCTCGAGCCCGAAACCGTTGCGCACCACGGCGAATTCGCCGTCCGCGCCGAAGCGGATCGGTGCCCCGTGCCGCAAGCGGATCAGGTGGGATTCGGCGTTGTCGCGGCGCAGCGCGTCGAAGGAGCCGTCGTTGAAGATCGGGCAATCCTGCAGGATCTCCACGAACGAGGTGCCGCGGTGCTCGGCCGCGGCGCGCAGCACCTCGGTGAGGCCGGCGCGGTCGGAGTCGAGGGCGCGCGCGGCGAAACTCGCCTCGGCTCCCAGCGCCACCGACAACGTGTTGAACGGGTGGTCGATCGAGCCGAGCGGCGTCGACTTGGTCACCTTCCCCGGCTCGGAGGTCGGTGAGTACTGGCCCTTGGTCAGGCCGTAGATCCGGTTGTTGAACAGCAGGATCGTCATGTTCACGTTGCGGCGCAGCGCGTGGATCAGGTGATTGCCGCCGATCGAGAGGGCGTCACCGTCGCCGGTGACGACCCAGACCGACAGATCCGGCCTGGTCACCGCGAGTCCGGTGGCAATCGCAGGGGCACGGCCGTGAATGGAGTGGATGCCGTAGGCGTCCAGGTAGTACGGGAACCGGCTGGAACATCCGATGCCGGAGACGAACATCAGGTTTTCCCGCCGCAGGCCCAGCTCGGCGAGGAAACCGCGCACGGTCGCGAGAATGACGTAGTCACCACATCCGGGGCACCAGCGCACCTCCTGATCGGAGGTGAAGTCCTTGACCTTCTGCGGCCCGTCCGCGCCGGGTACTCCGGAGACGCCGGACAGGCCGAGATCGGCGCCGATGAGCGAGGTGTCGATGATGGTCATCGGTATCCCCCTGTCGTGCGATAGGTCGCCCGGGCCCGGGCATCGAAGGCCTTGTTCTGTTCCAGCTCGCCGATCGATCCGTCCAGTGCCGCGTCGATCACGCCGACCAGCTCCTGTGCGGAGAAGGCGGTCCCGGCCACCTTCGTCCACGGCTGCACGTCGACCAGATATTTGCCGCGCAGCAGTAACGCCAGCTGGCCGCCGTTCATCTCCGGCGCGACCACCCGGCGATAGCGGCGCAACACCTCGCCGGTGTTCGCGGGCAGCGGGTTGAGGTTGCGCAGATGCGCTTGCGCGACCGGTACGCCGCGGCGGCGCGCCCGCCGGCACGCCTCGCCGATCGGGCCGTAGGAACTGCCCCAGCCGATCAGCAGCAGCTCGGCGGTGCCGTCGGGGTCGTCGACCTCGAGGTCTGGCACCGCGATGCCGTCGATCTTCGCCTGACGCAGGCGGACCATCAGTTCGTGATTGGCCGGATCGTAGGAGATGTTGCCGCTGCCGTCGGCCTTCTCCAGGCCGCCGATCCGGTGAGCGCGGCCGCCGGTTCCTGGCCTGGCCAGTGGCCTGGCCAGGGTTTCCGGGTCGCGCGCGTAGGGCTGGAACGGGTGCCCGTCCGCGGCGTCCTCTTCTGCCGGTGGTTCGAATGCCGGGTCGATCGGCTCGAGGTCGCTGACCCGTGGAATCGACCACGGCTCGGAGCCGTTGGCGATGGCACCGTCGGACAGCAGCAGTACCGGGGTGCGGTAGGTGAGCGCGATGCGCGCCGCCTCCACCGCGGCCGCGAAACAGTCCGCCGGCGAGCGCGGCGCCACCACGGCGACGGGCGATTCGCCGTTGCGCCCGTACAGCGCCTGGAGCAGATCGGCCTGTTCGGTCTTGGTGGGCAGGCCGGTGGAGGGGCCGCCGCGCTGGACGTCGATGATCACCAACGGCAGTTCCGTCATCACCGCCAAGCCGATGGTCTCGCTTTTCAGCGCCAGCCCGGGACCCGAGGTACTGGTCACGCCGAGCGCGCCACCGATCGAAGCACCCAGTGCCGCACCGATTCCCGCGATCTCGTCCTCGGCCTGGAAGGTGGTGACGCCGAAGTTCTTGTGCTTGCTCAGTTCGTGCAGGATGTCGGAGGCCGGCGTGATCGGATAGGTGCCGAGGAACACCGGCAGCCCGGACAGTTGCCCGGCCGCGATCACGCCGTAGGCGAGGGCGGTATTGCCGGTGATCTGCCGGTAGGTGCCCGGCGGCAGCGCGGCGGGCGCGACTTCGTAGGTGGTGGCGAAGGTTTCGGTCGTTTCGCCGTAGTTCCAGCCGGCCCGGAACGCCAGCACGTTCGCCTCGCCGATTTCCGGTGTGGCGGCGAACTTCTCGCGCATGAAGGCCTCGGTACCGCCGAGCGGGCGGCCGTACATCCACGACAGCAGCCCCAGGGCGAACATGTTCTTCGCGCGCTGGCCGTCCTTCTTGCCGACCCCGGCCGGTTCGGTGGCGGTCAGTGTCAGCGACGTCATCGGCACCCGATGCACCACGAAGTCACCGAGACTGTCGTCGGTCAGCGGATCTCGTTCGTAGCCGACCTTCGCGAGGGTGCGTTTGGTGAATTCGTCGGTATTGACGATGACCGTCGCGCCTCGTGCGAGATCGTCGATGTTCGCCTTGAGCGCGGCCGGATTCATGGCCACCAGCACGTCGGGCTGATCGCCGGCGGTGAGGATGTCGTAGTCGGCGATCTGGATCTGGAACGACGACACCCCGGGGAGTGTGCCCTGGGGTGCGCGGATCTCGGCCGGAAAATTCGGCTGGGTGGCGAGGTCGTTGCCGAAGGCGGCCGCCTCGTGGGTGAATCGGTCTCCGGTCAGCTGCATACCGTCGCCGGAATCACCGGCGAAGCGGATGACGACCTTCTCCAATTTTTCGCTGCCGGTGGGGCCGTCAACGCCCTGATTCGACACCATGCGCCTGCATCACTTCCTCGTAGGGATGAGGTACCACACGCCAAGTTACTCCGCGGCTCGCCGGAGAATTCGTGGAACGAACAACCCGGCGAGCATGCGGTACAACGAATTTCGGCCGCGAGCGACCGGGCCCCCAGGGGCCGGTGGGTCCGCCGGTATCCGGCGGAGCGATCAACCGAACAACGCCAACTGCGGGTCGGACCGTATTGCCTGCACGTCACCGTCCGGTTCGGAGGGGCCCGCGGCCCGGCCCGCCGGTAGGTCCCGGTGCCGATCGAGCCGATACCGGGCCAGCAGCGGATCCACTCGCTGCCGTAACCACGCAGAGTACTCCGGTGTGACGTACGCCCCACGACCGTACAACTGCCGGTATCGCCGCAGCAGCGCCGGGTGATGTTCGGCCAGCCATTCCAGGAACCAGCCCCGGGTACTTCCGCGCAGATGCATGGGCAGCACGGTGGCCCGCGCCGCGCCGGACGCCGCGATCGCGCCGAACAATCGGTCCAGATGGTCGACGTCGTCGGTGAGATACGGGATGACGGGAGCCACCATCACATTCACGTCGAATCCGGCCTCGGCCAGCGACCGCACCAGTTCCAGCCGCGCCCGGGGGCCGGGCGTACCCGGCTCGACCGCGCGATGCAGGTCCTCGTCGACCGTCGCGATCGACACCGCCAGGCTCACCGGGACCACCCGGGCCGATTCCACCAGCAGCGGCAGGTCCCGCCGCAGCAGCGTGCCCTTGGTGAGGATGGAGAACGGTGTCTCCGCGTCGGTGAGGGCGGCGATTATCCCCGGCATCAGGCGGTAACGCCCCTCGGCCCGCTGATAGGGATCGGTGTTGGTGCCCAGCGCGACCGGGTCGCGCCGCCACGAACGGCGGCGCAATTCCTGGCGCAGCACCGCGACCACGTTCGTCTTGACCACGATCTGGGTGTCGAAATCACGCCCGGCGTCCAGGTCCAGATATTCGTGAGTGGGACGGGCGAAGCAGTACCTGCAGGCGTGTGAACAGCCGCGCATCGGATTGATCGTCCATTCGAACGGCACCGCCGAGCGCTGCGGCACCTTGTTCAGCGCACTCTTGCACAGCACTTCGTGGAAGGTGACGCCCTCGAAGTCCGGCGTCTGCACGCTGCGAACGAATCCGGCACGCTCCAGCCCTGGGAGCGCGCCGTCGTCGGCTGCCGGGTTCTGGTTCTGCCATCGCACCCGTTCAGTCGAACACCCGTTCGATTCGATGTCAAGGACCGCGCCGCGCACGCACCCCGTTCCTGCCGCGGCGCCGTCCCGGAAGAACCGTCAGGCCATACTGCTCGCGACCGTGCGCACCGACTCGCCCTTGTAGAACGCCACCAGGTCACGCACGGTTTCTTCGGTCGGCCGGGGCAGGTAGCCGAGTTCGGTCCGCGCCTTGGTCCCGTCGATCTCGGGTGCCGACAGCAGCGCTCCCATCGCCGCCCGCGAGACCCGGTCGCTGCCCAGCATCTTCCCGATCGGTTCCAGCACCGGCAGCGCCCCGGAGATCACCTTGGCCGGAATGGCGAAGCGCGGGCCCCGCTTCCCGTTGACCTGGGCGGCGAGCTGGGTGACCTCGAGCATCGTCACCATCGCCCCGGAAAGCAGATAGTTCTCGCCGGTGCGCCCGCGCTCGCCGGCGAGAATCAGGCCGGTGGCGACATCACGCACGTCGACCAGATCGAATCCGCCGCCGATCATCACCGGCACCCGCCCGCGCGCGGCATCCCACAGCGTCGTGTTGATCCGGGAGTCGGAGTGGTCGACCGGGCCGTAGACGCCGGTCGGATTGCAGATCACGGCGTCCAGCCCGCGGTCGACGACCGCACGCAATTCGACCTCGCCCTGGAATTTGGAGCGGTCGTACACGGGCAACGCCGGATCGACGGAGCGCGGCGCGTTCTCGTCGATGCGGCCGCCGCAGCTGTACTGGTTGAAGGCGTGGATCGAACTGGCGTGCACCATGCGCCGGGCGCCGACCGCCAGCGCGGCTTCGGCCACCACGCGCACACCTTCGGTGTTCACCCGCCAGGCCAGGTCGTTGCGATGCGCGAGGGTGATCACGGCGACCAGGTGGTAGACCACCTCCGCTCCGGCCAGAGCCGAACGCATCGACGCCGGGTCCAGTACGTCGCCGCTCACCCAGGTCACACTCGGATCCGTTGCGCCGGAGGGCCGAACCCGGTCGATGGCGGTCACTTCGTGACCGCGCTCCACCAGTTGGTGAAGCAGATTCGTGCCAAGGAAGCCGGCTGCGCCGGTGACTGCGACCTTCATGCGACGAGAATATAGAACCCGTTCTAATTTGCAACAAGTTCTAGTTTTTCGGACTCGAATCGCGTCGGCCGGGTCGGTTATATTGAGCCCAGCCCAGCCTCCGGTCGACGCCCGGTCGCCGAGGCTTGTTCGACGTTGACGACTGAGTTGACCACGATGATTGGGGGGCAAGTTCGATGAGCGATCTCACCGCCGACCAGAGCGCGATCAGCGCGTTCGGGGCGACACATCAGAGCATCGGAACCGAAATCGCCGGCGCGGCCGATATGGACACCGCGACGCACATAGCTGCGATGACGCCCGTTTTCGGGCTCATCGGCGCCGACTACCTGGCGATGTTCGCCGCGGCGCAGGTCCTGCATTGCAGCGATGTCAACGACCTGTCGGCCAAATGTAATCACTTGGGGCAGTCCGCATTCGGCACCGTCGCGATCCTCGGCGACAACGACGCAGCCGCCGCCGGCGCCCTGGGCGCCATCGGCAACGCGATCGGAGGCTGATCGGTGCACACCATCGGTTCCGGTACCGACAGCGGCGTCATCGCCGCACCGGCCGCCCCCGCGGCCGGCACTTCGCCGATCGCGCCCGCCGCACCGGCCTCCATCCCGGACGCAGGGCCGGCCTCGGCCGCACAGCAGGGCCCGATCACCGATATCCCGCTACCGCAGCTGCCGCCGGATACGCCGCCCGCCTCGGCACCGGCCTTCACCACCGCGCGGAAAGAGTTCGAGGACAACGGTTCCCACGGAATCGGCGCTCCGCACCTGCCCGGCGGGGGTTCCGGCGCCCCCGATGCCGGTGACGGCCACGCCGGAGTGCTGGGCGACGCCGCGTCGCCACTGCTCGGCGCGGGCCACGACGTGTTGCATCAGGCCGCCGGTGCGCTCGGCGATGTACCCGGCGCGCAGCACGTGCTCGACGGCGCCCAGGCCGCACTGAATCAGGCGCCCGCCGCACTCGGCGGTGCCGCCGGCGCGGTCCAGCAGGCCGCCGCCCCGGTCGCCGCGGCAGTGCCGGCGAATCTGCCGCCCATGCCCGCCGATCCGGTGGCCGCGCTGATGAGCGGAATGGCGCTGCCCGCGCTGCCGGGGATCGACGTGCTGTTCAAACCGTTCCTCGACCTACTGTCGAGTTTCGGCACCGGTGTGATGGGAGCGCTCAATCCGGCCGATCTGCTCAGCCAGTCCTCGCAGGTCATCCAGAGCGCCATGCAGATCGGCATGGGTGCGATGAAGTCGGTCGAGCAGGTCTGGCAGGGCCAGTCGGCCACCAGCGCCCAGACCGCGGGCCAGCAGGTGCAGGCCCACGGCGAGGACGCCAGCCAGCGTGGCTTCGACATCTCGAAACTCACCGACGAGGCCGCGGCGGTGGTGCAGCGTGGCAACGTCCAGCTCACTCAGGTCGCCCAGTCCTTCGCGACCCAGGCCGGCGCGCTCGCTCCCGTCGCCTTCACTCCGCCGGGCCAGGCCACGCTGATCGCAGCGGCCACCGAACATCTCGGCCAGGCGGTCACGATCGTGAACGCCACCCGAGGCGAATTGGGCGGCTACACAGGCCAATTGGCGAACGTGGTCAACCAGCTCGCCGGCCAGTACGCACCGCAGGCGGCCGATGCCGCGCAGGCGGTGGCGCAGAACGTCGGCCAGCCGATCGTGGAGCAGGCCCAGAGCCTGCTGTCGGGCGGCGGCGCGGACACTCAGGCCGCCGGTCTCGGTGACCTGAGCGGCTCCGGGCTGTCGGGGACTTCGACGCATGCCAGCGCCTTCGGCGGTAACGGCGCGCACCCGGGTTCGATGAGTGGCGGTGGCGCGCTGAGCGGCCTCACCGGAGGACTCGGCGGCACCGCGTCCGGTGGCGGCGCGGCGGCCAAGCCCGGCCTCGGGTCCGCGGTGCCGGGCGGCCGCCCCGGGATCCCGGGGATGCCGTTCGGCCCCGGCATGCCCGGTATGCCCGGCCAGGGCACGCCCGGTTCGGGTTTCATGGGCGGCGGCACACCCGGTGCTGCCGGGCAGCGCAACGCCGACGACGATCGCGGCCGCACGGTGCAGAACTATCAGAGCCTCACCGGCAACACCGACCTCACCGGCCCGCTGGGAGAGACCACGCCCGAGGTCATCGGCCAGACCCATTCCGACGAGCTCATCAGCGATTACGAGAACGACCAGCTCTGATCGCCGCGGCGTGGCAGCCGCATCATCGCACCGGAATGGCCCGGACCGCATGGTCCGGGCCATTCCGCGCCCGGAGCCGGACTTAGAACAGGTTCATTCGACCGATCAGTGGCCGAACTCGGGACAACGCACTGCCTATCCCACTAGGATCGCCAGCACAACTAGAATCTGTTCTAGTTTCATATCGGCAACACCCGAGAGGACCACCGATGCGTTTCACCTACGCGGAGGCGATGACCGATCCGGCGCACTACGGACCGCTGGCACAGGCCGCGGAGGCGGCCGGATTCCACAGTATGACCATCGCCGACAGCGTCGCCTATCCCGCGGAGTCGGATTCGACCTACCCGTACACCCCGGACGGCAACCGGGAATTCCTCGACGGTAAGCCGTTCATCGAGGCGTTCATCCTCTCCGCTGCGCTGGCCGCGGTGACCACGACGCTGCGGTTCACGCCCTTCGTGGTGAAGCTGCCGATCCGCCCGCCGGTGCTGGTGGCCAAACAGGCCGCCTCTCTCGCCTACCTCAGCGGCAACCGCTTCTCGCTGGGCGTCGGCATCAGCCCGTGGCCCGAGGACTTCCAGATCATGGGCGTGCCGTTCGAGCGGCGCGGCAAGCGCATGGACGAATGCATCGAAATCGTCCGCGGCCTCTCGCGCGGCGAGTACTTCGAATACCACGGCGAGTTCTACGACATCCCGAAGATCAAGATCACCCCGGGCGCCACCGAACCGCTGCCGATCCTGGTCGGCGGGCACAGCGATGCCGCGCTGCGACGCGCCGTGCGCCTGTGCGACGGCTGGATGCACGCCGGCGGCGATCCCGAGGATCTCGACCGCATGCTCGCCCGGCTGAACGAATTGCGTTCCGAGCGTGACGCATCCACGCCGTTCGAGATCCACGCGGCCTCGCTGGACGCCTACACCACCGACGGCATCAAGCGGCTCGAGGACAAGGGCGTCACCGATGTGATCGTCGGCTTCCGCTACCCGTACGTCGCCGGCGACGACACCGAACCGCTCGCGGACAAGATCGCGCATCTGGAGAAGTACGCGGAGAAGGTCATCGCCAAGGTGTGATCGGCGGCGCGAGCGGTCGATCGGCTCAGCCGCGCTTGGCGAAGCCGAGATCGATCACCGCCTCGCGCTCGGCGGCGAGTTCGGCGACGCTGAGATCGATACGCTCACGCGAGAATTCGCCGATTTCCAGATCCGGCACGATCGAGTACTCACCACCGGCGCACGTCACCGGGAACGAGCTGATGAGCCCTTCCGGCACCCCGTAGGAGCCGTCGGAGGGCACCGCCATCGACACCCAGTCACCGGCCGCGGTGCCCAGCACCCAATCGTGGATGTGGTCGATGGCCGCACTCGCCGCACTGGCCGCCGAGGACGCTCCGCGTGCGGCGATGATCGCAGTACCGCGCTGCTGGACGGTGGGGATGAAGGTCTCGCGCACCCAGGCCGGATCGTCGATCACGCGATCGGCCGGCCGCCCGCCGATCAGCGTGTGGCTGATATCCGGATACTGCGTCGCGGAGTGATTGCCCCACACCGTCATTCGCGTGATCGACGAGCCCGGGGCGCCACTGCGCGCCGCGAGCTGGGCGATGGCCCGGTTGTGGTCGAGGCGGGTCAGCGCGGTGAAGCGCGCCGCCGGCACGTCCGGCGCATTGCTCATCGCGATGAAGGCGTTGGTATTGGCCGGATTTCCGACCACCAGCACCTTCACATCGTCGGCCGCACTGGCGTTGATGGCGGCCCCCTGATCGGTGAAGATCGGGCCGTTGGCCGCCAGCAGATCCGAACGCTCCATCCCGGCGGTGCGCGGGCGGGCGCCGACCAGGACGGCGACCGAGGCGCCGTCGAATCCCACCCACGGATCGTCGCTGATGTCGATCGAGTCGAGCAGCGGGAAAGCGCCGTCCTCGAGCTCCATCGCCACCCCTTCGACGGCGCCGACGGCCGCCGGGATCTCCAGCAACCGCAGCCGCACCGGTGTCCGCGGCCCGAGCATGGCGCCGGAGGCGATGCGGAACAGCAGCCCGTAGGCGATCTGACCGGCGGCTCCGGTGACGGTGACGGTCACGGGCGTGCGGGCGGCATTGCTCACGACAACTCCTTGTTCACGAGAACTCGACGGCCGGATTCGATCTTCACCCTAGCGACCTTCACCGGCCCGACCCCCGCACCGTGAGCAACCAGACAGCTCGAGCGGTTCCCTGGCGTCCCGCAATCGTTTTCGACGATCCGTCCGGCGGGCTCGTCCGTCCCCGCACACGCGGAAGGGGTGCCACCCCTCCGGCGGCACCCCTTCTCGCGACAGCTCAGATGCACCAGACGACACTGCCCAAGGGGAAGCAGATCGCGACGGAACCGTCGATGTCGCTCGCCGTCGGAGAGGTCCCCGAGGGGGTCGCGGCAGACGCGGCGGGGGCTACGACAGCACCGAGGGCCACTGCGATGGCGGCAACCGCGGCTGCTTTGCGGAATTTGATGGTATGCATGGCGAACCCTTCGTTTTCGAACTACTCCGATCCTGAATAAACTTGCGACTCTCAGTGTTCGCTGTGCGCCCCAGTATTTCCAGACATGAAAAGCGTCAACCAGGGATTGCGGGATACCGGTGTGGTCACAGACCTGGCCAGACGCCCAGTTTCAGGGTCAGCGAAGTAAGCCGAAAGATTGCCCACCGGGAGGAATGCTGAAACGCGCTTCCATTCATCCGTTCGCGACCCCGTTACGAAACCGTGACCGCATATCGTCCGCACCGCCCCCCGAGCGACGAATTATGTCCGATTCATCCCGAACAGCGATCAGGAGGTGGTGTCGCGGCTCAGCGTCGCGATATCGCTGTCGCTCAGCCGCACGGGCTGCACGATGTCGCGCGCCCGCACCAGTTGCACCGCCCGATACAGCGGCCGCTCCTCCAGCCCGGCGTCACGAGCCTCGGCCCGCAACTGCCCGACCAGTAATCCGGACAATGCCAGCGCGGCGGCCAGCTCCGCGGACGAGAGCGCGTCGGCGAGCGTGCGCAACCCCAGGATGTGCAGTTCGCGTCCGCTGCCGGCATCGGTGTACATCGCCAGCGGCACGGTCTGGGTCCGGCCACCGGCGGTGATCCGCAGCGCGATCCGGCTCAGCCGCCCCGGGTACACGAGCACCTCGACACCCGTCGCCGCGGCGACGTCGAGCCGTCGCCGGCCCACCAGCGTCCGAGCCTCGATCACCGTGCCCGACAACCACATTCGCCGCCGCCGGACCGCCAGCGCGTAGATCGCCGTCGGCGCGCCGAGCACCCCGCCGACCACGACACCGGCCGGCCAGCTCACGACCAGCCCCACCACCACGCCGACGACGACACCCGCGCCGATCGCGCCCAGCGCCAGCCGCCGCAGCATCGGCGCGTACAGCTCGGGGGCGATGAGGTCGAGGCCGACCGGTTGCGGCGCCGCGGAATTCGCGTCGTTCACGAGGCCGCGCTCATCCGCGTGCGCCGGGCCGGACCGGCCGCTGACCGGAAACCGATGTGCGCCACGGGATTCGAGACATCCTCGGACCGTACTACCGTTGCCCGGCCAGCGCCGCCGACACCTGCTCCACGACCTCGGCGAGCGGGATCTGACGCTGGTCGCCGGAGCCGAGGTCCTTCAAGCCCACCTGTTCGTCGGCCAGATCACGGTCGCCGAGGACCAGCGCGAACGCCGCACCGGACCGGTCGGCCGCCTTCATCGCGCCCTTCACGCCGCGTCCACCGTAGGCCAGATCGACCCGGATCCCGGCCGCGCGCAGTTCGGCCGCGAGCACGACCAGCCGGGCCGTCGCGGCCTCCCCCAGCGGCACGCCGAACACGTCGACCCGTGCCGGTTCGGCCGCGGCCTTACCCTCGGCCTGCAGCGCCAGCATGGTGCGGTCGACGCCGAGACCGAACCCGATTCCGGACAGCGGCTGGCCGCCCAGTTCCGCCATCAGCCCGTCGTAGCGGCCACCGCCGCCGATACCGGACTGCGCGCCCAGGCCGTCGTGGACGAACTCGAAGGTGGTCTTGGTGTAGTAGTCCAGGCCACGCACCATGCGCGGATTGATCACGTACGGCACGCCGAGCGCGTCCAGGTGGCCCAGTACCTGCTCGAAGTGGGCCTTCGCGGAGTCGGAGAGGTGGTCGAGCATCAGCGGCGCGTCGGCGGTCAGGGCGCGGACCTCCTTGCGCTTGTCGTCGAGCACCCGCAGCGGGTTGATCTCGGCGCGCCGGCGGGTGTCCTCGTCCAGCGGCAGCGCGAACAGGAATTCCTGCAGCAGTTCCCGATACTGCGGCCGGCAGGTCTCGTCGCCGAGCGAGGTGATCTCGAGCCGGAAGCCCTCGAGTCCCAGCGACCGGAAGCCCGCGTCGGCCACGGCGATCACCTCGGCGTCCAGCGCCGGATCGTCGACGCCGATCGCCTCCACGCCCACCTGCTGCAACTGCCGGTAGCGACCGGCCTGGGGCCGCTCGTAGCGGAAGAACGGGCCGGAATAGCACAGTTTGACCGGCAGCTGGCCGCGGTCGAGTCCGTGTTCGATCACCGCCCGCATGACACCCGCGGTGCCTTCCGGCCGCAGGGTCACACTGCGTTCGCCGCGGTCGGCGAAGGTGTACATCTCCTTGGTGACCACATCGGTCGATTCGCCCACCCCACGCGCGAACAGCGCGGTGTCCTCGAAGACCGGCAACTCCACATGCCCGTATCCGGCCAGTCGCGCGGCGCGCACGAGGCCGTCCCGTACGGCGACGAACTCCGCCGAGGCGGGCGGCACATAATCCGGAATCCCTTTCGGGGCGGTGAAGCTGCTGGTCTTGGTCACAATGGTCCAGTTTCCCCCACCCGGACACGGCAAGTCCAACCGGTTCGCCCTCCACCGAGCCGAGCTGGGCAATTGTACGGAACGATCGGGGGAAGTTAGGGGTCGTCTCAGGAAGTGATGGCACACTCTTATGCCGATACGCAACCGACACGGGAGGACCGGGCAGTGCCGACCAACGAACAGCGACGAGCGGCGGCCAAGCGCAAGCTGGAACGCCGACTGGAGCGACAGGCGCAGCGTGCGCGCAAGCGTAAGCAGCTGGCGATCGCCGGATCGGCGCTCGGTGTGGTCGTGGTCGTCGCGGCCGGCGTCGGGATCTACTACCTGACCCGCGGCGACGACACCCCCAACGCCGCGGCGAAAACCCCCGACGCCTCGCTCTCGTCCACCCCGCAGGCCGCGGCGCCGCCGGAGGCCAAGCCGAAGACCGCGACGGTGAGCTGCTCCTACGCCGATGGGGGGCAGGCCGCCAAACCGGTGCACAAGCCCGAGCAGACCGAGGTCTCGACCACCGGCTCCCCGAAGGTCGCCGTCGACACCAACCGCGGGCCGATCGGCATTTCGCTCAACGCGGGTGAATCCCCCTGCACGGTCAACAGTTTCGTGAGCCTGGTGCAGCAGAAGTTCTACGACGGCACCCCCTGCCATCGCCTGACCACCGGCGAGGGGCTGAAGGTGCTGCAGTGCGGCGATCCCAGCGGTCAGGGCAACGGCGGGCCGGGCTACGCCTTCCCCAACGAATACCCGACCGACCAATTCGCCCCCGGCGACCCCAACGCGCAGCGCGTTCCGGTGCAATACAAGCGCGGCGTGGTGGCGATGGCCAACAGCGGCCCCGACACCAACGGCAGCCAGTTCTTCCTCGTCTACGGCGATTCCCAGCTGCCGCCGCAGTACACCATCTTCGGCACCGTCGACGAGGCCGGGCTGAAGACGCTCGACGCCATCGCCAAGGACGGTGTCGAGGATCCCTCGACCGGCGACGGCGCGCCGAAGCAGCCGGTCACCGTGAAGACGATGCAACTGAGCTGAACCCCCGGCGCGGCCCCGGATCCGCCTGCGATGGACCGGATCCGGGGTTAGGCTGCCCTGCTCCGCGCTGGTAATCTCGTAGAACGGACTGCGCTGAAGGTGGGGCGCCGCCGCAGCGAATCGACCGTTCGTGTGGCGGAGTCCGATACGAAGCATCAGAATCGTCCACAGAGACAACTGCAGCATCGGGGAGCAGGCAATGGCCGAGGAACTCGACGACATCGGCCGCGAGACAGCGGCTTTGATGAGGCAAATGTTGCAGCTTGCGACACTGGTCGCACTGCGCACCCGCGAACGTGGTCAGCGAGAAGCCGAAGCGCGCGTGAAGGTCACCCAGGAGCGGGTCAAGGAGACCCGCGAGCGGTTGCTGCGCGAGGCCCGCGAAGCCAAGGCGAAGGATCCGCGCAACCTGGAACTGGCCCGAATGCTCGAGCGCCCCGCTCTGGAACGGGGTATCTCGCTGGAGAAGGGCCGTGAACGTGCGCGTGTCGCGCGCACCCATACCGAGCGCCGGCCGGCGCGCGAACGGGAACTCACCCGGTACGACTCCCCCGAGCGTCGGCAGGCGCTCGCGGCCCATCTGTCCCGGGTGGGAGTCGCGCCCGAACTGGCAGCGGTGCGCATGCTCATGGATGTCAGCCAGGCCCAGCCACCGCAAGCCGCCGTTCGCACCCGGCCCTCGGAGCCACCTCGGGTCACCCGGGCGCGCGAACACGACGAGCGGATCCGCGAACGCGAACGCGAACGCGGCCGCGATCGATCCCGCTGACCTCTCGCTCACGACTGTGCCGCCACCCCGAGAGGGGTGGCGGCACAGTCTTTTCCCGAAGCCCGGGCAGATCAGCCGGGGCGGCGAATCAGCCTTTGTTCGGATCGGCCGCGCTGGGCTCACCGAACATGCCCTGCTGGGGCGGAGTGAGCGGGAGGGGGCTGAGCATATCCTTGTGGCCGTTGCGCACACTGCAGTACTTGAACGGCCCGCGCGGATCGAACAGCTTGTTCATATGTGGGTCGGCATGTTCGAGAAACCAGACACTCATCCCGGTCTGGCCGTCCTGGCGCAGGTATTCCCATGCGCGCCACAGTGCTTCGAGCCGCATGGCCGCCTCTGCGTGCTTCCACCACTCCGGGCACCACACCGTATCGGTGAGGTCGGTGACCTGGCGCCGATAGATGAGGCTCAGGAAGTTCTCCACGAACTCGACCACATTCGAGTAGATCATTTCCTCGGGCTGGTCGTTCACAGCGGGCGAACCTCCTCGGGCTGTCCGTAAGTTGCGGGCGGCTCACCGGGCATCGAACCGCCGTCGAGTACGGTCCGCTCGCCCACGAGGTCGCTCATCGTGGTGCGACGCTGCGGATCATGCTGTTCGATCGACTTGCGCACCTCGGCAGCGTACTCCCCTTCCCACCACGGCACGGTGCGCACGAGAACCGCAGGCGCACCAGAGGAGAACACCACGGCGCGGCCGCGCGGCAGGGTTGCCAGTGCATTCGCGTTGAGGGTTCGCGAGGAGCCGAGCGAACGCGAATAACTCTTTCCGCCTTTGGATTCCGAGACCGACGACGATATCGAGTCATAGTCGCCGATCGCCTCGGAGCGGGCGGCCAGGAACCCCATGTCGTCCACGCCGGGTCCGAGGACCTTGATATTGGCGGCGGCCCACAGCGCCTCCATCCCGGGCTGTCCCCAACAGCGCACGCCCTGCGCCCAAGACTGCAGGACGGTCATCACGACGATGCCGCGAGATCCGAAGTGGCTGTACTGCTTGGGCAGATCCTTCCAGCGCACGATATTGGCCGCCTCGTCGAGCACCGCGAGCAAGGGAATGGAAAGCCGACCGAGGTGTTCATGGGTCGCCTTGCGCATCGCGACGTCGACAACCGCCTCGGTGAGAGCACTGACCAACGGGCCGGCCGAACCGCGTCCCTCCAACGAGAGGCAGTACAGGGTTCCGTTGCGGTTCAGGAAGTCCCACTCATCGAATGCGTAGCGGTCGGCGCCCGGCGTCACCCACTGATGCACATTGGACAACTTGAGACAACGGACCATCTTCTTCGCCGTGCCGAAGATGCTGTCACGGACGCGTTCGGAGGCGTTGTACTGCTGCGCGAGACCAGAGGCCACGTAATGGTGCCCGGCAGCGCGCAACAACTGGACCGACTCGGTGTCAGTCGGATCCGTCACCCAGTCCCATATCTGGGTGATCGGCCGGTTGGCCACGGCCGCAGCGAGGAACATACCCGCGAGCAGATCTTCGGCCTCCGGGTCGAAGAAGCTGTCGGGGGTACCGTCACCGCCATCGTCGGCATCGGCGAAGTGACCGGCGAGCCGGGCCGCGCGCATCTCACATCCTTCGTGTCGGGCGTCCACCCAGCCCAGCGGATCCCAATACCAGAGGGCATGCTCTTCGCCCGCCACGCCCTGCGGGTCGAAGACGTACGTACGAGACCCCTTGCTCTCACGCACATCTCGAGTCGCGTCGACCACATCGCGCTTGTTGGAGGTGACGAGTACCGGGCCGATCGCGGACAGGATCGCCGGAATCACCCGGGCGCTGGTCTTACCCTGGCGCGGACCCCAGATGTCGAGATGCAGATCCTCGTAGGAGCCGAACAGCATCACACCGTCGATCACCCCGACACCGATCGGCACGCCGGGCGAATCCTCGTAGCCGAGCCGCACGCCCAGTTGCCGGGCCTTGTCCCGGACCCCGGCCTCGGTGAGTGCCGCGATCGCGCCGCCGCTGCCCATGTACTGCGCCTTGTCGTCGACGGGCAGCTTCCCGCGGCTGCGGCGCTTCTTCATCTCCCGCCGCATGAACACGATGCCGGCGACGACCAGCACGACGAGCAGCACGATCACCGTCGAGGCGGTCGGCCACTCCAGTTGTCCGCGGGCGATCTTCGCGATGCAGGCGATCGGGTTGATCGGTACGTCCTGGGGTACCGTCGACAGCTTGTTGCCCAGATGCAGTGCGGCCCAGAGGGTGCCGACCACCGCGAAACCGATGTAGATCAGATACAGGGCGAGGTCCGGTCCCGGATCGGCCGGGTCCTTCACCTTCTTCGCCATCTCGCCTCCTGAGGTGACCGAGTATGTGGCCGTGGCTCAACGGAATCCGTCGAGCCGCCAGCCGTCGGGGGTGCGGACGACGGTGGCGATCACCGTCGTGGGGGGTAGCGTCTCGCGGGAACCGTCGGAGTGGACGGCGGTCTGCTCGATACCGATTTTGAACTGCTGGTGGTCCGAATCGCCGTTGCCCGGGGCCTGTTCGCCGGAGGCGAAGGTGAAGGCCTCCACGCGCACGCCCGAACGCCCCCATTCGGCCCAGCGCAGTGTCGGTTTCGGAGTCTCCTGGCCCGGCGGTGCGTCGAGCGTGCGAAGCAGGCTGGGGCCCAGCCACTTCCGCGCCCGGGCCAGCGACGCTCCCTGCGTCTCGGTGGCCGGATACCAGGTGAAGATCTCGCGCAGGGCGGCGACGGCGACACCGTCGGGAGTGCCGGGATCCGGTGCCGGAGCGGCCTCGAGCTGACGCGGCGTCGACGTGGCCGACGCCGGTGGTCCGGCCTGCTCGGACCCTCCCGCGCAGCCGGACAGCAGTGCGACGCTCACCACCAGCATCACCACCAGGTTCGCGTAGACGGCCCGTGCCGTAGGTCGGCGGCCCGGCGCCCGGAACGCCGGGCGCTGTCTCCAGGTTATCGGTCCCGCACCGCGTCGTGTCGTCACAACACCCTCCGTAACCGCGCGTCACCGGGGACGGGCGCCTCGCTCACGCCCGAGGGATCGGCGGCACGAATCATCCGGCCGCCGCCGGCGTAGATGCCGACCTCGGCCGGGCCGCGCAACCCGAAGCGGGAGAACACCAGATCGCCCGGCTGGGCGTTGCGCATCGGCACCTCGGCCCCCGCCTCCCACTGTTGTTCCGCGGTCTGCGGCAACGTCTTCGCGCCCGAGGAGGCCGCGAACACCGCGGCCGAGGTCAGGCCCGGACCGTCGAGTCCACCGCCGGTCGGCCCCTGCGGACCACCGCCACCCCACACGTACGGGGCGCCCATCCACTGCTGGGCCGCGGCGAGGATGTCGGCGCCCGCCGAACCGTGGCCGGGCTGGAATCGGCCCATCGATCCGGGCGCCCGGTACTGCGCCTCCATGGCGAGGATATTCGTGACGTAGGGCCGGGTTTCGGAGAAGTGCGCGGCCACCTGATTGGGCATTCCACCCGAGGCGAGGACCGCACCCTCGCCGGCGTTGTAAGCGGCCAGCGACAGCGGCACCACATCGCCGTGCACCTTGCCCTCGCCGATCCACCGCTCGACCTGATGGGCGATCGAACACATGTAACGCCCCTGGGCGATGATCGCGTCGCCGTCGTCCCACAGGCTGGCCTGCCCGTTGCCGTCGGCGTCGAGCAGGTACGGGCGCCCGTCGTCGGGATCGGAGGCCCGGGCCGTGGTGGGCAGGAACTGGGCCAGCCCCTCGGCGCCGGCGGGCGAGGTGAGCCCGCGCTGGAATCCGGATTCCTGACGGCCCTGCGCCGCCAGCACCGAGGCGGTGATCTCCGGGCACAGCGAACCCGCGCGGCGATACCAGATTTCGAGCTCCGGCGGCACCTTGCCGTCGGCGAGTGCACCGCCGGCGCTGCCGAATCCCCGGCTGCACAGCGGGTTCGCCGAATACGGGAACGCGCCACCACCGCTGGGCGTCAACGCGCCGTCGAGCCACGGCAGCGGATCGATCTGATGCCCGCCCGTCAGGCGCCCGCCGGGCACGATCTCGAAATGTAGGTGCGGACCGGTGGATTCGCCCGCCGATCCGACCGCGCCGACCTCCTGACCGGCTCGCACCCGCTGCCCGACCCGCACCTTCACCCCGCTCGCCCACTCGTGGCCGTAGACGGCGGAGAAGGGGCGGCCGTTGACGTCGACGGAGTCGATCACGATCCAGTTGCCGAAACCCGAGGCGGGACCGGCGGCGACGACGACACCGTCCGCCACCGCGAACTCCGGGGTGCCGTCCGGCGCGGCCAGATCCACGCCGAGATGGGTGCCGCCACGGGCGCCGAACGTGTCCGACACCGTGAAGGATCCACCCGGCAGCGGCCAGGTGCGCCGGATCGGCGCGATTCCCGCGGCCAGCGACGGCGCGCCCGTCACACTCGGATTTGCCTGTGCCGCAGGAACGTCCGCCACACTAGGGGTCGCCGTCGTCGAGCCGCGCGGGTCGGTAGTCGCCGTCGGTGTGGTGGAACCCGACTCCGGCGCCCGCGCCGCCCACGGCGCGCCGGAGGTGGCCGGCAGTCCCGAACCGGGCGTGGTCGGCTGATCGGCGCACAGATCCTCCGAGGAGGGCAGCACGATCACCACCACGAGAGTGATCAGAGAGACGACACCGCCGAGCACGAGGGCGGTGAGGGTTCTCGCGTTCACCGCGCACCCGTCATGTCGCGCGGCGAGTTTCGTTCAGGGTTTCCACCAGGGTGCGATTCATTTCCGCCGCGGCCGCCAACTGCTGTTGCAGCAGCGCCACTTTGCGGCGCAGGGCCACGGCGTCCATCCGTTCCAGGCTGGGCCCCTCCGCGGCACGCACCCAGTTGCGCACCGAATTGGTGTGCACGCCGATCTGTTCGGCGACGACCCGGCAGGCCTCCGACTCGCTGCGCAGTTTGTCGGTGAGCGCGACGACCTGTTCCACCGCCGCCTTCCGCACCTGCGGCGACACTCTCCGGTATGACCTGTGCGGCATCACGCGGCACTCCCCTCGTCGCCCCGCCGGGCCGTGGATTCGGTGAATTCGCTGAAACGCTGGTTGGTCTCGTGGATTCCGCTCTCTTTTTCCGACACGGTGAACTCCATGTGGAACGGGATGCCGGGGCGGCGATCCTCACCGATCTTGAGCAGGAACTTTCCCGTGCCGGGCGCGGGCGGGCGGGCCTGCCCCGGTTTGAGCGCCTCGCCGGTCAGCGCCTGCGGGGCCGACCAGCTGGTGACCATCTCCTCCTCGGCGGAGGTGAACGGGATCGTCGAGTCCAGCCGGTTGATCTCCTCGGGGGGCAGCGCGCCGAAGATCTTGGCGCGCGCGCGTTCCAGGAAGCCCAGCGCCTTGGCGATCGCAGCCTCGGATCCGAGCGATTGCAGGTCCTTGATGGTGTGGCTGATCATGATCAGCGAGGTCGCCATGCCGCGCTGCAGTCGGGTCAGTTCGTCGACGCGGTCGACCATGAAGTCACCGAGTCCCAGCACCTGCCACAGCTCGTCCATGACGACCTGGAAATACCGCTGCGGCCCCAGTTTGCCGTCGGCGAGGACGTGCGCGGCCTCCACCGACGCGAACCCGTCGGCCCAGCAGGCGAGCATCACACCGGCTTTGAGCTTCTTGTCCCCGGTCGGGATGTGCGAGACGTCGATGCAGACCGCCACCGAGGAGGTGTCGATAGGCGTGGTGGTCTGACCGTTGAAGACCGCACCGAACGGCCCCTGGGTCAGCGCCCGCAGCGACCGCCGCAAACCCTTGGTGGCCTCGTGGTATTCCTCGGTGTTGTCGGCGCCGGCGTCGAGCATCAGCTCCTGGCCGCCGCCGACCACCACCTCGAGCAGATCCTCCATGATGGGCGGTGATTCCGGCGCGAAGCCACTGCCCTCGCGGTACAGGATGCGCAGCGCAGTGGAGATCAAGGTCTCCTCGTAGTCACGCACGCGGGCGCCACGCACGAGTTCGACCAGACCGGCGATCAACGTGACCTGGCGGGCCCGCAGTTCCTGGGTCACCTGCAACTGCAACTGGGGCAGGTCGTCCAGCAACGGGACGATCGAGCCCAGCACACCACCCGCGAGCGGATTCAGTTTGCCGTGCCCGTAGCCGAGGTCGATGACCTGGCCGCCGACCATCTCCACCAGCTTGCGGTAGTCCGGTTTCACATCGGCCAGGATCAGCGGCGTGATCCCCTGGGCGACACCGCCGAGCACGATGCGGCGCACCAGCGAGGATTTACCGAAACCGTTGAGCCCCAGCACGAACAGGCTCGGCGCGGTGATGAAGCTGCCGCGCATGAACCAGTTCATGGGGTCGAAGCACACCGGCGCGCCGGTGTGCAGATGCGAGCCGAGCGGAGTGCCGATCAGCGGTGCGCCGGCGCCGACCGACCACGGCCACAGGCCGGCGACCTGCGCTGTGGTGGCGCGGTATTCGACGGGGCGGCCCACCACGTTCATCCGGCCGCCGCCGGCTCCGACATAGCCGCGATCGGTCAATTGTGCCGTGCCACGGTCGAATCCGTCCTCGACGACCGATTCGATGCGGGCCGCGGCGTTGACGCGGCGCAGGTCGTCGGTCCGGATCCGGAACGCCGCCCACGCGGCGCGCAATCCGGCGCCCTCGCGGGCCACCGCCTCCAGCCGCGCCCGGGCCGCATCGTCGAGCAGAGGCGGGCCCTGATTCTTCTTCTTGACCGGTTTGCTGCGCCGATCCCGCCGGTTGCCCGCCTCGGCATCCGCTCGGGACGCCCGCGACAGCTGTTCGTAGGAGGCCATTTTCGAGCCGTTGCGATCACGCAGTGTGCGCTGACCCCGGCCCGTGCGCCGGGCGGGCGGCGTCTCCGTGCGCCGGCGCGCCGTTCCTGCGCCGTATTCGGTACGCGTACTCCGCCGCGGCGCCGGCTCGTAGTCGCCGGTCATGTAGCGCCCTCCGCGCGTCTCGGGCGATACCTGGTCGAATCCGGCCGGCAGCTCGGCCGATTGCGGGGTGCCATGCGCATAGGACATCTCTCGATCGTCGGGCCGGTCCTCCGGCCCGCCCACCCGGCGCCGGGTACGTGCCCCGGCCGAATTGTCGTGCGCCGCATCGTCGTCGGCGCCGCATGACGTGGCAGTCGGCTCACCGCCGGAGCGGGCCGCGATCCCGTCGTCGGCGGAGACACCGCCGGCCGTGTCGGCTGGACCGCTCGCACGGGAGCGCACGGATTCGGCGCTGTCCGCGAAGTCGTCAGCGGGCGACTCGCCCCGCTCGGCCTCCTCGGCCCGCGCGGCGCGGTCGCCGTCCACGAGATCCGCACCCTGGTCCGGCGAGTCGTGGTGGCTCGGCACCGGGCGCGTCGCGGTCGGCGAGTTCGCGTTGCCCGGCGAGGGCTGGGTCGCACCGGCCCCCTGCCGTCGAGGGCCGTTCGCTGTCGGCGGGGTAACCGTATCGCGTTCGGCCCCATGGCCTTCGCGATCTGCGCTGTCCTGCACGCGCGCGGCCCGGCTGCTGGTTCGCGGCCCCGTCGCGCCGGTCGTCGCGACGTCGTTGCCCGTCTCGGCGTTCTCCGGCAACGCCCTTCGCGGCGCTGAACTGCCGTCCGATCCGGCAGCACGGCGCGGGCGCGTGCTCGACCGTTCGGCTTCCCGGCCGTCGGCCGACCGGTTGCGTGCCGACTCCGACGTCGACCGGCCGCCTCGGTTCCGCTCGGACTCGATCGCATCCCCGCCCGCACGGCCGCGGGCGCCACTCGCATCGCCTGCCCCGCGACGGTTCTCGTCGCGCCCGACCGATCCGTCCCGGTCGCCGTTCGCCGGACGACGGCGGCCGGGCTCCGGCTCGGCCCGCCGCATCGAACGCTCGCCGGCGGATCCGGGCCTCGCCGCGTCGTCACCGCGCCGGCGTGGGCTTCCCGAGCCGCGCTCGTCGGAGATCCGGTCACCGCCCGGACGGCGTTGTGGCGCATCGTATTCGGTATTGCGCGTGGAGCGCGCACCCTCGCCCGCACCCGATTCGGGCGCCGGGCGGCGTTCGGTCTCCCGCCGGGGAGCCGCGGCGCCTCGGGTGCGTCCCGCACCGTCGACACCGGCACCCGTGCGCGAGTGCCCCGTCGCACGCCCACCGCGTTCCGGCGGCGCAGCGGGGTCCGGGCGGGCGTGTTCGCCCTCCTCGCGTCGTGCTCGCCGCCGCGCCGGGCGCAGCGGTACGTCGTCCCAATCGGCAGGTGCGCCACCGTATTCCGAGCGGGGCAAGCCGGGCGCGTAGGCCTCGACGCCCCACTCGTCGTCGTGGGCCGTCCGCGTGCGCGGCCGGGCTTGGACCGGGTTCTCCGGATCCACCACCCGCTCGCTGTAGCGCGGTGGTTCGCCCCGGTAGCGGACCGGTGGCTCGTGCTCACCTGCCATCTGCGCTCACCCCGCCAATGCCTTGGGAATACTCGCGTGTTCCGGCAGGATCACCCCGCAGCCGAGTGAGGCCGCGAAGGCCGCCGCCTGGTAGCGGTAGCAACGCCGGATCTTCAACCGGGCCTGTGTGGACAGGTCGCGGGTAATCGCTTCGATCCGCGGCAGATCACCGCGCAGCGGTTCGGTGATGGTGACGAGCGCGCCGAACCGGGTCACACCATGGCCGCGCGCCTGTTCCTCGCGCGCCTGCTGGGTGGCGCCGACCCGCAGCGTCGCCGAGGCGGAGACCACGCCCCGTTCGCTCTGCTGCGCGACCAGCGCGTTCTTGTAGTCGTCGTCCACGATCTCGGCGGCGTCGGCGGCCGAATGCGGCCGGTAGACGATCGCGATCCGCTTGCGCGGGACCTCCGGATTCGGCGCCAGCAGCCGCTGCAACACCCGCTCGTCGACCGCGCCCTCGGGTGCGGCGTCCATCTCCCAGGTGACCGAGCGGCCGCCGTCGTGGATGAACTGGTCCCAGCGTTCCTCGTGCGAGATCGGGCCCGCGTCGGCCCAATCCAGCCCGTGCCCGCCGATCTCGCCGGCGGCCACTTCCAGATCGGCCTGCGCGGCCGGGTCGTAGCTGCGGCGGATGAACGAGATCACCTCGTCGGCCGACATCGGCTGCGCGCGTACGCCCGCTTCGGCCAGCGCCGCGCAGATCCCCGGCAATCGGCGGCCGATCTCGACGGCCTCCTCGGCCGGATTCTTGCGTCGTTCGGCGGTGGTGGCCTTGAACGTGAGCGCCACCCGCGGCAGCAATTGCACGCGCTCCTGCGGCAATTCGGTCGCCAGCTCGTACATCACCTGCTGGGCCAGCGCCGGCGATTCCGGCCGGGTGATCGTGGAAACCTCGGTGAGCAAACGGTTTCCGGTCTCCGGGACGGTGTCGATCACCGGAACCACCGCGACGATGTCGGAGGTCTGTCCCAGCGAGGCCAGGAAGGTGCCCCAGGCGGACACCCACCGATCGATCACCGGCTGGTCGACCGCCTCGTGTCCCTGCGGCCAGGCCCGCAGCACGACCGTGTACTGCGCGAACTGCGGCAGATGGATCATCCCGAAGCTGTAGCCGCCGGCGTCGATTCCCTCGTACAGCCGTGACGGCGCCATCAGTCCGGGCAGGCGCGCGACGCCGCCGGGAATGCGGGAGAACCGGCCGCCGCGATAGACGTGCTCGCCCTTGCTGCGGCCGCGCAACCAATGGAACATCATCAATCCCGTCTCGTAACCGGAGCGGCCCCCCGTCCGCCACACCAGTGGAACCATCACGACCAGGCCGATGATCGCGACGAACAGCGCCGGTTTCGGCCCGGCGACCAGCGCCGTCATCAGGGCGGTGATGACGACGACGAAGCCGAGCACCGTCTCCCCCCAGCGCAACCCGAAAAGGCCTGCGCTGCGGGGCTTCTGCCACAGCCCGTACGAGCGGCGCTCGTAGGTGTCGGTCGTCGTCATCGCGGAATGGTGCTCCTGCCGAGGTCGGGTGCGCGGTTGGCCCAGCGGTCACCGGCGATATCGCCCATGGCTTCGTCGGCGCGGTTGAGATGCGCGCCCGCGGCCCGGGCCGTCGCGATGTTGTTCATGACTCGCGACGCGCCGGATGGTACCGCCGCCGCACCGCCGGGGGCGCGCGGACTCGCGGGCGCCTGCTGACCCCCGCCACCGCCGCCCGGGCGCGGGCCGCGCGGCGGCACGGGCCGTGGACTGCCGCCGCGGCCGGTACCGCCGGGCGGACGCTGACCGCCGTTGCGGCCCACATATCCCGGCGCGCCGGCCGCCGCCTGGCCGCGCACTCCGACCGCCTTGGTGCCGACCGCACCCAGCGCCGCCGCACCCAGCAGCAGACCACCGGTGGCGGCCAGACCCGAACCGCCACTGCCGACGATCGCCACCGCCGGGGTGACCAGTCGCATCAGAGCGGGCAGGACGAAAGCGACACTGCACAGCAGCACGATCGCGACCAGCATCCGCTGCGCCTGATCTGCGTCGGGCAGACCCGAGGTCGGCGTGGTCGAGTTGGTGTCACCCGCGGTGACGAAGGCGATCATGTAGACGATCGCGGCGACCGGTTTCCACAGCATGAACGCGATGATCCAGCCGATCAGCTTCGGATATGCCTGCCGTCCGGTACTGGTGCCCGACGCCGCCGCGGCCAGCGGCAGCACGCCCGCGGCCACCACCAGCATGCCCTGGCGCACGATCGCGAGCACGATCTGCGCCAGCGCGCCGAGCAGGCCGACGATCGCGATGATCAGCACCAGGCCGGGCGAAAACGCTTGTAGCTTGGACGTTTTCACCATCAGCTCGGCGAGGCTGCGGGCATTGCCGTTGGTCGCGTCCTCGATCACCCACTGCGAGAAGCGATCCGAGGCCTGCGTTCCCGCGACCACCACGGCGCCCAGCATCCAGGAACTGAAGATCACCCGGGCGAACATCCGGAACGATTCCGCGGCCTCGCTCAGTGCCGCACCGCGTCTGGCTTCGGCGAGTCTGGCGCCGGACAGGATCACCGACACGATCAGCAGCAGGATCTGCGCTTGATAGGTGTAGTCGTTGATCTTCTGGAACAGCGCTCCGCCGTCACTGATGCGATCGTTGGGCACCTTCATCCAGAAGGTCAGCGCCAGGATCAGCGCCTCGCCCAGACCGTTCATCAACGAGTCGACCACCTTGCCGAAGGTGGAATCCCACGCCTTGTCCTTCACCGCGTTCGCGGCATCACCGGGATGGGTGGCGGCATTGCCGGCCTTGCACGCCGCGGAGGCGGCGTCGCCGAGCGATATGCCGGGCAGGCCCAGACCGTCGAGATCGTCGTGGATCTCGTTGCAGGTCGGGTCGAATCCGTAGGTCTGCCCGTAGGCCACCGTCGGGGTCGCGATCATGACGGTGAACACGACCGCGAAGATCGTGACGATGCGCCTCACCATGAGATCCACTCCTCGATGCGTCGCAGGGAATCGATCCGGACCATCGGCTGACTCTCGTGCCTTTCTCGAAATCGCTGTGCTCACCATCGGGTCCACCCCTGCAGGGTGTCGACGTATTCGCTCGGCGTGGCTCTGCTGTCGGTGGGTTTGAGTCGCCAATCTCCGTTGTCCCACACCATGACCAGCCGGATCGCCGCCCACATCTGTTTGCCGTCGTTGACCGGCCCGCGGGCGGCGAGCCGCACGATCGCCATATCGTCGGCGTAGTTCTCGATCTGGAAGGCGTCGGGGGCGACCAGGTACTTGGTGATCCGCGCCGGCTGCTGATCGGGCAGTTTGCCGTCACCGCGCGCCTTGTCGTAGGCCGCGACCTGCTGGGCCGAGACCCGCACCTGACGCACGTACAGATCCCGGTCGCCGGGCCGTGCGTTGAGCCGATAGGTGATCTGCGCCGCCGCCAATGCCGCCCCCTGCGGTGTGTGGGAATAGCCGACGGCCAGTCCCTTGTCGTCGATCCGGGTCGGACCGTCGCTGGTGGAGAACGGCACCGAGGCGCCGTAGACCCGCTGCCAGCCACGTGGTTCGGTGGTGCCGGCGGGTGCCGCGGTCAGCCAGTCCGGATCCGACGAGTCGTGCTGCTGTGCGGGGTTCTGCGGAAGTGGTTGTCCCGCGGGATTGTTGGGTATATCGACGCGGCGACGGAACAGGTCCGTATCGGGTTCGGCGAATCCGGTCGCACCCGAGCCCGCGACGGGCGAGGGCGGCGGATCCGTTTGCCGGGCATCGGAAGAGGAGGTGTCACGGCCGACGTAGACGAAGACGCCGACGATCACGATCAGGGCGATCACGGCCGCGGAGACGATGACACCGAAGGAGATGCCGCTGCGCTCGTCGTAGGTGTCCTTGTTGCTCATACCGTCACCTCCCGTCGCGGGTCGTCGTCGACTGTCGTTTCGTCGAATGTGGTTGTCGCCGTGGTGTCATCGGCGGGCATGCGGAAATCTGTCACCGGCTCACGCAGGAAGCAGGGTCAATGCGATCGCACTTGCCGAACTGGCCACGATGGCGCCGATCAGGCTCATCACGATGCCGTGCGAGGCGTCGTTGACGGCCATGTCGTCGCGCATCGCCGACCACAGCCGGCCCGCGGAGATGATCATCCAGGCCAGGCACAGCAACAGCACGCACCACAGTAACCAGTTGATCAGTTGCATGATCGGTTCGATCACGTCCGCGGGCATCTGCTTGTAGGCCAGCACGATCGCGGCGCCCCTCACGACCCGATGACTGCGTTCATGATCGTGCCCGCACTGGTGGCGACGATGCCGCCGATCATGGCGCCCGCCACCATCTTCGGCGACTCCAGCCCGCCGCCGGTCCACTTCTCCCAGGCGAAGCGGCCACCGGCGTAGGTGATGCCCAGGATGCCCGACAGCAGCACGAACCACGTGAAGTAGCGCACCAGTTTCATGAGCTTGTCGGCGGCCGGCGGCGTCTCGGGTGTCGGGTTCCCGACCTGAGCGAGAACAACGCCGTACGTCTCGTGTACAGCGGCCAGGATGGTACTCATCGAGCGTCCTTCTCAATAGGTGATCGGAATACAAAGCCGGGTACCGGAGGTACACCGTCGGAAACAGCTGTCGGCGTGGTCGCGGCAGCACAACGTCCGGGCACGATCATCGTTGCTCCTCCTGTTGCGAACCGGCGCCGACCGTCTCCCGCACCAGGTCGACGATGCTCATTCCCAGCGCGTCCACCTCGTGCGGAACTTCTTGCAGCGGATCGAGTTTGCGCTTGCGCTGCTGTGGCGGCGGGTCGCTCGGCGACCACACCGGCAGCTGATCGGGTTCGACCAGCGTCCACTCCTCGATCCAGGGCATCTGCCACACCTCCCCGGCCAATGCGCCGACCACATCGCGGTAGCGCCGGATCTCGGCCGGGATCCGGCCCGGGCGCGCGGCCACGGTCACCAGGCCCAGCACCTCGCTCGGCCCGGCGAGTCCGGCCCGGTGCTGGCGCAGCAGATCATGGGCGCGGGTCAGCCCGGCGATGGTCTCGCGGGCGACCAGCACCACGAAAGGTGATTCGCGTTCGAACACACCGGGCCAGCGCCGGTGCGAATCCGCCGCAGGCGCAAGCACATGCGCGAGGGTACTGGCTCCCGCGCCGCCGTGCACCCCCAGCAACCACACCAGCGGCGCCCGCCCGGCGCCCGGCACCGGGCGGTCCCAGATGGGCGCGCGACGGGACTCCGCCGGTGCGACAACGCCTGCCGCAGGCGGGTTTTCGGATGAGCGAGGTTCCTTCATGGCCGCGGTCATGATGCCATCCCACTCAGCAGCCGCCGGTACGCCCTCCGGGTTTCGGCGTCGAGTGCGTTGTGGCGCACCAGCTCTCCGCGCGCCAGGTGGGTGTCGTAGGGGATCTCGCGGATGTCGCGGACCCAGCCGGTGAGATGTTCGCGCAGGTGATCGGCCACTCGAGAGTCGTTGCCGGGCAATTGATGTGAGATCACGATGGTGGTGTCGCCGACGATGCCACCGCCCTGCCCCTCGGCGTGGCCGCCGAACTCGTCGTCGAGCCATTCCAGCGTGACCCGCAAACGGTTGGCCGCGTCGGCGCGCGCCGGAATCGACAGCACCAGAGCCACTTCCGCGTCCTCGAGCAGCGGCCGCAGCTGACGGGCGGCGATCGGGCTGCCGCCGTCGTACACCGGGGTGAAGCCGGCGTCGGCGACGGCCCGGGCGACCGTCAGATAGGTGGCGCGGCGGCGCAGCGGGGAGGCGTCGCGCCATAGCAGGCCGATACCGGAGCTCGCCTGGGAGAGACATTCCTTCAGCGGCGCCGGTTCGTCGTCACCGCGGCCGTACAGCCACTGCTGCAGACTGATCGGACTCAGATGTTCGTCGGCGCCGCGCAGGGCCAGATCGCTGCCGGCGACGGTGGCGTCCACGGCCACCGCCGCGGCCTCCGCGCCCAGTTCACCCGCGAGTCCCAGTGCGGTGGTGGTGGTTCCGGCCCCTCCGCAGCCGCCGACGACCAGAATCGGGCGCGGCAGGCCGCCACCCTCGCCGTCGTCACGCCGACCCTTGCGCAACCGGACCACCGGCGCCCGTCCACGCGGTCGCGAGCTCGCCGCGACGTCCGCGTCGGACGTCTCGTCGAGCCATCGGCTCCAGTCCTGTCCCATCTCAGCTCTCCTCTTACCCGGCCGTGATGCCCGTGATCAGGGTGCGGCCGCCGACCACCGCGGTGGTCACCAACTGCTTGTCGTAGGTGGCGGGGGTCGCGCCCGGCCGCCGTTCGGTCACCTCCACCGAATACCTGTTCTCGTCCAACGTGACCACCCGCACGCAATAGTCGGTGCCCAGCGGCACCGAGGCGATGCCGCGCTGGATCACCGGCGCCGGTGAGACCGCCGCGTTCGGCGCCACCACCTCGCGCGCTCGCTCGGCCGAGCGTTCGACGTAGAACGCGTGCTGGAACCACATGATCGCGTCCGGCCCGGAATCGGTGCCGCCGACCTCGGCGCCGCGCACCACGCGCGCGGACCGTTCAGTCGGGCAGTGCGCCGCCGAACCCACCCGCGCGCCGGAATCGGCGCCGAACGCCGAGGTGAGCCGCAGCATCGGTGCCTCTTCGCCCACCGCCGGCCGTACCGGCAGCGGCGCCATCGACTGTTTCCCGTCGTCACCGGAGCGCAGCAGGTACAGCGCGAAAACGGCTGCGACCGCCAGCAATAACACGGCTACCGCGAGGACGAGCGCGACCCGCAACCGGCTCGGGCGGATGTAGTCGCGCAGGGCCGGAGAGGCCGGGCCCGGGGCGCGGCGCACGATCCGGCCCGCGCCGCCGTCGCCGTGCTCGCGCCGGGGCGGCAGAATCCACTCGGGGGTGTCCACGTCGTCTGTGTCCACGTCGTCGCGCTCGTCGGAATCGTCCACCGGCGAACGCGCCCCGGATCCCTCCGCATCGTCGCCGTCGGCACCGGCCGCCCGCGTCCGGCGGCGGCCACGGGTCCGGCCCTCGCCGCTCTCGGCGTCGCGGGGCAGGCGCAGCACCTCACCCTCGTGGACGGGATAGTCGTCGTCGGGTCCGGGCGCGTGGCTGCCGACCCAGTCGGTCCAGCCCCCGACGAATTCGCTGCGTCGCGTGGTCGGTTCGTCGGCGAACGGAATGTCGAACGGTTCGGGCTCGGTGTCGCGGATGTAGTGCGGATACCGCGCCGCTCCAGGGTCCGCCTCGTCGTCGACGGCGTCGGATTCCCCCGGCGCGGCCGCGGGCACGGCGTGTTCGGGTTCCAGCGCCGGGAACCACCGTTGGACTTCTTTGTACGGCTTCAACATTCCCTCATCCCCGCGGAGCCGGGCACGTCGTACAGCATCGTCGGACCCTCTCGGCGATCAGTTCGTGGAGAACGGGTAGTTGTTGTCAGCGGTACCGCCGTGGGACGGCGCCGACGGCACACCACCGGGTGCGGCGTCACCGAGGCCCTTCCCGAACGGAAATTGTCCCGTACCCGACGAATTCGGCGAACTCGACGCGCCGTCCGACGCCGCCGAGATTCGGGCGATACCATATCCACGCAGTTCAAGGGGTGTGAACCGGGATATCTCGAACGCCCGATCGAGGGCCGGCGCGAATGTGGGTGCGCCACATCCGCGGCGAAGGCCCGAGGCGACCGGTACGGTCGCCGCCGAGCATGTCAGCACGGTCAGCACGATCTGACCCCCTTTAAACCCGCTGTCTGCAACAGTTCTGAGGGTCGAGTGCCACTGCGACCCGTCCGGCGATCATCATGTGGATTCGAGTTGTCGCCGAACATCGCGCGCACCCCGAAACGCAATAAACCGTAACAGAATCCGGCTCGGAGTGCAGGTCCTCCGTCGGTGCGCGAGCACATCCGCGATCGCCGTCGCCGAACCTTCCTACCTGCGCGAAGGATTCGCTGCGGACCGGCCGACCGACCGGGATCGACCGCCGTCCGAAGCCTCGGCAACACCGCGGCGAATGCGCAATTCGGGCCTGGCCGAGGGCAACTCGCCGCAACTCCGGACACCCCGCGAAATAGGTTGCCGAACAATTGCCATTCACCCGTTCCGGGCATTCCGGCTATTCCGGTGGACCGCGCCGCCCGATGCCGGTGCATTCGCCTGTCTCGCGCTCCCCCGGGCCTTTCACCGGCCCCGCATCACACCGCCCGGATCGGTTCACCGAGCCCGATGCCGTGGCCGCCGGTCGCGGGCGGCAGACTGATCGGGTGAGCAACTTTCCCGTCGCCGCGGTCGTCTGCGCCTTCATCGGCGCCGTGCTGTTCGCCGTGTCGGCGGTCGCCCAGCAACGCGCGGCGGCCGACGTGCCGGCCGGTGACGCGTTGGTTGCCCAGCTCGTTCGCAATCCGCGCTGGTGGGCCGGCATCATCGGCGACGCCGGCGGCTTCGTGTTCCAGGTCGTCGCGCTGGCGCTGGGATCGGTGCTGATCGTGCAGCCGATTCTGGTGACCGCACTGGTCTTCGCGTTACCGCTGGCCGCGCACTACAGCCGCCGCCCGGTCACGCCGGTCATGTGGGCGCACGCGGTCGCGCTCTCGGCCGCACTGGCCTGCTTCCTCGTCGTCGGCGATCCCACCGAGGGCATCTCGGACGCGCCGTGGTCGACCTGGATGTGGCCGCTGATTCTGGTTCTCGGCGTGGTCGCCGCGGCGGTCGTGATCGCGGTGGTGATCCGGGTGACCGGATTGCAGGCACTCATGCTGGGGACCGCGGCCGGTCTGCTGTTCGGCGTTTCCGCCGCGCTCACCCAGCACGTCATCCAGCTGTTCGGACACGGTCTCACCACGGCGCTCACCAGCTGGCAGACGTACACCCTGGTGGCCGCGGGCATCGTGGGGCTCTATCTGCAACAGCGCGGCTACCAGGTCGGGGCGCTGTCGGCCTCGCTACCGGCCTTCACCGTCGCCGAACCGCTCGGCGCCGCGTTCCTCGGACTCACCGTGCTGGACGAGCGACTACGGACCGGTACGGCCGGCACCATCGTCGTCATCGCCTCGGTACTGGTGATGTGCGTGGCCGCGGTCCAGCTGTCGCGAGCCCAGGCGGAACTGCCGCCCGCGGATCAGGCCGCCGAGGTCACCCGGTAGACGTCGTAGACGCCCTCCACGTTGCGGACCACGTTCAGCAGATGCCCGAGATGCTTGGGATCGCCCATCTCGAAGGTGAACTTGCTGATCGCCACCCGGTCACCGGAGGTCATCACCGACGCGGACAGGATGTTGACCTTCTCGTCGGCCAGCACCTTGGTCACATCCGACAGCAGCCGGGTGCGGTCCAGCGCCTCGATCTGAATCGCCACCAGGAAGACCGACGACGGCGACGGCGCCCACTTGACCTCGATGATCCGTTCCTGTTGCGCGCGTAGCGAATCCGCGTTCGTGCAATCGGTCCGGTGCACACTCACCGCGCCGCCGCGAGTCACGAAGCCCATGATCTCGTCGCCCGGCACCGGGGTACAGCATTTGGCCAGCTTCGCGACCGTACCGGGGGCACCGGGGATTTCGACGCCGGCGTCGCCGATGGTGCGCTGCCGCGCCGGCAGCGTCGACGGCGTACTCCGTTCGGCCAGTTCGTTTTCCACGTCGCCGACGCCACCGAGCTGCGCCATCAGGCGTTGCACGACGTGATGCGCCGAAACCTGGTTCTCCCCCACCGCCGCGTACAGCGCGGAGATGTCGGCATAGTGCAGCTCGTGCGCCAGCGCGGACATCGCGTCCACGCTCATCAGCCGCTGCAGCGGCAGACCGGAACGGCGGACCTCCTTGGAGATCTGCTCCTTACCGGCCTCCAGCGCCTCCTCGCGGCGTTCCTTGGCGAACCACTGCCGGATCTTGGCCTTCGCCCGCGGCGACACCACGAAGTTCTGCCAGTCCCGGCTCGGACCGGCGTTCTGCGCCTTCGAGGTGAAGATCTCGACGACCTCACCGTTCTCCAGCTGCCGTTCCAGCGCCACCAACCGGCCGTTGACCCGCGCGCCGATGCAGCGGTGGCCCACCTCGGTATGGACGGCGTAGGCGAAGTCGACCGGAGTCGATTCCTGCGGCAACGTGATCACATCGCCCTTCGGCGTGAACACGAAGATCTCCGGGGATTTCAGGTCGAACCGCAGCGACTCCAGGAACTCCGCGGGGTCCGCGGCCTCCCGCTGCCAGTCCAGCAGCTGCCGCATCCAGGCCATATCGTCGACCTCGGCGGCGTCGCCGGAATGTTTGCCCTTGGTCTCCTTGTAGCGCCAGTGCGCGGCGATGCCGAACTCGGCGGTGCGATGCATGTCCTGGGTGCGGATCTGCACCTCCAGCGGTTTGCCGTCCGGGCCCACCACCGTGGTGTGCAGCGACTGGTACACGCCGTAGCGCGGCTGCGCGATGTAGTCCTTGAACCGGCCCGCCATCGGCTGCCACAGCGAATGCACCACACCGACCGCGGCGTAGCAGTCCCGCACCTCGTCGCACAGGATCCGGATGCCGACCAGGTCGTGGATGTCGTCGAAATCCTTACCTTTGACGATCATCTTCTGATAGATCGACCAGTAGTGCTTGGGCCGGCCCTCGACGATCGCGTTGATCCGGCTCGCCGCCAGCGTGTTGACGATCTCGGCCCGCACCCGCGCCAGGTAGGTGTCGCGGGACGGGGCCCGGTCGGCCACCAGCCGCACGATCTCGTCGTACTTCTTCGGGTGCAGGATCGCGAACGCCAGATCCTCGAGCTCCCATTTGACCGTGGCCATACCGAGCCGATGTGCCAGTGGCGCAATGACTTCCAGCGTCTCGCGCGCCTTCTTCGCCTGCTTCTCCGGCGGCAGGAAGCGCATGGTGCGCATATTGTGCAGCCGGTCGGCGACCTTGATCACCAGCACCCGCGGATCGCGGGCCATCGCGATGATCATCTTGCGGATGGTCTCGGCCTCGGCCGCCGCGCCCAGGTTGACCTTGTCCAGCTTGGTCACGCCGTCGACCAGATGGGCCACCTCGGAACCGAAATCCGCGGTCAGCTCGTCCAGCGAATAGCCGGTGTCCTCGACGGTGTCGTGCAGCAGGGCGGCCACCAGCGTGGTGGTGTCCATCCCCAGTTCGGCGAGGATGTTGGCCACCGCCAGCGGGTGGGTGATGTACGGGTCACCGGACTTGCGGAACTGGTGGGAGTGCTTCTCGTCGGCCACGTCGAAGGCGCGCTGCAGCAACTGCAGATTCGCCTTGGGATACAGCTCCCGGTGCACGGTCGCCAACGGCTCCAGCACCGGCTTGACCGCGGCGATACCCCGCTGCCCGGTCATCCGGCGAGCCAGCCGGGCCCGCACCCGCCGCGAGGCCGAACTCGGCACCGCGGCCGGTGTGCCCGGCTGCTTCATCGGCATGTTGCGCGGGGACGGGGACGAGGCCGGCGGCTGACCGCCTCGGTCGGCGCCGGACTTCGGCGCAGCGGGACGCGGTGCGGCGGGGGCGGCCGGCGGAGTCGCCGGTGCGGCAGCCGGCGCGGCATCACCGGCCGCCGAATTCCCGGCATTCGCCTTCTCCAGATGCTGAGTCATGCCACCACCTCTCACGCCTCGATCGCCACACCCTAGCCGACCGCTTCAACAGCCCAGAACACCCACTTTAGTAGGAGTTTTCCCGTGCGCGCACCGGTCCGGCTCGACCCGCCCCGTTCGTTCAACCGGTTCCGGAGCCCGTTTCATCCACCAACCCGTCCGCGGTGAGGTCCAGCCGGCGGGTGACGCCGATCTCGTCGAGGAAGCGCGGGTCGTGGCTGACCACGATCATCGCCCCCTCGAAGCTGGTCAGCGCCTCGGTGAGGTGGCGGAGACTGGGCAGGTCCAGGTTGTTGGTGGGCTCGTCGAGCAGCAGCAGTTTCGGTGCCGGTTCGGCGAGCAGCAGCATCGCCAGCGCGGCCCGCAACCGCTCACCACCCGAGAGCGCGCCCGCCGCGACATCGGCGTCGCCGCCGCGGAACAGGAACCGCGCCAACTGTGCGCGAATCCGTTCGGCACCGGCGTGCGGAGCGGCGGCGGACACGTTGTCGAAGACCGACAACCGCTCGTCGAAGATGTCGAGCCGCTGCGGCAGCAGCCGCCACGGCACCTTCGGCGGTTCCGCGACGAGCCGATGCAGCAGCGTGGTCTTACCGGCGCCGTTGCGCCCGGTGAGCGCGATACGTTCGGGACCGTTCACCCGCAGCGTGACCACCGGCCCGTTGGCCAGCCGCACCTCTTCCAACGCCACCACGTCCTGACCGGGATACAGCCTGGTTCCGGGCAGGTCGACGCGGATCTCACGATCGTCGCGTAGCAGTTCCTGGGCCTGTTCCAGGGTCGATCGAGCCTCATCCACCTTGGCGATGTGGTTGTTGCGCAGTTTGCCGGCCGAGACCTGCGCCTGCCGTTTGCGCTCGGCCATCACGATCTTCGGTTCGCGCTTGGTGTCCCACATCTTCTGCCCGTAGCGCAGGCGCCGGTCCAGTTTGATCCTGGCCTCGACCAGTTCCCGCGACTGTTTGCGCACATCGCTGCGGGCATCGCGGATCGCCGCGCGAGCGGCCTCCTGTTCGGCCTCGACGATCTGCTCGTAATCGTCGAAATTACCGCCGAACGTGCGGATCTCACCGCGGCGCAGTTCGGCGACGGTGGTGACCCGTCGCAACAGTTCGCGGTCGTGGCTGACGGTCAGCACGGTGCCGGCGAAGCCCTCGACCACATCGTAAAGCCGTTGGCGGGCAACGGAATCCAGATTGTTGGTGGGTTCGTCGAGCAACAGCACGTCGGGCTCGCGCAGCAGTTCGGCCACCAGTCCGAGCAGTATCGTCTCGCCACCGGACAGGGTCTCCAGGCGCCGATCCAGTTGTGCCACATCGTCGGCCAGGTAGTTCAGGCCCAGCCGGCCGAGCAGCGCGATCGCCGATTCCTCGACATCCCAGCGGTTTCCGACACGGTCGAAATCGGCGTCGGTACCGGCGCCGGATTCGATGCGGTGCAGCGCGGCCCGCACGCCACCGATACCGAGGACGGCGTCGACGCGCTGACCTGCGGCCAACCCGAGGTCCTGGCGCAGATATCCGAGCCGCCCGGCGACCGTCACCGAACCGCGGACAGGGCGCAATTCCCCGGTGATCAGCCGCAAGAGGGTGGATTTCCCGGCTCCGTTACTCCCCACCACACCGATGTGGCCGGGTCCGAGCACCGCGTCGAGACCGTCGAACACCGGGGTGCCGTCGGGCCAGGTGAAGGTGAGATCGGACAGCGCAATCGCCGAAATAGACATATGCGTGCTCCTGAGGGCGGCGGGAATGGCGCGCAGAAGTGCGGGCCACGCGATGGCTACCTCAGAAGAGCAACGGCACGACTCCGATCAACGGAAACAAGACTCGACAACTTTAGCGAACCGGCGAAGGAGTCGCAAGATCACATTGCCGGTGATATCCGTCACCGGCGACGGAAGGCGTTGTGGCTCAGTTGATCCGGAAGACGGGGAAGCCCGGTGCGATGGCGGTGAGTTCCGCGTCGGTGGCATCGGCGGTCACGCCCTCGAAGAATTTGCCGACCTCCCAGCCCCACTTCTTCAGATACAGCCGCAGCACCGGCACCTTGTCGGCGTCGGCGACCTCGGTCACCGTGAACACCTCGGTCTTGCGGCCCAGCCGCAGCTCCCCGCCGCCGGCGACGCGGATATTGCGAACCCACTGGGTGCGACCACGAGGAGCGACCAGATACCGGGTCCCGTCCGCATCCTGCAGGACATTGACCATCGTGGTCCGCCACTCCCCGGAGGTGCGACCGCGCACGGCCAGCAGCCGGGATCCCATCACGCTGATGCCCCATTTCGGCAGGACGTTGAACATCCGATTCATGATCGGGTCGATACCGGTGGGCGCGATGTACCGGGTGGCGTTCATGACTACTCCTCGCTTTTGTGAGCAATGCTCTCTTCGATGACTCAATCATCGTGCACCGGCACCCCTCTGTCAAGAGCAGCGCTCACATTTCTGAACAGTCCAGACCTCTGGACAAAATCGGCTGCGTTCAACGCCGTCAAGCGGGTATTCGGCCGACATGTACAGATATAGAACCTATGGGACAAACCGCACGGGTGGGCTGGCGGCGATCGTCAGCACGATCGGCGGTGTCCTCGCACTGATCGAGATCGTCTACATCCTGCTGCAGATCTTCGACGCCAACCAGACCAACCGGTTCTTCACCTTCATCAAAGGGTTGGCCGAACCGCTGGCGTTGTTCTTCCCGGGCCTGTTCAACACCGGCTCCCACGATTGGGACGTCATCATCAATTACGGCCTGGCAGCGGTGTTCTGGCTCGTGGTGACCGGGATCATCGCGCGCCTGCTGGCGCGGATCTGAGCCCGCGGAAGTGGATCGACTCGACGTCGGAAGGTATCAGCGTTCGTGCGGGGTAAGGAATTCCATCCGATGATGGTGGAGGAATTCGAAGGCCGGAGCCCAATGGCCGGTGAAGACGTCCTCTTCCTTACCCACCGCATGCTGTGAGGCCGCGCCCGTGCGCGGATCCCGGCAGACGACCCGAGCGTTGTGCCGCCCCGATGGAACGGGTCCGCTGTCCAGTTCCACCGAGCCGTCGGAACCGACCGTACGCCAGGGCATATCGATGCCCGAACCGGTGATCCGGCAGGTCTGCCCGGCCTTCTCCCCCGTGACCCGGGCCGTGATGGTGGCGCCGCCCCGCAGCGCCACCGAAGGAGTAGCCGCAGCGGTCGCGCCGCCGACGACGAACGCGACGCCCACGGCACCCGCGAGCGCTGCCCCGATGCGGGTACGCCGGCTGCGGCTCATCGCCACCACCGGTCGGCGTGTCCTGTTCCGGCACTGTCGCGCGCACTGCGGTACTCGTTCATGCGATCGTCCGTCGGTCGTTCATCCGGGTCCCTTGCCGCGCGTCAGCATAACGATCCCCGCGCGCGCCCTACAACCGACACGCGACTCACACCTGCACGATCGAGGTCAGCGCATAGTCGCCCTGGCGAGCACGCCCGCCGAGTTCGCCGATCTCGAGCACCACCGCGGCCGCGGCCACCTGCGCCCCGGCGGTGCGGAACAGTTCCGCGGCGGCGGCCAGCGTGCCGCCGGTGGCGAGAACGTCGTCGAGCAGCAACACCTTGCGGCCGGTGAGTTCGATGCCGTCGGCCGGAATCTCCAATGCGGCGGAGCCGTATTCGAGGGTGTACTCGCGGGAGAGCACCGGCGGCGGCAGTTTGCCGCCCTTGCGCACCGCCACCACACCGGTCCCGAGCAGCGCCGCCACACCGGCGCCCAGCAGGAATCCGCGCGCGTCCACCCCGGCCACCAGATCGGCGTCGGGAGCGCAGGCGGCCAGGCATTCGATCACCGCGTGGAAGCCCTCGGCGTCGGCGAACACCGGAGTCAGGTCCGCGAAACGCACACCGGGGGTGGGGAAATCGTCGTGCCAGCGCGTCAGTCGTCCGACCACCTCGGCGGTCCGCGCGACCTTCTCCTCCGCGGTTTCGGCCGTTTCCACCATCGTGTGCTTACTCATCTACACCCGCTCCCTCATCCAGCGTCCGAGGACGCTCACCGCCGCAACACCCAGCGGTCCATATTCCAGCCCGCACCGGCCTTGGTGGGGCTCGCGACCCCGTTCTCCAGGCCCTTCCCGAACGCGACGGTCCGAGGCGTGTTGAACAGCGGGATCGACGGCATCTCGTTCCACAGCAGATTCTCGGCCTCGGTGTCGAGATTCAACACCGTCACCGAATTGTCGTCCGCCGCAAGCTGATCCGCGATCGCATCGTAACGCCCGTTGCCGAAGCGCCCGAAATTCACGCCCTGACCGGTGCGCAGCGCCGCGGTCGCCTCGATCCCCGGCAGCGAACCGGCCGGGCCCACGGCCGCCGCGGTGCCGCCGAGTACGGCGTCCACCTTGCCGGCGCCCAGTTCCGCGGGCGTGAAGTCCGCCGCACCGGCGTCGACGACGGTCACACCCGCCGCCTTGCAGGCATCACCGATCATCGCGACGGTGCGGGCACGGCGATCGTCCGGGCTGCGATAACCGATGCGGATCGTGGGGTTGGCTACCCCGGCCGCCGCGAGACCCCGCTGCGCACCCGGCGCGTCGCCCACGCGATATTTGTCCGCCGGCCCCGTGATCGCCGGGTAGTACACCGAATCAGCTTGTACCGTACGAGAATTCAGCGGGCCGGAGCCCAGGCCGGATTTGTCGTCGAAACCCGGATGCCCGAGTGTGTCGAACAACGCCTGCCGCGGGACACACAGCGCGAACGCGCGCCGCGCGTCGGCGGAGGCGAAGACACCCGCGGTGGACAGCACCAGCTGCTCGGCACCGCGACCCGGTTCCTGATTCACCGAGAACTTGTTCAGGCTCAGGTCTTTCACCGAGCCCGCCCCGATATCGACCACCTCGACGGAGTTGTCGGAGATCCTCTTCTTCAGATCGGCGTTCTTGGGCCACATCACGATGCGGGGCGTGGCCGGCTTGTTGCCCCACCACTTCTCGTTCTTCACCAGCACCAAACCGTCGCCGTCGCTGTAGGACTCGATGCGGTACGGCCCCGAGGACGGCAGCAGATCGGCGTTGATGTCACCGGATTTCAGATTCCAGCCGGTGTTCCAGAACTGCGCCAGCCGATCGAGTGCGGCCTGGTCGCCGGACTGTACAGCCGCCACCACATTCGGCACACCCGCGGCCTTGGCGGCGATGTGCGCCGGCATCAGATCACCGGCGTTGAACAGCGTCTGCCAGGCCAGGAAGTGATGGTCGGGCCGGAAAACCACGGTCGCGTCCTTCGAGCCGGGCTGGCATTCGACCCGCTCGATATCGGAATAGCCGGTGGTGGAGGCGGCGTCGAACAGCGGAATCGCGCCACCCGGGCCGGGTTTGGTGAACCGCCCACTGCGCGCGGCCCATTCGAGCACCAGATCGTCACACGAGGTGGGCACCCCGTCGGAGTAGACCGCGTCCCGGTTGAGCCGGTACCGGATGGTCTGCGCCTCGCCGGCCACCTCGTTGGCGGTGCCGACATCGGTGTCGGCGACGGGCTGGCCGTCCGGACCGGTGTAGAAGAACCCGGTCAGCACGCGGGAGAACAGCGCCGCGGAACCGCCCGCGACACCGGCAGAACTTCCGCCGTTGTAGGTGGCCGGCACCGCGTCGACGGCATATCCGATGGATGGCACCTGGTTCTTGCTGGAACAACCCGCGATCACGCCGGTGACCAGTGCACCGGCCGCGATCACACCGAATGTCCGCCGGAGCGTCCGCCGCACGCGATCCGACCCCCTTCGCCTCATCAGTGGGTTCTCTTGTGCCGCTTCCCGGTGGGCCGGGCACCGGGTCTCGGTGCGGCGGAACCGCTGTCGCGGGTGCGGGTGGCCACCGGGACACCGGAAGCGCGACGGGCCGGCGTCTCACCCGTGCGGCCGGACTCGCCGGCGGCACGCTTGGCGAGCACCTTGCGGGTGTGCGCGGCCACCGGGCCGAAGCGTTCCTTGATCGACACCAGCAGCGGCACGGCGAAGAAGATCGACGAGTAGGCGCCGACGATCATGCCGACCAGCTGCACCAGCGCGAGATCCTTCAGCGTGCCCACACCGAGCAGCCAGACCGCGATCACCAGCATGCCGACGATGGGCAGAATGCCGATCACCGTGGTGTTGATCGAACGCATCAGCGTCTGGTTGGCGGCGAGGTTGGCCTGTTCACCGTAGGTGCGCCGGGTCAGATGCAGGACGCCGCGGGTGTTCTCCTCGACCTTGTCGAACACCACGACGTTGTCGTAGAGCACGTAGCCCAGGATGGTCAGCAGACCGATCACCGCGGCGGGCGTCACCTCGAAGCCGACGATCGAATAGATGCCGGCGGTGACGATCATGTTGAAGAACAGCGAGGCGATCGCGGCGATCGACATGTCGCGTTCGAATCGGATCGCGATGTAGATCATCGTCAACAGGACGAACACCACCAGCGCGATGAGCGCCTTGCGGGTGATCTGCCCACCCCAGGTCTCGCTGATCTCGGTGACGCTGATGACGCTGCGGCTGGCCGTGCCGCTCGAATCCTTCGGATGGTACTTCGTGAACAGCGCATCCGCGATCTTGTCCTGCTGCGCGGAATCCAGTGTCTCGGAACGGATCTCGAAGGAGGCCGAGGAACCCGAGCCGACTTTCTGCACGGTCACCGGACTGTGTCCCAGTGCCTGTGAGTAGGTGTCCTCGACCGAGGTCGTGCTCATACCGCTGGTCGCCGGGATCTGGATCTTCGTACCGCCGGCGAAATCGATGCCGAGGGTGAAGCCGCGCACCGCGATGCTCAGCACCGCGATCAGGACCAGCACCACGGCGATGCCGTAGTACAACTTGCGGCGGCCGACGATCTGGAAGCCGCCGGTGCCGGTGTAGAGGCGTTCGAAGAATCCGTGCTTCGGTGCGTCCGCGGTGGGCAGCGACTCGTCCACGAGTGGTTCCTCCAACACCTGACTGCGATTGTCGCTCATCGTGCCCCCGTCCCTACGAGAGTGCCGGCCGCCTTGCGTTCCCGCGCGAGCTGCTGCACCGCGCCCAGACCGTTGACCGACGGCTTCGCCCAGAACGGCGAGCGCGAGGCCAGCATCATCAGCGGCGAGGTCACCAGGTAGAGCACGACCACGTCGAGCACGGTGGTGAGGCCGAGGGTGAACGCGAAGCCCTTCACCTGACCGGCCGCCAGGATGTAGAGCACCACCGAGGCGATGAGGCTGACGGTCTTACCGGAGAGGTTGGTGCGCTGCGCGCGAGCCCAGCCGCGCGGGACGGCCGAGCGGAAACTGCGGCCCTCGCGCATCTCGTCCTTGATGCGTTCGAAGAACACCACGAACGAGTCCGCGGTCATACCGATACCGATGATCAGACCGGCGATACCGGCCAGGTCCAGGGTGAAGTTGATCCACCTGCCGAGCAGCACGATGATGCCGTACACCGCCACACCCGAGGCCACCAGCGAGAACCCGGCGAGGAAGCCGAGCATCCGGTAGTAGAGCAGGCAGTACAGCAACACCGCGATCAGCCCGATCGCACCGGCGATCAAACCGGCGTGCAGTGAGGCCAGGCCCAGCGTCGCCGACACCGTGGACGCTTCCGACACCTCGAACGACAGCGGCAGCGAACCGTACTTCAGCGAGTTGGCGAGTTCCTTGGCGGTGGAGGCGTTGAACTGACCGGTGATCTGGGTGGTGCCGCCGAGCTGCGGGCCCTGCTGCACGACCGGCGCGCTGATCACCTTCGAGTCGAGGGTGAAGGCCACCTGCTTCTGCAGGTATTCCTTGGTGAGGTCGGCCCAGGCGTCGGCGTTCTTGAACGTCAGATCGACCGCCCACTGCGACTGCTGGTTCAGCGACGAGCTCGCATCCTTGATGTCCTGGCCGTCGATGCGCATCGGGGCCAGCAGATACACCTCGTTGCCGTCCGACGAGCAGGTCACCAGCGGCAGCTTCGGATCGTCGTTACCGGCCAGCGGATCGGGCTTGTGGCAGTCCAGCTGCTGGGCCGCCAGCTGCTGGACCTGCGGGTCGGTGCTCTGGCGCAGTGCCCGCGCCGCGTCGATCTCCTGCTTGGCCTGCTGCTGCGGCGTCAGCGCCGGATTCGGCGCTCCCGGCTGCGGCGACGGTGTCGGAGTGGGTGCGGGCGTCGTCGGAGCCTGTGCCGGAGCCGGGAAGACCCGGTTCTGCGCGGTCGTGCCCGAGGATTCGCCGGTGCCGGACGTCTCGCCCGAGGAGGCCGTCCCCGAGGCGGTGCCGGATTCGTTCGACGGCTTGGACTCGGTACCGGACGACGCACCCGGCTTGGGGGCCTGCTGACCCGCACCCGGAGCCGGCTCCGGAGTGTTCGCGGGCGGGGTGCCGGGCTGTTCCGCCCCGGGGGCGAGCTCGCCACCGGTACCGGTCTGGATCTTGCCGTCGGGCCCCACCGGAAGCGGCTGGCCGACCACCGGGCGGATATAGAGCTTGGCGGTGGTGGCCAGCGACTTCGCCTGCTGCCCGTCGCTGCCGGGCACGGTGATGACCAGGTTGTTGCCGTCGATCACCACCTCGGAACCGGCCACACCGAGGCCGTTGACCCGGGATTCGATGATCTGCTGGGCCTGCTTGAGGCTGTCCTTGCTGGGCTTACCGCCATCGGGCGTGCGCGGGGTCAGCGTGACCTGGGTTCCGCCCTGCAGGTCGATTCCCAGCTTGGGTTCCGGCGACTTGTCACCGGTGAAGAACACCAACGCGTAGATCACCGCGAGCAGCACGGCGTAGACGCCGAGCAGCCGCAACGGATGCCCCGTTCCCTTGGAAGGTGGCACAGTACATATCTCCTAGGCGGTGAGGGTGGCGGCCGGAATTGCGGCATGACCTGCGAACATGGAGCACCGGCGGACGCGGGCCCACGGACACGCCGCACCGCCGTCGCGGCGGTGAGCGCTGCGACGGCGGAAGCGGGTCAGTCTTTGCGCAGCCGGGCTGCGGTGTCCTCGACGGATTCCTCCGCACCGGACACCGGGGAGGAACCGTCGGCCGACGAGCCGTTCGCGGCAGCCGATCCGTTGGTCCCGTTGGTGGCAGCACCCTCCACCGTCGTGCCGGCGATCGCCTCGTCGTCCGACTCGTCCGCGGCGGAATCCGCCTCGGCGGAGTCGGCGGCGTCGCCGGTGGGGCGCACATCGCGGATGGCGGCGCGCAGCCAGGTGGTCACCACATCCTCGGCGATCTCCAGATCGACGGTCTCCTCGTCGAGATCGACCACGGTGCCGTAGAGACCGGAGGTGGTGGTGACCTGGTCACCGACCTTCACGTTCTCCTGCATATCGGCGACCTTCTGCGCTTCGCGCTTCTGGCGGCGGACACCGAGAAACATCGGTACGAGCAGAACTACCAGTAGCAGCGGAAACAGCAGGTTCGCCATCGTCGTAGTCGGTCCTAGTTTGGTGGGTTGGGTGGGCTGTACCCACACAGTCTGCCAGCAACCTGGAATATCGCCACACCCGCGGTGTGCGCGGCGGGGTGCGCCACACCGGCGCGAACCCCGCCGCGGCGGTGTCTCACGCCGCGGGCGCGCCGTAGACGTAGTCGTCGAGCGGGAAGTTCACCGCTTCGCGGTGGGTGGTGACAGTACTGTTCGGACGCAGCAGCGCGGCCTCGCCGTGCTGGTTGAAGTAGTAGCTGCGGGCGGTCGAGCAATCGCCTGCGTAGAACACCGATGAGCCGAGCTTCTCGGTCACGTAGTCCAGGAATCGCGCGTTGGCCTCTTCGCGCACCTCGAAGACCTGCTCACCGCGCCGACGGGCCTCGCGCAACAGCCGGTCCATATGCTTCATCTGCGCCTCGATGGTGGTGAAGTAGGACAGACCGCTGTAGGAGTAGGGGCTGTTGAGGCTGAAGAAGTTGGGGAACTTCGGCACCGTGATGCCCTCGTAGGCCTGGAAACGGTTGTCGCGCCAGAACTTTCCGAGATTCACCCCGTCGCGGCCGATGATCTCGACGGCCGGGAAGTTCACATCCCAGAGATTGAATCCGGTCGCCAGGATCAGGGTGTCGATCTCGGTCTTGTGGCCGTCCGCGGTCACGATGCCGTCGGCCTCGACATGGTCGATCGCATTGGTCTCGAGCCGCACGTGCGGCTCGTTGAAGGTCTTGAAGTAGGTGTTGGAGAAGGTGGGCCGCTTGCAGCCGAAGTCGTAGTGCGGGGTCAGCTTCTCCCGCGTCTGCTTGTCGCGCACCTGGGCGCGCAGGTGCGCCTTCGCCAGCAGCGCGGCGCCCTTGTTGCCGAATCTGGCCTGCTTGTAGTGCAGGACGCCGGAGACCATCAGCAGTTCCAGAGCGCCGGTGTTGACCAGCCGGGCCGCCTTCTGGGTCAGCGGCAGCTTCTCGAACAGCTGCTGGACCGGCTTCGGGATGGCGGTGTCGACCTTCGGCACGACCCAGATCGGGGTGCGCTGGAACACGGTCAGTTCCGCGACCTTCTTCGCGGCCTCCGGGACGAGCTGCACGGCGGTGGCGCCGGTGCCGATGACCGCGGCGCGGCGGCCGGTCAGGTCGAAATCGTCCTCCCAGGCCGTGGTGTGGATGATCTTGCCCGCGAAGCTGTCGATGCCCGGGAACGGCGGGGTGTAGGGCTGGGACAGGAAGCCGGTCGCGGTGAGCAGATAGCGCGCGGTGAGGGTTTCGCCACCCTCGACCGACACCACCCAGTACGCGTGTTCGGAATCCCAGCGAGCCCCGCCGACGACCTGGTTGAACCGCATCCGTCGGCGCAGGTCGTATTTGTCCGCTATGTGCTCGGCGTACTTCTTGAGCTCGGCGCCCGGGGCGAACAGTCGCGACCAGTGCGGATTCGGTTCGAACGAATAGGAGTAGGTCACCGAGGCGATGTCGACCGCCAGGCCCGGGTAGTGGTTGACGTGCCAGGTGCCGCCCAGGCCGTCCTCCCGTTCGAGGATCACGAAATTCTTCAGACCGAGGCGATCCAGCTGAATTCCGGCCCCCATACCGCCGAATCCCGCGCCGACCACCACGGCGTCGTATTGAGGTGCCACGCCGAACCTCCCTGTTACCTGACGTATCTGATACGGAATGACACATCATTCCGTTGCGGAACACCGTATCATCGGCTCCGTGCCGAAGCCATCCACACATTTGGAGCGACGCAAGGCCGAACTGCGGCAACAGATCATCGACACCGCCTTCGCCTGCTTCGCCGACAAGGGCTATCACGCCACCGGAATCGCCGATATCGCCACGGCCCTGGGAATCGGGCACGGGACGTTCTATCGCTACTTCGAGAACAAGCGCGACATCATCGACCACGTGATCGACGATCTGGCCGCGCGGATCATCGAAGCGCTCGGAACCGAGAACGCACCCGACGCGGCGACCTCGCTCGATGACTACCGGCATCAGCTGGACCGGATCGGGGTGGCGCTGCATCGGATCTTCCTCGAGGACCGGCGGGTCGCGCAGCTGCTGCTGTTCCAGGCGACCGGTATCGATCCGGAATTGACGATGCGGCTCTACGGCCTGCTCGACACCGCCGACGCGCTGACCACCGGATACCTAGAACACGGGGTGGAACTCGGCTATCTGCGGGCCGATCTCGACGCCGCCAATACGGCCAAGGCGGTGACCGGCATGTTGCTGGCGGCCATCGTGCACGGGTTGCGCGATCCTGATCCGGAGTCGACCGCGGGTCTGGCCCAGGCGATTCCGCGACTGTTGATCGACGGGGTGCGCGCCGGCGGAGCGGTGTAGTAACAATGTGCGGGTGACGCCGGAGTATGTGCGAGGGATCCGATTCGGGCGGGCCCCGATCGGGCACCGCGGCTACGACCCCGCCGAGGTCGACGCGTTCTGCGCCGCTCTCGCCGATGCCTTCGCGGGCCGGGCCGCGCTGAGTGCCGCCGCCATTCGCGGGCACGAATTCGGCCTGGCCGCCCCCGGCCGACGCGACTACGACCGCGACGAGGTGGACTCGTTTCTCGATCGCGCCTGTGTGGAACTGGAATTCGCGCGCTACGGCCCGGCCCGGCCGCAGGTGGCGTGGCCGCCCTCGGCGGAATACGTCTCGCGGCTGCGGTTCTCGGCCCCGCCGCTGGGACGGAGCGGATATGTCGCCGACGAGGTCGACGCGTTCCGGGAGCGCGTGGCGGCAGTGCTGGCACAGACCGCCACGGGATGGGACGTCGCGGCGATCAGGCCCGAATTCGGCACGGCCGGGGCAGGTGTCCGCGCCTATCACTCCGCCGAGGTGGATGCCTTCGTGGATGCGGTCGCGGCATTGGTGAGTTAGCGCCGCCGCACGACCGAGCCGGACCGGATCAGTCGAAGAGGTCGAGCGTGGGCTGGGCTTCGCGACCCCGGACCTCGATGGATCCGAAGACCAGATCCGGCGGCGGCACCAGGCCCAGATGTTCCCAGGCCGCGGCGGTGGCGACCCGCCCACGCGGGGTGCGCGCCACCATCCCGGCACGGACCAGGAACGGTTCGCACACCTCCTCGACGGTGGCGGCCTCCTCCCCCACGGCCACCGCCAGCGTCGACACCCCGACCGGTCCGCCGCCGAAGCCGCGGACCAGCGCACCGAGGACCGCGCGGTCGAGCCGGTCCAACCCCAGCGAATCGACGTCGTAGACCGCCAGCGCGGCCTTGGCGATGTCCCGGGTGACCAGGCCGTCGGCCCGCACCTCGGCGTAGTCGCGCACGCGGCGCAACAGCCGGTTGGCGATGCGGGGCGTCCCCCGGGAGCGGCCGGCGATCTCGGCCGCCGCATCGGATTCGATGCGCACGCCGAGGATCGCCGCCGAGCGCTCCAGGATGCGCTGCAGTTCCTCGGGCTCGTAGAAGTCCATATGGCCGGTGAAACCGAAGCGGTCGCGCAGCGGGCCGGTCAGCGCGCCCGAGCGCGTGGTCGCGCCGACCAGGGTGAACGGCGCGATCTCCAGCGGAATCGAGGTCGCTCCCGGCCCCTTGCCGACCACGACGTCGACCCGGAAATCCTCCATCGCCAGATACAGCATCTCCTCGGCCGGGCGGGCCATGCGATGGATCTCATCGATGAACAGCACATCGCCCTCGACCAGATTGCTGAGCATCGCGGCCAGGTCACCCGCGCGTTCCAGGGCAGGACCGGACGTGATGCGCAGTGCGGTACCGAGCTCGCCGGCGATGATCATCGCCATACTGGTCTTGCCCAGTCCGGGCGGGCCGGACAGCAGGACGTGGTCGGGGGTGCCGCCGCGCTGGGTCGCACCGCGCAACACCAGGGCCAGCTGTTCGCGCACCCGGGGCTGGCCGATGAAGTCGTCCAGGGATTTGGGGCGCAGCCCGGCCTCGATGTCACCGTCGGACGTCAGATAGTTCGCGGTGACCGCGGATTCGCCGCCCTCCGCGCCGGTCTCGACATCCTCGGCGCCAGAGGGGTATTCGTCGTCGTGCATCGGCGTCACCGGTTCCGGCCGAGAATCGCCAAGGCGGCCCGCAGCGCCTGCGAGGTCCCGAGCTCGGGTTGTTCCGCGAGGACGCCGTCGACGGCCGGTTCGGCCTGCTTCACCGGGAAGCCGAGACCGATCAACGCCTCCACGACCTGATCACGCACCGGAGTGACGACCGGGGCGGGCGCCGCGCCCGGCGGTGCGGACTGCACGGGAACCAGATTCACCTTGTCGCGCAATTCGACCACCATGCGCTCGGCACCGCGCTTCCCGATCCCCGGCACCCGCGTCAGTGCCGCGACATTGCTCTCCGCCAACGCTTTTCGCAGCGCCTCGGGCTCGAGCACCGCCAGCACCGCCATCGCCAGCCGGGGACCGACACCGGAAACGGTCTGCAGCAGGCCGAACAGATCGCGCGCCTCGGTGTCGGCGAAGCCGTACAGCGTCATCGAATCCTCGCGCACGATCATCGCGGTGTAGAGGCGGGCCTCGTCGCCGCGGGTGAGACCGGCCAGCGTGGAGGGAGTGGCGTTGAGCCGATAACCGACGCCCGCGGCTTCCAGCACCGCGTGGTCGAGACCGATCTCCAGCACCTCACCGCGCACCGACGCGATCACCTGGTCACCGCCTTTCGTTGCTGGGCAAGCCTTTCGGCGTATCTGCGTCGCGCCTGTTCGGCCTGGGCCTCCGCCTTCGCCATCCGCTCCAGCATCGGCGCCCGCCAGCAGTGGCAGATCGCCAGCGCCAGGGCGTCGGCCGCATCAGCCGGTTTCGGCGCCGTCTGCAAGCCTAGGATGCGGGTCACCATGGCGGTCACCTGAGCCTTGTCCGCGGAGCCGTTGCCGGTCACCGCGGCCTTGACCTGGCTCGGGGTGTGGAAGGCGACCGGGATGCCGCGACGTGCCGCCGCCAACGCGATCACCCCGCCGGCCTGCGCGGTGCCCATCGCGGTGCGGACGTTGTGCTGGGAGAAGACCCGCTCGATCGCGACCGCCCCGGGCCGGTGGGTGTCCATCCAGTGCTCGGCGGCGTCGGCGACGCCGAGCAGCCGCTGCGCGAGGTCCATATCGGCGGGTGTGCGCACCACGTCGACGTCGAGCGCGGTGACCTGCCGCCCCAGCCCGCCCTCGACGATGCTCAGGCCGCACCGGGTGAGCCCGGGGTCGACACCCATCACGCGCACGAAAATGCACCCCTGTCGAGTCGCGAACAATTGTTCGAAGTCTAACCGAGAGCCCCGGCACCGGCGGCCACCGACACGGAGCCCGCGCCCGGGGAGCCCCGCGTACCGCGGAGTGGCGAACCCGTCTATTCCGATGCGGCCAGCGCGGATTCGAAGATCCGGTGCGCGGTCGCGTCGAACAGAACGAAACGGATCTCGGTGGCGCCCGTGCGGACGGCCCGGACGGTGTCGAGGGCGATCCGGGCGCCGTCGTCGAGGGGCCAGCCGTAGACACCGGTGGAAATCGCCGGGAAGGCGATCGTGCGTGCGCCCAATTCCTCTGCGACACGCAGGGATTCGCGATAGCAGGAGGCCAGCAGACCGGAGCGGTCGTGTCTCGCCGCCCAGACCGGGCCGACGGTGTGGATCACCCAGCGGGCAGGCAGGTTGCCCGCCGTCGTCGCCACGGCCGCGCCGGTGGGCAGGCCGTCCGGATAGGTCGTCGCCCGCAACTGCTTGCAGGCGGCCAGGATCTCGGGTCCGCCTCTGCGGTGGATCGCACCGTCGACACCGCCGCCACCCAGCAACCGGGAGTTGGCGGCATTGACCACGGCATCCACGCCTTGTTCGGTGATATCCCCGCGCACCAGCACGATCTCGGCCATATGCCCCATTGTGCCCGCGCCGGGCCCACACGGCGGCGGACTACGCAACCTCCCGGCCGTACCGGACTCCGAGCAAGTTCACAGGGTTTCTCGAGGAACGCCACCGACAATTACGCCGTGTTCCCAGCGCCCATGGATGTGCCGACGCCCGCGCCGACCGCCCCCGCCGCGCCCGCGCCGGCCGCCGCCACGGCGGTGGCGCCACCCCCGCCACCGCAGCTGCCCTCGGCGAAACTGAACCCCTACAACGGTTTTCATCACGGCGTCTCGCTGCTGCACGGCTGGCTGCCACCGACCATCGAGATCGTCGCCGCCGTCCTGCTCGTGATCGCGATCGCGCGCTGGGGCCGGCGGTGGTGGCTGATCCGGTTCCCGATCTGTCTCGCCCTCGGTGTGGTGTCCGCCTTCGCCGCCCGCACCGTGATGAACAACGAGGGCCTGGCCTCCGATCCCGCTCCGGTGCAGCTGTGGATCTGCGTGGGCGCGGCCGTCGCCGCGATCGCCCTGGCGGTCGTCGGCTGGCCGGGTGCGCGCTGGTGGCACCGCACCGCCGCGATCGTCGCGGTGCCGTTCGCGATCGCCGGCTCGGCGGTGGTGCTCAACCAGTGGGTGGGCTACTACCCCAGCGTGCAGTCGGCGTGGAGTGCGCTGACCGCCGGACCACTACCCCACCAGGCCGATCAGGACGAACTCGCCGCGATGCGCGACACCCACCCCGCCCACGGTGTGGTGGTGCCGATCGACACCGGCGACGCCGCCAGCGGATTCAAGCACCGCACCGAATACGTCTACCTGCCGCCGGCCTGGTTCGCGGGGCCCACGCCGCCCGCTCTGCCGGCCGTGATGATGATCGGCGGCGAGTTCAACACCCCCGCCGACTGGCTGCGCAGCGGCCAGATCATGCCCGCCATCGACGCGTTCACCGCCGCGAATAACGGCAGCGCCCCGATCCTGGTCTTCGTCGACTCCTCGGGCAGCTTCAACAACGACACCGAATGTGTCGACGGCCCGCGCGGTGCCGCCGCCGACCACCTCACGAAAGATGTCGTGCCCTATATGGGTTCGCATTTCGACGTCCCCGCCGATCCGGCGAAGTGGGCGGTGATCGGCTGGTCCATGGGCGGCACCTGCGCCACCGATCTGACCGTGATGCATCCGGAACTGTTCCACACCTTCGTCGACATCGCCGGCGATCTCGGCCCGACCTCCGGCAACAGGGAACAGACGATCGCGCGGCTCTACGGCGGCGATGCGGCCGCCTACGACCGCTTCGACCCGCTGACGGTGATGGCGAAACACGGCCCCTACACCGGTGTCGCCGGTCTGTTCGACGATCTGACACCGCCGCATCGCCAGGATCACACCGGTAAGGACACCGGCGGCGGCCACTTCCACATGCCGCAGGTCGACGAGAGTCGCATCGGCGTCGGCGGCCAGGACGGCGTCATGGACACCGGCGAGGTGGGCGCCGCCGAGAAACTGTGTGGTCAGGGCCGCGCGGTCGGCATCGAGTGCACCATCCACACCACGCCGGGCGGGCACACCTGGCAGTTCGCGGCGGCCGCGTTCACCTCGTCGCTGCCCTGGGTGTCGGCGCGGCTCGGGCTGCCCGTGCACACCTGAGTCGCCGCGGGCCGCCGCCGGAGCATCCGGCAGCGGCCCGCGGCGGTACGGATCAGTCGTCGAGTTCGGCGAGGACCTCGTCGGAGACGTCGACGTTGGTATACACGTTCTGCACGTCGTCGCTGTCCTCGAGCGCGTCGACGAGTTTGAACACCTTGCGTGCGCCGTCGGCGTCGACCGCGACCGACACCGAGGGCTGGAAGCCGGATTCGGCGGAGTCGTAATCGATTCCGGCCTCCTGCAGCGCGGTGCGCACGGCGATCAGGTCGCTGGGATCGCTGATGATCTCGAACGAATCACCGAGGTCGTTGACCTCCTCGGCGCCCGCGTCGAGCACCGCGGTCAGCACGTCGTCCTCGCTGAGCCCGTTCTTCTCCAGCGTGACGACGCCCTTGCGGTGGAACAGGTAGGCCACCGAACCCGGATCTGCCATATTGCCGCCGTTGCGGGTCATGGCCACGCGCACCTCACCGGCGGCGCGATTGCGGTTGTCGGTGAGGCATTCGATCAGCACCGCAACACCATTGGGCCCGTAGCCCTCGTACATGATGGTCTGCCAGTCGGCGCCGCCGGCCTCTTCACCACCGCCGCGTTTGCGGGCGCGCTCGATGTTGTCGTTGGGAACCGACGACTTCTTCGCCTTCTGGATGGCGTCGTAGAGAGTCGGGTTTCCGCCAGGATCACCACCGCCGGTGCGCGCCGCGACCTCGATGTTCTTGATGAGTTTCGCGAACATCTTGCCGCGCTTGGCATCGATCACGGCCTTCTTGTGCTTGGTGGTGGCCCATTTGGAGTGGCCGCTCATTCCCTACTTCCTTCAGGTCGGTGTGCTCGAGGCCCGGGCAGATTCGCGATCTGCGTTCCGGCGATCGCTGTGCAGTCTACTGCCCGGTCCCCCACCGCCCGGCCGGGGTGCACGGCGAACGATCAGGTACCGGCGCCCACCGCGGCCCGGACCGAGTCGACGAACAGCCGGTGCACGCGCAGATCTCCGGTCACCTCGGGATGGAAGGAGGTCGCGATGACCGAGCCCTGCCGGACCGCGACGATCCGGCCCGCCGCATCCTGCGGGTCGCCCACCGACGGGCCCTCGGCGACCACGGTGCCCGGCCGCGGCCGGTGCGGGACCCGGGCCAGCACCTCGACGCCGGCGCCCACGCGTTCCACCCAGGGCGCCCGGATGAACACCGCGCGGATGGGGTCGTCGAGGCCGGTGAAGTCGAGATCGGTCTCGAACGAATCGACCTGACGTCCGAAGGCGTTGCGGCGCACCGTCATATCGATGCCGGACAGCGACTGGGCGTCGGGACGGGTGTCGAGCACCTCCGAGGCCAGCAGGATCATTCCGGCACAGGAGCCGAAGGCCGGCATGCCCGCGCGCAGCCGTGCCCGCAGCGGTTCCAGCAACCCGAACACCTCGAGCAGTTTGCTGATCGCGGTGGATTCGCCGCCCGGCAGCACGAGCGCGTCGACGGATTCCAGTTCCGATTCCCGTCGCACACTCACCGGTTCGGCATCGCACGCGGCCAGCGCGTGGAAGTGCTCACGCACATCACCCTGCAGTGCCAGCACGCCAATGGTCGGTTTCACGGCACGAGCATACGAGTCGCGCGGCGCGGTCGTGGCCTGCGGCCGTCGCGGTTGTGGCGCCGCTCACCTACCGGCGCAGTTTGCGGATGAGCCCTTCCTGCACGACCTGCGCGACGAATTGTCCGCGCTGGTTGAAGATCCGCCCGCTGGTGAGCGCGCGGCCGTACCCCGCGGACGGGGAATTCTGGTCGTAGAGCAGCCATTCGTCGGCGCGGAAGGGACGCAGGAACCACATCGCGTGGTCCAGCGACGCGTCCTGGGTCGGCTCGTCGCGGTGGGTGACCTTCGACGAACCGAGCAGGGTCATATCGCTCATGTAGGCGAGGGTGCAGACATGGAACAGCGGGTCGTCGGGCAGCGGGTGGCGGTAGCGGAACCAGACCTGCTGCTGGGAGGCCAGGCCGTCGCGACGGACGACCGCGTCCTGCGGCACCAGCCGGATGTCCCAGTGCTCCCATTCCCGCATCAGCCACAGCCGCTCCGGGCTCATCGAGGCGCGTTCGTCCGGAATGTCTTGCGGCAGTGGGACTTCCGGCATCACGTCCTGATGTTCGGGGCCCTCGTCGCCGACGTGGAAGGAGGCCGACATGGTGAAGATCGCCTCGCCGTCCTGGACACCGGTGACCCGGCGGGTGCAGAACGAGCGGCCCTCGCGAATGCGTTCCACCAGATACACGGTCTGCTCGGCGGGATTGCCGGGGCGCAGGAAGTATCCGTGCAGCGAATGCACCTCGAAGCGCGATTCCACCGTGCGCACGGCCGAGACCAGCGCCTGCCCGGCAACCTGGCCGCCGAATGTCCGCGCCAGCTGGGACTTGGTGATCGCGCCGCGGAAGATGTCCCGCTCGAGCCGCTCGATCTCCAGTGCCTCTTCGATCGTCGCCATGTACCGTCCTTCCGCCCTGTGCCCCGCTCAGGCTAAGCGATGGCGAACCCGCTCCGGCGAGCGACTCTCCGCCGTGACAGCGCTCACGACGCCGGTTCGCCCTGCGATCCGATCAGTTCCCGCGCCTCTTCCTCGGACCGCGCGGCCGGCGCCGACCCCCACATGTGCCTGCCGTTGGGCTCCTGCAGGAAATACACCGAGACCGCACCGACCAGCCCGGCGATGATCAGGTAGTACGCCGGCCAGTTCAGATCGCCGGTCGCGCCGACGAGCGCGCCGACCACCACCGACGTGGTGCCGGCGAACAGCGAGACCGCCACGTTGAACGACACCGACAGCCCCGCGCCGCGCACCTTCGTCGGGAACAGCGACGGCAGGGTGGACGGCATGGTCGCGCTGAAGCAGATGAGGGTCAGGCCCATCATGAGCAGGCCCAGGAATACGGCGAACGCGTTGTCGGTGCGTACCAGCAGAATCATCGGAAACGCCAGCACCACCAGGGCGATGACGCCGGTCCAGATGATCGGTTTGCGGCCGACCCGGTCCGAGATCAGGCCGATCACCGGGATGGTCAGCAGCGCGATGACCATCACCGCGATCTGGAGCCACTGCGACGCCGAGGAGGACAGGCCGCCGCCGGTACTGTCGGGCACGGTCGAGGTGACGTAGGTCGGCATGTAGGAGGTCAGCATGTAGTTGGTGACGTTCCAGGCGACGACCAGACCCATGCAGACCAGCACGTACGGCCACAGCCGGGCCAGGATCTTGGCCTCGTCGCCGGTCTTGTTCGCCTTCTCCCGCTCCTCGGATTCCTTCTCCAGGGCGGCGAAGGCCGGGGTGTCGGCCAGTCGCATCCGCAGATAGACGCCGACCGCGCCCAGCGGCAGGGCGACGAAGAACGGCAGCCGCCAGCCCCACGACAGCAGCTGGTCGTCGGTGAGGGTGGCGTCGGCGAGCGTGACGACCAAGGCGCCCAGCAGATATCCGGTGAAGGTGCCGAATTCCAGCCAGCTGCCGAGGAATCCGCGCCGCCGGTCGGGTGCGTACTCGGCGATGAAGGTCATCGCGTTGCCGTATTCGCCGCCGGTCGAGAAACCCTGCAGCAACCGCGCGCACAACAGCAGCATCGGCGCCCAGATCCCGATCGTGTTCTGATCCGGGATACAGCCGATGGCGAAGGTGCCGGCCGCCATGAGGATCATCGTGGTGGCGAGCACCTTGTTGCGGCCGATGCGGTCGGCCAGCGGTCCGAAGAACATGCCGCCGAAGGGGCGCACGAGGAACGCCACCGCGAACAGGCCGAACGTGGCGATCGTGCCGGCGGTGTCCCCGAGATGGGAAAAGAACACGTCCTTGATGGTCGGCTCGAAATACGCGTAGACACCGAAGTCGTACCACTCGGTGATGTTGCCGATACTCGCCGCGCCGATCGCCCGGCGGATGATCGGCGGATCGGTGACGACGATGTCGTCGAGCGACCACCGCTTCGGACGTTCACGCGGGACCAGCACCGCCACGGACTCCGACCTCCTCGACTTCGAGACAACCGTCGATCACCGGCGCCGCCGGGCCTGCGCGCAGGGTGTTCGATCGCCTCGCAGGTGCCCGCCGTGTCCGGAATCGACCCGCTCAGGCTATGCGATGGCAAACGTGACCGGCGGGCGACTCTCCGCTATTCGCGCCGTGGCGGGCATGATAGGCGGATGCCCGCATACGAACCGATCGCCGCGGACGGGCTGGTCGAGCGGGTCGTCGCGGCCGCCCTCGAGCTGCCGGGGCCGGTCGTGGTGGCCGTCGACGGGGCCGACGGCGCCGGACCACGGGAACCGGCCGATCGGATCGTCGAACGGATCCGCACGCTCGGGCGGCCGGCCGAGCGGGTGTGGTTGCACGACTTCGTTCGCCCGGCATCGCTGCGGCTGGAGTTCGGGCGCGACGAGATGACTTATCGCACAGCCTGGTTCGACTACGCCGCGCTCGATCGCGAAGTGCTGGAGGCGGTGCGCCGGCGCGGGCGGTGGTTGCCCGCGCTGTGGGACGAAGCCGAGGACCGTTCCGCCCGGGCACGCACGCGGTCGGCCGAACCGGGGCTCGTACTGGTGGTCGCGGGTCCGATGTTGCTCGGCCGGGGTCTGGATTTCGATATCACCGTGCGGCTGCAGATGTCGGAGGCGGCACTGCTGCGGCGAACCGATTCCGCGGATCGGTGGACCGTGCCCGCTCTGCTGCGTCACGACCGCGAGCACGACGACGTGCCCACCTTCGACGTGCGCTGGGATCATCCGGACCGCCCGGCGTTACGGATCGGCGCCTGATCCGCGTCGCCGCCTTCGGATGCGCAGGGGCGCAACGGCATTCGCGGCGTTCAGCCGGCGAAACGTTCGCGGTCGGCGACGGGGAGCCAGCACCCGGCGGCGATGTCGCGGTTGTAGGTCGTGCGGAAATGCTCGATCAGATGCGGTAATCCCGGATGGGTATTGGCCGTCGACCACAGCAGCGCGTGCGGATAGGCCGGTGTCGGGTCGACGATCGGCACCCGCCGGATGTGCGGATGCCACGGATTGCGGAAGTGGTCGCTGCTCACGGTGGCCAGGGCGCCGGAGGCCGCGATGCGGGCGAGCATGGCTTCGATGCCGTCGGGCCGGGGGAACCGGGTGCGGTCGCGGGGCGTGGTATCGATTGTGACACCGCAGAATTCGCTCAGTTCGCGATAGAAGTCGGCCCACTCCGATGCCACCCCGGCGCCCGGAATCCACACCGAGTACGCGCCCAGTTCGGCCAGCGGCACCGCCGACCGCCCGGCCAGCGGATGATCTCGGCCGACGAGCAGATGCGCCGGATCCACGTACGCGGGCACGGCCGCGATATCGGCCGGCAACGGGCGGGGGCCACCCGAGGGCCGGGCGAACGCCGCGTCGGCGCGGCCGTGCACCACCATGTCCCGCGAGGTCACGAAGACGTTCGAGATCACGAGCTCGGTATCGGCGCCGGGATTGCGGTCGAGGTAGAACCGCATCTGCTCGGTCGCGCCCTGCCGCTCGCCCTGTACCGCGACGCGCAGCGGGCGCGGCATCTCACCGACCGTCGCCACCGCGGTTTCGGCCACCGCCAGCAGTGCGCGCGCATGCGGCAGCAGCCGCGCACCGGCGGCGGTCGGCACGATTCCGGCGGGTACGCGGTCGAACAGCGCCACGCCGAGCTGGGCTTCGAGTTTCGCGATCCGCTTCGACACCGCCTGCTGGCTGATGCCGAGAACCACGGCGGCGAGACTGAACTGCCGTTCCTCGGCCGCGGCCACGAAGGCGCGTACGGCTGCCAGGTCGAGATCCGTGCTCGCCGCTCTACCCACAACCATTCGTTGTGCACCCTTCGCTGTATTCTCCTCGAGCCCCATCGCGTCCGGAGCCGGCAACTTCCGGAAAACAGTATCCGACAAGCTATTCGGCGACCGCCCGCGTCCTCCCGGCGGCTACGAATGGCCGCGCGAGTGCTGAGAACTCACGCCGTGGGGATGTGCTGGCCGGTGCCGATCACCACGGTGCTCGGTGCGGTGCGATGCGCACGAACCGAGCGTGCCACGGCATCCGGCACGAGCCGTTGGCACCGGAGCGCCGGCTCGGCCTCGACGCCCGGGTCGGTTCCTCAGTCGTCGGCCGGTACGACGCCGCGGCGGGCCGATTCCGCGAGGCGGGCGGCGAGCCCCCGGATCAGTTCGCGCAACTCCCCCGGGTGCCGCACCTCGAACGGGCGATCGAGTGCGGCGAGTACCGACGGCAGCCAGTCGAGCCGCTCCGCCCGGATACCGACGTCCCACCAGCGCTCGGCGTCCGAGTCCGCCGCGTCGAGAGTCGCCACCGTCGCGGGCAGGTGGGCGCGGATCTGCTCGACGGTACCGAAGATGCGCAGCCGCACGTCGTATCGATAGTCGGCGGCGGCGAATCCGGACACCACCCGTCGCACCGGATCGATATCGCCGGGCGCGTCGAACGACCCCGGCAGGGTTCGGGCGGTGGTGATGCGATCCAGGCGGAAGGTGCGATCCCCGGCGTGGCCGGGATCCACGCCGGTGACGTACCACCGTCCGGAATGCGCGACGAGCCCGTAGGCGTGCAGCGTGCGCTCGCTCGCGCGGCCGTGGCGATCGGTATAGCGGAGTGTGACCGGCCGGTGGTGGCGTATCGCGTCGGCGATCGTCAGCAGCACCGCGGCATCCGCGGAAGCAAATTCGGCCGGCGCATCGGTGAATGCGAGCGATTCCAGCAGCACGTCGAGCCGTCGGCGCAAAGGCTGGGGAAGTACCCTCCGGATCTTGGCGGCCGCCGTCTCGCTGGCCGTCACATCCGTTGCGGCCCAGCCGATTCGGCGGCCCGCCAGGAGGCCGAGCAGGACCGCCAACGCCTCGTCGTCGTCGAACATCAGCGGCGGCAGGCGGTATCCGGGGGCGAGCCGATAGCCGCCGTAGCGCCCACGCACCGACTCCACCGGAATATCGAGATCGATCAGGTGGTCCACGTATCGGCGCACGGTGCGTCCCTCGACTCCGATCCGGTCGGCGAGTTCGGCCACGGTCCGGGTGCCGCCGGACTGCAGCAATTCGAGCAGGGTCAGCACGCGTCCCGTCGGTCGAGCCATGATCTCGACCCTAGCGCGAATACTGGACCGATTCTGTCCTCTATTGCTCCTATGCTGCGGAAAACACCGTCGAACGGCAAGGAGCAGCCCATGAATTTCGTCTCGATCCGCATCATCACCGCGGACCTCGCGCGTCTGGCCGAGTTCTACGAGCGCGCCACCGGATCGCGCGCTCGGTGGGCGACCGAGGATTTCGCCGAAATCGAAACCGGCGTCGCCACCCTCGCGCTCGCGAGTACCCGTACGGTCGCCCTGTTCGCACCCGGGTCCGCCCGTCCGTCGAACAACCAGAGCGTGATCATCGAATTCCTCGTCGACGATGTGGACCGGGTGTATCGCGAGCTGTCCGGCGCCGGCGCCGAGGTGGTCGCCGAGCCGGCCACGATGCCCTGGGGCAACCGCTCGCTGCTGGTCCGCGATCCCGACGGCAACCTGGTCAACTTCTTCACACCGGTGACGCCGGCGGCGATCGCGAAGTTCGCGGGACGGGCCGAGCCGGTCACGCCGGGCATGGGAGTCGCCGGCGTGTGACACCCGGGAACGACATCGCCGGGCCGTCCTGTGCAGGACGACCCGGCGATGTGAGTGCCTCGGAAGCGGTGTCCGAACGGATTACCAGCCGCGCTCGGCGAGGCGGTGCGGCTCCGGAATCTCCTCGACATTGATGCCGACCATGGCCTCACCCAGGCCGCGCGACACCTTCGCGAGCACATCGGGGTCGTCGTAGAAGGTGGTGGCCTTCACGATGGCGGCGGCACGTTCGGCCGGGTTGCCGGATTTGAAGATGCCGGAGCCGACGAAGACACCCTCGGCGCCCAGCTGCATCATCATCGCGGCATCGGCGGGGGTGGCGATACCGCCGGCGGTGAACAGCACCACCGGCAGCTTGCCGGTCTCGGCGATCTCACGGACCAGCTCGTAGGGCGCCTGCAGCTCCTTGGCGGCCACGAACAGCTCGTCCTCGGGCAGCGACTGCAGGTGGCGGATCTCGCCGCGGATCTTGCGCATATGGGTGGTCGCGTTGGACACGTCGCCGGTGCCGGCCTCACCCTTGGAGCGGATCATGGCCGCGCCCTCGGTGATGCGGCGCAGCGCCTCGCCCAGGTTGGTGGCGCCGCAGACGAACGGCACGGTGAACTGCCACTTGTCGATGTGGTTGGCGTAGTCGGCCGGGGTCAGCACCTCGGACTCGTCGATGTAGTCGACGCCGAGGCTCTGCAGGATCTGCGCCTCGACGAAGTGGCCGATGCGCGCCTTGGCCATGACCGGGATGGAGACTGCGTTGACGATGCCGTCGATCAGATCCGGGTCGCTCATGCGCGCGACGCCGCCCTGGGCGCGGATGTCGGCGGGAACCCGCTCGAGCGCCATCACCGCGACCGCGCCGGCATCCTCGGCGATCTTGGCCTGATCGGCGGTGACGACGTCCATGATCACCCCGCCCTTGAGCATCTCGGCCATACCGCGCTTCACGCGGGCGGTGCCGGTCGTCGAGGTGGTGTCGGGCGTTGTCACGGGCAAACTCCTGATTATCGGGGATTCGTTCGAGGAGGCATCGCTGCGATGCGAACCTCCACGATTCTAGGCGCCCCGATCAGGCCACTAGATAGCCAGTCCGAGAGCACTGGACTGGTCCGCCGCCCACGGCCGGATCACACACCGGACCGGGCGGCCGCTACGGCGTCGCTACGGGCGCGCCGAAGGCAGGTACCCGTGGCGCCGGACGGTGCGAAACCGCAGGCCGGCGCCACCTGTTCGTCAGATCGGGTCGACGACGAACAGCTGCGCCCAGTACGTCGCGGCCTGCTCGCCGATATACGGCAGCAGGAAGTCGTACAACAGATAGGACATATGCATTCGGTACCTCACCTCCACACACCGGTTCGCCGGATTCGGTGTGCGGCAAACCGGTTTCGACCCTAACCGATGGTGACCTGACACACACCGGCAACGGCCGGGTATCGGCGAGATCGGCGGATTTCCGACGAAATGCGTTGACCGCCAACGCGTCCCACCGTCACACCTCGGCCAGCAGCGGCTCGAGCAGTCCGACGGCGACGACCCGGATCTGCTCCAGCGCCCGTTCGACCGGCCCGGTCGGCTGGAACAGATGACTGAGAGCAAGGCGCACAACGGTTTCGGCGGCCGACGCCAGCTCATCCTCGCCCACCGATGCCAGCTCGTATTGCGCGCGAACCGTCGCGGTGACCGCGGCGATCGCCCGGCCGAGCACAGGTTCGGGTTCGGTCATCAGCGCCGGCAACAGCGCGGTATCGGGCGCCGAACGGCCCGACAGCACCGCCTTGAGCAGCATATTGTCCGCGCCGCTGCGCAGGGTGAACTCCACGGCCGCGATCAGGCCGGCGATCACATCGTCCGGGTGGGCTGCCAGCTGCTCGGCGATACCGATCAGGAAGACGTCCACCTCGTTCGCGATCACCACCTCGGCGAGGTCCTGTTTGGTGCCGATCTCCTTGTACAGCACCGGCCGGCTGACGCCGACCTCCTTGGCCACCCGGGACATGTTCACCGCACCCCAGCCCTCGGTACAGACCAGGCCGCGAGCGGTCTCGATGACCCGCTCGCGCAGAAGTCGGCGCATATCGGACTGGAAGTTCGGCGCGGTAGCCACGCCCATGATCGTACACGGTCCACGAAAATGTTCGACTATTGACAACTCGAACGGATCTGTATTCAATGAGAACACTTGTTCAGAAAGTGTAAATACATCGAGGTGGGCGAGGCGCCGCTCCGGCCCCGGCCCCGTCCGCGCACTCCGTCCGCCGGACGCACCGTTCCGTCGCGCATTCCGCGCACCGTTCGTGAGGAGAATTTCGTGACCACATCCCGAATCGGCGATCCGGCCCGGACCGCGCCGCCGCAGTGGCGCGACCGTAAACGCCATCTCTGGCTGTTCGGCCTCGTCCCGCCGACCGCGGTCCTGCTCGCCACCGGCCTGGTGTGGCTGTTCAACCAGCTGGGCTGGCACCACGCGGCCTCCGTGTGGTGGTGGATCGGACCACTGCTGGTGTACGTGCTGCTGCCGATCCTCGACCGATTCTTCGGGCCCGACGGGCAGAATCCCCCCGACGAGGTGATGGAACAGCTCGAGAACGACCGCTACTACCGCTACTGCGTCTACGCCTACATCCCGTTCCAGCTGCTCAGCCTGGTGTTCGCCTGCTACCTGTGGAGCGCGGCCGATCTGTCTTGGCTGGGCGTCGACGGCGCGCTGAGCCTGATATCCAAGATCGGCCTGGCTCTGAGCATCGGCACCATGGGTGGTGTCGGCATCAACACCGCGCACGAACTCGGCCACAAGAAGGACGAACTGGAGCGCTGGCTGTCGAAGATCACGCTGGCGCAGACGTTCTACGGCCACTTCTACATCGAGCACAACCGCGGCCACCACGTGCGGGTGGCGACACCGGAGGATCCGGCCAGTTCCCGATTCGGCGAATCGTTCTGGACCTTCCTGCCGCGCAGCGTGTGGGGCAGCCTGCGCTCGTCGTGGTCCCTCGAGAAGACCCGGCTGCAGCGGATGGGCAAGCGGCCGTGGTCGATTCACAACGACGTGCTCAACGCGTGGCTGATGTCGGTGGTGCTGTGGGGCGCGCTGGCCGCGGTCTTCGGTCCCGGGGTGCTGCCGTTCCTGGTGCTGCAGGCGGTCTACGGATTCTCGCTGCTGGAGACGGTCAACTATCTCGAGCACTACGGCCTGCTGCGGCAGCGCACGGCCGCCGGACGCTACGAACGCTGCACGCCGGAGCACAGCTGGAACTCCGACCACATCGTCACCAACATCTTCCTCTACCACCTGCAGCGCCACAGCGACCATCACGCCAATCCCACCCGGCGCTATCAGACCCTGCGCAGCATGGACGGCGCGCCCAATCTGCCCAGCGGCTACGCCAGCATGATCACCGTCGCCTACTTCCCGCCGCTGTGGCGCCGCGTGATGGACGAGCGGGTGCTCGCCCACTACGGCGGTGACATCACCCGCGTCAACGTCCAGCCCGGCAAGCGCGATCGGATCCTCGCGAAGTACGGAGTCGCCTGATGTCCCGATTCCGTTGCCCCGTCTGCGATTACGTGTACGACGAAGCCGAAGGCGCCCCGCGCGAGGGCTTTCCACCCGGCACCGCGTGGTCCGCGATCCCCGACGACTGGTGCTGCCCCGACTGCGGCGTGCGGGAGAAGCCGGATTTCCACGCCGATCTCGCCCCCCACGACCCGACCCCGACGAAAGGTCCCTGACATGACCGACTACAAGCTGTTCCGTTGCCTGCAATGCGGATTCGAATACGACGAGGCCCTCGGCTGGCCCGAGGACGGCATCGCGCCGGGCACCCGCTGGGACGACATTCCCGACGACTGGTCCTGCCCCGACTGCGGTGCGGCCAAGGCGGATTTCGAGATGGTCGAGGTCAGTCGCGCATGACCGGACGCATCGTCATCGTGGGCGCCGGGATCGCGGGCGCGACCGCCGCCCGCACCCTGCGCACCGAGGGCTTCACCGGCGAGATCGTGCTGCTCGGCGCCGAGGACCGGCTGCCCTACCGCCGCCCGATGGTCTCGAAGGAGTTGCTCGCCGGCACCGCGAACGAACGCCGGCTCCTGCTCGAGTCCGCGCAATCGTGGCGCGAACTCGAGGTCGAGGTACGCCTGGAGACCACGGTCGACGGCATCGACGTCGACCGCGACCGCATACATCTGGGCACCGGCGAAACTCTCGGCTACGACGCGCTGCTGCTCGCGACAGGTGCCCGCGCACGAGAACTGCCCGGCCCCGAATCGGGCGCGTACACGCTGCGTACCGCCGCGGATGTCGACGCGTTGCGCGCGGCCGTGGTGACCGGTGGATCGCTGCTCGTGGTGGGTGGCGGCCTGGTCGGATGCGAAGCCGCCGCGACGGCTCGCGGACTGGGGGCGGCGGTCACGATCGTGCACGCGGCCGACGCGCCCCTGGAGCGGGTTGCACCGCGGGTGGTCGGCGAGCACTGCCGAAACCTGCACGCCGACAACGGCGTCGACATTCACGACGCGATCGTGCTGGACCGGATCGACGGGGGCGGTGGCGATGTCACAGCCACCGCCGTCGACGGACGCCGGTGGACCGCCGCCGCGGTCCTCGTCGCGATCGGCGCGGAACCGAATACCGGATTGGCCCGGCAGGCCGGACTCGCCGTCGGGGACGGCATTCTCGTCGACGAGTCCTACACCACCTCGACGCCGAACATCTTCGCCGCCGGTGACGCCGCGGCCGTCTACGATCCGGAATTCGGGGTCCACCGGCGCACCGAACACTGGAACAGTGCCCAGGCACACGGAATCGCCGTCGCGAAATCGATTCTCGGACAACCCGTTCCGTCGGACGAGGTCACCTGGGGCTGGACGACTCAGTACGGCGTCACCATGCAATTCGCCGGGCGGCCGCAGCCCGAGGACGAGGTCGTGGTCCGCACCACCGACACCCCCGGCCGGTTCATCGCCCTGAGCCTGCGCGCCGGGCGCCTGGTCGCCGCCGCGGCCGTCGCATGCCCGGCCGAGCTGCGCACCGCCCGTACTCTCATCGCGGCCCGCACCACGCACGACCCGGACACCTGGTCCGACCCGGCCATTCCCCTGCCGGAGCTGGCAGCCGCGACCGAGTTGTCGAGCCACCACTGACCGAACAGCCGCCCGCTGCGCGAACCGCGCGGCGGTGTCACACCGGAGGCGGGTCCCGGCCGGCCGGCTCCGTCACCGCATCCCGATCACGTCCGAGATCGACTGTGAGCGGTCCGTTTTCGCGCTACGGCCTTGCCTGCGACGGGAGGTCTTCGTGGTCGCGGGTCTCGAACACACCTGATACTTTGCAGCTTTCGCACAGTTCGGCCGGAGCCCGGGCCGGAGCGACAGGGAGGTCGCGGTATGAACACGGCTGCACGCCGGCTCACCGGATCCGGCGCGCGCCGGATCGGGATCACGGTGCTGATCCTGGCTGTCGTGGCGGCGGTCGCGACGGTTGTGTGGGTGAACCGATCTCCGGAGCAGCCGCCGGAGGGCCCCGCGGCCGGTGGCCGGTTCCGAATTTCCCCTCGGCTCGACTCCGCTCCGGTACCGCGATGGACGGTGCGCGCTGCCGACCTGTCAAATGAGCCCGGTGCGGTCCTGCTGGCGTTGCCGCACAGCCTGGACAGCTACCACGGGCACGGTTCGCCGATGGATGCCGGGCCGATGATCGTCGCGGCCACCGCGGTACCCGGCGTGCAGGGGCCGGGCGACACCGCACCGGCAGTCGGTCCGGTGCGGTTGTACGGCATCGATCCGGACACCGGCGCGGTACGGTGGAAAATCGACGCCGGCGAGCTCCTCAACTGTAACGAGCGCGTCTTCGACGGACAGCTGACCTGCCGTGGCATGCACCGAGTGCTGATCATCGACGCCGCTACCGGCGCGATCGCCACGGACCACACGACGGACTTCGAGGTGACGGACATCGCGGTGCGCGACGGTGTGGTGTCCGTCGCCGGTCGCACCGCCGACTCGATGACCGCCGTCGTCACCCGGGGAACCGTTGCCGACATCGAGGCGAGCTGGCGCCGGACGTATCCGACACCGGTTCCCGGCGACGCGGTCAGGCCGAGACTCGATGCGCCGGACTACTTCCGAGACGGCCACGACCACAGCGTTCGCGTCTACGATCTGCGCACCGGCGACCCGCTGTTCACCGCACCCGTCGGCGCCGTATTCGACGGCGGGATCATCGCCACGCAGGTGATCGATCGCAGCGGAAGCGCGGGACGAGTCACCCTTCTCGATCGCAACGGTCACCTCATCACCGAGGTCGGCAACCCCAGTTTCCTGCTCGAGTGGTACCCGACCGCGACCGCGTCGCCACCGCCGATCCTCACCGGTGAGAGTGCCTACGACCGGACGACGGGGCGAGTGCTGTGGACCAATCCACAGATCGGCCGCGACGAGTCCGCGGGCCGCCAGGGCGCGGTCGAAGGGGTAGTGGATCACACGGTGGTCGTCCGATCGCCCGACGGGACGGCGCTCACCGGCCTCGATCTCGCCGACGGAAACCAGGTGTGGCAGCAGCCCGCGGGGTTCGCGAACACCGTGCGCGACGGCCTCACCGACGGCCGGCACCTCGTTCTCGCCGACGGCACCACCGTGCACGCGATCGACGCCGGCGACGGTTCGACCGCCTGGTCGATATCGCTGCCGCCCAGTGGTGATCCCAGATTGCGCTCCAGGGTGGAAGCGATGGGCGGCCGGATGGTTGTCGTGCTCGCGGACGCGTTCACCGAATACGCTGCGGCGTGAGGCGACGCGAATAATCGCCGCGGCTCAGCGGATGGACCGGACCTCCGGCTCGAGATCGGAACCGGCGGCGATGAGCGCCTCGGCCAGCAGGTTGTCCAGGTGGTACGGGTACACCGTTTCGCCGATCCGGTCGAGCTCGGCGATATCCGGCGGCAGGCACCAGCGGTAGGCGGTCACGCAGCGGCGTTCCCAGACGGTCGGGTCGGCGGGTTTCGGATCGAACCAGCGCACCCGGGCGACGAAGAACAGTTCCTCGGAGCGGATCAGCTCGCCGTTGAACGGGAAAACCGCGACCCGCCGCCAGATCGGGCCGCGCAGCAGCGTGGAGTCCAGCGCCAGACCGGTTTCCTCCCATACCTCGCGCACCGCCGCGGTTCGCAGCGTCTCCCCCGGTTCGATGCCGCCGCCGACGGTGAACCAGAACGGCGAATCGGGAGTCTGCGGGTCGTGGCCGCGCATCAGCAGTACGCGGTCCTCGTCGTCGAGCAGCACCACCCGGGCCGAGGTGCGCACCGTGTCGACCTCGAGACCGGTGGTCGCGGCCGGCGTGACCCGTTCCGCGATCTCGAAATAGGTGGGCAGCGGCGCGGTACCGCCGAGGTGCAGCAACCGCACCGGGCGACGGGTACGCAGCGCCAGGGTGTCGCGCACGGCGTCGTTGTGGAAGCGGCGCGCGATCAGCACCCGCGCCTCGGCATCGGCGAGTTCGGCCACCAGCTGCGGCCGCAGTGAGGTGATGTCGACCGCGGACAGCGCGGCCGCCAGCTGATTCTCCGCCGTCTCCCGATCGCTCCAACCGGCACGTTCGGCGCGGTCGGCCAGGGCGATCAGCCGCTTGGACTGCTCCGCGGCCGCGGACTCCGACATCGGACCGGCCATCGAGATCGCGACCGTGCGAGCCACCACCGCGCGCCGCGCCAGGGCCGCCTCCAGCGCGTCACGGGCCTGGTCACTGCGCACGTGCAGCCGGTCGAGCCGGTTGGCGGTGGAGTAGGCCCATACTCCGATGGCGATGATCACCGCCGCTATCAGCGCGAGGACCAGGATGGTCGTCGCGGAGAAGGTGATCATCCAGCGGTCCTCACCCGGGCGTCGCCGACGGTGACCGTCTCGTACACCCGCAGAATCTGTTCGGCCACGACCGGCCAATCGTATTCGCCGACAACCTGATCCGCGGTGCGCACCAGATCCTCGCGGCGGGTGCGGTCGGTGAGCAATCCGTCGATCGCCTCGGCCAGTGCCGCGGAATCACCCACCGGCACCAGCACTCCCGCGGTCCCGTCGCGCAGCACCCGGCGGAAGGCGTCCAATTCGCTGGCCACCACGGCGGTTCCGGCGGCCATCGCTTCCACCAGCACGATGCCGAAACTCTCCCCGCCCAGATTCGGCGCGCAATACACATCGGCACTGCGCATCGCCGACGCCTTCTCCGCATCCGAGACCTGGCCGAGGAAACGCAGATGTCCGGCGTGTTCCCCTGCTTCCCGGCGCAGCCGTTCCTCGTCTCCGCGGCCCACGATCAGGATCTCCACGTCGGGATGGCGGGCGACCAGTTTCGGCAGTGCGCCCAGCAGCACGGCCATCCCCTTGCGGGGCTCATCGTAGCGGCCGAGGAACAGCACGGTCCCGCCCGTACGCGGATATCCCTGCAGCAGTGGCGCATTCGCGAACGCCGGCACATCGACTCCGTTGGGGATCTCGACCGCGTCGCTGCCCAGCGCCTCCACCTGCCAGCGCCGCGCCAGCTCCGACACCGCGATCCGCCCGCTGATCTTCTCGTGGTAGGGCCGCAGCACCCCCTGGAAGGTCGCCAGCACCAGCGAGCGGGTGGTGGAGGTGTGGAAGGTGGCCACGATGGGTCCCTCGGCCACCTTCAGCGCCAGCATCGAGATACTCGGGGCGTTGGGTTCGTGGACGTGCAGGACCTCGAAGTCGCTGTCGGCGATCCAGCGTCGCAGCCGGGTGTAGGCGGTCGGCCCGAACGACAGCCGCGCCACCGAACCGTTGTACGGAATCGCCACCGCCTTCCCGGCCGAGACGACGAATTCCGGCAGTTCGGTGTCGTCGGAGGCCGGCGCCAGCACGCTCACCCTGTGGCCGCGCTCGATCAGTACCTGCGCCAACTCCACGACATGTGACTGCACACCGCCCGGCACGTCGAACGAGTACGGGCAGACCATGCCGATTCTCATGACACCGCGTCTCCGGCGGACCGCTCATCGCCGCGCACGACCTGCGCTGCCGCGATCCGCTCGAGGCGCTGGGCGGACAGATCCCGTTCCCACAGCGGCTGCAACATATGCCAGTCGGCGGGGTGTTCGGCGATATTGGCGGCGAACCGGTTCGCCAGCTGCTGGGTGGCCGCCGCGACACCGGCCGAAACATCCAGCGGCGCTTCGGTTTTCAAGCCCCAGCCCTCGCGGCCCTGCTCGTCCACGGTGAACCAGGCGTGCACCGGCATCAGCGCGGCGCCGGTCTCGATGGCCAGTTTCGCCGCGCCCGCCGGCATCCAGGTGCGTTCGCCGAAGAACTCCACCGGCACACCTTTTCCGGTCAGGTCGCGCTCGCCCATCAGGCAGACCACCTTGTTGTCGCGCAATCGTTGCGCGAGCTGCCGGAACGGCGGCTGCTCTCCGCCGGTCAGCGGGAACACCTCGAACCCCAGGCTCTCCCGGTAGGCCACGAAGCGCTCGAACAGCGATTCCGGCTGCAGCCGTTCGGCCACGGTGGTGAGGCCGCCGTAGTGCTGCACCAGCCACACCCCGGCCATATCCCAGTTCCCCGAATGCGGCAGCACGAAGACCACACCGCGCCCCTGCGCCAGCGCGACGTCCACATCTTCGATGCCCTGGGGTGGCGGCATGAGCGGCGAATCCGCCAGTGCCGCATGGTCCAGGGTCGGCAGCCGGAACGCCTCGCGCCAGTACCGGGCATACGAGCGCATCGAGGCGCGGATCAACTCGTCGGGCACCTCGAGCGGGTCGACGGCCAGCACCCGGGCGAGGTTGCGGCGCAATTGATTCGGTCCCTCGCCGCGGTGGGCGGCGCGGTTCGCGCGCCGGGCCGCCCAGTCGCCGCCGACGTCGAACACGCGGCGCGCGGTGCGTTCGGGCAGTCCCCGTACCAGTCGCCACCCGGCCGCGTAGGCCCTGTCGGTCAGCGCGGCCCTCATCTGTGTCACGCCCCTACCACTTTCATTTCGCCGTATCGGAGTCGGCCTTGGTGACCGGCGCGATCACGTCGCGGGCACCGGCCGAGTTCCGTACCGCCAGAACTCGCTGGAAGACGGTGACGATGCTCAGCACCGCCAGGATGTACATCGCGACATACACCGCGTAGGTGAGCCACTCGATGCCGAAATAGCCGCCGATGCCGGTGAAACCGGCCCCGACCAGCACGATGACCAGGCGGTCGGGGCGTTCGATGATCCCGCCGTCGGCCGAGAGCCCGCTCGCCTCCGCCCGCGCCTTGGCATAGGAGATGACCTGCGAGGTCACCAGGACCACCAGCGTCGCCACGAACAGGTGCTTGCTGTGCTCGTGATACACCGACCACCAGGCGAGCGCGCCGAAGATGGCGCCGTCGGCCACGCGATCACAGGTGGCGTCGAGGACCGCACCGTATCTGGTGCCGCCGCCGCGGGCGCGGGCCATCGCCCCATCGAGCATGTCGAACATGACGAAGAGCCAGATCACTATCGTTCCCCAGAACAGGTGATCGGTCGGGAACAGCGTCACCGCGGCCACGATCGAGGCGGTGGTGCCGATCAGCGTCATCGCGTCGGGCGTGAGCCCGGTGCTCACCAGCGCTCGTCCCAGCGGCGCGGTCGCCTTGGCGAACGTCTCCCGACCGAAGAAGCTCAGCACGCTACTCGACTTCCTTCGCCTCGTGCCACGCCCCGGCCAGCAGGGCCCGCGTCTCCCGCAGCAACTGCGGCATCACCTTCACCCCGCCGACGACGGTGATGAAATTGGCGTCCCCGCCCCAGCGGGGAACGATGTGCTGATGCAGGTGGTCGGCCAGCGATCCCCCGGCGACGCCGCCGAGATTCAGCCCGACGTTGAAGCCCTCGGGTCGCGACACCTTCTTCATCACCCGGATCGCCCGCTGGGTGAACGCCATCAGTTCGGCGCTCTCCTCCGGGGTGAGATCCTCGAGGTCGGCCACCCGCCGATAGGGCACCACCATCATGTGGCCCGGGTTGTACGGGTAGAGGTTGAGCACCGCGAACACCCATTCGCCGCGCGCGATGACCAGTCCGTCCTCGTCCGACATCTTCGGGATCTCGGTGAACGGGTGCTTCAGCCCTGCCGAGGTCGTCTCCTCCGCGCCGGCGGGCGCGTCGGCGTCGGCCGGCCCGTTGCGGCTGTCGCGATCGGCGACCGCACCGGTGATGTAGGACATCCGGTACGGCGTCCACAATCGCTGCAACCGGTCCGGGTCCCCCGCTCCCGTGTCGACGATCCGACCCGGATCCTGTTGCGTCACAGCCTCTTCCACCATGCCCTCACTCACGCCCCACCGGTCCGGACCTCGAATCCTTCCGCGCTCGGCGAGGCGTTGTCGCGCCGCGAGATCCAGTCGACGACGGTCGCCACCGCATCGGCCACCGGCACGGTGTTGACCTGGGTGCCGTCGCGGAATCGGAAGCTCACCGCACCGGCGTTCACATCACGCTCGCCGGCCAGCAGCATGAACGGCACCTTCTGCGCGGTGTGGTTGAAGATCTTCTTCTGCATCCGGTCGTCACTGCGGTCGACCTCGGCTCGCACACCGTGGGCACGCAGTTCCTCCACCACCGTGTCCAGATGGTCGGCGAACGCGTCGGCGACCGGGATGCCGACCACCTGCACCGGCGCCAGCCAGGCCGGGAACGCGCCCGCGTAATGCTCGGTGAGCACGCCGAAGAATCGTTCGATGGATCCGAACAGGGCGCGGTGGATCATCACCGGGCGCTGCTTGGTGCCGTCGGAGGCGGTGTATTCCAGGCCGAAGCGCTCGGGCAGGTTGAAGTCGAGCTGAATGGTCGACATCTGCCAGGTGCGGCCCAGCGCGTCCTTGGCCTGCACGGAGATCTTCGGACCGTAGAACGCGGCGCCGCCCGGATCCGGGACCAGATCCAGGCCCGAATCGGTGGCCACCTTGCGCAGCGTCTCGGTGGCCTCCTCCCACAATTCGTCGGAGCCCACGAATTTCTGCGGATCCTTGGTCGACAATTCCAGGTAGAAATCGTCGAGACCGTAATCGCGCAGCAGGCTCAGCACGAATTGCAGCGTCGAGGTCAGTTCGGCGTGCATCTGCTCTTTGGTGCAGTAGATGTGCGCGTCGTCCTGGGTCATGCCGCGCACCCGGGTCAGCCCGTGGACGACACCGGACTTCTCGTATCGATACACCGACCCGAATTCGAACAGCCGCAGCGGCAGCTCCCGATACGACCGGCCGCGCGAGCGGAAGATCAGGTTGTGCATCGGGCAGTTCATCGGCTTGACGTAATAGTCCTGGCCGGGTTTGCGCACGGTGCCGTCGTCGTTGTATTCGGCGTCGAGATGCATGGCCGGGAACATGCCCTCGCGGTACCAGTCGAGGTGTCCGGAGACCTCGAACAGATGCCCCTTGGTGATGTGCGGGGTGTTGACGAATTCGTAGCCGGCCGCGATGTGGCGGCGGCGGGAATAGTCCTCGAGCTCCTTGCGAATGATGCCGCCCTTGGGGTGGAACACCGGCAGGCCCGAACCCAGCTCGTCCGGGAACGAGAACAGATCCAGTTCCAGGCCGAGTTTGCGGTGATCGCGCTTCTCGGCCTCTTCCAGGACGTGCAGGTGGTTCTCCAGCGCCTCCGGCGATTCCCAGGCGGTGCCGTAGATGCGCTGCAGATCCTCGCGGTTCTGATCACCGCGCCAGTAGGCCGCCGAGGAGCGGGTCAGCTTGAACGCGGGAATGAATTTCGTGGTCGGGATGTGCGGGCCGCGGCACAGATCGCCCCACACCTTCTCGCCGGAGCGCGGATCGAGATTGTCGTAGATGGTCAGCTCTTTACCGCCGACCTCCATGACCTCCGGATCGTCGATACCCGATTTATCGGAGATCAGTTCGAGTTTGAACGGCTCCTTCGCCAATTCCACCCGGGCCTCGTCGACCTCGACCACCCGGCGCGAAAACCGTTGCGCGCCTTTGATGATCTTCTTCATCCGGGATTCGAGCTTGGCCAGATCCTCGGGGGTGAAGGGCCGCTCGACCTGGAAGTCGTAGTAGAAGCCGTCCTTGATCGGCGGGCCGATGCCGAGTTTGGCCTCGGGGAACTCCTGCTGCACCGCCTGGGCCAGCACGTGGGCGGCCGAATGGCGGATGACGCTGCGGCCGTCCTCGGAGCCGGCGGTGACGGCCTCGACCTCGACGTCGGTCTCGGGCGCCCAGGACAGGTCTCTCAGGTTGCCCTCGTCGTCGCGGACGACGACGACGGTGTCGGGGCCCTTGGTGGCCAGGCCCGCTTCGCGCACCGCGGCGCCCGCCGTCGTCCCGGCCGGCACCCGGACGAGGGCGGCGGGGGTTATGCGGGCTGAGGTGGTCACGGCTGCGCTCTCCTTAGACATGTCGGCATTCTTGTTCCGGGCCGGTCGACGAACAGAAATCTCACCGGCGCGACCAATGCTATCGGGACAGTACCGGTCGTGCGCCGATGGACCGGCCGCGAAGCGGACGCGGCCCGCTCACCCGCGCCGGGCCAGCTCGGTGAGCAGCCGCTCGCGCTCGGCGGCGGGCCTTTTGGGGCAGCTGGTGCACATATCGCAACCGGGCACCTCATAGACCAGGCAGCAGGAGATGCGCCGCACGAACGTGCGTGCGGCGATGTCGGTGAATCGCGGCGCGGGCAGCCGCTCCCCGACCTGGGCGGCCAGCCGGGCACCCGCCTCGGGGTCGCCCGCGTCGATGGCCCGGTTGCCGATCGCGTCGGCGACGATCGCCCACAGTGCTGCCGGACCGGCGCCGGTCACCCGGGCCACGACCGGGATGACGCGCCGCAGGGTGTCGCCCAGCGCGGCGCCGACCGCCTCGGACTCGCCCGCGGATTCGGGCACGATCCGCTCGATGCCGCCGTCGGGCCGGACCTCGCAGCGCAGCCGTTCCAGCGTGGGGTCGGGTGCCGGTGCGCCGGTCGCGTAGGCCTCGGTGATCGGATCCACCAGCGCCGAGGCGGCCATACACCACCACAGCGTGCCCGACACACGGGAATCGCCTGTGCCCCAGGAGATTCCCATATCGGCGATCCGTTCCGACAGCCACGCGGTCTCGGTGAGTTTGATGCCGGCCACCTGGGCGGGCATCCCGGACGCCGCCGACTGCGCCACCATTTCCATCCGACTCCGATCCACATCGATCCAGCGAATGCACCACGTCCACCATGGCATGCCCGACGCGCTCGGATCGAGGCGGCGGCAGGGTTTCGGGGTGCGCCGCTCAGCGTATCGGCGCGGGCGACGCCGACGTTCAGGCGCGCCGCGGCAGCCGTCCCCGGGTCGTGGCGGGACGGCTGCCGCGGCGAAGGGGGACGGGTGCGCGAGTTCGGCTGTCGGGCCGACGAACTCGCGCACCCTCCGCCCGGATCAGGCGTGGGTCGGATTCCGGGCGGGTATTCCGGGTCGCTCGGCATCGGTGATCTCGGCGATGCCGGTCGTGGTGACCTCGAGGACCCGTGCGGTTCCGATATCGAAGAACAGGCCCGAAAGCGCAACACCGCGCTCGTCGACGGCCCGTCCGACGACCGGATGCTCCCGCAGCGTCTCCAGCTGGACCGCGACGTTGACCATGCTCAGCTGGTCGGCCGGGCCGTACCCGGCGGCCGCCGCGGCCGCCGCCACCGGATGGCCGCCGCGGTAGCGCTGCAGGGCCTCGGCGCCGTGGGCCAGCCAGTCGTCGATATCGGGGCCGGCGGACCGGTCGGACAGCAGGGCGTTCATCGCACCGCAGCCCGAATGTCCGCACACCACGACGTTGCGCACCGACAGATTGTGCAGCGCGAAACTCAGCGCCGCGTCCACCGACACATCGGTGCCGCGCGCCGGGATCAGATTGCCGATGTTGCGGACGGTGAACAGGTCACCCGGACCGCTGTTGGTGATCACATTCGGCACGATCCGCGAGTCGGAGCAGGTCAGGAAGAAGGAGTCCGGGTCCTGACCGTCGCGCAATTCGTCCAGGTGCGGCCGCATCACATGGGCGTGGCTGCGGTGGTAGGCGGCGACACCGGCGGCGACGGGATTGCCACCCTCGGAACGCCACGGCCCCAGCACATCGTCGAGCAGCCCGCGGGCCCGGGCGCGCCGCGGCGGACGCTCGGCCGCATCGGCCATGCGCGCGGTCCCGATCTCGACGAATTCGACGGTGCCGCCGGTACTTTCGTGCTGCTTCGCCCAGGAGTGGATGGCGTCGTAGGCGGCGTGGTCGAGGAAGTCGACCGTCAGCTCCACCAGGACGCCGGCGCCGGCGGGCACCTTCGCCAGCTGCCCGGTGAGCTTCGGCAGGGCGAGGAAGGTGCAGGTGCCGTCCACGCTCACCAGCCACCGGTCGGTTCCCTCGACCGGAGCGGCCTCGACCGAGACGCGCACCACGCGCCACAGCAGCAGCGCGAAGGCGACGACCAGACCGATCAGCACACCTTCGAGCAGGTTCAAGAACACCACCGCGGCGATGGTCACCGCGTAGATCACCAGTTCGCCGGTGCGGTGCGCGATCTTGATGTGAGCCAGCTTCACGAGCTGGATGCCGATCATCACCAGCAGACCCGCCAGCGCCGATTTCGGGATCTGCTCGACCACGCCCACCAGGGCGATCGAGAACAGCAGCACCCAGACGCCGTGCAGCAGCGCCGAGGCCCGGCTGCGCGCACCGGCGGTCACATTGGTCGCACTGCGCACGATGACGCCGGTGACCGGCAGGCCACCGATCATGCCCGAGGTCACGTTGGCCGCACCCTGTGCCATGAGCTCACGGTCGAAGTTGGTGCGGGGTCCGTTGTGCATCTTGTCGACGGCGACCGCCGACAGCAGGCTTTCCACGCTGGCGATCAGGGCCACAGTCAGCACCGCCAGCGCGACACCGCTCCAGTCTCCGCTGGGCATGTCCGGCAGGCCGACGGCGTCGAACAGCGACCCGCTCATCGTGATGCGGGCGGGGTTTCCGGGCAGCACCAGCGACAGCGCGGTGGCGACCACGATCGCCACCAGCGGTCCGGGAACCACGCGGATCTTGGCCGGCACCCAGCGCCAGCCGAGCATGATCGCGATGACCAGCCCGCCGATCACGACGTCGATACCGCTGAGGTGCAGCAGCTGATTCGGCAACTCGGCGACGTTCTCCCACGCCGAGCTCTGCGACGATCCGCCGAGCAGGACATGGACCTGCTGCAAGGCGATGGTGATACCGATGCCGGCGAGCATGGCGTGCACGACGACCGGCGCGATGGCGAGCGCGGCGCGCGCGATCCGGCTCAGGCCGAACACGATCTGCAGCACGCCCGCGCAGACGGTGATGAAACAGGTTGTCTTCCAGCCGAATTGATTGATGGTTTCGGCCATGACCACGGTCAGGCCGGCGGCCGGGCCGCTGACCTGCAGGACGGAGCCCCCCAGGGTTCCCACCACGATGCCGCCCACGGCGGCGGCGATGAGTCCGGCCGCGACCGGGGCGCCGGTGGCGACCGCGATGCCGATCGAGAGCGGCAGAGCGACGAGAAAGACGACGACGGAAGCGGGCAGATCGTGTCGTAGGACGGAGTTCATCCGGTCCGACCAGCTGGGGCCCGGCGGGGCCGAGGGTCTGGGCGTAGCGACGGTGTCGGTGGACATATTGCTCCTTCACCGGAGCCGCCGCGGCGGTCCGGTCGGTCGAACATGTTCTCCAGGCATCGAATTCAGCTGCGAGACTTCGTTGTCCAGCAGTGAGCCGGAAGCGAGGGCAACCCTAATAGTAAAGACTAAGCAAAGGCTTAGAAAAGGATCTTTAGCCTCGGACACGTTCCGGATTCGATGTGACGGCCCTCACCCGCCTGGAGCTCCGACCTGCACCGGCACCACTGTGCGCCCGCTCAGGGCGCGTTTTCCATCCGGCGAAATTGCCAGAACTGGGAATGCTCCTTTCAGGAAACCGGGACCGGCACGGGGTGGCGGAGGTCGTCGATATCGGCGATACCGTCGGGCGTGATCGCGAGGACGCGGGCGGTGGCGATATCGAAGAACAGTCCCGACAGCACCACACCGCGCGCCTCGATCCCGCGCCGCACGACGGGATGGGCGGCCAGCGTCTCGATCTGCACGGCGACGTTCACCATGCCCAGCTGGTCGACCTCGCCATACCCGGCGGCCGCGGCCGCCGCCGCCACCGGATGCCCGGCCCGGAAGCGCTCGAGCGCGGGGCGGCCGTGGGCGAGCCAGTCGTCGAGACCCGAGCCGGTGTGCAGACCGTGGTGCAGTGCGTCCATGGCGCCGCAGCCGGAATGCCCGCAGACGACGATCGAGCGCACGTCGAGTTTGTTCAGTGCGTAGACCAGCGCGGCCTCGACCGAGGTGTCGCGGCCGTCGGCGGGGATCAGATTGCCGATATTGCGCACGGTGAACAGATCACCCGGGCCGCTGTTGGTGATCACGTTGGGCACGATGCGGGAATCGGCGCAGGTGACGAACAGCGATTCCGGATCCTGGGCGTGCCGCAGTTCGTCCAGATGCGGCCGCATCATGTGGGCGTGCCCGCGGTGATAGGCCGCGATCCCGGCGGCGATCCGATCGGTGCGGGTGGTGGGACGCCAGGGCGCGAGGACGTCGTCGAGCATGCGCCGGGCGTGGCCGCGCGCGGGCGGTCCCGCGGTGAGGTCGGCAATCCGTACAGCGCCGAGTTCGACGAATTGCACCGTGCCGCCGAGGCTTTCGTGTCGCTGCGCCCATTCGTGCAGGGTGTCGGAGGCGGCGTGGTCGATGAAGTCGACGGTCATCTCCACGGTGACCGGAACGCCTGCGGGAATCTGCGCCAGCGCAGCGGTGAGCCGCGGCAGGGCCAGGAAGGTGGCCGAACCGTCCACGGTCACGAGCCAGCGCCCGGTGTCGCCGACCGGCGCGGCCACGATCACCACCCGCACCACCCGCCACATGAGCAGCGCGAACGACAGCACCAGCCCGATCAGCATACCCAGCAGCAGATTGCCGAAGATCACCACGAGAACCGTTGCGGCATAGACGATCAGATCACCGGCGCGGCGCGCGAGGCGGATATGCGCGAGTTTCACCAATCCGATACCGATGACGATCAACAGTCCGGCCAGCGCGGCCTTCGGGATCTGGCGCACCACCTCGACCAGCGCGACGGAGAACACCAGCACCCACACGCCACTGAGCATGGTGGAGGCCTTGGTCCGCGCGCCGGCCTTGGCGTTGGTGATACTGCGGACGATGACCGCGGCGATGGGGAGGCCGCCGAGCATGCCGGAGGTCATGTTCGCGACGCCCTGGCCGAGCAGTTCGCGGTCGAGGTCGGTGCGATACTCCGGCCGCAATCGGTCGACGGCCACCGCGGACAGCAGCGTCTCCACGCTGGCGATCAGCGCGATCGTGAACGCGGTCAGCACGACCGCACTCCAGTTGCCGTGCGGAAGTTGCGGTAACGACATCGCGTCGAACAACGACCCGTGCAGCGTGATGCGTTCCACGCTGGTGGGCACTACCATCGCGAGCGCCGTCGCCGCGACCACGGCGGCCAGCGGCGCCGGGACCGCACGAATCCGGCCCGGTAGATAGCGCCAGCCCAGCATGATCGCGATTACCATGCCGCCGACCAGCGCGTCGCCGGCATGCATCACCGTCAGCTGATGCGGCAGCTGCACGATGCTCGCCCACGACGAACTCAACGTCTGCCCGCCCAGCAGGACGTGCAGTTGCTGCAGTGCGATCACCACGCCGATACCGGCGAGCATGGCGTGCACCACCACGGGCGCGATGGCCAGTGCGCCGCGCGCGATCCGGCTCAGGCCGAACACCACCTGCAGCGCACCGGCGCAGACGGTGATGAAACAGGTTGTCGCCCAGCCGAACTGGTGGATGGATTCGGCCACCACGACGGTGAGGCTGGCGGTGGGGCCGCTGACCTGCAGTACCGAACCGCCACACAGCCCGGCGACCAGACCGCCGACCACAGCGGCGATCAAACCGGCCGCGACCGGTGCGCCCATGGCGACGGCCACACCGATGGACAGGGGTAGCGCGACGAGGAAAACCACCACGGAGGCGGGTAGATCGTGGCGTAGAACGACCGAAAGGCCCCGAGGTGACGTCCGTCGGACCGAGTCGGTGTCGGTGGACATATTTCTCCTTCGCCGAACCGGTGTCGGTTCGGTCCATCGGTGGAACATGTACTGGCATCGAGAGCGGGCGGGCGAAGCGGGTGACGCGAGATGTGTTGCGCCTGCGACGCATCCGGGCATGGATGCCCGGCAGCGGCCCAACGCGCCTAATAGTAAAGACAACGCAAAGCAGTTGGAAAGGGTTTTCAGCACAAAAGTCGGCGCCGGTACTCAATTGTGATCTATATCACAACCAGGCTCGAGGTCCGGAGTTGCCCGGGACCACCCCCGAACGCAGCAATGCAACGAAAAATGATGGCGCAGAATCGCTTCGCCGCACCCACCGGCGATACTACCGCAGCGGCGTTCCTGGTCACTTGTACGATTCGCCTATCACCGATACCGAACGCGACCGGCGCGGCACAACTGCGGGACAGTGGGAAGGACAGGGTCGGTGCCATGTGCCGACCGCGACCCGGACGAGGAGGCAACAGTGCATATCGCGGTACTGGGAATGGGACGGATGGGCCGCGCCGTGGCCGGGCGCCTGCTCGACGGCGGGCACCGGGTGACGGTATGGAACCGCACCGAAGGTAAAGCGGCAGAATTGATTTCGGCCGGTGCGACGGAGGCGGGAACTGTCGCGGCGGCCGTCTCGGGAGTCGACGCGGCCCTCACCGCGCTCGCCGACGACGCGGCGGTGACCTCGGTGGCCTTCGGCGAGTTGCAGACATCTCTCGATTCCGGGACCCCGTACATCGACTGTTCGACCGTCTCCCCGGCATTGGGCGCCGCCCTCGCCGACGGCTTCGGTGACCGGTTTCTGGCGCTCCCGATCGTGGGCGGGCCCGGTACGGTCACCGCCGGGAAGGCAACGCTGCTGGCCGGCGGGCCCGCACAGCTGCGGGAACGGCTCGCACCGCTGCTCGGCACGCTCTCCGAGCGGGTGCGCCACTACGATTCGGCGGCACACGCGCTGACCGCCAAGGTGACGACGAACTTCCTGTTGATCTCCGGGGTCGCGGCGCTGGCGGAAGCGTTCACCGTGGGGCGTTCCGGCGGACTCGGCGACGACCAGTTGCGCGAACTGCTCGCCGACGCGCCTGTCGTCGCCCCGGCGGTGGCGAACCGCTTCGACGCCGTGCTCACCGCGTCCCCGGACGGATGGTGGACCACCGTCCTGGGCGCCAAGGACGCGGGACTCGCCGTCGACATCGCCGCGGAGGCGGGTGCCCACCTGCCGTTGGCGGAAATCGTCCGCACGCGTTACGAGGATGCGGCACGAACGAATCCCGGCGCCGATATCGCCGCCATCGCCGCGCTGTACCGGGACGGCGGCGACTCGGCGCAGGTTTGACGACCGGGGGCTAGCCAGCTCCCGGCTGGGCTTCGGATCGAGCGAAGTGCACGACTTCCCACAGATGCCCGTCGGGGTCGGCGAAGTAGCCGGCGTAGATCCCCCACGGCCGCGTGCGCGCGGGCTGGACCACGGTGCCCCCTGCCGCGCCGGCGAGCTCCAGAACTCGTTGCGCCTCAGCGTCACTGTCGACGAACCAGCCCAGACTCATCGCGGAACCGCGCATACGTTCCGGTGGGATACCCGCATCCTTGGCCAGGTCGTCGCGCCCGTACAGCGCCAGCGTCACCCCGTTGCCGAGCGCGAACATGACCACCGCCCCACCGGGATTCTCCGCATCCGGCCGGAATTCGGTTCCGATGATTCCCGGCGACTCCAATCCGAGCGCCCGATAGAACCGCAACGACACCTCCAGATCGCGCACGCCCAGCGTGATCGCATGGATCTGTGCTCGCACCCCGATACCTCCGTTCTCGTCGTTCTCCGCACGCAGTCAACCTCGCCGGCGCCGTGCACGTCTTGAACGGATCGGACAGACCGCCCGGGCAGTGTCACTCCCGCCGCTCACCCTGCACCTCTCCCACCACCCCACCGGCGTCGCTCCCACCGTTCGCCCGCGTAACTTCCGACACCGGGGTTGCAGAGGGGACCGCATCGTGCCGCGCGACCGCGAAATACCGTCCGGCGGTAACGGAAACCGCTGGTAACGCCGCTGTGCACCGACCCATGCGACCGCGTAACCAGGTCTTTACCGGAAGTCCTTGTCGCGTAACGCGGATTCTCTGCACGCTACCGGCATGCACCCCCGCTCCGAACAGCTCCACTCCGATCGAACCGCTCACGACCGCCGGGTGTTCGGTGATCAGATGCGCGAAATCCTGCCGGCCGCAGCGCAACTGCCCGCCCGGCGCCTGCGGGATCTGCTGCGGGCGGACCTGCGGGCGGGCACGTTCGGCACCGGACGGCTGCCCGGCGAGCCGGAATTGATGGCGCGCCATCATCTCCCGCGCGACGTGGTGCGCGCCGCGCTCGGCATGCTGCGTGCCGACGGTTTGATCGAGCGGCGCCGCGGAGTGGGCACGGTCGCGGTCGGCGAGCACTACGTCGTATCCGGCGCGCTGCCGCCGGAGGGGCGGACGCTCGAGCAACATCTGGCCCTCGGCCGGATCTCGCCACGCCTGCTGTACTGGGCCTGGATCCCGGCACCGCCGGTGATCGCCGCCCATCTGGCCGATGTCGGGCCCGGAGACGATTGCCTGTGCGTCGAATACGTCCTGCTGCTCGACGATCGCCCGCTCGCGGTATTCACCAACTATTTGCGCGCACCGGAGGCGACGCGGATCGACCAGGCCGCGTTCGGCGACGACTTCTACAGCCTGTTGCGCGGCGGCCGGGTGGATGTCGGCGGCAGCGACGTCGGCGTCCAGGCCGCACGCGCCGACGAGTGCACCGCCGCACTGCTGCACATCCTGCCCGGTGAGCCGGTGCTGCTGGTGGAACAGACCATCCGCACCCGCGACGGTATCGCCGTCGATTACGCGCTGGGTTCCTGCCGCGCCGAGATCCAGCTCGAACTCGGCGCCATCCCCCGGCTCGACATGACCGCCACCCTGTCCCGCTGACCCCACCGCCCGCCGAGGTAAGGACGACCATGACACTAGCCGACCCACCCATACTCTCCGGACTGACCGAGGCCGCCGCCGCGCTACGCTCCGGCGAGACCACCGCCACCCGGCTGGTCGAACAGGCCCTCGCCGCGGCCGACGCACACGACGCGACGCTCGGTGTCTACCTGTCGCGATTCGACGAGCGCGCGGTCGCACAGGCCGCGCGCATCGACGAGAAATTGGCCGCCGGCGTTCCGCTCGGCCCGCTGGCCGGAATCCCGGTGGGAATCAAGGACATTCTCGCCCATTCCGCCGCGCCCACCACCGCGCAGAGCCTGGTTCTCGATCCCGCGTGGGGCGCCGCCCACGGCGATTGCACGGTGGTCCGCCGGCTCGAGGAGGCCGGCGCCGTCGTCACCGGCAAGGCGACCACGATGGAATTCGCCATCGGTCTCCCGGATCCGGCCAAACCCTTTCCGGTACCGCGTAATCCGTGGGATCCGTCCCGCTGGGCCGGCGGATCGAGTTCGGGATCGGGCAGCGGCGTGGCCGCCCGGATGTTCCTGGGCGCCGTCGGGACCGACACGGCGGGCAGTATCCGCATTCCGGCCGCCTTCAACGGGATCACCGGATTGAAGCCGACCTTCGGCCGCGTGCCGAAGTCCGGCGTGGTTCCGCTGGGGTACACCCTCGACCATCCGGGTCCGATGGCCCGTTCGGCCGCCGACTGCGCCCTGCTGCTGTCGGTGCTGGCGGGATACGACCCGGCCGATCCCTACAGTGCGCACACACCGGTCGACGACTATCCGGGCGCGCTCACCGGAGATCTGAGCGGACTGACCATCGGCGTGGACGATCTGGATCGGTTCGCCGACGGTGGGATCGATCCGGCTCAGCCACAACGGTTTTCCGACGCCGTGGCCGTGCTCGCCGCGGCCGGCGCCCGGATCGTACCGGTGGAGGTGCCGATGTACCGGGAACTGACCGCGGTCGATGTCGTGGTGATGCTGGCGGAGGCGCACGCCTACCACCGGCCCGCGCTGCGCGAACGCTGGGCGGACTACGGACAGGCCACCCGCATCATCCTCGCCGGCGGGGATGCGGTCAGCGGACCGGATTATGTTCAGGCTCAACGGGTTCGCCGCATCGGCAGGCAGCGGATGGCCGAACTGCTGACGAAGGTCGACCTGGTGGTGACGCCGACCGGACACCTCGGCGCCCCCGCGATCGCCGATCTGGATCAACTGCAACCGATGGGGGTGTTGTCGAGTCTGCACACCCCGTACTGGAACCCACTGGGCAACCCCACCCTCGCGCTGCCGATCGGCCCCACCGCCGACGGTCTGCCCCTCTCGATGTCGGTATCCGGCAGCCATTTCGATGAAGCCACCGTCCTGCGCGCCGGGGACGCCTACCAACGCCGCACCACCCATCACACCGAGATCCCCACTGCCCTCCGCTGAATCGTCAGGAGCCGATCATGACCTGGACCACCGACCCCGAGGAAACCGCCGCGGTCGACGCCATGCGCGCGGCCGTGCGCGCCATGGCCGACCTGCTCACCACGGTCGACGCCACCCGCTGGACCGCCCCGGCCGGCGGTTTCGCTCTCACCTGAGGCTCACGTCACCGGCGTTTCACGGCGGCGAGGCACCGTGCCGGGCCGAGCGCCGCGACGAGCCCACCGATTCGACCGGCCCGGCGTTCGGCCTCCGCCAGCGCCGCCTCGCCGGCCGCGCGCGCCGCGCCGAGCCCGATGCGGGCGACCAGGTCGGGACGCAACAGGGCGACCGGCCGCTGGGTCAGCCCCATCACGCGATAGAGGGCGGCGGCGACGACCGGATCACGCTCGGCCGCGGCCAGCACCGGGTCGAGGGCCGCGACCGCGACGCGGATCGCCGGATCCGGGTGCGGGCCGACGTGCGGCATCGCGCTGTCGGCGATCACGGTGAGCTGCCAGGCGATATCGATCTCCGGTGTGACGGCGGTGTAGAAGCGGCGGGCCAGGTCGCGTTCGCCGCCCGCGGCGAGACAGCGTTGCAGCACCCGCATCTGGATCGCCGCAATCGTCATGCCCTGGCCGTAGACGGGACTGAAACTGCACAGACCGTCACCGACCGCGAGGAGGCCGGACGGGAACCGGTCGAGACGTTCGTACCGTCGGCGCAGGTTGGCCTTGTAGCGGAAGGTGGCGATATCGGTGAGCAGTTCGCCGCGCCGTAACGCCGCGCGCACGTCCGGCGGAACGAGGGCCGCCGCGAAGTCCAGGAAGCCGGCCGGATCCGCGGGTGGTTGTTCGCCGGCGTGCCCGATCAGGGTGAGCACGTAGCGATTGCGCCCCTCCACCGCGAACAGCGCCAGGGCCCGCGGCGGGAGTTCCCGCACACCGATGGTCAGCGATTTGTCGGTCCCCAGCGCACCCGGCTCGAGTTCGACGAACGCGCTGCGGTAGACGATATCGATGGTGGTGCCCTCTTCCGGTGGTCGCGGATAGCCGAGGGCGTCCAGCCAGGCCGGGACGACCCCGCCGCGCCCGGTGGCGGCGACCACGAGGTCGGCGGTCAGGTCTTCCCCACCGCCCGCATCGTGCACGGTGACGCCGGTGACGCGCGTCGCGGACGGATTCGTGATGACACCGGAGACCTGGGACCGATCACGCAGCGTCACATTCGGAATCGACAGGATACGTTGCCGCACATGGTGTTCCACGTGCGGACGGCTGGCCTGCAGACCGCGATAGCCGGTGGAGACCTGCGCGAGGGTGCGCCCGGCCATCTGAAAGGTGACCTCCCTCAGCACATCACAGTCGATCGCCCCGGCGGCGAGCAGTTGCGCCTCGAATCCCGGAAAGAACTCCTCGAGCAGGTCCTTTCCGCGCGGCAGCAGCCCGTGCACATGCCGGCCCTGCGGGACGCCCCGGCGCGCCTGCGAGCCGTCGGGCAGAGCATCGCGCTCGATCACGGTCACGCGGTCGTAGTGGTCGCTGAGCACGCGGGCCGCGAGCAGACCGCCCATTCCGGCCCCCACGACCACCGCATGTTCGCCGATTCTCGCCATCGAGCCACCTTCATCGCGTTACTGAGACTGTAATACAAATTAGTCTCAGCAGGGCGAGGAAACAACCGCCATTCCCGCCTTCACCGGCAGAGCAGGCAGAATGAGGCGGTGACCAGGTCCGCGACCGAACTGATGGATGCCGCGCTGCAACTCGTGGCGGAATCCGGCCTGACCGACCTGACACTGACCGACGTGGCGCGGCGCGCGGGCGTATCGCGCGCGACCACCTACCGGGAGTTCGGCGACAAGGACGGACTGGTGGCCGCCCTCGTCCGGCGCGAGATCGGCACCATGATCGCCGCCGCGTACCAGGTGGTCGACATGACGGCGCCGACACCGGAGTTGGCCCGCACGGCAACACTTTTCGCACTGCGCTACCTGCGGGCCCACGAGGCGTTCCGGTACATCCGCGGTCACGAACCGCAGTGGCTGTTGAACGCGGCGGTCACCCATATGGAGTCCGAGCGCAATCTCGTCGAAACCGTGGCCGCGATGCTGACCCCACTGCTGTCCCTGCAACGCGCCGGCGATTTGACCGTGACACCGGAACAAGCCGCCGAGATCATCGTGCGGACCGTGTTGTCGCACATACTCGTCGAACGCAGCACCCTGAGCGACGACGAGATCGCGGAGATGGTCGTGCGGGCGACGTCGGCCTGAGAACACGCTCGGACTGAGACGGACTCCGTACCGAGTATCACCGCCGCACTCTCGATCAGTGCGCCGCCGAAACTTCCCACGGCGCCGACCGCGGCGACATCTCGCCCGAGCCGGTTCCGCCCGCTCATCGGCCGACCAAGGCGGCAATCAAAGGTGATCCAGCGCACAGCACATTTAGGTTGTGCACAACTTTATTGCGTCATATATTTACCCACATGACCGATCCGCTGGCACTGGACCAGCAGCTGTGCTTCCAGCTGTACGCCGCCTCCCGCGCGGTAACGGCCCGCTATCGGCCGCAACTGGACGCACTGGGGCTGACCTATCCGCAGTATCTGGTCATGCTGGCGCTGTGGGAGCGCGACGGGCGCGGCGTCGGCGATCTCTGCTCCGCCCTCGCCCTCGATTCCGGCACGCTCTCACCGCTGTTGAAACGCCTGGAGGCCGCCGGGTTCGTCGAACGCCGGCGTGCCGCGGACGACGAACGGCGGGTCGAGATCCGGCTCACCGAACGCGGGGACGCACTGCGAGAACGCGCCTGCGACATTCCGGCGCGCATGGCCACCGCATTCGGCGGCGGACTGTCCCTGGACGAGCTGGTGACCTTGCGCGAAACACTGGCCCGGCTGACTGCCGCGCTGAATACCGAACCGGATGCCGAAGGCGCATCCACCGAGAGAAAGCGATGACCGATATGGCAATCCTCTACACCGCCGAGGCCCTGGCCACCGGAGACGGCCGCAACGGCCACGCCCGCACCACCGACGGCAAGATCGACGTCGACCTCGCGACGCCGCCGGAAATGGGCGGCAGCGGGGCGGGTACCAACCCGGAGCAACTGTTCGCCGCCGGGTATGCCGCATGCTTCCACTCCGCGCTGCGTCTGGTAGGCAAGCAGGAGAAGGTCGACGTCAGCGATTCCGCGGTCGGCGCGAAGGTCGGCATCGGCCCGAACGACGCGGGCGGCTTCGGTCTCGAGGTGACCCTGGAGGTGTCGCTGCCGCACCTGTCTCGCGACGAGGCTCAGGCGCTGGCCGACAAGGCGCACCAGGTGTGCCCGTACTCGAATGCGACGCGTGGCAACATCGACGTCCACGTGATCGTCGCCGAGGACTGAGTCAGCCGCGCTGCCACCAGCGCTTCGCCGGCGCCGGGTCGGTGTGCCCGCCACACCACCGGTCGGCCGGAACCGTCGCGCGCACCTCGTCGATGTGGGCACCGCAGCCGGACCAGGTGATCTTGCCGCAGGTCGTACAGGTGGTCGGGACGCACATGACATCTCCTCGTGGTCGGGGCGTCGTGGTGCGCCGTCAGCGGCGCACCACCATGATGGGACATTCGACCGAACCGATCAGCGCCACACTGGTCGAGCCGAGCAGCATTCCGGCGAATCCGCCGCGGCCGCGGCTGCCCACGACCACCAGTTGCGCCGAATCCGATTGCTCCAGTAGCGATTTCGCGGGATTGTCGCGCACCACCTGCAGAGTGACCGGCAGCTCGGGATACCGTTCGCGCCACGGCGCGAGCCGCTCGGCGAGCATGGCGTGTTCGGCGCGGACGATCGTATCCCAGCCGAACATCGAGATGTCGAGACCCGTGGTGTCGCTCCACGAATGCAGCGCCACCAGTTCCACACCACGCCGGTGCGCCTCGGCGAAGGCCGCGTCGACGGCGGGATCGCTGTTCTCGGTGCCGTCGACGCCCACCAGCACCGGACGCCGCGCCGCGACCGGGTCGGTGGCCGAATGGGATTTGACGATCACCACCGGACATTTCGCATGATGGACCAGCGCCGAGCTGACCGACCCCAGCAGCCCGCGCTGCAACGCACCCCGCCCGCGACTGCCCGCGACCAGTGCGCCGGCGGTCTCCGACCGCACCAGCATGTCGCCGATGATCAGTTCCAGTCCCAGTTCGGCGTCGATATCGATATCCGGCCCGCCGATGTCGCGAGCCACCTCCGTCGCGCGCGTGAGGATCTGCTCACCGTCGGTGCGCAACCAATCCGGCTGTGCCGTACCGGCGGCCAGGCCGGGACCGAAACTCGCCGGAATCGCGATCGAATGCACGATCTGCAGCGGTGCTCCGCTCAGTGCCGCATCGCGGGCCGCCCACGCCACCGCCTGCAGCGAGGTCGGCGAGCCGTCCACGGCGACGACGATCGGCCCCTTCGCGGTCTCCGGCTGCCCGGCGGGTACGGACTTCTCGGACGCGGACTTCTCGGTCACGGATTCATCGGTGGTCACGGACATCCTCCTCGATCGACTGGGCGGCGCACGAAAGCCGGTCCGGCCCGACAGCCGCCACCGGGCGAAACTCGGGAGCACTGCACCTGACGGAACAGCTCGATCGTAGCCGGAAGGCGGGGATCCCCCGGAAACAAACCGACGAAACTGGTCTGACCACTTGACCTCTGACCACAGCCGGATTACCGTTCCGATCATGGCCTTTCAGCGGATAGACCGGCAGACGGTCCCCGACGCGGTATTCGACCAGCTCGTGACCGAGGTCCTCGACGGAGAACTTCCGGCGGGCGCCACGCTTCCGGCCGAACGGCAGCTCGCCGAGGCACTCGGAGTGTCGCGGCCGACCGTGCGCGAGGCACTGCGCAAGCTGGCGCACACCGGGCTCATCGACGTGCGCCAGGGCGGGGCGACCACGGTGCGCGACTTCCGTCGTGCGGCCGGTTTGGATCTGCTACCCCGGCTCATCGTGCGCAACGGCGAGTTCGACCACACCGTGGTCGCGAGCATCCTGCAGGCGCGGCTGGTCCTGGGCCGGGAGGTCGCCGCCCTGGCCGCCGAGCACGGCGGCGCGCAACTGCACGCCGAACTCGGCGACTGCCTGGAATCGCTTGCCGCACAGCAGGATCCGGTCGCACAGCAACTCGAGGCGCTGAAATTCTGGGACCACATCGTCGACGGCACCGGATCGATCGTGTTCCGGCTGCTGTTCAACACGCTGCGTGAGGTCTACGAGCCCGCGATCGTCGCGCTGGCCGGTGTGATGGCCGCCGAGGTCGGCGGCATCGACCACTACCGCCGGCTCACCGCGGCCGTCGCCGGCGGCGACCCCGCCGCCGCCCGCACCGCCGCGGACACGCTGTTGCGCGTCGCCGCAACACAATTCGACACCGTGATACGCACAATGGAAGGTGCGGACGATGACCGCTGAGGCCCGCTCCCACCGCCGGACCACGACGCTGCCCGACGCCTTCGGCGTCTTCGTGCGCCGCCCCTCGCCGTGGATCATCACCACGCTGCTGGCGGGCGCGCTCGCCGCCCGGATCGCGGTGGGCGACTGGCAGCTCACCGACGCCCTGGTCGCCGGGGTGATGCTCGCGTTCTTCCCGGTGACGGAGTGGATGATCCACGTGTGCATCCTGCATTGGCGTCCCCGCCGGATCGGCCGGCTCACCCTCGATTCACTGCTCGCGCGTAAACATCGCGAACACCATGCCGATCCGCGCCGGGTGGACCTGATCTTCATCCCGTGGCAGACCTTCCTCTGGCTCTTCCCGGCTCTCGTTCTCGTTGCGGTGCTGGCGTTTCCGCGTATCGGACTGGGAGCGACCTTCCTGACCGTGGTCGGCGTGCTGGGTCTGGCCTACGAGTGGACCCACTATCTGATCCACACCGACTATCAGCCGCGCACCCGCCTCTACACCGCGGTCCGGCGCAACCACCGGCTGCATCACTTCAAGAACGAGCACTACTGGTTCACCGTCACCAGCTCCGGTACCGCCGACCGGCTGCTCGGCACCTATCCGGATCCGGCGTCGACGCCGAATTCCCGCACCGCCACGGCATTGCACGGCACCGGCCGCTGAGCACCCGAGCATCGGCCGGAGCCTGCGGCGCACCGACGGCGGCCGCCCCCGCCACTGCTGCCCCGGATACTCGGGGCTGGTCCGATTCGTCCGGATGTAGTGAATTGGACGATGCGGCAGCCGCATTCACAACGACATCCACGGAATAGGACTTCATCCGAATGAAGAAACTCGGAACTCTGACCCTGATCGGTGCCGCCACGGCGGCCGCGCTGTGCGGCGGTGCGGGCATCGCGGCGGCGGACGACGCCGTCTCCGCGACACCGGTGGTGGCACCGGGCGAGCCGGACCCCACGGGCACCGGCTCCGCGTCCGGCATCACCGATCTGGTGAAGGCGCTGTCGAGCGGAAGTGCGCAGGCCGCGACGCCCGCGCAGTGATCGGGACGGTTCCCCACTTCACCGGAGGTGGGGAACCGGCGCGGCGGGACCACTATGTTCGTGGGTATGCACTGGGATCAGATGACCGCCACGACCGAGGAGCTGCGCAAGCGAGCGACCCGCCTGCGACGCGGCGTCGGCCAGCTCGGCATCCTCGAATCGATTCTCAGCGCGGCGCACGGCCCGTGGCTGGGCGCGATGGACGCCGACGGCCGCGGCACCGCCGAACTCAGAATGCATCTGGCCGGGCGATATCGGGTGACCGCCGTGGTGACCAGCGCGGGCAAGCTGAGCCTGATCCAGCTGCACGCCCCCACCCCGGACGGTGGCGACAGTGAGCGCGTGCTCTCCCCCAAACCCGCACTGCGCCGCGGCTGGGACGACGACGAGCCGATGCCGAAACAACCACAGTGGCTGGACTATCTGGTCGAATGGGTGGGTTCCGCCAGCACCGACGTCGACCGGCGTTCGGTGCTGGAATGGCATCTCGAGGGTGCGGACCGGCGACTCGCGGCGATGAACGAGACGATCGAGAGTCTGCGACTGAGCCTGGCCGAGCGCGAAGAACTTCGCGACGAGGTCGCGGCCGAGGTCGACCAGCTGCGCGCCGAACTGGACTCGCTAGATCCGGCGCGATAGGCGCCGATCAGTCGATGCGCGACAGTGGCTGAGTACTGCACCGGAAGGCACCGCCGAACAAGCGTGAGACACCGAAATCCAGATATTCCACCGTGAGGCCGCGCTGTTCGAGTTGCACGCCGACCCGCTCGAACGCCGGATCGGTGACGTAGGTGTCTGCGTCGATGGGCAGGCCGTTGGTCGCCATCTGCGCCGCCTCGTCCTCGTCGACCTCGACACACTCCCAGCCCCGCAGCGGTTCGGGTAGTCCGTCCGGGAGCCGGTCCGGGCAGGCGACGAGCAGGCCCTCGCGGACCGGCCCCAGCGCGCAGTCCAGATGCAGCACGTGCGGCGGCAGGCGCACCGGCACTACCGTGAAACCATGCGGCGCAAGGTATTTCGCCAGCCAGCGAATCCCTGCGGCATCGGTGGCCATACCCGATACGCCGACGAGGACGGTACGGCCCAGGACCACCACGTCACCACCCTCGAGGTACGGGCCCGGACCGGCCTGACCGGCCGGCGCCACCTCGGGGATCGGGATCGAGACGTAGGCCGCCGCGGACTCCAGCACCCGCTCGCACAGCACCGGCCGGCTGGTCAGGACCTCGAGGCGACGGTGCGGGAACTGCAGCGAACCCTCGATCACGTGCGCACCGACGGTGAACCAGGGGTCGCGCACGAAGAAGTTGGCATATCCTGTCCGCGCCTGGGCCTGCTCGTGCGGCGCACCGAGCGAAGTCGGTCGTTGACCGGCCGGATCAGGTCTCGATCAACGACAGCGCGACGGGGATGAGGAGATCGGTCAGCTCACTCACGTCGGGACGAGGCTGCATCAGCAACCATTCGTGGGCCAGACCGTTGACCGCGCCGATCAACACACTCGCCGAGAGTGCGGCGCTGCCGCGCAGACGCGCGCCTTGGCCCGCGATCGGCACTACCACCATCTCCAGCAGGGTGACCCAGCCGTGCCGGCGTTCACGGCGATGCTGCTCCATCCGGTCGCTCGCGCCGACCACCTCGATGAACGCCAGCTTGGCCCGGTACGGATCGGAGGTGATCGAGTCGAGGTAGGCCGACAGCACCACCGCCATCGCCTGCGCCGGATCGGCCGGCGAAAGCGTGCCCAGAGTCCGCACGACCGCCGCGGCGGCCTCGTCCTGGACCCGGTCGTAGGCGGCGATCAGCACATCCTCGCGGGTCTGGAACTCTTCGTAGAACTGCCGCTTCGACAGTCCGGCCGCGGCGCACACATCGGCCAGCGAGCAGTTCGCGTAGCCGCGGTCGGCGAACACCTTCGTCGCCGCGACGATGAAACGCTGACGGCGTTCGGCCCGGCGTTCGGTCACCGCACGGCCGCCGTACTGTCTGTCCGCCATCGTCACGAATCCACACTATCGGTCGCGGCCGGGCGCGGCAGGGACGGTGCCCGGCTACGCCGATTCCGCGACGCTGGCGAGAATCGCCACCCGCGCCACCGACCATGCCGCGGAGCCCGGATCGGTGAATTCGGCATGCCCGACACCGGGCAGGATGTGCAGGTCGGTGGGGTCGCCGGCGCGGCGGGCGGCCTCGGCGTAGCGGCGGCTCTGTTCGACCGACACCACCCGGTCCGCGTCGCCGTGCACAGCCGTGACGTGCACGCCCCGGGGAAGATTGACGATCGGTGAGGCGTATCGGTAGCGGTCGGGTACCTCGTCGGGCAGACCGCCCAGCAGTTTGCGCACGAATCCGTCGTTGCCGTGCGCCACCGCGTAGTCCAGATCCAGTACCGCGGCCATCAGCGTCACACTGCGGATGCGCAACCCGCGCGATGCGGCCTCGCCATCGGTCCGGCGGCCCGCGGCCCACGCCGCCAGCTGTCCGCCCGCCGAATGGCCGGCGAGATGGACATTGTCCAGATCGAGCCGGCCCCCGGCGCGCTGCTGGACGACCGTGCCCAGGGCTGCGACGGCGTCGTCGACATCGGTCAGCGTCACCGGCCAGCCGCCGGCGCCGTTGACCCGCCGATACTCGACATTCCACACCGCCACACCGGATTCGGCGAGCTGCCGGGCCTGCGCGGAGAACTGGGTCAGATCGCGGTACTGCGCCCAGCCGCCGCCGTGAATCAGCACCACCACCGGACACCGGCCGGACGATCCGGACAGCGGCTTACCGGCGGGCAGATAGAGGTCACCGAAGGTATCGGCTTCACGGCCGTACGCGATCCGAATCGGCACACCGGCTTCGGCCGGTTGGATGCTCAGGCCCGGCACCGCCGGACCGGCATGCCCATCCGGCGCCGCCGGTTCCACGGGACCGAAGCCGATCGCCGCGACGACGACCGCGAGTACCCCGGCCATCACCCACCGGCGCGCCCCACCCTGTTCAACGCCCACCACGTGCGGGCACCTCCTGCTCGAGCCACTCGTGGAATACGGTACTGGCTATCGAGCCGCGGTGTCGCCCCACGTGACGCGCGGCACTACCACCAGTGCAGCAGTGGTCCCAACTCCCGGCCGAGAGCCCCGGACAGCGAGCGCGAATAGCTCGAGGTGAGATGGTGTTCGTCGTGGTAGATCAGGATGTTGCCGGCGACCACCGGGCACATCGACGCATCGCAGAACGCATCGCTCAGGTCGATCGGGAAGATGTTCGGGTAGCGCGAGGCCGGTTCGAGCTGCGGATCGACCGGATCGAGCGCATCGCTGCGGCGCATACCGCAGCTGACCGGGTCGCCGCCGCCGGCCAGGCAGTCGGCCGCCGCGTAACGGATCTCGTTGTGGCGCAACCACGGTGAGTCGCGGATGGTGACGGTGTCGAGCCCGCGTTCGGCCAGACCCGACCACACGTCCACGTATTCGGGCGGTGTCTCGTCGCCGGTTCCGGTGCGGGGCCGGCTGCCGGTGGTGAACACCCAGTCCGGACGGTCGACGGCCAGGCGGTCCAGGACCGCGCGCGACCAGTCCCGGCACTCGGGAATCGGTTCCCCCTTGTAGGTGGCGTCGTCGGCCAGGGTGAGCGGGCAGCCCATCTTCAGATACACCTGGATGCGGAAGGAATGCTGTGCGGCGAGTTCCTGGAGCGCGGGAACCCAGTGTTCGGCATGGGAACTGCCCACTACCGCCAGGGTGCGGGTGGCGCTCGCATCGCCGTAGGTGCAGGTGACCACCGCGCGGGTGTCCCAGTCGGCGATACAGCCGTCGAGCGTCGGCGGCGGTAGTTCGCCGGGAGCCTGCAAGACCGTGGGCCGCATCGGCGCCTGCGGTGTCGGCGCCCCCGCCGCCAGCGCCTCCGCACCCGGATACAGCACCCGATCCAGCGGCCGCGTCGGTTGCGCCGGATGCATGCGCACCACACCGAACTGCCATGCGCTCGTGGCCGCGACCACGGTAACGGCCACCGCGCACACCAGCGCGCCCGCGCCGCGCCGGTACAGGGCCGACGAACTCAGAAGCGCACTGCGCGCCCCCAGGCGCAACGGCTGTTCGACGAGCAGGTGCGTCGCCCACGCCAGCAGCAGCGACGCCGCGACCACCAGCGCGCCGTCGCGCAGCCCGGCGTGCGGGCGACCCGATTCGGCGAGGTAGAAGATGAGAATCGGCCAGTGCCACAGATAGAGCGGATAGGCGATCTCCCCGAGCCACTGCGCCGGCCGCGAGGAGAGAATCCGATTGGGCCACGGCATATCCGCCGCGGCGACGTTGTTTCCGGAGACGATCACCGCCACCGCGGCGAGCACCGGCACCAGCGCGGCGGGGCCGGGATAGCGGTTGGCGCCGTCGACGATCAGCCAGCCGCACAACAGCACGCCCGCCAGACCGGCGAGCGCGGTCACCGCCCGCAGCATCCGCGGTAGCAGCAGGGCCGGTCCGGCCAGCGCCAGCGCCGCCCCCGTGAGCAACTCCCACAGCCGCGCGCCGCTGTCGTAGTAGTTCCAGCCCTGATGCGTTGCCGCCCCGTGGGCCGCGTACAGCAGCGACACGACGGCCGCCGGTGCGATCAGACCGGCCAGAACAGGACGCAACAGTGCGATGCGGTCGATGCGGTGCAGCACGGCGGCGACCGCAGCGACCACGACGAGGGCGAGCAGATAGAACTGCCCCTGCACGGCCATCGACCACAGATGCTGCAGCGGGCTCACCGACGGATCCGCGGCCAGGTAGTCCGACCAGCTCGTCGCGAGTCGCCAGTTCTGGTAGTAGAACAGCGACGCCAGGGTTTGTCCCGCCAGATCCGACCATTGCGTATAAGGCCGCGTGGAGATCGTCGCGGCCACGACGGCGGCCAGGACGACGACCATCGCCGGCAGCAGCCGCCGCCCGGTGCGGCGCAGTGTGAATCCGATACCGACGGCTCCCCGCTCCGCGCGGCGCACCAGCAGTCCGGTGAAGAAGAATCCCGAGAGCACCAGGAAGACGTCCACGCCGCCCGAGACCCGGCCGAACCAGATGTGGAACACCACCACCAGCACGATCGCCACACCGCGCAACCCATCCAGGTCACCGCGGTAGGCGGTCCTCTTCGACGCGGTCTCGGCCCGGCCCGACGCCGGCCGACCCGACGCCGAACGCGCCGGTGCGGGCCGTGGCGGCGCGGCGATCCGGACGCGCGCGATACCTCCGGTCACCACGCGAAACGCCGGTTCCCACGAAGAGGCACCGGTACCGACACACGAGGGTGGAGATGAACACGCGCAGACCACAACACGTCCACTCTCTTAGCACGCCGCAAACACTCAGCGCCACTTCGCTTTCCAGGTGTGCACCGATGAACTAGACTGCGCGCGCGCGACGGCGGCGGTCCCGCCACGCCCGCGCCGGATTCCACGTCGGCGCGGTCCGGGTCCGGGTGAGCGGGTAGCACGCCAGGCCGATCAGGAAGGCCGAGAAGTGGCCGATTCCCGTGAAGGTCAGGTGGATCAGCGGCGGCGCGGCGAAACAGGCCGTGGCCGCCACGACATACACCCACCGCCACGGATATGCGATGTGATAGGTCAGCACGCCGATGATGCCGGCGAGAAAGTAGCTGACACCGATATCGCGCACGTCGACGAGAGCGGGATCGGCATATCCGTGCCGGATCGCCCAGCCCAGCAGCCCCTCGCTGATGTAGGTGGCGCCCACGTGGGCGGACAATCCGACGATCGCCCAGCGCAGGGCGCCCAGCCACCGTTCGGCGGGCGCGTGGAATACGCAGTACAGCACCAGATACGGCAGCCAGAAGTAGCCGGCGACCCACAGCAGGCTCGTCACCAGGACGTGGAGCGGATCGCTCTTCAGATTCGACAGATTCGTCGAGCGCTCGCCCAGAATGATCTTCAGGTCGTCCAGCGGCACCGCATGCTGCACGATCGTGGTCACCAGGAGCAGCGCCAACCACGAGAAGGTCCACGGCGCCGTGCGGACGTAACGCCATGCCGCGGCGGCACGACCACGCATCCGCTCAGATCGTCGATTCGCCACCGTGGCTCCTCACAGGCCGATCGGGCCCGGCGCTCACGAGGCGTCGAGCGCCGGCGCATCGACTGTGTATCGCCTGCGCGACGGCGGCATCACCCACCGCGGATGAGATGCCGAGGTGCGGCGGCCACCGGACTGCCCGGCCGCGGTCAGCCGGCGTCGACGACCGATGCGGGCAGGCCGGCCAGGCTGCGGCTCAGATAGCTGCCGTCGCCGGTGAGGGAGCGTTCGAATTCGAGCGGGTCGTTGAGGTAGGTCGTCGCCAGCGATTTGGTGTGCACGCGCGCGTACTGTTCGCCGTCGGTGGAGCGGTCCTCCACGCGGACTCCGGACAGCAGGTGGACACCGGACGCACCGTCGGCGGCGTCGAAACCGTAGGCGACCGGGCCGGTTTCGTCGAGGCCGTAGCAGATGGTGATCGGGCCCGACACGGCCCGCACCCGCGCCGCCACCGAGGAGGCGACCGAATGCGGGGACAGCCGCAGCCGGATCCGGCGCAGCGCCGCCGCGACATCGACCGACAGGTCCTCCCGGGTGCCCTGCACCATCGCCTGATAGACGGCCGGTTCGGCCACCAGCACGGTCGGCGACTCCGCGGCCAGATGGCGATGGATATTGCCCGGCGCGTGGGTTCCGGCCGGCAGCACCAGATCGGCGCCGGCGACGAGATTGGCGACGGTGGCGGTGTGGAATCCGAAGCGCCCGAACAGACCTGCGAAACACAGCGTCCGATCGGATTCGCGCAGTTTGCTCGCGCCCACCCACGCGGTGGCCGCGTTGAGCACCGCGGTCGCGGAGTACTCGAGACAGACAAGTCGCCGCGACGGCGCCGAGGCGACGCGGCACAGTTCGGTGTCGCGGTGCAGGGCCGGGCGGTCACCGTCGAAATCGGTGCGCTGCGCCCAGGATCGTTCGTCGAGCCGGATTCCGCCGGCCTGCCCGGAGGCGACGACGGCGTCGATGCCGCACTCCTCGATCAGCTCCCGCATCGCGGTGAGCGGCAGTGCCGGATTGGCCAGGACGGGGATGTCGCCACGGGCGAGCAGCGACAGCATCGTCGAGATGTATCCGGGGGAATTACCGAGCGCCACAAGGACTCTCGCACGCGGACGGCGCAACACCGTATCGAATCGCGCGGCCTTGTCGGACACCTCGGCGAGCAGGTCACCGAAGGTCCGGCTGTCGTGCATGCTCGACACCGTCGCGTACGGGCGCATCCGCATGGCGGTCGTGACCGCGCTGAACAACAGCGCGGGCCTACCGGCACCGGTCGCGATATCCCGGCCCCGATATCCTCGAATATTCACCGATGCAGAATTTATTGTCATCGAATACCAATCTTTGTTCCCCCTTGTCCGATATCTACCGCATTCCTCCCCGCAGTACACGCTCGCACCCGATCACATGTGGACACAGGCAGCGACGCATCGCCTGCGAAGGAAACGTCACATGTACGCCATCGGGATGCGGACACATTAGCCAGAACAACAACAATGCGCAACCGCACGCATTGTCACGTGTTGTGCGAAAGCATTTACGGATGCAAGCACATTTGCACGGTTGAATGTGCGCGATTCTGTGCGCACGCCGGGCCACTCGGCGATCTTCATCAGGTACCGTCCGTCGAGCTCATCGACCACGCGAATCCTCCTGCGACACCGGTCGTTCCTGTCGCACCCCGGGGCCTGTCGCAGCACCTGACCGAGCGAGGCGCCGACGTCTCCCCAGACCGGGCGGCCGCGCAATTTCGCGTCACGACCGCTCGGAACAATCCTTCCCGCATCGGCCGGAAGGCAATTCCTGCCGCTGGGCGGGGGGCTTCCCGCACCCGCCCTCGGGTATTCTCCACAAATGATTCCGCAGCCCGGCGGGAATTACCAGAACTTCGGCCACACTTCCTCGGCCGGATATTCCGGCAATTCGTTGTCAGGCGGGGGTCCGCGCGGCCTCGTGCGACTCGCTCGGCGCACCGGAACCGTCCGCCCGCTCCGGTACCGAGAGATCGTAGACCGTGTAGGCCGCGCGAATCACCGGCTGGGCCACATTGCGCACCCGGACCCCGCCGGGTGTGGTGCCGCGCTCGTATCCGGCGTGCGCGTGCCCGTGGATCGCCAGATCGGCGCCTCCGCAGGTGTCGATCGCCTCGCCGAGCAGGTACGAGCCCAGGAATGGATAGATCTCGGGCGGCTCGCCGTGCAGGGTGTCCCCGCAGGGGGAATAGTGGGTGAGCGCGACCTTCACATCGGTGTCCAGCCCGCACAGGGCCGCATGCAGCGCGTCGGCGAGATCGACGGTGTAGGAGGCGAAGTCGCGCATGATGCGCTCACCGAACACGCTCGCGCACTTGCCGGCGAAGCCACCGCCGAAGCCCTTCGTCCCCGCCACGCCCAGCGAATAGGGACCGACGGTCACCGTGGTGGAGGTTCCTTCCAGCACCCGGATCCCGTGATCACACAGCAGGGCCGTGATGTCGTCCTGCAGATCGGAATGGTGGTCGTGGTTGCCGAGCACCGCGATCACCGGCACGCCGGGGTCCTCCAGTTCGGTGGCGACCACCCGCGCCTCGTCGAGGGTGCCGTGCCGGGTGAGATCGCCACCGACCAGCAGCACGTCGGCCTCCTCGGGCAGTCGCTCCCATGCCGGGCGCAGCGTTCCCCGTGACTCCGCGCCGAGGTGGATATCGGCCACCGCCGCGATGCGCACCACCCCGTCGGTCGTCCGTTCCGGGCCCGTCATCAGCTGAGCCGTTCGTGATCGACGATAGGCGACTGCATGGAGGACACCCGAATATCGTTGTGAATGCGCAGTTTCGGCGCGTGCTCGCGCACGATGTCCTCCAGGTCGCTGCGCTGCTGTTCGCTGCCGACCTCCCCGCACAGCACCACCACGGCGCCGCGGATGGTCACTTGCACGCCGAGTTCGGCGGTGCGCGGGTCCTCCGCGAACGCCCGCCGCAGATTCGCGACCAGATATTGCGGCAACACCTCGTCGCCCGAGTCCTGAGCCATGACCTCACCTCCGATTCCGAGATCCTCGACCAGCGCCAGAAACGCCCGTGCGTACGGCGAGACCGCGGTTTCGTCCCGGGCGCGCCGCCAGTCGACCTGTTCCCGCAGATCCCGGGCGACCGCCAGCAGCCGGGTGAAATCGAGCCGGTGCGGGTCGAGGACCATCAATTTGTCCACCATCAGATCGGTGCCGCTGAGCACCGGAGCCGCCGCCGGGCCTATCCGCATCCAGGTCGCGCGGCCCAGCAGATCGTCGTCGACGTTGCGGTAGTTGGGCCGGAAGATCAAGTCCACCAGCGTATCTCCGTCGTACACCTTGGTCAGCCAGTCCTCGGGCGGGTCGACGGCATGCAGCCCGGACGCGGTCAGGATGTCGCGGGCACGGAAGGCGTCGGCCGGTTTGACGTAGATGTCGACATCGTGATCGCTCGCCGGACCCCCGCGCGCGTACACCGCGCAGCCGCCACCGACCGCGAAGTCGATCTCATGGGCCAGCAGCGCGTTCACCACCTTGGTGAGCGTGTGCAGCAACTGCTCTATCGAGGCAGTCATAGCGGGCGCATACCCGCCGTCGGCAGCGGTATTCACGGCGTCGCGACGGCCTGGGGAGCGGTCTCCTTGATCTTGGCATTCGCCCAGCGCATTTGCCGCAACGTCTCCGGATGGCAGTCGGAGGCCAGGTCCAGCAGTTCGCTGTCTCTCGCCGCCTGCGCCGCCTGGGCCAGGATTTCCCAGTCACCGACACCACCGCGGCGTGGCTGTGGAGCGTGCGCAGATCGCGCAGCAACAACAGCGCGGGCGCGTGCCGCCGGCCGACCAGGGTGCCGAGCGCCCGGCGCGCCGATTCCACCGGTCCCGCGACCGACAACGGCGACGCGTCCAGGTGCAGGCCGCGCCGTTCTCCGGTGTGGGCCAGTTTGCGGCGATGCTCGTCGGTCCAGAACAGCAGATCCCGGCACACGTGGTGGACCTCGTGGTCGGTGCGGTGACGATCGGCGGTGCGGATCGCGGCGCGCCGGTGATCAGATCGCGACCGTAGGTTTCGCAATCCTGCGGCGCCGCACGGAATTTCGCGTCGGCGTACAAGCGCTCGGTGCCCTCCGGATGCTCCTCGGTGCACGGCCACTGGATACCTCCCCGCGCGCGCAGTTTCGCGTAGCTCATGGCCGAGTAGTCGCACAGGCATCCCGCACTGCACCGCTTCCACTGCTCGAACACCTCTTCCGGCGTCCTGTCCGAGACGGCGCACTTGGCGGATGTGGTGCTGCCCGCGGCGACCTGGGGTGAGAAGACCGGCACCTTCACCAACGCCGACCGCACCGTGCACCTGTCGGAGAAGGCGGTCGAACCCCCCGGCGCCACCCGGCCGGATCTGGACATCTTCCTCGACTACGCCCGCCGCCTGGATCTGCGCGACGCCGACGGCGCACCGCTGCTGCCGTGGCGCTCGCCGGTGCCGATCACCCTCGCCGCGGCCCGCAAATCGGCCGCCGGCACGCCGCAGATCTCGGCCGCGCGGTCGGGCGCGCAGCCGGCGACCTGTTGACGCAATTCGTCGAATCCGACGGTGTGCGCATCGATGTAGTCGCGATCGATCCAGTCGTTGCGGATCAGCTCGTGCAACAACGCGTTCATCACCATCACGTTGGTGCCCGGGCGCGGCGCCAGATGGATGGTGGCCGCGCGGGCGACCTGCGTGGTGCGGGGGTCGACGCAGACGAGGGCGGGCGGATTCGGGCCGCGCAGGCGATCGAGCATGCGCGACCACAGCACGGTCTGGTTTCGGCGACGTTGTGACCGTAGAGCGCGATCACGTCGGCGTGGTCGACGTCGGAGTAGCTGCCGGGCTGCCCGTCGGAGCCGAACGACTCCTTCAGCGCCTCACCGGCGGTGGCGGTGCACAGCCGGGTGTTGCCGTCGAGATGATTGGTGCCGATGCCGCCGCGGGCCAGGACGGTGAGCGCGTAATACTCCTCGAGGGTCAGCCGATCGGAAGAATTGTTGGCCTGCCAGCCGAACAGGTCCCTCGGCCCCAGCCGCCCGCGGTTGACCCGATCCCCGGCACGGCCGCGCACCCCCACGATGCGTCCCTCGTGCACGGCGATATCCATCGCGTCGCCGTTGGAATGCAGCACCGAGGCGGTCGGCACCCAGCGTTCCACCATGTCCTCGCGCACACCTTCGGCCAGGAACATATCCACGCGTTCCGGCCACGGCTGCCCGGGGCCGTACGGAGTGCGCGTCCCCCACGGGTCTGCGATGCGGTCGTGTTCGCTCGCCCCGGCCGTGTGGGTACCGGATCGGATATGCATGGTCACCTCGGAGACGAAGAGTGGCGGATGGCGCGGATCCGGTCCGGCGACAGCCCGGTCTGTGTGCGCGATACCCGCGCCGACCGGGTTGTAACGGGTTCGCGCTGTTCGCGGCGGTCCGGTGCGGCTACCGTCGAAGTCACGGGCGAATCTTCGGCATTCGAAGGGAGCAGCGATGGCCACCGCATCTGTATCTCGGCATCGGGCGCGGGTTTCCCCGGTGCAGGCCGCGGCCTATGCGGTCGGGGCGGCGTTCCTGGTGGTCGGCGTGCTCGGGTTCATCCCGGGCGTGACCACGAACTACGACATGCTCACCTGGACCGGGCATCATTCCGGCGCCGAGCTGTTCGGCGTGTTCCAGGTCTCGGCGCTGCACAACATCGTGCATCTGGTGTTCGGCGTCGCGGGCCTGGCGATGGGCCGCACGACGATGACCGCGCGGACCTATCTCATCGCCGGCGGCGTCGTCTACCTCGCGCTCTGGGTGTACGGCCTGGTCGTGGACAAGGAGTCGACCGCGAACGTCATTCCGGTCAACACCGCGGACAACTGGCTGCATCTGGGCCTCGGCGCGGCGATGTTGCTGCTCGGGCTGTTCCTCGGTCCGGCCGGCGACCGTCCCATCCTGTTCGAGGGATCGCCGCAGCCGGGACGGCCGGAGTCCGCTCCGCCCGGCACCGGCCACGGGCGGACCGATTGACGGCCGATCAGAGAATCGGCCGACCGCCGGTGACGGCGAGCCGCGCACCGGAGATGTAGCTGCCGTCGTCGGAGGCCAGCAGCACATAGGAGGCGGCCAGCTCGGCGGGCTGTCCGGCCCGCCCGAGCGGGACGTCGTCGCCGAAGTTGCGGACCTTCTCCACCGGCATGGTGGACGGGATCAGCGGCGTCCAGATCGGGCCCGGCGCGACGCTGTTGACGCGAATCCCCTTCTCCCCCAGCAGCTGTGCGAGGCTGGCGCAGAAGTTGGCGATGGCCGCCTTGGTGGCCGCGTAGGGCGCCAGCGTCGGTGAGGGCATATCCGAGTTCACCGAGGAGCTGCCGATGATCGAGCCGCCCGCCGGCATATGCGGGACGGCCGCCTTCACCAGATGGAACAGCGCACCGACGTTGAGCTTGAACGTGTAATCCCATTCGTCGCCGGAGATCTCGTCGAGGCTTTCGTGCGTCATCTGATACGCGGCGTTGCTGACCAGCACGTCGATCTTGCCGAATTCCGTTGCGGCGCGGTCGATGACGGCCTTGCAGTGTTCGGGATCGGACAGGTCGCCCGGCACCGCGACCGCCTTGCGGCCGGCCTGCTCCACCAGCGCGACGACCTGGTGCGCGTCCTCGTGTTCGTCGAGGTAGGAGATCAGCACGTCGGCGCCCTCGCGCGCGAAGGCGATGGCCACGGCGCGGCCGATTCCGCTGTCGGCGCCGGTGATCACCGCCGCCTTCCCGGTGAGTTTGCCCGACCCCCGATAGCTGTCCTCCCCGCAGTCCGGTTGCGGGGTCATCCGCTGCTGCACCCCGGGGACCTGTTGTTGCTGCTCCGGAAAACCCATCGCGATCTCCTGTCGACGTGGCGGCGGTGGGAGGCCCCTACGGTCGCGTGGAGCCCGGGGAGCCTCAGCACTCGCGCTACCCGCACCCGCTTCGGGCAAACCAGCGCCGCGCTCAGGGCGCGATCAACCGCCGGGCCGCGAGGACGGTGGCGGCGCGGCGGTCCTCGGCGTCGTCGTCGTGCAGGGCGTGGACCGCGGAGGTGCGGGCGAGATCGGTCAGCAATGTCAGCAGGGTCAGCGGTTGAAAGGTGGCGGTGATCAGCCCGGCGGCCTGACCGCGGCGGATCTCGGCGATCTTGGGTGCGACCGCGCGCCGGATCGCCTCGTCGGCGCCCGGGATGTGGGTGCGCTCGATCTCCGCCCACGCCTGCAGGCGGGCGTTGTCGGGGTGGTGCAGATAGTGATCGAAGAGCCTGCCGACGTAGGACGGCAGATCGTCCGCGTCCAGCGCGGTCTCGGCGGTGGTCTCGGTTGCCCACTGCTCGGTCACCGCCGCGTAGAGGTCGTCCTTGCCGGTGAAGTAGGCGTACAGGCGGTCCTTGCTGGCATTGGCCGCCTCCGCGATCCGGTTGATCCGGGCCCCGGCGATGCCGTAGCGGGCGAACTCCGCCTTGGCCGCGGCGAGGATTCGCTCCCTGGTGGCATGGCCTGCTGCGCGCATGCCGCGGATCCTATCTTGCCGAACCAGCCGGTTCGGGTGTAGTTTCCCGAACCATCTGGTTCGGGAAACTGTGGAGGATGCGATGACCGGGACAACCGAGCGCTGGCGCGAGCTGGCGGCGCAATCGAGCGGAGTATCGACCGACGAGCTGGACCGGCTGTGGGCCGAACTCGCGGTCGTGCGCGCCGAGGACATCCTCGGCGAATGGAGGGGCGCCGCCTTCCGAACCGGACACCCGCTGTGCCGCGCACTGGACAAGAGCGGCTGGTACGGCAAGACCTTCCATTCGACGATGGATGCGAAGCCGCTGATCTGCCGCGCCGAGGACGGCACGCTGTACTCCGATGTCGAACTCGGGGGCGGCGAGGCCACGCTGTGGAATATCGAATTCCGCGGCGAGGTCACCGCGACCATGGTCTACGACGGCCGCGCGGTCTTCGACCACTTCAAACGCCTCGACGACAACACGCTGATGGGCATCATGAACGGACGCCCCGAACTGGTGCTGGCCGGCGGCGAATACTTCTACTTCCTGCTCGAGCGGGTCTGAGCCGTGCCGGTGACCACTGCCGCGCTGTCGCGCGATCCGCAGGCCGCCTTCAGCCTGGAATCCGTCACGATCGACGAGCCGCGTGCCGACGAGATCCTGGTCCGGATCGAGGCGTCGGGAATCTGTCACACCGATCTGGTCTCCCGCGCCGCCGGCGCCGCCGACCGCCCGATCCTGCTCGGCCACGAGGGCGCGGGTGTGGTGGCGGCGGTCGGCGCCGAGGTGGCGGGCGTGCGGCCCGGCGACCGGGTCGTGCTGACGTTCCGGCACTGCGGCACCTGCCGCAACTGCCGGCTCGGCCGCCTGCCCTACTGCGCTCGATCCACCGCGTTGAACCAGTTCGGCGGCCGTGCCGATCGCTCGCCCCGCATGACCGTCGACGGCACGCGCGTGCGCGACGGCTTCTTCGGGCAGTCGAGTTTCGCCGGATACGCGCTCAGCACCGCGGACAATACGGTCGTCGTCCCCGGCGACACCGATCTCGCCGTCGCCGCCGCGCTGGGCTGCGGCTTCCAGACCGGCGCGGGCGCGATACTGAATGTGCTGGCCCCCGAACCGGATTCGCAAATCGTGATCTACGGCGCGGGTGCGGTCGGCATGGCCGGGCTGCTGGCCGCACGGACACGTCCCGGCACCACGGTGCTGGTGGTCGAACCGTCCGCCGATCGCCGTGCGCTCGCCCTCGAACTCGGCGCGGCCGCCGCCCTGGCCCCGGGCGACGAGACCGCCGCGACCATAGACAAACTCACCGGCGGCGGCGCGACCCACGCCCTCGACACCACCGGTCGTCCCGACGTGCTCGCGGCGGCGGTGGCGGGGCTGGCCACCGGCGGCGCGGTGGCGGTGGTCGGCCTCGGCATCGGCGTCCCGCAGCTCGATATGCGCGATATCGTGCTGGGCGGCAAGACCATTCACGGCTGCCTGGAGGGCGATGCCGTGCCGCAGCGGTTCATCCCGCAACTGCTCGAGCTCTACACGGCCGGCCGGCTGCCGCTCGACCGTCTGGTCCGGTCCTACCCGTACACCGAGATCGGCGCCGCCCTGGCCGACCACCATGCGGGACGTGTCGTCAAACCCGTGCTGACCTGGTGACCGCGGCCGGCGCGCGATTGACCGAGGCAGTGGCCACCGGCGCCGAAAACGACGAATTCGGCGAGGTGTTCGCACCCCGGCTCGCCCACCTGGTCGAGGTTCTGGCCGACGCCGTCGCCTGCCTCGACGCCACCCATGCCCATCCGGCGCGATTGGACGCCTACCTCGACGAACTGCGCACGGCGCATGCCGACACCGCGGCCGCCGTGCGGGAGCTGTCGGAGCGGCACAGCCCCGGCCCCGCCCGGCAGGCCGCGCTGCTCGCGGTGGTCCGCTCGATGTACGCACTCGACGCCGGGACCGAGTGATCCGTGTACGAGCGCGCGGCGCGGGTATGGCGTCAGCGTTGCCCACCGAGACCATGAGGAGGTCGCAGCATGACAACAGTCACCGAATCGGTCGATGTGCACGTACCGGTGACCACCGCCTACAACCAGTGGACCCAGTTCGAATCGTTCCCGCAGTTCATGCAGGGCGTCGAGCGGGTCGAGCAGCGCGACGACACACACACCCACTGGACGGTGCACGTGGCCGGCGCGACCCGCGAATTCGACGCGAAGATCACCGAGCAGCACCCCGACGAGCGGGTGTCGTGGACCTCGGAGGCCGGTCCCCGGCATGCCGGAGTGATCACCTTCCATCGACTAGACGAGGACACCACGCGCGTGACCGCGCAGATGGATATCGATCCCGACGGGTTCGTGGAGAACGTCGCCGACAAGCTCGGCATACTCGATCGTCGCGTCAAGGGTGACCTCGAGCGTTTCCGCGACTTCATCGAATCGCGCCCACGGGAATCCGGTGCCTGGCGCGGCGACGTCGACCGCCCCCAGCCGTAGCGCATGCCCGTGTCCTCGCCCACTCCCGGTGGTTCGGCGCCGCTCGATGCCGAGCCCGTCGACGCCGTGATCATCGGCGGCGGGCACAACGGCCTGGTGAGCGCCGCGCTGCTCGCCGATCACGGCTGGGATGTGGTGGTGCTGGAAGCCCAGGACACCGCCGGGGGCGCCGTGCGCAGCGCCGAGCTGGTGCCCGGCTATCGGATGGATCTGTTCAGCGCGTTCTATCCGATGGCCGGCGCCTCGCCGGCGCTGCGCGGCCTCGGTCTGGAAGATCACGGATTGCGGTGGAGCCGAGCGCCCATCGTGTACGGCCACCCCTGTAGTCCCGAGGACACGGATGCCGCCGTCGTACATCCGGACGCCGAGATCACGGCCGAGGCGCTGGCCCGGCGCGACAGTCGCGACGGCCGCACCTGGATGCGGCTGGTCGAGCAGTGGCGGCAGGTACGCGAACATCTGCTCGGGTCGTTCCTCGGCCCGTTCCCGCCCGTGCGCGGCGCGGCCGGGTTGTGGCGTGATCTCGGATCAGCCGAGCTGTTCCGGTATCTGCGGTTCCTGATTCTCCCGGTCGGGCGGATGGTCGACGAACTGTTCCACGACGAAGCCGCCAAATTGCTGATCATGGGCAACGCGATGCATGCCGATGTCCCGGTGGACGCGCCCGGCAGCGGCGTCTACGGCTATCTGTTGAGCATGCTGGCCCAGGAGGGCGGATTCCCGGTTCCGGTGGGCGGGGCCGGGGCGCTGAGCGCGGCCCTGGTGCACCGCGCCGAATCGGCGGGGGCCCGGGTGCATTGCGGGCAGCCGGTGGAACGCGTCGTCATTCGCAACGGGCGCGCCGACGGTGTGATCACGGCCGCGGGTCAGCTCGTGCGGGCCCGCAAGGCGGTCATCGCCGATATCGACGCACCGACCCTCTACACCCGGCTGCTCGCCGACGCGGATCTGCCGCAGCGGCTGCGCGCCGATCTGGAACGATTCACCTGGGATGCTCCCACCGTCAAGGTGAATTACGCACTCTCCGAAACGATTCCGTGGCGGTCGAAGCAGCTGCGGGAGGCCGGCACGGTGCATCTGGGCGCCGACCGGGCGGGGCTGGCGCGGTGGACCACCGATATCGGCACCGGCGTGGTGCCGCATACGCCGTTCATGCTGTTCGGTCAGATGACCACAGCCGATCCCAGCCGGTCGGCGCCCGGTACCGAATCGGCGTGGGCCTACACCCATCTGCCGCGCGGGGTCACCGACGACGCCTCGGCCGACCTGCTGGCCGAACGGGTCGACGCCGTCCTCGAAGCCCACGCCCCCGGCTTCGGCAGCCGGATTCACGCGCGGATCGTGCAGCGGCCCAGCGATTTACACAGCGCCGACGGCAATCTCGTCGGCGGCGCGGTCAACGGCGGCACCTCCCAGCTGCACCAGCAGTTGGTGTTCCGGCCGGTCCCGGGGCTCGGGCGGCCCGAAACCGTGGTACCGGGACTGTATCTGGGCTCGGCCTCGGCACATCCGGGCGGCGGCGTGCACGGCACCTGCGGCGCCAACGCCGCCCGCGCCGCGCTGGCCGACTCCCGTCCGACCGGCTGGCCACGGCGAAAGTTGTTGTCCCGCCTGCACTCCGCGCTCTACGACATCGACCGCTGACCGGACGGAGACAGCTCGTGGACCTGTCGATCACCTTCGTCGGCAACGCGACGACGCTGCTGTCCTTCGCGACTGCCCTTCGGCCTCACCGTCACGATGGACGGCGCGCAGGGCGCCGGACTGGTGGACCTGCTGCGGCTGCCGCGCGCGGTGCCGGTGCACTACGACGACTACACCGTCTTCGCGTCCCCGCTCGCGGAATTCCGCGACCGGATGCGGCAGCGCGGATGGGCCGATCGCATCGTGGAGATTCCGCGCGGCGAAACGGTGGTGCTGTGAGCGCCGGCGGCACGTGTACGACGCGCCGTGCTGGGCATTCGGGCTGCAAACACCCAGCGAACAGGAGCACATCATGAGATCACCGCATCGTCTGCTCGTCGTTACTGCCGCCGCGGTCGGCCTCGGGCTCGGCGCGACCGCGGTCGGAGCGGCTCAACCGGCCGCACTGTCGGCGCAGGACAGCGATTTTCTCGTCGCCGTCCACCAGGGGAATCTGACCGAGATGCTGTCCGGCGCGGGCGCGGCGGCCATGGGCACCTGTCAGCAGGTGCGCGACCTCGGCCCCGTTCTGGTCACCGACCACACCCGGCTCGAGGCGATGGGCGCCGCGGTCGCGATCCCGAACGGCGTCGTCCTGCCGTTGATGCCGTCCGCCGACCAGACGCAGCAGATGCGTGAGACGGCGATGAAGACCGGCCGCGATTACGACCTGGCCTGGCTGCACATGCAGGAGGGATTCCACGTCCAGACACTGCAGGCAGGCGCCACCGAGACCGCGCAGGGCAGCAGCCCGCAGGTCACGGCGCTGGCACAGAACGCCGCGCCCGTGGTCCAGCACCATCTGGACATGATTCGCGACGCCCTGGCGGTGTGCTGATGGGCGAGGTCACGATGGGAGTTCCCGGTTCGGCCGAACAGGTGTTCGCCGTACTGTCCGACGGCTGGTCCTACGGCCACTGGGTGGTGGGGTCCACCCACATGCGCGACGTGGACCAGGACTGGCCGCGGATCGGCTCCCGGATCCATCACAGCGTCGGCGCCTGGCCGCTGATGGCTCAGCAGGCCACCCGGGTGGTGGCCGTGGATCCGCCGAACAGCATCGAACTGGAGGCGGAGTTGTGGCCGGTGGGGGTGGCGTGGATCCGGCTGGCGATGACGCCCATCGACGCCGACACCACCGAGGTGACCATGAGCGAGGAGATCATCCGCGGACCGGGCCGGCTCATCCCCGGCGTGGTGCAGACCATGGCGCTCAAGCCCCGCAACAAACAGTCGCTGACGCGGCTCTGTGATCTGGTGGCCGCCCACTACGTCGAGACCCGCAAACCGTAGTGATCGGTATCGGCCGCAGGCATCGGTCATCGGCGTTCATCGCCTGCGGTGCTCCGGCCGCTGATCCTGATGCGTCGGGCGTCCCGGCCGAAAGCGCATCGGCTCCGGGTTCAGCACGGCGCTGCCGCCGGACGTTCGCGCGCGCAGCCCGGCGGCCAGCTCCGTCGCCACGTCGACCGCGGAATGGGCGGGCCGCCAATCGAGTTCACGCCGCGCACGCTCCGCCCGCACCAGACATGCCCGATCGGCCAGCTCGAGCCAGGCCGGGTGCAACGGCAGCAGTCCGAGTCGCCAGCCCGCGAAGGCCGCAGCGACCAGCACCGGGCGCGGGACGGGAACCCGGAATCCGCCGAAGATCTCGGTCAGCGCGGGCGCGGTGAGTACCGGCTCGGCGGCCAGGTCGAACGCGCCGCTGGCCCGGCGCACCAGAATGGCCCGGATCGCCGCGGCCACATCCTCGGCATGCACGAGTTGCAGGCGAAGCCGCGGCCACAGCGGTACCGGCAACCACGCGCGGCCGACCGGCGAACGCGGCAGCCAGGGCCCGAGTAGCCAGTCGCCGAGTTCGGCGGCCGCATCGGATTGGGCGATGCCGCACGGCCGGATCCGAGCGAGGCCCACCGCCGGGTGTTCGCCGGCGAAGGCGTCGAGCCGCCGTTCCAGTTCGGCCTTGCCCAGACTGTAAGCACCGCCGGGTACGCCGTCGCGAGGCTGCTGCTCATCGACGCGGGTCCAGCGTGGCGCGGGAGAATAGGCGGCCACCGACGAGGCGACCGTCAGATGCGCGACGCCGCTGCAGGCCACCGCGCCCAGCACGTGGTCGGTGCCGATCCGGTTCGTGCGTTCCAGCGGCGGATCGGTACGGCGCGGATGCACGGCCCAGGCCAGGTGCACCACCGCCTCCACCCCGTCGAAGGCCGCCGCCAGCGTGGGACGGGCCGCCGGGTGCCCGATATCGCAGGCGACCCATCGTGCCCGCGCATACGGTGCCCGGTCGGCGGGCGGTGGCCGCCGGGCGATGGCGACGATCTCGGCGTCGGGCAGCGCCCGCAACAGCGCCGTGCCGACATTGCCGCTCGCGCCCGTGATCGCGATACGCATGCGCCCCTCCCCTACAGCGAACAGCCGTCCGCGGTCGCCTCGGCCAGCTCGTCCACCACGTCGGCGATCGCGCCGCGCCGGCGCAATGCCGCCGCCTGCCGCCGGGCGCCGTTGCCGCGGGCCGTCACCGCGGCGATCGTCTCGGTCACGAACTGCTCCTCCTCGAGTTCTCGCAAGGCCGGGGTGACGTGCTCGACGAGCCGGGCCAGCCGGATGCGCGCCGGTTCCACCCGCCCGACCAGCGGATCGATTCCGTCGCCGTCGAGTCCTTCGCGCGCGGCCTTCCAGTAGGCGGCGCGCAGGGTGGCGGCCGGCACCGCGGGCGCCCGTCGACCACGACGTACCTCGGCACGGCCGACCACCGCGGCGGCGCGCACCAGACTGGCCAGCAATGCCGATTCCTCGGCCGTAACGGGGACGTCGCTGATGCGGATCTCCAGCGTCGGGAAATGCACGGAGCGGCGGATATCCCAATAGACCATCCCGGTGTCGAGGATGCTGCCGCAGGTCAGCATCAGCTCGACCGCGGCGTCGTAGTCGGCGTGGGAGTCGAAATACGGCGGCGGGCCGGCGCTCGGCCAGCGCCGCCACAACACGTTGCGCCAACTCGCGTAGCCGGTGTCGGTTCCGCGGTAGACCGCGGAATTGGCTGTGAGCGAAAGGAATACCGGCAACCACGGCCGCAGATGATTGCTGATCTGCACCGCGCTCTCCGGATCGTCCACCGAGACGTGGACATGGCAGCCGCACAGCCCCTGTTCGTGCGCGAGCATCCCGAATTGCTCCTCGATGCGGCGGTAGCGCGGCGTGTCGGTGACCGGATAGGCGTCGGGCACCGTCGGCGGCACCCCGGTGGCGAGCAGCCGGGCGGAGTTGTCGGCCGCGGCACGGACCACGGCGCCGCGCAACTGCCGCAGCTCCCGCAGCAGGTCGTCCACGCGCGTGTGGACGGAGCTGCTGGTCTCCACCTGACAGCTGGTCAGTTCCAGCTGCAGATCGATACCGGCATCGCCGGCCGACCGCGCGACCTCGCAATTCTTCGGGACCGGCGCTCCGGAGACCGGATCGACCAGCAGGAATTCCTCCTCGACCCCGAACGTCACATCGGCGGCATCCATCGGCTCACCCGCCCGGCACAGTCCATTTCTCGGTGATGCCCGGCGGCCGGAACGGCAAACGCATTCCGGCGCGGATCGAGGTTTCACTCGCCGGGTGCGGGTAGCCGCCGCATGTGACCATCTCAGGACTACGCGAGTTGACCGAGCATCCGGGACCTTTCGCCTCGATCTACATCGAGACCGTCAGCGATACCGAGGACGCCGCGCACCAGCAACGACTGCGCAGCCGTGCCGTGCGGAAGGCCCTGGACGGGGACGGCGCGGACAGCGCCGTCCTCGACGCTGTCGAGCGAGGGCTGTCCGATCCGCCGCCGGGGCATGCGGGACAGGCCGTCATTGCCGATGCCGACGGCGTCCTGCTCACCGAGGCGCTGCCAGAACCGCCCGCTCGCACCACGGTCCGGCTCTCATCGATGCCGTATCTGCTGCCGTTGCTGCAGTCGCGTTCACCGGCCCTGGCCCACGTGGTCGCGGTGGTCGATGATCGCGGCGCCGACCTGTACACGGAGGGCAGGATCCGACCGCGGTGCAGGCGTCGAATCTGCCCTCGGGCTCCGGCGTCGTACGCCGCGCCGACGAGGCGCTGCCGCTGGCCGCGCTCGCCGCGGGGGCCGACATCGTGACCGTCGATCGGGATCCGGCTCCGACCGACGGTGTCGCCGCCCTGCTCCGGCACCGCTGATCCGCGAAAGGAGAGGACGATGGACCGTGGAAACACCAAACACGGTGCGCGCGAAGATGATCAATTACGTCATGACCTCCAGGGGACCCTGCGCGGCAACCGCTCCAGCCGCGCCGAGGAGTGGCGGGATCCCGAACCACCCGCCGACGACGACCCGCAGCTGACACCCCCGCGAACCACGACGCCGGAGGGCGCCGAACACGACCGGACCGGCGAGGTCGACTGATCGCATCCGATTCGCGAATCGGCGATTTCGCGCCGGTTACGGTCGAGCAGGGGGGTATCTCTCCTGTACCGAGAACGATTCGACGTAGCGCCCTATCCGTCAACGGCGACGGATACCCGCAATTTCGGTCCCGCACAACGGAGTGCGCCGGTGCGAGGCCTACGACGAATCGTCTCTCCGGACGGGGCGGTAGTTCCAGCACGACCGGCCGACTGCCGCGCGGTCGGCACCGGCTTCACGGCCGGTGCCGGCCGATTTCTCCGATGATGTTGTGCCAGAAGATTTTTCGGGACGTCATCCCACTCGAACCGGGTGGCGCCGCATGCGTCGGGCGATGCGTCGCATACGGTCGATAGCCACGCTCACGACACCCGGCCGCCCCGCATGATCCGCCCGGTGCGAGGCCCACGATCCGCTCCCGGCCGGGCCGGTCATCGGGTTCCGGGACATCGGGCTGCGAGTCCTCGATCATCGGGTCGTCGTCGTATTCCCTCTGCTCGACCGACATCTCGCGACCTCCCACCGGCGCGCGCCAACGCGATACCAGCACGAGTACCCGCGCAGGAGCGCAGAAAAACCGCGAATTCGTTTGAGCCGGATATAGTTTCGGTCACGGTCGAACGCCCAGGAACGAGAACCGTCAGGCCGGGGAACCCGTCAGGCCGCGAACTCGTCAGGCCATGGAGACGATGAGCGCGATCGCGACGACGACGAACACCACCACGATCGCCGCGACGATGACGATCAGCAACACCCCGCTGGCCGGGAAGTGATGCCGGGTGCTCGGCTCCGGCGCCGAGAGACCCGAGGTCTGTGCGGTCTCGGGCGGAGTGGAACCGGGGGCTACACCACCACCGGGTTCCAGGTCCGGAGTCTTGGCCGGGTCCGGATCCATTGCAGACATGTCGGGCGTCCTGTCCGGGGCGAACGCGCCCCTCATCGTCGTCGGCTTCTCACTGCAGCCCTACCCCGCACCGGCGCGGGCAACCACGCCGGTGCGGGGAAATCGGGCGAAACCTGCGTCGGTGGCGAGTCGACCGCGCGCAGGTATGTGTTCGCACTGTCCGGGTAGGCGGGAGGTATGACCGACACACCTCCCCTGGCCCTGGTGACCGGCGCGTCCAGCGGTATCGGGTTCGAGCTCGCCAGACAGTTCGCCGAACGCGGTTACGACGTGGCCATCGCCGCCGAGGACGCCGCCATCGACGTGGCCGCCGAATCGCTGCGCCGTTCCGGTGCCCGCGTGCGGCCGCTGCGCATCGATCTGCACAGCGCCAACGGGCCGGAGCAGCTGTATGCCACGGTCACCGAGGACGGCCGCGCGCTCGATGCGGTGGCCTTCAACGCGGGTATCGGGCGCGGCGGCGATTTCCTGTCGACCGACCTCGACGACGAGCTCGCGGTGATCGACCTCAACGTGCGCTCGACCGTGCGCCTGGCGAAGCCGGTGGTCGCCGATATGGCCGCGCGCGGCTCGGGCCGGCTGCTGTTCACCTCGTCGATCGCGGCCATGATTCCCGGCCCCGAACAGGCCGTGTACCACGCGTCGAAGTCGTTCGTGCAGTCGTTCGCCGAGGCGCTGCGGCAGGAATTGCGCGACAAGGGCATCACCGTCACGGCCTTGATGCCGGGTCCCACCGACACCGATTTCTTCCGGCGCGCGAAGATGCTGGACACCCGCATCGGCCGCGGCCCCAAGGACGATCCGGCCGAGGTCGCCCGCCAGGGGGTCGACGCGCTGCTGGCGGGCGAGCAGAAGGTCGTCGCCGCCTCGCTGCCCACGAAGGTGATGGGCCTGGTTGGCCGGGTGTTCCCCGACGCGCTGAAAGCCAAAGCGGGACAGATCATCTCGGGCCGCTGATCGTGGACCGTTACGCCGCCGTCGACCTTCCCCGCACGACCACCGCGGCCGGGGCGGCGCTGCTGCTCGGTCTGGGCGGGGTGCATCTGTACGTGCTGGTGCGCGAGGACGCGCTGCCGACCTACCTGCGCGTGGGTTTCGCGATCCTGATCGCCTGGTGCGCCCTCGCCGCGGCGCTGGTGTGCGGTGCCCGTACCGCCCGCGCCGGCTGGACCCTGGGCGGGCTCGCCTCCCTCACCTTCCTGGTGGTGTATGTGCTCAGCAGGCTCGCCGGACTCCCCGACCTGCCCGAGGTGCGGGGCTGGTGGGACAGCGCGCCGGGCACTGCGGCCGGAACCTGCGCGCTGGGATTCCTGGCGGTGACCGCCGCGATCGTGCTGGGTGTCACCGTCGCCCGGCCGCAACGACAGCACTGGCGCGACTGAGCGGGACGGGGTGACACACGATGACCACCTTGGACTTTCCGGCCTGGCTGCGGATCGAACATTGGCTCAATGTGCTGTTTCTGACCTTCGCGATGCGCAGCGGGGTGGAGATCCTGTCGAGCTACCCGAAACTCTTCTGGCGCGACGACAGCAAACCCGGCACCGAATGGGCGCGATTCACCCGCAAGCGGATGCCGGCCGACAAGCTCTACGACACCCTCGACGAGGAGGAGAGCTACTCGTCACTGATCGCGCTGCCCGGCCACAAGAAATTGGGCCTGGGCCGGCATTGGCATTTCGCGACGGTCGCCGGCTGGATACTCGTCGGCCTCGCCTACTACATCCTGCTGTTCGCGACCGGCCAGTGGCGCCGCTACATCCCGACCTCGTGGTCGCTGTTTCCCGCGGCCTGGCACGACATCGTGACCTATATGAGTTTCAACCTGCCGCCGCTGCTGCCGGGACAGCCCTTCGACGCGGTGCAGAAACTCGCCTACGCCGGCGTGATCTTCGTGCTCGCGCCGTTCCAGATACTCACCGGCGCAGCGCAATCCCCGGCCGTGGAGGCCCGTTTTCCGTGGTTCGTGCGGATGTTCGGCGGCCGGCAGTCGGCGCGCAGCCTGCATTTCCTGGGTCTGCTGGCCTTCGCCGTGTTCATCGTCATCCACGTGTCGATGGTGTTCTTCTGGAGCTGGGGTCAGCTGACCGCGTTGATGATCTTCGGGCAGGTCCGCAATATCAATTGGGCGATCGCGCTGTCGTTCGTGATCATCGGCGCGATCGTGCTGGTGCATATCGCGGCCACGGTGTGGAGCCTGCGTGATCCGCGGTCGGTGCAGCGGGTGCTGGGCGCCTTCGTGCGCCGGATGCGGCTGGGTTTGCTCCGGCCCCTGACCTCGCGGCAGGACTACTCGGCGCACGCGCTCTCGCCGGAACATCGGGTGAACGGAAAACCGCCGACGGCGCTGCCGTACAAGGTGATGGCGGCACACAATTTCGCCGATTGGCGCCTGGACGTCGGCGGTCTCGTCGAACACCCGATGCACCTGAGCCTGGACGATCTGCGTGCCCTCGGCGAACCGAAGACCCAGCGGGTGCTGCACAACTGCGTGCAGGGCTGGTCGAGTATCGGTGAGTGGACCGGGCTGCCGCTGCGCGAACTCGTCGCGCGGGCCGGCCCGCTGCCGGATGCGAAATATCTGTGCTTCCTCACCATGCAGGACACCGGACGCGACGATCCGAGCGCCGACGGCGTCGGCCAGTTCTACGAGGTGCTGGATCTGGAACTGGCCGGCAACCCGCAGACGCTGCTCGCCTACCGGATGAACGGCGCACCGCTGCCCATCGAACACGGTGCGCCACTTCGGCTTCGGGTGGAGAACCAGGTCGGGTTCAAGATGGCGAAATGGATCGACCGGATCGAGTTCGTCTCCGACTACTCCCATATCGGTCACGGCATGGGCGGCTGGCGGGAGGACAACATCTACTACGACAAGGACGTCGAGATATGACGACAACCGAGCGGCGACCGGAGAACATCGAACTGACCCAGCGGCAACGCGATCGCGTCCTTGCCTACCTCGACCGCAGGCGCGCGCGCTGCCGAGCCTGTGGCGCAACGGATTTCCGGGTGGGCGACGCGCTGTATCTGGGGTTCCTGTTCCTCGACGAGGATCTCGACGCCTATATGGTCGCGTTGACCTGCGCGAATCCCGCATGCCCGGTGCCGCACACCGGAATCCGGATGCGCCGCGATCAGCTGTGGCTCCCGCCGGTGACCGAGTGAGCGGGCTGGCAGCGACCGGTCGTGCGCGCCGGGGCCAGCCGCAAGCGTTCGATCGTCGCGGCGGCGGCGGCGAATTCCTCGATCAGTCGGTCGAATCGGTCCCCATCGGCCACCGACAGCGCACCACGCTCCCGGTAGTACACGACGCGCGGCAGCCGCCCCGACATCATCGTGCCCCACCGGATGCCGAAGTCGTAGACGACGCCGTCGGCCGCGGTCAGATCCGGATCGGCGGCCAACTCACGCAACCCGCGCAGCTGCTCGGTCAGAATATCCAGATCCTCTTCGACATCGACTGTGCTGGAATGAATTTCGCCCATCACGACACCTCTCACAGTTGCGGCTTGGCCACGGAGACCACTTCGGGCAGGTCGCGGACGGTCAGATAGACCCGATGCGGACCCACGGCGATTCCCGACCACGCCGCCTCCTGCGCTTGCCGCACCGGCAGATCGAATCGGCGCAGCACGGGAATGGTTCCGTTCGCATATCCCTCGAAACTGCGGGTTTCGAGCACCACCAGCTGCCGGTCCGTCGCGGCGTAGATGCGGGTGTCGTCGGTGGCCAGGTAGCGGATCGGCGCACCCAGGTCGACGGATCCGACCGTCTCGCTTCCGGATCCGTCGCGACGGGAGTCCAGGGCGATCAGCTCGCCCCCGGGCCGCGCCACATACAACCGGGTGACCTTCGTGCCGTCCCCCGCGGCCGCGAGGACGGGCTCGTCGTCGGCGCCGGTTCGGTCCGCGGGTGAGGAACTGCCCTTGTAGTGCGCGCTGCCCCGGGGGCCGTAGACGTGGAACTCCACTTCGCGACTGCGGTTCGCCCCGTCGAGCCGGGCCTGCGGGCCCGCGTCCACGACCGTGGGCGTCAATGCGGTGCGCCGGTGCAGATCCACCGGCGTGACGGTGGCGCCGTCCTGGGAGAGCGCCAGCAGCATCCGCTCCCCCGAATCGAGGGCGAGATACGACGGCCGCGGACCCGCGGACAGTGTGCCGGTATCGACCAGATCGGACAGCCGAATCGAGGCCACGGCCTGCCGATCCGTGGCGCTGACCAGCGCCGTGCCATCGTCCACCGGACTGATCTGCAGGTTCGGTCCCAGCCCCGGCAGGCGGGCCGAGGTGACGGTGTCGCCGCGGCCGTCGGCCAGACCGTTCACCTTCACGACCCGGTCCGGCGCCAGCGCCACGAGCGCGTCCGACCGGTAGGACCACACCGGTGCGTGCACGATGGCCCCGATCGGTGTCACCCGCACGGCATCGGGCGCTTCCAGTCGCGACCCCGGCGCGGAGCAACCGGCGACGGCCAAGACGGCCGCCGCCGGAACCAGATATCGGCGCAGGGCGCGCGTCAGGCGGCCTGGGCCTGCCACATCCAATGCAGTTGCTCCAACCGGCCGGCGATATCGATGAGCAGATCCTGGGTGACCGGATCGGCCTTCTCCGAGGCATCGATCCGCTCACGCAGCCGGCGCACGACCGCGGCCAGGGAGGCGACGATCGCCGCGATCACGTCACCGTCCTGCTGCCACCCCGAGGGGAACGATTCGGCGCTGGAACTCTCCGCGACCGTGCGGGCGCGCCCATCCGGGCTGACGCCGATGGCGGTGGCCCGTTCGGCCGCCGCGTCGGTGAAGCCGCGCGCGGTCTCGACCAGTTCGTCCAATGCCAGATGGACGGTGCGGAACCGAGGGCCGATCACATTCCAGTGCGCCTGCTTGCCGATCAGGCTCAGATCGATCAGATCGACGACGGTGGCGCAGAGCGCGTCACCGGCGATCCGTTGCTGTTCCGGCTCCAGCACCGTCGCGATCGGATCGGTGGTCGTGGAGGTCTTGGCCACGATGGTCTCCTTCCTCGCTGACAGTCATCACCTAGGCGACTGCTTGCGTGCACGACCTACCCGCTGCCAGCGGCTCCAAACGAGCGGCCGGGTTCAGCCTGCGGCCATCGCCATCGCCAGATACACCACCATCACCGCGAACAGGAACCAGCCCGCGCCCTGCCATACCGGCCACGGCCGTCCGCCACGCCACTGCCGTACGGTGATGACGAACGCGCCGATCCCGCCCAGTAACAACACGATTCCGGGCACCAGACCGACGGCCAGCCGCGACGCGGTATCGCAGGCCACGTGATCGGCGTCGGCGCACTGCTCCCGCGAGGCCGCCCACCCCAGCGCCACCCCGGCGACGATCGCCGCCACCACCAGCACACCGACCACGTACCGCACCGCCCGCCGGAAACTCGGCGGGTCACTCCATCGGGGATTGACCTCGCGTGCCATCGTCACCTCCGGCCCGTTCGTCGTGCACTCGTCACCCCGGCACTACCCGGCCCCTCCGCGAATATTCGATCGGTGCCCAGGCGCTCGTTTCGCCCGATCCCTCCCGGGTAGGCGGTCGCTGAGGACCAAAGGAGGCCGATGTGCACCGCGAACCCGATCCGCACGGCGACACCGATTCGCGCAGCCCAGCCGACCCTGCCGGCCCCACGCCGGCCCTCGGCCGAACCGCCCACCGGCTGACCGGATCGCGCGCCGCGGCGGCACTGACCGATCTGGGCCTGGCACCGGTCGCCGCCGGGGTGATCGCCCGGCGCCGCGGCATGATGGCGGTGCTGGAACGTCTCGGCGCCGATGACCGCGCGGTCCGCCGGATGCACCGGCTGCGGCGTGAATTCGGCAGCGGGCCGGTCGAACTGGTGCTGCCGGGGCGGCGGGTGCTGGTGCCGCTGGATCCCGCCGACGTCTCGCGGATACTCGACGGCGCGCCGACTCCGTTCCATCCCGCCAATCGGGAAAAGATCGCCGCACTGCGTACCTTCCAGCCGCACGGGGTGCTCATCTCCGAGGGTGCGGCCCGCGAACAGCGCCGCCGCCTGAACGAACAGGCGCTCGACACCGACCGGCCGCTGCACCATCTGGCCGATCCGTTCGCCGGGGTGGTCGCCGATGCCGCCCGCGAGCAGATCCGCACCGCGATGCAGCGCGGCGGGCTGGACGCGGCGCACTTCACCACCGATTGGTGGCGACTCGTGCGCCGGATCGTGCTGGGCCGCCGCGCCCGCGAGGACGACTCGATCACGGACCGGCTGTGGCGGCTGCGCGCGGCGGGCAACTGGTCCTACTTCGCGCGTCCGCATCGACGGCTGCGCGAGCGCTTCTACGAGCAACTCTACGATTACGTGCAGTCGGCCGAAACCGACAGTCTCGCAGGCGCATTGACGCAACTGCCGGCCGCGGGCACGGTCGATCCGGTCGGCCAGATCCCGCATTGGCTGTTCGCCTTCGACGCCGCCGGTATGGCGACCATCCGCGCCCTCGCCGTACTGTCCACGCATCCCGAGCAGCTCGCCCGCGCACGGCTGGACGCGCAGGAGCCCGAGCGCGCCATGCCGCGTCCGTATCTGCGTGCCTGCATCCTGGAGTCGCTGCGGCTGTGGCCCACGACCCCGGCAATACTGCGCGACACCACCGAGGACACCGCATGGGGCCGCGGCGACGACCGGTTCACCGTGGCGGCGGGCGCGGCCCTGCTCATCCCGGTACCGGCCTTCCACCGCGACTCCGACACCCTGCCGTTCGCGCACACCTTCGAACCCGATATCTGGCTCGACGGACGCGCCGAGCGGTACCCGCAGCTGGTGCCGTTCAGTGCCGGGCCGGCCCGGTGTCCCGGTCGCGATCTGGTCCTGTTCCTCACCACGAGCGTGCTGGCGCATCTGATCGATGAACTGGATCTGGAGCTGCGCTCGCACCCGCGGCCCACCCCCGGGGCGGCGCTGCCGATCACCTTCGACAACTTCCGCATCGACTTCACCGCGCGGGCGCGCGCACTCCAAGCGGCACAGTCGCCTTCGCCGGCGGGGAGGTGACGGACATGCGTGTGGTCGTGGTCGGAGCCACCGGGAACGTCGGCACCGCGGTCGTGTCCGCGCTGGCCCGGCGCCCGGAGATCGACGCGATAGTCGGACTGGCCCGGCGGCTGCCGCGGCAGCCGGCCGAGGGAGTGAGGTGGGCGCGCGCCGATATGCGCTGCGACGATCTGCTCACCGAATTCCGCGGCGCCGATGTGGTAGTTCATCTCGCGTGGGTGTTCCAGCCGACGCATCGCCCGCTCGAAACCTGGCGCGCGAACGTCCAGGGAACCGAACGGGTCTTGCGCGCGGTCGCGCAGGCCGGCGTTCCGTCGCTGGTGTACGCATCGTCGGTCGGCGCGTATTCCCCTGTGCACCATGATGATCCGGTCGGCGAGGACTGGTCCACGGAAGGCTGGCCGCCAGCCGGGTACATGCGTGAGAAGGCCTATGTCGAGCGATTGCTCGACCTGTTCGAGAACGAACATCCGGACCGGCGGGTGGTGCGGATGCGCCCCGCCTTCACCTTCCAGGAGGCCTCCGCCAGCCAACAGCGCCGCCTGTTCGCGGGCCCGCTGGTGCCGGGCAGCGTGCTGCGCCCTCCGCTGATCCCGGTGCTGCCCGTGCCGGCGGGTCTGCGGCTGCAGGCGGTGCACGCCGACGACATCGGCAGCGCCTACAGTCTCGCCGTCGTCGACCCGAGCGTGCACGGCGCGTTCAACCTGGCCGCCGACCCGGTGATCGATCGCGCGAAACTCGGCGCATTGTTCGATGCGCCGACGGTTTCCTTACCGCCCGGGGCCGTGCGCGCCGCATTGGCCGTCGGCTGGCGCCTGCGCCTGGTCCCCGCCCCGCCCGAACTGTTCGACGCGATGATGCGCCTGCCGATCATGGACACCACCCGCGCCAGGCGCGATCTCGGCTGGGCACCACGAGTCGACGCCGTCTCCGCCCTGCGCGAGGTCCTGACCGGTATGAGTCACGGATCCGGCGGTGCCACACCGCCGTTGGCGTCCGACGCCGGTGGGCGTCTGCGGGTGCGGGAGTTCGCCTCCGGTGTCGGTGGCAGCGACCCGGTCGACCGCTGGGGCGCGGACCTGTGAGTGTCCCTGGACGCCCCGGCCACATCCTGAACCACGCGTTTCATCACCGCGTGAGATCTGTGGGGGATTCACACCGCAGGCAGGGCAGGAGGTGAGCGACGATGTGCATGCAGATGATGGGGATGCTGCGCAACATGTGGAACATGATGTTCCCGATGATGCCCATGTAATCCGGACGACGAGAGATCGACCCACGCCGGATCGTCGTCGGCGCCGTGCTACCCGGGAGCGTTGACCTCGTCCGGCGTCTTGTCCGGCCGCAACCCGCGCCAGGACGGGTGACGCAAGCGCCCGTCCCCGGTCCGCTCTGTGAACGACACCTCGCCCACCAGTTCCGGTTCCACCCAGATCGCGTCCTTCACCGGCGCCGCGACCGTCGGCGTCTGCCGCCGCAGCGGCCGCAGCTTGGCCTGGAGATCATCGAGCATGGCCTGGGTGAAGCCGGTGCCCACATTGCCGATGTAGACCAATTCCCCGGTCTCGTCGTGCACACCCATGAGCAGTGAGCCGATGCGTCCCGCGCGCCGGCCCGCGCCGGGCCGCCACCCGACGATGACGATCTCCTGATCGTTGACATTCTTGACCTTCGTCCACAGCGGACTGCGCCGGCCGGGCAGATACGGGCTGTCCAGGCGCTTGCACACGATGCCCTCGAGCCCCAAGCGCGCCGATTCGGCGAGGACGTCGGCACCGGTGCCGGTCAGCCCGGGTGGGATGCGCCAGTTCGGGCCGCGCAGGCCGAGTTGTTCCAGCAAACGGCGGCGTTGCTCGTAGGGCAGATCGATCAGCGGCCGGTCGCCGATGTGCAGCAGATCGAAGATGAGGTAGGTGGCGGGCACCGAGCGGGTCAGTGCGCGGATCATGGCCGGATTGCGCTGGTGCATGCGCGGTTGCAGTGCGGCGAAGGAGGTACGCCCGTCCGCGGCGAAGGCGACGATTTCGCCGTCGACGACGATCGGCGGCGCCGCCGGGGCGAGGTCGGCGAGTTCCGGCCAGGCAGCGGTCACGTCGTTGCCGTTGCGCGAGATCAGCCGCAGGTCCCGATCCACGTAACCGATGGCGCGGATACCGTCGAATTTCACCTCGTACGCCCACGCCGCACTGTCGGCGGGCAGAGCGCCGGCCGTCGCCAGCATCGCCGCATACCGCGGCAATCCGCTCATGTGAACCCACCCTTCGACCGATGGCTATTTTTCGGTTACTACCCTGAAATCCTCCTCTCACAGCGATGACGGCGCTGACATTTCGGTCACGACCCGATCTCGCAACCAGCCGATTGACCGGCCGGACCGCGATTTCGTATGGTTGTGCGAGCGACGATTCGAGGAACCCGGCGAAAATCCGGGACGGTCGCGCCACTGTGAGCCTTCCGCCGGGCGGAAAGCGAGTCAGATACTCGGATCGCGTGGTAACCACCATCGAGCGGGGACGCGCAATCCCCGGAGGAGAGTCACATGGCGACGTCCTATGTTCCCCGGTCCGGCCTGGAGTCGATGCGACTCTCCATTCCCACGACGGCCCTGTGGCTGGGCGGCACCACCGTCCTGGCGCTGCTCGCCCTCTATTTCATCGGTATCGATCAGGGCGCGGTCTCGATCTTCGGCGACGATATGCACGTTCACGAATTCGTCCACGACGCACGGCATTTCCTCGGCTACCCCTGCCACTGACCGCAGGATCGATCTCCCACAATGGAAAAACGAATCATCGCCCGCGGCGTGCTGGTCGGCGCCATCGGCGGACTGCTTGCCTTCGTGTTCGCCCGGATTCTGGCCGAGCCGATCATCGATCGCGCCATCGCCTACGAGGGCGGGCGCGACGAGGCGCATACGACACTGGAGCAGGCCGCCGGTCACACGATGGCCGGCATGGAAGAGGGCGAACTGTTCACCCGGTCGGTGCAGGCGAGTATCGGCGTCGGCTTCGGCATGATCGTGTTCGGCGCCGCGATGGGTGCGCTGTTCGCGGTCGTATACTGCCTGTTCGTGGGCCGCGTCGGCTCGTTGAGCCCGCGCAATCTCGCGCTGTGCGTGGCGGGCGGCATGTTCGGCGTGCTGTATGCCGTGCCGTTCTTCAAGTATCCGACCAATCCGCCCTCGATCGGCAATCCCGACACGATCGGGCAACGCACCGGCCTGTACCTGCTGATGGTGGCGATCGCCGCGGCCTGCGCGGTGGGCGCCGTGTGGCTGGGCCGCACACTGCAAGCGCGCCTGGGCAATTGGACGGCGACCATCGCCGCGGGCCTGGCCTTCGTCGTCGTGGTGACCGCGATCGCGGCGCTGCTGCCCTCACTCGGGCATCTGGCCGCCAACCGGGCCCTGGGCGACGCGGCCACCGAAACACCGCGGCCGCTCACCGATTCGAGCGGCCGGATCGTCTATCCGGGCTTCCCCGCCGACGATCTGTACTACTTCCGCTTCTATTCCCTTGCCGCACAGGTCATTCTGTGGTCGGTCATCGGTGTGGGTTTCGCGACGCTGGCGCCGCGGCTGTTCCGGCGCGCGGACGACTCCGCCGCGGCCGCGCCGGCAGCGGCGGTATGAGCGCGACCGTCACCCGGCTCACGCTGATCAGCCACGGCATGACCGCGGCGATGCGGTCGGCCCGCTTCCCGGTCGACGAACCGCTCGACGAGCCGCCCCGCGGCGCCGCCTCCCCGGCGGTGCCGCGGGCCGACCGGGTACTGGCGGCCCCGGAACTGCGGGCGACCGCGACCGCCACCCTGCTGTGCCTGCGCGCAACCACCGAACCCGCCCTGCGCGATCTCGACTGCGGCGACTGGGCGGGCAGGTCGATGGACACCCTGGACCCGGCCGACCTCACAGCCTGGATGACGGATCCCGGCTACCGCGGCCACGGCGGTGAAGCGCTCACCGACCTGCTCGACCGGGTACGCGGCTGGCTCGGCACGGTGGTCACGGACCGACGCCGCATCGTCGCGATCACCCATCCCGCCATCGTCCGCGCGAGCGTCCTGCTCGCCCTCGCCGCGCCGCCGGAATCGTTCTGGCGCATCGACATTCCGCCGCTCAGCGCCACCACACTGCACAGCCGCGGCCCGGCCTGGACCGTACGGCACACCGCGAATCCGCTGTGAGATCGCGCGGCCCGGCCATGCGGGTCCGCCTCAATGGGGCGCCTACTTCTTCTCGACCAGATCGGCGAGCACCGCTGCCTCGCTGATGTCGATCCGCTTGGTGGCCGACAGCAGAGTGAGCATGCCGCGCCCGGCGAGTTCGCGAAGATGATCCAGGTCGGCGGCGCGTTCCGGATCGCGCAGTTCCTCCCGGTAGCGGCGACCGAATTCGTCGAATTTGGCGGGGTCGTGGCCGTACCAGGTGCGCAGTTCGGTGGAGGGCGCGATCGTTTTACACCATTCGTCGAGGTGGGCGTTCTCCTTGCTCATCCCGCGCGGCCACAGGCGATCGACCAGAACTCGCATCCCGTCGTCGGGATCGGGATCGTCGTAGATCCGCCGGACCTGGACTCGCGGTCGTGTCCTCGCCATCGCGCTGCTCCCTTCGGTCGGCCGTCTCGCCGGGCACCCACAACGCGGGATGGCCGGTCACCTTCCCGCATCCGAGGGTAATCACGCGCGTGGCCGCTTCGCCCGCTCGCGGAGAACGCGTTCGCGGACCACTACCTACGTAGCCGTAGGTTACGGTAGCGTAGGTTGAATGAACGCCCCGATCTCGACCGCCGATCCCGAAGCCCTACCCCCGTCGGTCGAATTCGACAATCGCGACGCCGTCTACGAGTACTACCGCACCCACCGGGCGCCCCGCACCCGCGCGCGCCTGTTCTACGCGATCACCGCCTATCGCAAACGCCCGGCGGTCCGCTATGCGGACGGCGCCCGCGCGGCGATCCGGCAGCTGATCCGGGACAACCGCCGCATGATCATCGCGATCAACCATGTGAGCGTGGAAGATCCACGCACCGTCGCCGCTTTCGCCTGGCGCAGCGTGTTCCGGCCGCGGATCGGCCACATCCGGGTGCTGGCCAAGGACGAACTGTTCATCGAACCGGGACAGCGCTCGCGCATCGACGTCATGGGCGCCATCCCGGTGTTCCGCGGCAAGGATCACGGCGCGCGCGCCGCCTACGCCGCCGGTCAGCAGCTGATGGACGTCTGCGTCGGGCGCATGGTCGACGGCGACGACCTCGCGCTGTTCCCCGAAGGGACCTGCAACGAGACCGATCCGGCCCGGGTGCAGACCATCGGCACCGGCATCGGCCACATCGCCGCGCGCGCCCGGAACGCCGGGGCGGCACCGGTTTTCGTCTTCCTCGGCCTGACCTACGGCCCCGATGGCCGCGCCACGTTCTACCTCGACGAGCCGCTGCCGGATTTCCCGGAGCGACCGGCCCAGATCACCCGGGTCGTCGGCACCCGGATGCAGCGCGCCCTCGACGGGGCGATCGCGGCCGTCCGGTAACGCGTGCGTCAACCGGCAGCCAACGTGCGCACCACCCGACCCTGCGGCCACCGCACCGACCACCGCGCGAAAGGATTCGACATCACGGGCCGGTGGCCGCATGCCCACGGCCTCCAGCGCATAGGCCTTGAAGGCTCGCGCCGCCCGGCCCGGCACGTACGGCGTCGGCGAGGCCTGCGCGAAAGATGTGTCGCCGCAATCTGTTTCGCCCCAGAACCGGACGTCGGTGCGCGCGCTGCCGATATACCGGTGGGCCCACTCGCGCGCCGGTTCGCCCAGTGCGGACAGGTCCCCGGCGACGGCGAAGGCGTGCGGTCCGGTTGTCCGGACCCGCCGACGGCATCCGTAGCCTGGGAGGGGTGAGCGGCGGGAAGACAACCGAATCCGGGGCTGGAATCGTGCAGACATCGCGGCGCGGGCGCGGGCGGCCGCCCCGGCTGAGCCGGGATGGCATCGTCGCCGCCGCACGCGCGCTGCCGCCGGAAACACTCACCATGAAAGCGGTCGCCGACGCGCTGGGCGTGGATCGCAAATCGCTGAACTACTACGTCAGCGACCGCGACGGATTACTGGAACTGGTCGCACTCGACGCCTTCGAAACCGAGATCCGCCGCCTCGACCTGTCCGCCGACGGTGACTGGCGGCAGCTGCTGCACCTGTTCGCCGCCGCGGTCGCCGAAGCCCTCACCCAGGTCGGGGTGCTGATCTACCACGTGCGATTCCGTGGCCGAGGCGGACTGTCGACGCTGGCGGAGATCGAGCGGATCTTCCAATCGCTGGTTTCCGCCGGATTCGAGCCGATGGAGGCCGGGCGCACCCTGCGGCTGCTCGCCGATATCGCGTACTCGGCCGCGCGCGAATCCACGGAGGCGAACCGGGGCCATGTGGACCTGCAGGCCGAACACGTCGCGCGGACACTGAATGCGGAAGTGGGAGAAGAGTTTCCACTTCTGCGGCAGGTGGCGACCACACGCGAGAGCGCCGGGCGGGTCGGCGAGCAGTTCGAATTCGACGTCGACCTCGTGATCGCCGGCCTGGAACGCAAGCTCGAGGCCCGCGGCCGGGCCTGAGACCACCGGATTTCGATCCCGGTGACCGTAACGCTGGCCGGACCCGGCCGGCGGATGGTTATCTACCGCACGTCCGACAGGCTGGAAGAGAGGTCGTGCGATGTCCGTCGACGAGGCAACCGATACCGCGGTGCGAGTGGTCCGGCTGGGTAACCACATCGGCGCCCGGATCGAGGGAGTTCGCCTCGGCGGCGCGCTGGACACCGGCACAATCGCCACGATCCGCTCGGCCCTGCACCGGCACAAGGTGATCTTCTTCCGCGGCCAGGACCACCTCACCGAAGACGGGCAGTACGAATTCGCGCAACTGCTCGGCACGCCCACCACGCCGCATCCGACACTCACCTCCGCGGGGGTGAAGAGTCTGGCCATCGATTCACAGCACGGCCGCTCCAACGTCTGGCACACCGACGTCACCTTCGTCGACCGCGTGCCGAAAACCTCGATCCTGCGCGCGGTGTCCCTGCCGTCCTACGGCGGATCCACCACCTGGGCCTCCACCGTCGCCGCCTACGACTCGCTGCCGCAACCGCTGCGCGTGCTGGCCGAGAATCTGCGCGCCCGCCACACCAACCGCTACGACTACGCCGCCGAGGCCGACGACCGGCCCGATGCCGGAACCCGTTCGTACCGAACCGAATTCGAGTCCCGCTACTTCGAGACCGAACATCCGGTGGTGCACGTCCATCCGGAGACCGGGGAACGCGCGCTGCTGCTGGGCTGCTTCGTCAAGGAGATCGTCGGCCTGTCCACCGCCGAATCACGGGCCCTGTTCCGCCTGTTCCAGGATCGGGTGACCCGGCTCGAGCACACCACGCGCTGGGATTGGGCGCCCGGCGATGTGGCGATCTGGGACAACCACGCCACCCAGCACTACGCGATCGACGACTACGACGGCGCCGAACACCGCCGGCTCACCCGCATCACGCTGGCCGGTGCCGTACCCGTCGGCGTCGACGGCCGCCCGAGTACGGTGATCTCCGGTGACGCTGCGGCCTATGCCCATCCGCAGTCGCTGCCGCGGGCGGCATGAAGGCTGGTGGCCAGCGCGGCGTGCGGAACCGGAGCCGTACTGTCATTTAGTCTTTGACCAACCTGCGCCCGGTGGCGGCGCGCGGACAGGTGCCGGCAGAGGGCTGACGATGGGAGTCCCGTGAACCTGTGGAACTACATCCGAGGGCGGGGTGACACTCTGGCCTTCCTCACCTATCAGCATGCGTCACTGGCGTTTCAGACGGTTCTGGTCGGCACGATCGTCGCCGTCTTCATCGCGATGGCGGTCTACCGGCTGCCACTGCTGTCGCAGCTCTCGCTCACCTCGAGCCGGGTCGCGCTGACCATCCCGTCGCTGGCGCTGCTGGCCCTGCTGCTGGTCCCGTTCGGGCTGGGTGTGGTCCCGTCGTTCATCATGCTGGCGTTCTTCGCCGCCCTGCCGGTGATCGGCAACGCGATCGTAGGGTTGCGCTCGGTACCGCCCTCGGTGGTGGAATCCGCACGCGGAATAGGTTTTTCCCGCACCCGCATCCTGCTCACCGTCGAGTTGCCGATCGCGTGGCCGGTGATCCTGACCGGTATCCGGGTCTCCACGCAGATGATCGTCGGTGTCGCCGCCATCGTCGCCTACGTTCTCGGGCCGGGCCTGGGATCGCTGATCTTCAACGGCCTGTCGCGACTGGGCGGCGCGAACGCGCTGGAGACCGCGGCCACGGGCACCATCCTCATCGTCATCGTGGCGCTGGTGTTCGACGCGCTACTCGTTCTGCTGGGCCGCCTCACCATCGCCGAAGGACTCTCATGACCGACGCTGTGACCGACCGGCCCGGACCGGCGACGCCGGAACGCAATGTCACCGGGGCGTCCATCGTCCTCGACTCGGTCGTCAAGAGGTACAAAGGCCAGGACAAGCCGGCCGTCGCCCGCCTCGACCTCGAGATCGAGGCGGGACAGATCGTCGCCTTCGTCGGCCCCTCCGGGTGCGGGAAGACGACCACCCTCAAGATGATCAACCGCCTGATCGAGCCGACCGAGGGCCGCATCTTCATCGGCGGGCGCGACGTCACTCGCGAGGACCCGGACAAACTGCGGCAGTCGATCGGGTACGTCATCCAATCCGGCGGCCTGTTCCCGCACTGGTCGGTGCGCAAGAACGTGGGCGCGATCCCGCGGGTGCTCGGCTGGGACAAGAAGCGGATCGCCGAACGCACCGAATATCTGCTCGAACTCGTCGGTCTGGATCCCGGAATATTCGCCGACCGACTGCCCAAGGACATGTCCGGCGGCCAGCAGCAGCGCGTCGGAGTCGCGCGGGCGCTGGCCGCCGATCCCCCGGTGCTGCTGATGGACGAGCCGTTCGGCGCCGTCGACCCGATCACCCGAGTTCGCCTGCAGGACAGCCTGATCGGGATTCAGCACGAACTCGGCAAGACGATCGTCGTCGTCACCCACGATTTCGAGGAGGCCACCAAACTCGGCGACAAAGTGCTGATCCTGTCCGAGGGCGGGCATGTCGAACAGTACGCGCGGCCCGAGGAAATCCTCACCGCACCGGCCACGCCCTTCGTGGAGGAATTCGTCGGCTCCGGCGCCAAACTCGCCTATCTGACCGTGCAGCGGGTGCGCGATGTGGAGTTCGACGACGTGGTCACCGCCCGCATCGGCGAGCCGTCACAGGCGGTGATCCAGCGCGCGCGGGCCGCCGGCCAGACCTGGGTGGTGGTCGTCGACGCCGCCGGGCGGCCGCGGTCGTGGCCCTCGCTCTCCGAACTGGCGAGCAAACCGGAGGTGTCGGACTACCTCGATCGGCGGTTGCCGGTCGTCGCGCGCTCCTCGACGCTCAACGACGCCCTCGACGCGATGCTGGCGGCCAGTCAGGGCGCGGCCCTGGTCACCGACGGACGCGGTGCGGTCGTCGGCTCGATCGGCATCGGCGCGGTGACCGAGACCATCCAGGCCGCACTCGCCGACGTGCGCTCCGAGGAACACGACACCTCCTACGAAACCTACGTCGACGGAACCGATCCCGCGCCGACCCCGGTGGTCGCGGCCGACGACGACGAGCACGAATCGGCCGGGCAGTCATGACCCGCCTGCGCCGGCTGCCGATGGACGTCTGGTTCGAGCCGTTGATCATCCTCGTCATCGGCATCGGCTACATCGTCTGGTACCGGTCGACGACGTTCACCCCGACCGAGCAGGCCTCGCTGGCCTGGTCCAACCTGCAGACCACGATCTGGTCGCATATCGAGCTGACCGTGGTGGCCACCGTGATCGTGGTCGTCGTCGCGATTCCGCTGGGTATCGCGCTGACCCGGCCGGCGCTGAAACGCCTGGAGCCGATCGCGGTCAACATCGCCAATATCGGCCAGGCGGCGCCGGCGGTCGGACTGCTGGTGTTGTTCACCTTCTGGCTGGGCACCGGATTCCGCACGGCGGTCGTCGGTCTGGTGGTGTACGCGATTCTGCCGATCCTGCAGAACACCATCATCGGCCTGCGCCAGGTGGATCAGCGCACCATCGAGGCCTCGCGCGGGATCGGGTTCTCCGCCACCCGCACCCTGGTACGGGTGGAGTTGCCGCTCGCGGTGCCGGTGATCCTCAACGGGGTGCGCACCGCCCTGGTGATCCTGGTCGGCACCGCGACCCTGAGCACCTTCATCGGCGCTACCAGTCTCGGCACCCTGATCACGACGGGCGTCACCCTGTTCCTGCCGAAACTGCTCGTGTCCGGGGCGATTCTGGTCGGACTGCTGGCGTTGATCATCGACTGGCTGGGCAGACTCGTCGAACTGGCCGCGACTCCGCGAGGTGTGTCATGAGGTCGGTACGGGCCCTGGCACTGTGCGCGATCGTCCTCACGGTGTCGATGCTCGCCGGCTGCGGGCTGGTCAGCTCGTCGGGCACCTTCCGCGATGCGAGCCTGCCCGGCGGGCAGCGACCGCTCGACGGCGCGAAACTCGTGGTGACGTCGAAGAGTTTCACCGAGGGCGTACTGCTGGGCAAGATCACCGCGACCTATCTGGCCGCGGCCGGCGCGAAGATCACCGATCTGACCGGCGCACCGGGTTCGGCGTCGTCGCGGCAGGCTCAGCTCAACGGTGACGCCGACATCCTGTGGGAGTACACCGGTACCGGATGGGTCAACTACCACAACGAAACCGAGACCATCTCCGATCCGCAGGAACTCTGGCAGCGCGTGCACGATATCGAGAAGCGTGAGCACAACCTGGAGTGGCTGCCGCCGGCGAATTTCAACGACACCTACGCCTTCGGTGTGTCGACGCCGACCGCGCAACGGCTCGGGGTGAAGTCGCTGTCGGATGTGGCGGCATTGCCGGTGCGCGACCGCACGTTCTGCGTCGACGACGAATTCTTCAGCCGCGCCGACGGTTTCATTCCGATGCTGCAGAAATACGGTATCCCCTACAACGATCCGAACGGCGTGCCCACCGGCAACGTCACCCGGATGGACGCCGGCGTCGTCTACACCGCGACGGCCAAGAGCGCACCGTGCAATTTCGGCATGATCTACACCACCGACGGCCGGGTGAAGAATCTGAATCTCGTCGTGCTCGACGACGACAAGAAGTTCTTCCTGCCCTACAGCGGCGCCGCCGTCGTGCGCGGGGAGATCCTGGACCGCTATCCGCAGTTGCGTCAGTTGCTGGGCACGATTTCCGAGCGGCTGACCAATGATCTGATGCAGGAACTCAACGGCCGTGTCGATATCGACGGCGAGGATCCCGCCGACGTCGCCTACGACTGGTTGAAGAGCGAAAAACTCATCGAATAGAAACGCTCAGCGATCCGACATCTCGCGCGCCGCCTGCGCTGCCGCGAGCCGCGGAATGATGCCGCCGGCCAGTACCGTTTCCACCTGACGCTCCGAAAGCCGGTGGCGCAGGGGAATATCCACGTTCGCGGTGACATCGTGGGCGGTGATCGTGGGACCGGCGGCGAGGGCAGCCCGCAGCCCCTCGATACGCAGCACGTCACCCACCCCGATGCGGTCGTAATCGGCGGGATCGGCGAATTCGAGGGCGACGATGCCGAAATTAGCCAGATTCTGCCAGTGGATGCGCGCATACGATTTCGCGATCACCGCCCGCAGCCCCAGATATCGCGGCGCGATCGCGGCATGTTCACGCGAGGAGCCCTGCCCGTAGTTGTCTCCGCCCACGACGACATGTCCGGTGGTGCCGGAGATCTCGGCCGCGTGCCGGGGATAGTCCGGATCGATTCGGGTGAAAGCGAATTCGGCGAGTTTGGGGATGTTCGAGCGGAACGGCAGTGCCCGCGCTCCGGCCGGGGAGATGTCGTCGGTGGAGATGTTGTCGCCGACCACGAGCAGGACCGGCGCCTCGATCACATCCGGCAGCGGATCGAAATCCGGCAGGCCGGAGATGTTGGGGCCCTTCACCAATTCCACCGTGCGCGCCTCGGCCACCGGCAGCGGCGGCACCAGCATCGCCGTGTTGACCGACGCGTGTGCGGGCAGTTCCAGCACCGGATAGTCGAGGCCCAGCTCGTCGGCGAGATCGCGCGGATCGGTGATCGTCGCGGTCAGCGCGGACGCGGCGGCGGTCTCCGGCGAACACAACCACACCGAGTCCTCGTCGGTGCCCGAGCGTCCCGGAAAATTGCGCGGCATGGTGCGCAGGGAATTGCGGCCGACGGCCGGCGCCTGCCCCATGCCGATACAGCCCATACATCCGGACTGGTGGAGGCGCGCCCCGGCGCGGATCAGTTCGAACGTGGCGCCCATCCTGGTCAGATCCTCGAGAATTTCCCGCGAGGACGGATTGACGTCGAAGCTGACGTCGCTGTGGGTCTGCCGGCCGGAGACGATGGCTGCGGCCATCGCGAAATCCCGCAGCCCGGGGTTGGCCGACGACCCGATCACCACCTGCGCGACCGGTTCCCCGGCGACCTCCCGCACCGGTACCACGTCCCCGGGTGAGGAGGGCCGGGCGATCAGCGGCTCGATCGCGGACAGGTCGATGTGCTCGTCGAGGTCGTAGGTCGCGCCCTCGTCGGCCCGCAGTTCGGTGAAGTCGGCGGCGCGATCCTCGGCGCGCAGGAATTCGCGCACCGCGTCGTCGGCCGGAAAGACCGTGGTGGTGGCGCCGAGTTCGGCGCCCATATTGGCGATCACGTGCCGATCCATCGCCGTGAGTCCCGCCAGGCCGGGACCGTGATATTCGATGATCCGGTTCACGCCGCCCTTGACGCCGTGGCGGCGCAACATCTCCAGGATCACATCCTTGGCCGAACACCAGGGCGGCAGTTCACCGGTCAGTTCGACGCCCCAGATCTGCGGCATGGTGATGTAGAGCGGCTCACCGGCCATGGCGAGCGCCACCTCGAGACCGCCGACGCCGATCGCGAGCATGCCCAGCGATCCACCGGCCGGCGTATGCGAATCCGAGCCGACCATCGTCACGCCGGGTCTGCCGAAACGCTGCATATGGGTCGGGTGCGAGACCCCGTTGCCCGGTTTCGAGAACCACAGCCCGTACCGGCGGCAGGCCGACAGCAGGAATTCGTGGTCCTGGGCGTTCTTGTCGTCGGTCTGCAACAGATTGTGGTCGACGTATTGCGCGCTGAGTTCGGTGCGCACCCGGTCGAGCCCGAGCGCCTCGAGTTCCTGCATCACCAGGGTGCCGGTGGCGTCCTGGGTGAGCGTCTGGTCGATGCGCAGCGCGATCTCCTCCCCCGGGCGCATCCGGCCCGACACCAGATGGGACTCGATCAACTTCTGGGCGACGGTGCGCGGGCCGTCCGTGTGCGGCTGCTGGCCGGTCATCTGCCCTCCTCTGCCCGAGCCCGCGGCATCGCCGGGGCCGGGCGCGTCGTCGGTGCGCCAGTCCCTTCCAGGATGCGCCGATCCACACCGGCGCGCCGCAACCGGTCCGGGGACCGGCACCCCGCCGCCCGCCCGCGGCGGACCCGCTCAGCGCGAGCCGCGCCGAAACACCTTGCCGGTCAACGGGTCTCGTTCGGTGAGGCAGTACACCCCGCCCACCGGATCGTTCATCACCAGCCACTGTGCGCCGCGGTGCGCGCGCCGGGCGCCCAGCGATTCGTGCCAGGTCGCCACCGCCTCGACATCGGAGCAGGCGATATCGATATGGGCGCCCGGCTCCTGTTCGCTGTCCAGGCGCTGTATCAAGATCCGTACCGGCAGGTGTGCGGGGACGAGCAGCCGGGTGAACTCGGCGCGACCGGTGCGCCGCACGGGCCAGCCGGTGAGCGCGGCCCAGAATTCGACCTCGCCGTCGTAGCCGGACGGCGGGATGTCGAAACAGAGCTGATCGACCCGGCTGAGGCTGCCGTCGGGTCCGGTCAACGGCGCGGGGATATGCCGCCCGTCGCCGGTGGTCAGGCAGAACGGCAGCCCGTGCGGGGACCGCGCGAGCGACCAGGTGTCGTGATCGGCGACCAGGATCGCGCCGAGATCACGCGCCGCGCGGCGGGCGCGGTCGAGATCGGCGACATCGAGGTCGAGATGGGCGCCACCGTCCCCGCCGACCGCCTGCGCCGCCTGGTAGGCGTCACCCGTCGCCGGGTCGAGAGCCGCGAACTCGCCGTGTTCACCCTGGCGGGCCGACAGCCCGGTGCCGGTCACCGCTGTCCAGAAGGCGAAGGCGTCGTCGAAACGTGCGGCGGGCCGGTCGATGTACATCCAGCTCCAGCGAATCATGCGTTCCTCCAGGGGCACCGGTCGGTTCAGGCGGGTCGGAAGGGCGGAGTCGCGAGGTCACCGGCGAACACATCGGGCAGGTCGCGCTCGACGCTGTCGGGGAATTGCGCGGGCCGCTTCTCGAGAAAGGCCGACACGCCTTCGCGGGCGTCGGCGCTGGCACCGCGCTGGTTGATACCGCGCGATTCGACGCGATGCGAGATCATCGGATGGTCGGCGCCGAGGCCGCGCCACAGCATCTGCCGCGACAACGCCACCGAGACCGGCGCCGAATGTTCGGTGAGCCGTCGCGCCAGCGCCCGGGCCTGGTCCAGCAGATCGCCGGCCGGATGCAGGGCGTAGAACAGGCCCGCGTCCAACGCCTCGTCGGCCTCGACCAACCGGCCGGAATACACCCAGTCCAGCGCGGTCTGCAATGGCACCAGGCGGGGCAGGAACCAGCTGGAGCACGATTCCGGCACGATGCCGCGCCGATTGAACACGAATCCGATGCGCGCGGTGTCGGCGGCGAGCCGGAAGTCCGCGGCCAGGGTCATGGTGATGCCGACGCCGACGGCGGGGCCGTTGATCGCGGCGATGATCGGCTTCTGTGATTCGAACATCCGCAGCGCCACCTCACCACCGCCGTCGCGGAAGGTATCGGTCGCCTCGGCGGCGAAGGTTTCGGCTCCGGCCGACAGATCCGCGCCCGCGCAGAACGCGCGCCCCGCCCCGGTGACGATGATCGCGCGCACCCGGTCGTCGCGGTCGAACTCGTCGAAGGCGGCGATCAGTTCCTCGCCCATCGCGGTGGTGAAGGCGTTGAGCTGCTGCGGGCGATCGAGCGTGATGGTGGCGATGGAGTCGGAGATTTCCCAGCGGATGTCGGCCATATCGACAGCATGCCAGCAGCCTCCCGACGGTGACCATCCCCCGTGGCCCGTCCCGCCCCCGCCCGGCACGCGAATCTCGTTGCGTCGCCTGCGGGTTCGGCCACCGGGTCAGCGAACGGTCTCGGCCACGGCATACGCGCAGGCCGCGCCTATACTTGACATGCCAGCGCGACGGGCTCCGCGGAAGCAGTACAGACGGAAACGGTGCCGATGGCCGACAAGGATTCCATGGCAACCCAGCGCGACCGCTCCCTGGTGATCGATGACGATCTGCGGGCGGCCGGGTTCGCCGATGCGCACATCATCGGACGGGGCGGATTCGGCGTCGTCTATCGCTGCCGCGAACTCGCACTGGGACGCACCGTCGCGGTGAAGGTACTCACCGCCACATCCGAATTCGGCGATGAGAATCTCGAGCGATTCCTGCGCGAGCAGCGGGCCATGGGCGGGCTCCCGGAACATCCGAACATCGTCGCGATCCTGCAGGTCGGCACGACCGGCGACGGGCGGCCCTATCTCGTGATGCCGTACCACCCGAAGGGCTCGCTGGAACAGCGGATCCAGCACGGCGGCCCCCTGGATGTCACTGCCGCGCTGCGCATATCGGTGAAACTGTCCGGTGCGCTGGAAACCGTGCACCGCGCCGGCATCCTGCATCGAGACATCAAGCCGGGCAACGTACTTCTCAGCGACTACGGCGAACCGCAGCTGACAGATTTCGGTATCGCCCGGGTGGAGGGCGGTTTCCGCACCACCACCGGCGTGGTGACCGCGTCACCGGCGTTCACCGCTCCCGAGGTGCTGCGTGACGGCACCCCGACGGTCGCCTCCGACATCTACAGCCTGGGCGCCACCCTGTTCTGCATGCTCACCGGCCACGCCGCCTTCCAGCGCCGCTCCGGTGAGCGGCTGGTCGCCCAATTCGTGCGCATCACCGAGGAACCGATTCCCGATCTGCGTCCCGGCGGCATTCCCGACGACATCTGCGCACTGATCGAGGACAGTATGGCCGCCGACCCGGCGCAGCGCCCGGTCTCCGCGGCGGAGCTCGGCGAGCGGGCGCAGCAGTTGCAGCGTCACCGCGGTCTCCGCGTGGACGAGATGGCGATCCCGGCACCGGAGCCTCCCGCGGCCGAACCGGCAGCCGCCGCCGATCGCGTCGGCGAACCGACCCGGCTCGGCCTGCTTCCCCCGGCCGACCCGGTGACGGTACCGCCGACCGCCGAGACGAAATTCCATCCCGCGCTCCCCGCGCGCCCGCTCGTGCGCCGTCCCCGCCTGCTGGATTCGATGGATCGCGATCGCTGGCCGCGCCTGATCGTCGTCCACGCGCCGGCCGGTTTCGGCAAGAGCACGCTCGCCGCCCAGTGGGGGCAGCGGATGGTGAGCCGCGGGGTCGCCACCTGCTGGCTCAACATCGATGACGACGACAACAATCCGGTGTGGTTCCTGCTGCACCTCATCGAAGCCGTCGGCCGGGCAAGGCCCGCCCTGACCACCGAACTGCTGCGCGTCGTCGAGGAACACGGCAACGATGTGATGCGCTATGTGCTGACCACACTGATCAACCGCATCCACGCCGACGGCGAACGGATCGTGATGATCATCGAGGACTGGCATCGCGTCACCGACGCCGATACCACCGCCGCACTGCGTTTCCTGCTGGACAACGCCTGCCACCATCTGCAACTGCTGATCACCAGCCGCGAGATGATCGGACTTCCGCTCTCGGCCATCCGCGTTCGCGACGATCTGATCGAAATAGACTCCGCCGCCTTGCGTTTCGACCAGGACGAGACGGCGGACTTCCTGACCCGGGTGGGTGGGCTGACATTGGACGCGGCCGATATCGACCGGCTGCGGACCGGGACCGACGGCTGGGTCGCCGGGCTGCAACTGGCATCGATCTCGCTGCGCGGGCGCGAGGATCCGGGCAGCACGATCGCCACCATGTCCGGGCGGCATCTGGCGATCAGCGAATATCTGACCGACAACGTGCTCGACGCGCTCGAACCCGATGTGCTGACCGCACTGCTGGAAACCGCTGTCACGGACAAGGTGTGCGGCTCGCTCGCCTCGGAACTGACCGGACGGCCGCAGGGGCGCGCGCTGCTCGAGGACATCGAGCGGCGGGACCTGTTCCTGCGCCGCCTCGACGACGACGGCGAATGGTTCCGCTATCACACGCTGTTCTCGGATTTCCTGCGCCAGCGACTCGAGCGCGACCACCCCGAACTGGTACCGCACCTGCACCGCCGCGCCGCCGAATGGTTCGCCGCCCACGACATGCTCAGCGAAGCGATCGACCACGCGATGGCGGCGGGCGACCCCGGACGCGCGGTGGCTCTGGTCTCCGCGCACGCCCGCGAACTGGTGCAGCATTCGCATCTGGCCACCCTGGCGGCGCTGGCGGCGAAACTGCCCGTCACCGACGCCGCGGCCGATCCGACTCTGCAGATCGCTCTGGCCTGGGCGGCGGTGTTGTTGCGGCGGCCGAGCCGCATGCACACCGCACTGCAGCTGGCGCTGGCCGCCGATTCGGCGAAACAGCCTCCGGGACACGGGAAATCCGATCTCGCGGTCGAGGCGTCGATTCTGTGCGGGGTGGAGGCAGCGCTCGCCGATCACCTCGACGGACTGGAGGACATCGTCGAACAGAGTTGCGCCCGCGCGGATTCGCTGGCGCCGTTCGTGCTGGCGGCGGCAGCCAACCTGGGCGCCTTCACCGCCCTGCACCGGTTCGACTTCGACCGCGTCCACGAATGGCACCGGTGGGGCCGGTCCTATTTCCGGCACATCACCGGGGCGCTGAGCATCATGTACAGCCACTGTTTCGCGGGGATGGCGGCGCGTGAACAACTCGACAGCGAGGCGGCCGAGGAACACTTCCGCACGGCGCTGCATCTGGCGCGCACCACGACCGGGGAGAGTTCCCTCACCGCTCGCCTGGCCTCGGCAGCACTCGGAGATTTCCTCTACGACCGCGGCGAGATCGCGGAGGCGCACCATCTGCTCGGCGTGGCGGTGGAATTCGGATTCGACGGCGGCACAGTCGATTTCCTGACCGGGGTGTACGGCACCGGTGCGCGCATCGAGGCGCTGCGCGGGGACCGTGAGGCAGCGCGGCGACTACTCGCCGACGGCACCCAGGTCGCCACCGCACACACCCTGCCGCGGCTGTCGGCGCGCATCGAACTCGAGCGAATCCGGCTGGGGTTCGTCGAATTCGGCCCCGGCGAGCCGCCCGCACCCCGCGGGGCGCGGGACGGCGTGGCGACCACGATTCACGACCTCACCGAGGAAGCGGCCGTCCGGTGGCTGTTGCGCGCGGATCCCGAGCGGGCGCTCCCCCGCGCCCGCGCCCTGCGCGAGTCGATCGACGCCGCCGCGCGCCCGCGCGCCGCCCTGTGCGCCACGCTGTTGTTCGCGCATTGCCTCGAGAACGTGGGCAGGTCGGAGGAGGCCGAGGCGGTGCTCGCGCCGGCGCTGCGCCGCTGCGTCGAAGCGGGACTGGTGCGCCCGCTGATCGACGAGGGCCCGGCACTGATCGCCGTCGTCCGGCGGCTCTCGGGCGAGGCGGGGCGACATTCCGCGGGCACTCCCGCCATCGCCCTTCCGCGGACCTTCCTCGACCAGCTCGGGTGATCCGCCGGTCCGTCAGGTGGACACGTCGGTGCGGGTCACCGTCAGCCCGGCGTCTCGCGCCAGCCCGGCGAACACCACGGCGTCGTGGACGGCCGCGCCGCCCGGGTCGTTGTTGAAGTACACGTACCCGTCGGCGGGACCGAAGGTGTCCGCCAGCCGATGCGCCCATGCGGTCAGCGCGCGCCGGCCGTACCGGGGTTGCGGCCGCGCCAGCCCGGAATGCAGACGCAGATACGACCAGTCGGTGGTGCGCCACAACGGCGTCACCGGGCGCGAGCGCGCATCCGCCCAGCACAGCGCGGCGCCGCGTTCCTCCAGCACCGCGCGGATGCGCGGTGTCCACCACGACTCGTGGCGTGGTTCGACAGCCACGCGCACCGTCGAGGGGAACTGTCGCAGACAGTCGTCGAGCAGCGTCGCGTCCGCCCGCAGGGTCGGCGGCAGCTGTACCAGGATCGGACCCAGCCGGTCGCCCAGGCCGGCGGCGTGCTCGAGGAGCCGCTGCACCGGCTCGGCCGGCTCGCGTAGTCGTTTGACATGGGTGAGGAAGCGGCTGGCCTTCACCGCCACGACGAAATCGTCCGGCGTGCGTTCCCGCCAGGCGGCGAAGACCTCGCGACTGGGCAGCCGATAGAAGGCGTTGTTGCTCTCGACGGTCGCGAAGGCGGCCGCATACCGTTCCAGCCACAGCCGCTGCGGTACGCCCGGCGGATAGAGCACGCCGCGCCAGTCCCGGTACTGCCAGCCGGAAGTCCCGACGAACAGGGTCACACCGTCCATCGAACCAGACTCGCCCCGGCTCCGCTGGAACCTCGTCGGACACCCCTATGACGATCGTTATAGGAACGAGCTACGCTATGACGGACGTTATAGGGAGGTGGAAGATATGAGCGGCACACCGGATGATTCGCGCGCGAAATTGGTGGCGGGCGCGGCCGAGATGATCCGCCGGCGCGGTCTCGCCGCCACGAGTGTGCGCGATCTCGCCAAATTCGCGGACGCTCCGCTCGGCTCGACCTACCACTACTTCCCCGGTGGCAAGGCCGAACTCGCCACCGAAGCCGTCGCCCTCGCCGGCGATCTGACCGCGGCGACGCTGTCGCGCGAATTGCGCAAGGGCTCGGTCGAGGGCCTGCGTTCGTTCCTGCGTCGCTGGCGAAAGAATCTGCTGGACAGCGATTTTCGCGCCGGATGTCCCGTGCTGGCGGTATCGGTGGAGGACGTGCCGGATGCCGAGGGCAGCCCCCGCGAGGCGGCGGCGGCCGCCTTCGCCCGATGGACCGATCTGCTGACGCAATCCCTGCGCGACGACGGCGCCGAGCAGGCGGTGGCCGAACGCACCGCCACCCTGATCATCGCGGCGTTCGAGGGCAGCGTGGCGATGTGCCGGGCCGAACGCAGCACCACCGCCCTGGACCGCATCGGCGACCGGCTCGAATCGTTGCTGCAGGCCGCGATCCCGGCCCCCGCCACGACCCCACCTTCCCGGACAAGGAGTACCCGCTCGTGAATCGGACCGATCTCGGCACCCACCCGTTCGATCTCGCCACCGCGCCGGCGCCCGCCGGCACGGGCCGCTACCTGGCCCGTACCGCGGCGTCGTATTCGAATATGGTGGGCCCCTTCGGCGGCGTCACCGCGGCCACCGCCGTGCGCGCTGTCCTCGACGATCCGCGGTGCGCGGCAGAACCGGTGTCGATCACCGTCAACTACGCGGGCCCGATCGCCGACGGACCCTTCACGATCGACAGCCGGCCGGTGCGCACCAATCGCAGCACCCAGCACTGGATGCTGACGCTGAGCCAGGACGACGCGGTGACCACCACCGCCACCGTCGTCTGCGGCGCCCGGCGGCCCACCTGGTCCGATACCGAGATCGCACCGCCCGCCGCACCGCCCGCCGAGTCGGTGCCCGTGGCACCACCGCCGGAATTTCCGGTGTGGATGCGCAACTACGAGATGCGGTTCGTCGAGGGCGGCGGGCCGATCACTGCAAAACCGCGGGAACAGCCGACCTCCACGACCACGCTGTGGGTGCGGGACCTCCCGGCTCGCCCGCTGGATTTTCCCGCGCTGACGGCCCTGGCGGATGTGTTCATTCCGCGGGTGATGGTGCGGCAGGGCCGGATGGTCGCCGCCGGTACCGTCTCGCTCACCGTCTACTTCCACGCCGATGCCGCCACGCTCGCCGCCCACGGCGACCGTCCGCTGCTCGCCACCGCCCGGGGCCAGCATTTCGGCGGCGGCTACTTCGATCAGTCCGCACAGCTATGGGGCGCCGACGGCAGTCCGCTGGCCACCACCCATCAACTGGTGTACTTCAAGGACTGAACCCGGCATCGCGACCGGCCGCAGCGGGTATGCCCCGAACATGCAGTGGTTCACGGCGCCCGGCTACTGGTTCGCGCGCGAGGTGTTCCAACGCGGCCTCGCGGTCGTCTATCTGATCGCGTTCGTGGGCGCCGCGCGGCAGTTCCGGGCGCTCATCGGCGCCGACGGCATGCTGCCGGTGCCCGCGTTCCTGGCCCGCTCCTCGTTCCGGGGTTCGCCGAGCCTGTTCCATCTGCACTATTCGGACCGGTTCTTCGCCGGTGTCGCCTGGGCCGGGGCGGCGCTGGCGGTGGCCCTGGCGGCGAGGGCCGACGATCGAGTGCCGCTGTGGGCGGCGATGCTGCTGTGGTTCGCGGCGTGGGTGCTGTATCTGTCGATCGTCAACGTGGGCCAGGCCTGGTATTCGTTCGGCTGGGAATCGCTGCTGCTGGAGACGGGATTCCTGGCGATCTTTCTCGGCAACGACCACGTCGCGCCACCGATTCTCGTGCTGTGGCTGGCGCGCTGGCTGCTGTTCCGGGTGGAGTTCGGCGCGGGGTTGATCAAACTGCGCGGCGACCCCTGCTGGCGCGATCTGACCTGCCTGTACTACCACCACGAAACCCAGCCCATGCCCGGCCCGCTGAGCTGGCTGTTCCACCACCTGCCCCGACCGCTGCACCGCGTGGAGGTGGCCGCGAACCATATCGCGCAGCTGGTCGTGCCGTTCGCGCTGTTCACTCCGCAGCCGGTCGCGAGCATCGCCGCGACGATCGTCGTGGTCACCCAGCTGTGGCTGGTCCTGTCCGGCAATTTCGCCTGGCTCAACTGGTTGACGATCCTGCTGGCCTGCACCGCGATCGACGCCCGCTCGGCGGCGACCGTCGTGCCGCTGCCCGACCGGCCGGCGTTCACGGACCCGCCCACGTGGTTCGTCGCGGTGGTCCTCGCCTTCACCGCCGCGGTGGTCGTGCTCAGCTATTGGCCGATCCGGAACCTGTTGTCCGGGCACCAGCAGATGAACGCCAGCTTCAATCGGTACCACCTGGTGAACACCTACGGCGCGTTCGGGCGGATCGAGCGCCGGCGCTGGGAACTGGTGGTGGAGGGCACCCGCGACCGGCACATCACCGAGCAAACCCAATGGGAGGAATACGATTTCAAGGGCAAGCCCGGTGATCCGCACCGGCTGCCGCGCCAGTGGGCGCCCTACCATCTGCGCCTGGACTGGCTGATGTGGTTCGCCGCCATCTCCCCGGTCTACGCACGCTCCTGGCTGGGCCCGTTCCTGCGGCGACTGCTGACCAATGACCCGGCCACCCTGCATCTGTTGCGGCACAATCCTTTTCCGGACGACCCACCCGCCCATGTGCGAGTCCGGCACTACCTCTACCGATTCAGCACCCGCGAAGAACTCCGCCGCGACCACGTGTGGTGGCACCGCGACGCGGTCGGCGACTACGTCCCACCGACCGCCCTCGCCTCCCCTCGCATCCGGCACGGCTGATCCGCCCGGCCTGGAGCCGGTCAGGCCAGGACCGACCGCTGCTCGACGCCGACGTATTCGCTGAGCGGGCGGATCAGCGCGTTCGAGGCGCCCTGTTCGATGATGTGGGCGGCCCAGCCGGTGATCCGGCTCATGACGAAGATCGGAGTGAAGGTTTCGATGTCGAACCCCAGCAGGTAATACGCGGGGCCGGTGGGGAAGTCGAGATTCGGCGCGATCCCGGTGGCCTCGGACATCGTGCGTTCGAGTATCTCGTACATGCGCACCCACCGGCCGCCGTCGGTGGCGGCGGCGATATCGAGCAACGCCCGCTTCATCGTCGGCACCCGGGAATCGCCGTTCTTGTAGACCCGATGGCCGAAGCCCATCACTTTCTGCTTGTCAGCCAGCTTTTTCCGCAACCATGCCTCGGCTCGCTCGGGCTCGCCGATGTCGAGCATGTCACGCATGACCGCCTCGTTCGCCCCACCGTGCAGCGGTCCCTTCAGCGCGCCGATGGCGGCGGTGACCGCGCTGTAGATATCCGACTGCGTCGACGTCACCACCCGCGCGGCGAACGTGGAGGCGTTGAAACTGTGCTCCGCGTAGAGAATCAGCGAGATTTCGAAGGCCCGTACCAGTTCCGGCGCCGGCACCGTCCCGAAGCACATGTTCAGGAAGTTCTGCGCGTATCCCATGTGCGAATGCGGGGCGATCGGGTCCAGTCCGTGCCGGCGGCGATGGTCGGCGGCCACGATGGTAGGCAGCACCGCCAGCATGCGTAACGCCTTGGCGCGGTTGGCTTTCGGCGAATTGTCCTCCTCGAGCGGATCCTCGGCGCCGAGATAGCTGATCGCCGTGCGGACCACATCCATCGGATGGCAGGTGTCGGGCAGTTTCGCCACCAGCGACAGCAGCGACCGATCGACTCGCCGGGCCGCGCGTTCCTGCTGGGAGAACCGTTCCAGCTGGGCGTCGTTCGGCAGTTCGCCGTACCACAGCAGGTAGGCGACCTGCTCGAACGTGCAGTGCGCCGCCAGATCCTGGACGGCATAGCCCCGGTAGGTCAGCGAATTCGTTTCCGGCACCACCTTCGAAATCGCGGTGGTGTCGACGACGACGCCCGCCAGGCCCTTGTTGATCGCCGGAGTCGCGGCCATCGTCATCACTGGTTCCTTCCCAGGGTGAATGTGAAGATGTCGGAATCGAATTCGTTGTAGCGCTCGTACTGCAACAGGTCGTAGAGCCGGCTGCGATGCTGCATCCGATCCAGCAATCCCGCCTGGGTGCCGGTCTCATGGATTTCGCGCAGCCCGGTCTCGGCCGCCCACATCGCCAGGCGCAGGGTGGACACCGGATAGATCACCGCGTTGTAGCCGATGGATTCCAGTGTCCGCGCCGGCAACAGTTCAGATTTGCCGAACTCGGTCATATTGGCCAGCAGCGGAATCGAGACCGCGGCCCGGAATTTCTCGAAATCGGCTGCGCCGCCGAGCGCTTCGGTGAAGATCAGGTCGGCCCCGGCGTCGGCGTAGGCGCGGGCGCGGTCGATCGCCGCGTCGATGCCTTCGATTCCGGCGGCGTCGGTGCGGGCGCAGATCACGAAATTCGGGTCGCGCCGCGCAGAGACGGCCGCACGCAGGCGACGCACCATCTCGTCGGCAGGCACGACGGCCTTGCCGTCGAGGTGACCGCAGCGCTTGGGATTCACCTGATCCTCCAGGTGGCAACCCGCGAGTCCGGCATCCTCGAGCAGTGTCACGGTGCGAGCCGCGTTCATCGGCTCGCCGAAACCGGTGTCGGCGTCGATGAGCACCGGCAGATCGGTCACCCGGGCGACCTGTCCACCGCGGCCCGCGACCTCGGTCAGCGTGGTCAGCCCGATATCGGGCAGCCCGAGTTCCGCCGACACCACCGCACCCGAGACATAGACTCCTTCGAACCCGATTTCCTGAATCAGCTTGGCCACCAACGGATTGAAGGCACCGGGCAACCGCTGGATCGTCCCCGAGGCGAGTCCGGCGCGGAAGGCGACGCGTTTGTCGGCGGCGGAGGTGGTGGCGGCGAGCAATCCGGTCATCGGAACAATCCCTTCGGCGATTTCGGGGCGCGGGCGAGCACCTCGTCGGACACCTCGAATGTCAGCTGCGCCAGTTCGCCCGGCGCGAGCGAGCCCGCCCGCTGCGCGGCGTCGAGAAAGCGGTCCTGTTCGGCCGCGTCGACGACTCCCTCGGCGAGGGTGCGGAATTTGGCGATGTACTGCTCGCGGGCGAACGGCCGCGCGCCGAGCGGGTGGGCATCGGCGACCGCGAGTTCGTCGACGATCACCTCACCGCTGGTCAGCGTCACCTCGGCGCGCGCGCCGAACGCCTTCTCGGCGGGATCGGTGGAGTGGTAGCGCCGGGTCCATTCCGGGTCCTCGGCGGTGGAGATCTTGTGCCACAGCGCGACCGTGTCGGGCCGGCGGGCACGCTCGGGTGCGTAGGACCGCTCGTGATGCCAGGACCCGTCCTGCAGCGCGACCGCGAAGATGTACATGACCGAGTGGTCGAGGGTTTCCCGCGAAGCCTCGGGATCGAATTTCTGTGGATCGCCGGAGCCGGTGCCGATCACCACGTGAGTGTGGTGGCTGGTATGCAACACGATCGAGGCCACTTCCTCGAGGTCGCCGATGCGGGCGCGCATGCGCCGGGCCAGATCGATCGGCGCCTGGCTCTGATATTCGGCCGAATGCTCCTTGGTGTAGGAGTCGAGGATCGCTCGCTTCGGTTCGCCCGGACCCGGCAGCGGTACCGAATACTCGGCATCGGGCCCGGACAGCAATCGGGCGATCACCCCGTCCTCGCCCTCCCAGATGGGGGCGGGCGCACCTTCGCCGCGCATGGCCCGGTCGACGGCTTCGATGGCCATCTTTCCCGCGAAGGCCGGCGCATAGGCCTTCCAGCTGGAGATCTCCCCCTTGCGGGACTGCCGGGTCGCGGTCGTGGTGTGCAACGCCTGGCCGATGGCCTGATAGATGGTTCCGGTGTCGAGGCCGAGCGCCGTACCGATGCCGGCGGCGGCCGAGGGGCCCAGATGGGCGACGTGGTCGATCTTGTGTTCGTGCAGGCAGATCGCCCGCACCAGATCGATCTGGATCTCGTAGCCGGTGGCCAGGCCGCGAACGAGGTCGCGGCCGCTGCGTCCGGCATGTTGGGCGGCGGCCAGAATCGGCGGGATGTTGTCGCCCGGATGGGAGTATTCGGAGGCGAGAAATGTGTCGTGGAAATCCAGTTCGCGCACCGCGACACCGTTGGCCCAGGCCGCCCACTCCGGCGAATACGTGCCGGGCACACCGAACACCGAGGAGCCCGGTCGATACGGGTGCGCCAAGGCCTGCGCCCGGGCGTCGGCCACCGGGCGCCGGGTGATCGACGCGGCGGCGACCGCGGCGTTGTCGATGATCCGGTTGACGATCATCTCTTCGGTGTCCGGCGCCACCGCGACCGGATCCGTGGCGACCTCCGCGATCCGCCACGCGAGATGTTCCGTCCGCGGAAACACCTCCGCCGAGCGGTGCGTGCGAACGAGGTGATTCTTCACAGCCGGGACCTCCCGAGTACGTCGTCGAATCGCATGATTCGGACGCTACTCAGGACGGGTACCCGTCGAAATACGTTGCAACTGCCTAGTTCTGCGTAAGCGATCCGGCGAAGTTGCGAACCTTGCGGACGGTGTCGTCGTCCGCGGACCGTTTATCGATCGGCGGTCAGACGGTCCAGCAGACAGCTCAGCGCGAAGCGCACCGTCTGCTCGAGGACCTCTTCCGGTTCACCGTCGAATTCGGCCCGGCACGCGGTGACCGCGGTCTCGGAGGCGGTGGCGAACCACACCGTGCCGGGCGCTTCGCCGTCACTCGGTTCGGGGCCACCGACCCCGGTGACCGCGACCGAATAGCTCGCGCCGAGCAGTTTCCGCACATTCGCCGCCAACGCCTCCGCGGCCGGCCGCGACACCACGGGGACATCGGGCATATCCAGGACGGAGCGTTTGACCTCTGGACTGTAGGCGACGACCCCGCCGCGGAACCACTGTCCCGCATCCGGTGCCGCGCCGAGGGCGGCGGCGATCTTGCCCGAGGTCAGTGACTCCGCCACCGCGATCGTCGAACCGGCCGCTGCGGCCAGTTCGGCGATCCGCTCGGCGGCACCCTCGGTCATCGCCCCGCCTCCCGGGCGGCCACGGTGTCGTTCATTCCGCTTCCCGTTCCGCGTCGTCTCCGCTTTCGCGGTACGCCTGCAGCGCGGTGTCGAGTTCGCGTTGCAGCCGTTGCACTTCGGCCTCGTCTCCGGCATCGGACGCAGTGGTGATGTCCTGGCGAAGCTGGGCGATGACGTCGTGTGAAACCACGAGAACCTCCTCCGGCGCGGAACGGGTGAGCGGTCGGGAAACTAGCTTCCCTGCTGGTGGGACTGCTGACGCGCCTCGTCGACCTTGGCCTCGGCCCGGGCGCGCTCGGCCTGCGCCTCCTTCTCGGCCGCCTCACGTTGCGATTCGGCCTTGTCCTGCTGCGCGCGGCCCTCCGACTCGAGGTCGTTGTTGCCGGTGACGATGCCGGCCGCCTCCTTGGCCTTACCCTTCACATCCTCGACGACGCCCTTGATGCCCTCACGCGGGCCACTGTTGTGGTCGGACACGGAGTCCCCTTCCGTCGCAATTTCCTGACATGCAACGCCTACCCAGCGCGGCGGTGCTCAATCGGACGATTACCCGCTCACGGCCCGGGCCGGTTGCGGCAGCTGCCGCGGCGGGTCGTCGTGTCCGATCTCTCTCCGCTGGTCGGCGTCGAAAATGTCGCTCAGGCCGGGCGCGGGATCGTGGCTGCCCGACTGTGACGGAGTCGACGCGCTCAGCCCGCCTTGCGCACGAAGGTCGTTTCCGAGTCCACGGCGCCGCCGCCCGAACTCGCGGGCCGCAGCTCGGGAATCGGGACACCGCGTTCGTCGACGAGCACGGAGTGTTCCTCGGCCGGGCCGAACGCGTGCCGCTCACCCCACTGCCGCAAGGCGACTACGACGGTGAACAGATCCCGGCCGGCCGGAGTGAGGGTGTAGATGTGCCGCCGGCCCGACGGACCCGGCGTGCGTTCGAGGATGCCGCGCGCGACCAGTCTCCGGAGCCGGTCGGTGAGGATGTTGCGCGCAATTCCGGTGGCCTGCTGGAAATCCCGGAATGCCCGGGCGCCGTCCATCGCGTCGCGAACGATCAGCAGACTCCACCGATCGCCGACCAGGTCGAGCGTGCGCGCGACCGGACACGCCGGATCGGTCCACTCGGTGTCGGCGAGTACCGGCTGAGTCATCACGCCCTCCTCAACGGTTGCTGATTGAAACCATTGTGACGTACCGTTCAAACAGTTGCAAAACGCTACTAATTTGGAGTCCCGGTGTTCCTACCTCTCGGGCGGCGCCTACTGTTCGCCACGATCTGCGCGGTGTCGGTCGCGACCGTCTACTCCGCCCAGCCGATACTCACGCAGATCGGCGACGACCTGGGCGTGCCGGCCGGCGACCTGGGATGGATCGTCACGGTCGGGCAGCTCGGGTACCTGGCCGGATTGGTCTTCCTCGTTCCCCTGGGCGACACCATCGACCGGCGCAAGCTCATCGCCGCACATCTGCTGCTCACCGCGGTAGGGGTCGTGATGGCCGCGACCGCCACGCGGACGTGGGTGCTGCTCACCGGACTGGCGCTGGCCGGCCTGTTCGCGGTCGTGGTGCAGACGACGGTCGCCTACGCGGCGGCCGTGTCGGCACCGCAGCAGCGCGGACGAACCCTGGGCATGGTGACCTCCGGCGTCGTCGTCGGCATTCTCGGTGCGCGCATCGTCGCGGGCGCTCTGGCCACCGCCTGGGGCTGGCGCAGCGTGTACGCCGTCTGGGCCGTCCTTCTCGTCGCGCTGGCAAGCCTCATCCTCGTGCTCCTACCGGCAGACACCCGCACCGGCCGCGTCCGCTACCGGCAGATGCTGCGCACCTCGCGCATGCTGTTCGGTGACCGGCTCCTCCTCTCGCGCGGCCTGATCGCCTTCTTCCTGTTCGCCTCCTTCGGCACACTCTGGAGCGGCCTGGCGCTGCCCCTCGCGGCCTCGCCGTGGCATCTCGACACCGCGCGGATCGGCTTGTTCGGGCTCGCGGGGCTGGCGGGCGCCCTGGGTGCGGGCCGGGCCGGACGCTGGGCCGACCGCGGTTTCGCGCACCCGGTCACCGGGGCGGCACTGGTCCTGCTGGCCGTCTCATGGCTGGCCACGGCGCAAGGGTCGTGGTCGCTGTGGCTGCTCGTCGCAGGTGTGGTCGTCCTCGATTTCGCCGTCCAGGCCGTGCATGTGGGCAATCAGCACCTGCTCACCGCCGCCCACCCCGACCGGACCAGCAGCATCATCGGCAACTACATGCTCTTCTATTCGGTCGGTTCGGCCCTCGGCGCGGCCGCCACAACCGCCGCGTACTCCGCCGCCGGATGGGCAGGGTCGAGCATTCTCGGCGCCGCCTTCGCGGTCGGCGGCGTCGCGGTGTGGGCGATCGCGGGGGCTCCCGGAGTGATCAGGAATCGAGAAGCGACCGACCCCCGATCGCCGATAACGTCTTCGACATGAACATCACCACTGCTCAGAGCATCATCGCATCGGTCGTCGTCGAGACCCCGGACCCGGCTGCCGCCGCGGCCTTCTACGAATCCGCGTTCGGTCTCGGCGACCGGCTGCGGGTCCGTAAGTCGGACGCGGAGACCACCGGCTTCCGCGGATACATCCTCTCCCTCGTGGTATCCCAGCCGAGCACGGTGGACAGCTTCATCGGTTCCGCGGTCGCGGCGGGCGCGACGACGGTGAAGCCGGCCAAGAAGAGTTTCTGGGGCTACGGCGGCGTCGTGCAGGCCCCCGACGGCGCGGTCTGGAAGATCGCGACCTCGGCGAAGAAGGACACCGGACCGGCCACCCGCGAGGTCGACGATTTCGTCCTGCTGCTCGGGGTCGACAGCGTCAAGGCGACCAAGCAGTTCTACGTCGAACGCGGCTTGACCGTAGCGAAGAGCTTCGGCGGCAAGTACGCCGAATTCGAGTCGCCGGCCGGGTCGGTCAAGCTCGCGCTCTATGGACGCAAGGCCGCCGCCAAGGACGCGGGCGTCCCGGCCGAAGGCTCCGGGTCGCATCGGATCGCCGTCACCAGCCCGCTCGGTTCCTTCACCGATCCCGACGGATTCGTGTGGGAGGTCGAGGCCTGAGCCGGGTGGTGCGGCCGAAATCAGGCCGCCCGCAACGAAACTCGGAAGGATTTGCGCAGCGACGACGGGCCGACCAGGGGAAGCAACGCGGCCAGGAGCTTCCCCTTGAAGGCCCGCGGCGTCCGAGTCAGTTCGACATCGACGCGACTGCCCTCCGGCGCGGGCGTGGCACGGAAGACCCAGCCACCACCGGCGCCGAAGAGTTTGGAATCCCGGGTGGTGACGGTCACCGTGTCACCCGCCGGATCCCACTCGTAGCGGGCACGCTCCCAGGCCGCCTCCGTACCCTCGGTCACCTCGGCCCAGCCCTCGCCCTGCTCGTGCACGACGAAGTGCTCGGCATCGATCGTCGGCCACACCTGCGCCCGGGACGGGCCGAAGTCGGTGAGGACACCCACGACCTCGGCGGGGGTCAGCGTGGAGATGAGATGAAAACGGACCGTGGTCATGGAAACTCCTCGAAACCGGTAGGGCCGCCGGCCCGCGGGTTCGCGGTGCCGGACACTCATCGAGCATGGCCGCTACCGATGCCGCTACGAATCCGTCGGATGACGCTGCGTTGACGTAATCTCCGCCGACAGAACCTCCACCAGCTGGCGTGCGAATTCTTTCGCCTCGGTGCGTATTCCGTTGTGCGCCCCGGGGAACTCGACCACCTCGAGTCCGAGCCGGGCCGCGATCTCGACCGCCGGACGATAGGGCAGGCACCCTCGGGTTTCCCGGCCGACCGCGAGCACCAGCCGGTCGAACACCGGGTCCAGCGCACTGTAATCCGGTATGTACGAGGTGAATTCACGCAACTCGTGTTCGATCATGAGCGGGCCGTTGGCGGCGAGGCGAGCCCACATCTGCGCGGCACGCTCCGGCAGCTGCGAGACCTCCGGCGCCGGTTTCATCGCGGGACCGATGCCCGTCAGGAATCTCGCCCCGGCCGCGGCGACTCCCTCGGTGTGCAGCAGCGCGTACACCTCCTCGACCATCGCGAGGTGCCGGTCGGCGTCCGGCAGGACGGCGAAGCACGGTGGTTCGTGCGCGACCAGTGTGCGCACCCGGCCGGGGTGTCTCGCCAGCAGGTCGAGCCCGACGATCGCACCGTTGCTCGTGCCGAAGACGAAGGCCGGCTCGTCGGTCAGATGCGCGAGCAGCCGGGCCACGTCGTCGGCCTGCACCGCCACCTGCTGCCGCTCGGGCCCGTTGTCGAGAACGCTGCGCGAATATCCGCGCGGATCGAGCGCCACGACGGTGAAGTGGCTCTGCAGGACCTCGGCCATCTCGTCGAAGACGCCCGCGTCGCCGCCACCACCGGGAATCGCCAGCAGTAGTGGTCCGCCGCCGCGTATTTCGTAGTACAGGGTGGCGCCGGGGACGGACAGAGTGTCGGATCTCATTGCGCTGCTTTCTCTTCGGTGGGGATCGGCCACTGCGTCAGGGTGCGATGCAGGGCGTCGAGAATGTGGTGCCAGCTGGCGCCGACCGGCCTGGAGTGGGCGAATCCGCCCGCCGCCTCCAGGGTGGCGAAACCGTGAAATGTGCTGCGCAGCAGGCGTCCCGCGTCGGTAGACGCGGGTTCACTCAACCCGTAGCCGCGCAGCAGCGCCGCGGTGAGCTCGATTCCACGCAGCAGGGCCGGCTCTCCGGCGACCTCGTCGGGATCCATGCGGATCTGCGTTGCCGCGTACCGGCCCGGATGGTCGAGGGCGTAGGAGCGATACGCGTCGGCGAAGGCGAACAGCGCGTCGCGTCCGGACCGCCCTGCCACCGCCGCACCGATCCGCTCGTTCATCTCCGCCCCCGCCAACAATCCCACCAGCACCTGCAGGTCACGCAGGTTGCGCACGTGGGTGTAGAGGCTGGGATCCTTCACGCCGAACCGACGGGCCACCGCGGACAGGGTGACATGGGCGAATCCGACCTCATCGGCCAGTTCCGCTGCGGCACGGGCGATTCGCTCTCGGGACAACCCGGCACGGGGCGACATCCAGGACTCCTAACCTAATTAACTTAGGAATTATCCTAAGCATATTAGGTTAGATGCGGCCAGCGATATTTCGGCCGGGATCGAGCAGGACCGGACAGCGACGCGACGACCCCGGAGATGTCACCGGGCGGCGATACTCACCGGCAGCAGTTGGGGTCCAGCACCACACACAATGCCGCCAGCGCATCACGTCTGGCGCGGTGGACGACAGTCATGCCGACGCGTTCGGATTCGACCAGCCCGGCCTTGCGGAGTTGACCGAGGTGATGGCTGACCGTCGATTCCGCCAGCCCTACCGCGGCAGCGAGATCACCACCGTTCTCGCCGGTATCCGGATTCGCCAGCAGCAGCGACATCAGCTTGACCCGCACCGGATCGGCGAGCGCTTTCAGCCGCAACGCCACCTCCAGGGCCGCGACATCATCGACCGGCCCGGCCGCCACCGGCGCGCAGCACACCGGGGCGGACATATCGATCACGGGAAGCGCTTTGGGCATGCGACCACCCTACCGATGGGATTGACATATGTCGAAAAGGTGGAGCAGACTCGGAACCGCCAACCTTTTCGACATATATCGGACCATGGAGGTTCTCATGTCTCGCGTACAGCTCGCCCTCAATGTCGACGACCTCGATCGAGCGGTCGCGTTCTACTCCACACTGTTCGACACCGAACCGGCCAAGCGCGAACCCGGCTACGCCAATTTCGCCGTCGAGCAGCCGCCGTTGAAGCTGGTACTGCTGGAGAACACCGGCGCCGGCGGGACGATCAACCACCTCGGGGTCGAGGTGGAGACTTCCGAACAGGTCCACGACGAGATCGCGCGATTGTCGCAGGCCGGATTGTTCACCTCGGAGCAGATCGGCACGACCTGCTGTTTCGCGCGGCAGGACAAAGTGTGGGTCACCGGACCGCACGGTGAGAAATGGGAGGTCTACACCGTGCTGGCCGACACCGAAACATTCGGCGACGCACCGGAATTCGCCGACGACAACACAGCCGCGCAGGCGTGCTGCGGCACCGATGCCGATGCGGCCACTGACGGCGTCTGCTGCACCGCCGACGCCAGGCGGGACGCTGTCGCCGGCGGCGCCACCTGCCGCGACTGACCAGCACGTACGGTGCGCTTGTTCACAGAGGCTTCGCTTGCCCATTCATATCGATATCTGTCAATATCGATAGATGTCTAATCAGGTCTCCTCTTCGGCGGAAATGTCCGCACCGGCGGGGTGTGTGACCACGCCGCGGGTACGGCCGGTCGTGGGCGCCGAGGCCGCCCACGACCTCGCGGCGATGTTCAAAGCCCTCGGCGACCCCGTCCGGTTGCGGGTGCTGTCGGCCATCGCGGCGCGCGCCGGTGGCGAAGCCTGCGTCTGCGACGTCTCCGACGGGCTCGACGTCACCCAGCCGACCATCTCCCACCACTTGAAGGTGCTGCGCGAGGCCGGGCTGGTCACCAGTGAGCGCCGCGCCTCCTGGGTGTACTACCGGGTGATACCCGAAGCGTTGCAGCGCCTTTCGGATCTACTCGTCGATCAGTCCAGGGTCGGAGTGCACACGTGACCACCACCGAAGGCACCGCGGTCGCCGGCAGACTGTCTACCCTCGACCGCTTCCTGCCGGTCTGGATAGGCGTGGCCATGGCCGCGGGTCTGCTGCTCGGGCGACTCGTGCCCGGACTGGGCGACACCCTGTCGGCGGTGCAGGTCGACGGCATTTCGCTGCCCATCGCCCTGGGCCTGCTGATCATGATGTATCCGGTGCTGGCGAAGGTCCGCTACGACCGGCTGGACACCGTCACCGGCGACCGGCGTCTGCTGTTCGCCTCGCTGGTGCTGAACTGGATCGCCGGGCCCGCGCTGATGTTCGCCCTCGCGTGGCTGCTGCTACCGGATCTGCCCGAATACCGGACCGGCCTGATCATCGTCGGCCTCGCCAGATGTATTGCGATGGTGATCATCTGGAACGATCTGGCCTGCGGAGACCGCGAAGCGGCCGCCGTCCTGGTGGCGTTGAATTCGATCTTCCAGGTCGTCATGTTCGCCGTACTCGGCTGGTTCTATCTCTCGGTTCTGCCCGGATGGCTCGGGCTCGAACGAACCACGATCGACACCTCGCCGTGGCAGATCGCGAAATCGGTGCTGATCTTCCTCGGCATCCCGCTGGTCGCCGGCTTTCTCACGCGGCAGCTGGGCGAGCGGGCCCGCGGTCGGCAGTGGTACGAGGAGCGGCTGCTGCCGCGGATCGGGCCGTGGGCGCTGTACGGGTTGCTGTTCACGATCGTGATCCTGTTCGCCCTGCAGGGCGAACACATCACCGCCCGCCCCTGGGATGTCGCACGCATCGCGATACCGCTGCTGGCGTACTTCGCGATCATGTGGGGTGGGGGCTACCTCTACGGGTGGGTGGTCGGCCTCGGCTACGCACGGACCACCACCCTCGCCTTCACCGCCGCGGGCAACAACTTCGAACTCGCTATCGCGGTCGCGATCGCCACCTACGGCGCCGCCTCCGGGCAGGCCCTCGCCGGCGTGGTCGGCCCGCTGATCGAAGTCCCGATCCTCGTGGGCCTCGTCTACGTCTCCCTCGCCCTGCGCAACCGGTTCCCGATCACATCCGATGTCCCGACCAACGCCGATATTCCGGCATCGGCGAAAGGCTCTGCACAACAATGAAACCCAGCGTCCTGTTCGTCTGCGTGCACAACGCCGGACGATCGCAGATGGCCCAGGGCTTTCTCACCCACCTCGCCGGTGACCGCATCGACGTCCGCTCCGCCGGCACCGAACCCGCCGACCGCATCAACCCGGTAGCCGTGGAGGCCATGCGCGAAGCCGGCATCGACATCACCGCCGGCGCCCCGGCCGTGCTGACGCCCGGCGCCGTCCGCCTCAGCGACGTCGTCATCACCATGGGCTGCGGCGACACCTGCCCGTACTTCCCCGGCGTCGACTATCGCGACTGGCAACTGGACGACCCGGCCGGGCGAGACATCGAAGCCGTGCGGCGGATTCGCGACGACATCCGTTCTCGCGTAGAAGATCTCATCGCCGAGCTTCTGCCGCCGACGTCGTGAATCCGGCCGCCCGCGGCCGTGGCGCTCATGGTGTCAGCGATTGCGTGCCCAGCACGATCGCGAGGTCGAGCCGGGCGGCGTCCTCGGTGCCGGGTTCGGCGGTGTAGACGGAAATCCGCAGATCGTCGAGAGTGACGAGCAGGGTGTCGCAGTCGAGGGTGATCAGGCCGACCGCCGGGTGGTCGATCGTCTTGCGCCTCGACGGGTCCGGTGCGGGCGGTGGCGTCTCGGCGTTCCAGAGGTCGGTGAACCGCGCGCCCGCTGAGCCGAGGTCGGCGATCAGGCGTCGCAGCGCGCGGTCGGCGGGATAGCGCGAGGCGGTCAAGCGCAGGTCGGCCACCAGCCTGGCCTCGTGTTCGGCCTGCTCCCGCTCGGAGTGCACGACCCGGGTCGGCATGCGAGTGATGTTGCGCCACACGACATTGCGCTCCAGGCCGCGCCAGGAGGTGGTGTCGCCCATCAGCGCGTTGTAGGGCGCATTGGCCAGGACGAGCGTCCAGCTCGCGTCGTAGACGACCACCGGTGTGTGCGACAACCGGTCGAGCACCCGGTGCACACTCGCGGTGACGCGCGAGGGCACCACGTCCGGGCCGGGTGCGGCGTGCCCGGCCAGACGGTAGAGCAGATCGCGTTCAGTGTCCGACACCCGCAGGGCGCGAGCCAGTGCCTCCACCACCTGCGCCGACGGCGCGGTCGCGCGCCCCTGTTCGAGGCGGGTGAGGTAATCGGCGGAGATGCCGGCGAGCGCGGCCAGCTCCTCCCGGCGCAGTCCGGCGGCCCGGCGCCGGGGACCCACCGGCACACCGACGGCCTCGGGCGCCACCCGGTCGCGCCACCTGCGCACCGTCCGGCCGAATTCCCACGTTTCCACGCACTCCAGTCTGCGGGAACTGCCGCCGGTGTGTCCTGGCCCTGACAGTCCTACGACAACCGGACGACTGCCTATGGTCCGGCCCGGCCCGCAGGCTGGGGACATGACCGAAATCGGAACTGTTCTCATCACCGGCCCTACCCGCAATCTGGGCCGCGCCACGACACTGGCCATGGCCGCCCGCCCGGACGGGCAGCGTCCCGACCTCCTCCTGGTCGGCCGCGCCGGGCGGGATCTCACCGAGGTCGCCGAGGAGGCCCGCGCGCACGGTGCTCGTGTCCGCGAAATCGGTTGCGACCTGGCGGATCTGGCCGATGTCCGCGCCGCCGCAACCACCGTGCGCGAACTCCTCACCGCCGGTGCGGTGCGACCATTGCGCGCGCTGATCGCCAATGCCGGCACCATGTCCGCCGACACCCGGCAGGCCACCCGCGACGGCTACGAGACGACCTTCGCCGTCAACTACCTGGCCCACGCCCAGCTCATCGGCGACCTTCTCGACGCCTTCACCGCCCCGGCGCGGGTGGTGCTGCTCGGATCGAACACCTATCACGCCAACTTCTGGCGCCGAATGCTCAACGTCGCCGAGGCCGACTGGGCCGACCCCCTCGACCTCGCTCGCCCGGCCACCGGCGACCACTCCCCCGGCATGACCGCGTCGGGTGTCGCCTACTCCAATGCCAAGCTGGCGATCCTCTACTACGCCCACGAACTACAGCGCCACGCCGGCCCCGGGATCGACGTCTCGGTCTTCGAACCGGGCTGGATGCCCGGTACCGCGCTCGGCCGCGGCGCCCCCGCCCCGGCGCGAGCGATCGGCCGCGTGCTGGGCCGGCTTCCCGGCGTATCGACCCCGCAACGCTCGGGACCGCTCCTGGCCTCGGTCGCCCTCGACGACGACTGGGCACACCTGCGCGACGGCGCGTTCGTGGTGAAGACCCGGCTCACCGAGGTGCAGCCCATCGCCCACGATCGCGATCGGGAGCGCCGCCTGTGGGAGGCGACCACAGAGCTGCTGGAGCGGGTACGGGCGTAACGCTCGCCGCGACGTCCGATCGGAGCGCCTCGCCACCGGACCGCACGAATGCGTCGCCGGTGAGCACCTCGGCGCGCGAAGTACCTGAGCGTTCTCCGCCCGGAACCCACGCCGGATGGCGGGAAATGCGTGGTAACAGGGGTTTCGTGGCGGATTCGCGCGGGTGCGGCGCGGGGTCCCGGCCGCGCCCGGCCCGGTGGGTAGGTTGGCGATCATGCGTACCGACGAGGATTCCTGGGATATCAACACCGGTGTCGGATCCACGGCCTTGTTCGTCGCGGCAGCTCGCGCACTGGGCGGACGCGCGGGCGACGCCCCGGCTCGGGACCCGCTCGCCGAGCTGTTCGTCTCGGCCGCCGGCGGCGAATGGGCCGATCTGCTGGCCGGACGGCTGCCCGAACACCCTTTGCTGACAACGGATTTCGGCATCCCCTTTCAGCAGCACCAACTGTTCCGGACCCGGTATTTCGACGACTATCTGGATGCCGCCGTGGCATCGGGAATCCGGCAGGTGGTCGTGCTCGCGGCGGGCCTGGACGCGCGGGCCTATCGCCTGCCGTCGCTGGCGGGCTGCACCGTCTACGAACTGGATCGGCCACCGGTCCTCGGCTACAAGCGCGAGACCCTCGCGCAGGCCGGGCGCGAACCGATCGCGGATCGCCGGGAGGTGGCGGTCGATCTGCGGGGCGACTGGCCGAAAGCCTTGCGCGACAGTGGCTTCGATTCCGATAGGCCGACCGCGTGGCTGATCGAGGGGCTGCTGATCTATTTGACACCCACAGCCCAGGACCAGCTGTTCGACACCGTCCATTCGCTCAGCGCACCCGGCAGCCGCGCCGCCGTCGAACAGATGGATCCCCTGCCCGCCGAGGCTGCCGAAGCCCTGGCCGCCGACGGAGAGTCCGGCTCGGAATGGGTGAAGTTGATCTACAACGAGCCGCGCAGCGACACCACCGCCTGGTTCACCGACCACGGGTGGACCGGCGAGCGCATCTACCTTCCGGACTACATCCGCAGCCTCGGCCACACACCCGAGGGCCCCGAGGGACGCCAGCAGTCACTGATAAGTCTGGTGACGGTCACCCGGCCGTGACGCGGGTACGCGACACGAACAGAGGCTGGCGGGCAACGGGATACGTTGCCCGCCAAGCTCTTTCGATGTATTCCTAGCCTCGGTAGCCGCTCAGGTTGTACACCGTGGCGTTGCCGATGTGCTGGGCGGGGAAGGTGGCGGTGACCCACGTGGTGATGTCGGCGTGCTGATTGCGGCCGAAACCGCCCGGCCCGCCGGCATTCCCGGTGGTATCCGGCTGCGGCTGCCCCGGCGCGTTTCCGGATACCGCCGGCTCCCGGCCCGCACCCCGGCCCGTGGTGGTGCCCGGATTCCGGTTTCCGGTCATGCCCTGCTCGCGCGCATCCGCCGGACCCTGATTGCGGCCGTCTGCCTCTACGACGTAGTAGGCGATCTTGCCGTCCTTCACGTCGGTCTGGAACTGTGCCAGCGTCGGCACCGGGTCGCTGCCGGAGAACCCACCGATCGCCATCACCGGCCTGTCGCTGTCCAATTCGAGCGCGGCGGCCGCGGACGAACCGTTGGTCGCCGCCGCCCAGGTCGCAGTCGTCGCCCGCAACATCGCCGAGAGCTGCGGATCCGGACGGCTCTGACCGAAGCCGCCACGTCCGCTCGCCTGCGCCGGGCCGACCGTCGGCCCACCACCGGAGTGCGCGGTCGCGACGGTCGCGAACGAGTAGGCCGCACTGCCCGCCACGCCACCGATCAGGCCGGCCGTCAGGACGACGGCCGCGAGGCGGCGATGCGCCGCATACGTCCAGGGCACGGCCAGCAGCACCGCGGCGATCAGCGTCACGACCAGAATCGTCCAGCGCAGCTCCGGATACCAGCCGCTGTTGCGGTGCAGTAGAACAGCACTCCACACGCCCGTCACCACGAGCAATGCGGCCGTACCGAATCGGCCGAACGCGGTGTGGCGCCGGTTCCACAGTTCGGCGATACCGACGGCGAACATCCCGGCGACCGCGGGGGCGATCGAGAGGCAGTAGTACGGATGCACCATGCCGTTCATGTAGCTGAGCACACCGCCGTCGATCACGATCCAGCCGCCGAAGACGATGGCGGCCGCACGCATCCGGTCGGTGCGCGGCGCGCGACCGCGCGAGACGAGTACCAGCACCATCGCCAGCAGGGCGGTCGGCAGCAACCAGCCGATCTCGAACCCGAATTCACCGGTGAACAGCCGCTGCACACCGTGCACCTGCCCGCCGAAGCCGCCGAATCCGTTGCGCGCACCCGCGGGCGGGGCGGCATGCGCCACCGCCTGAGCCGCCGCGGCGGGATCGTGGGCCGGGGCGGCCCCGCCACCGTGATTGCGGCCGAGCACGCGGGCGAAACCGTTGTATCCGAGCACCAGATTCATGAAGTTGTCGTCGGTCGACCCGGCCAGGTACGGGCGGCTCGAGGCCGGCCACCACAGCGTGAGCAGCACATACCAGCCGCTGGACACCAGCAGCGCGACGAGTCCGCCGAGCAGTTGCAGCAGGCGTCTGCGCAGCGATGCCGGAGCGGCCAGCAGGTAGGCCACCCCCAGCGCGGGCAGCACCATCAGCCCCTCGAGCATCTTCGCCAGGAATGCGAAGCTCAGCGCCACCCCGGCCAGCATCAACCAGGTCGTGGACGCGCGGTCCAGTGCCCGCACGGTGGCGTAGGCGGCGGCCGTCATGAGCAGCACCATGACCGCGTCGGGATTGTCGAACCGGAACATCAGCGCCGCCACCGGCGTCAACGCCAGCGCCGCACCCGCCGCCAGCGCCATCCAGTGATTCGCCGTGATCCGCCGGACCGCGCCGTAGAGCAGCGCGACCGCGGCCACGGCCATCAACGCCTGCGGAACGAGCATGCTCGCGCTGGAGAAGCCGAAGATGCGGCCCGACAGCCCCATCACCCACTGGGATACGGGCGGCTTGTCGACGGTGATGAAGTTGGCCGGATCGAGGGAGCCGAACAGCAGCGCCTCCCAGTTCTTCGATCCGGCCCAGGCGGCGCCGGCGTAGAACTGGTTGCCCATCCCGTTGACGGTGATGTTCCACAGGTACATCACCGCCGTCGCGATCAGCAGCACCGCCAGACCGGCCCGCTCGACGGCGTTGCCGCCGAATCTGCGGGCGGCGCCGGACTTCGCGGGCTCGGGCGGTACCACCGGCGAATTCTCGAGGAGTGGTGTAGTCACGGCGCCTATTCAGCCCGTGCAGCTCCACAGCTACCTGTGAGCGAGCAGTGAGGTTGCGATGAACGCCTAGCGGGCCTGCTTCTCCCCCGCGCCTACGGCAGCCCGGCGCCGGGGCTTCTCACCCGGGACCAGCAGCGCGAGGATGGCGACAACCACCGCGCCGCCGAACAGATACAGCCCCCAGGTACCGGTGAGCAGATGCTGATAGTCGTCGCGCAACTGGCTGTCGAACCGCTGATTCAATCGCCAGGCCGGCACCACGAGCGCCGCGATTCCGGCCAGCACCGCGAGCCATCCCAGAATCCGTGAGCCGAACAGCCCGGCCAGCAGCATCACCAGGGCGACAAGCAGCAACACCACCGTGTAGGACGCGCGCAGCTGCGGCGACTGGGCCTGCACCCCGTCCAGCGGAATTCCGGTCGCGAAGCCGTCGCGGATATCGACGAGCCGGATGTGGCGGGCCTGCACGACCCCGACGAACGGCCCGAACGCTCCGACCGCCATCACGACCCCGCAGGCGAACAGCACCAGATGGACGACAGCGCGCATACGTCCACGGTATTCCGGCCGGCGCCGCAATGCACCGACCCGCCGGAATCCTCGTCGTGTCGCGACCGGACACGCCGAGAGTTCAGGCGCCGGTGGTCGATCCGGGGCGCACCACCATCAGCACCGCGACGGTCGCCCACAGCAGGTTGAAGATGCCCGCCGACATGGCCAGGCGTGCGGCCGTGGCATCGACGCGCCCGGGTGCGAGGGATGTGAGTGCGGCGCGCTGGTCGGGCAGAATCATCGTGGCCAGGATCGCCGCGGCCGCGGCGGTGAGGGCGATCGATGTGATCAACCATCCGGTCCCGAGTACGCCCAGGGCGGCGCCGGCGGCCAGCCCGAAGATCGGGACCGTGAGGCCGACGGCGGCATAGACCCGGCAAATACGGTGCAGCACGCGCAGATTCGCGGTGGCGTCCGCCGATCCGGCGGCGCGGCGCAGGGCGGGGGGAAACATACTCGCGGCGACGGCGACCGGGCCGATCGCGATCACCGCGGCCAGAACATGCAGCGACAGCAGCACTTTCGTCACCGGGCTCGCTCCGCTCCGCCGCGGCGCACGCCGGTGACCTTCGACGCGGGCAGGCGGCCGGCCTTGGCGGTGCCGGTGAGAGTGTCGCCCGCCACGGTGACCGCGAAAGCGAGATTCAATCGCATCGGTGACGTAACGGCCTGATTCCAGGTGAGCCGATCACCGTCGAGCACGACGTCGCGAAGCGAAACCCGTTCGCCCGCACCGCTTGCCGTGCCGACGAGAGTGCCGTCCTCGCGATGGAGCTCGAGTTCGACGGCGATCCTGCCGATCGGGGTGGAGATGGACAGATCCCACATGCCTTCGGCGGACATGACGCAGTTACTCCTCATGTGTCGTGGATCGAGCAGGTCGGGTCAGACGGTGGCGGGAGCGGGCCCCTGGCGGCGCCAGACGGTGCCGCGGCGTTCGTGCGCGAACAGCCGCTCGACCGCATGGGCGATGCGTGGCCCGATCTCGCGTTCGAGCAGATACAGACCGAGGTCGAGACCGGAGGTGACGCCCGCGCCGGTGACGAGATCGCCGTCGTCGACCACGCGCGCGTCCACGGCCTGCACGCCTGTGGCATCGAGCAGATCCAGTCCCAGGTGATGAGTGGTCGCCGGGCGCCCCTCCAGCAGTCCCGCCATGGCGAGAATCAGCGACCCACCGCACACGGCGGCGACCGTGATCCGCGGGTCGGCCATCGCCGCGCGGAGCAGGTCGGGCAGGCCGGTGGTCAGGGTGCGGCCGAGGAGAACCGGGATGAATTCGTCGCGGCGCCACTCACCGGCGGTCCCGGCATCCTGATCCGGCACCTCCCCCGGCTCGCCGATACGGCCCGAGGCGCCGGGGATCAGCACCACACCGGGTCGTGCGGGGTCGAGTGCCGCGGTGGCGCACAACTCCAGCCCGCCGGTGCCGCTCACCACCTCTCGCGGCCCTTCCGCCGAAACCAGTTCGACGCTCACCGCGCCGTCGGATGCGGTCCCGCCGGCATAGAGCACCTCGTACGGGGCGATGACGTCGAGCGGATCGAACCCGTCGAACAGGACGATCTGAGCATGCATGGGAATCCCTTCGCATCCGCCCGGCCGGCCCGGGCACGGCCCGACGGTATGCGGGCACTCCCGCGGATCCCAGTGGCATTTTCGACAGGTTTCGACGGGAAAGTGACATATCCGAGAAAAGCGGCTGCGACCTGGCAGAACAGAGCGCTTTCCGGGGCCGAATGGCGGATGTCACAGTGGGCGGCAGGGTATGTTCCAGCCATGCACACCGTCGCCGTTCTCGCCCTGGAAGGAGTGGTCTCCTTCGACCTCGCCGCCCCGATCGAGGCCTTCGGCCGGACGCGGCTGCCCGACGGCCGCCCCGGTTATCAGGTCCGGGTCTGCGCCGAACAACCGGAGGTCGATGCCGGAGCTTTCACCCTGCGCGCGCCCTGGGGACTGGCCGGACTCGCGGATGCCGACACGATCGTGGTGCCCGGCACCGCCGACCCGACCGCGCCGATTTCACCGGCCGTCCGCGACGCGCTGCGCACCGCCGCCGCGAACGGAACACGCATCGCCTCCATCTGCTCGGGCACCTTCCCGCTGGCCGCCACCGGACTGCTCGACGGGCTGCGCGCCACCACGCACTGGATCGCCGCCGCCGAGCTGGCGGCCGCGTATCCGGCCGTCGAGGTCGACCCGGATGTGCTCTACGTCGACAACGGCCAGATCCTCACCTCGGCCGGTGCCGCCGCGGCGCTGGACCTGTGTTTGCACATGATCCGCCGCGACTACGGTTCCGCGGTGGCCGCCGACACCGCCCGGCTCTCGGTGATGCCGCTGGAACGCGAAGGCGGACAAGCACAATTCATCGTTCACGGCTTCGCGCCCACGCCCCGCGGCTCCGACCTCGAGCCGCTGCTGAACTGGCTGGAAACCAATCTGGCCGCCGACCTGTCCCTCGACGAGATCGCCGCACGCGCCGGCGTCAGCACCCGCACCCTCATCCGCCGCTTCCGCGAGCACACCGGCACCACGCCGCTGCAGTGGCTGCATCGCGCCCGCATCCGCCGCGCCCAGCACCTGCTGGAATCCACCGCCCATTCCGTCGAACGCATCGGCGCCCAGGTCGGCTTCGGATCGCCCACCGCCTTCCGCGAGCGTTTCAAACGCACCACCGGCGTCAGCCCGCACAGCTATCGCCGCAATTTCAGCTGATCTTCAGCTCACGGTCGCCGCCTCGGCAACTCATTGCCGGCGCACAGCCGGCACCCAGCCTCGGTCCGCATGCTGGCCTTTTAGAGAGGGCCGACACGCGTCGGCGCAGCACCGAACGGAGCAGGTGACCGATATGGGAACGTCACATCCGAACCGCCGCCTGGGCCGGACCGCGGCCGGGATACTCGTAGCCGTCGGCGCCGTCGGCACGACGACGGCGGCGGTCGTCGCATACGCCGACAACCAGCCGGCCGCGACGCCCGGCACCACCATCACCGACAACACGGGCAGCAACAACACCGATCAATCGTCCGGCACCCCGGGCAACGTTCCCCAGCTGAGCCCCGGCCAGGGCACCGCACACGCACACTCGAGCGGCTCATGACCTCGGTACCCGCGGCGGAGACGGCCGCGGCCGAATGGGAGCTGTGGAGTACCACCGCCCGCCTCGTCGTCACCGACCCGGCCGCGCTGGCCGAAGCGCGCCGCCTCGTCGACGCCCACCTGGATCGGGTCGACCACGCCTGCAACCGGTTTCGCGCCGATTCCGAAATCAGCACGCTGGCATCCGGCCGCCCGGTCAGGGTCAGCGCGTTGTTCGACGAATATCTCGACGCGGCCCTGACCGTCGCCCGCGACACCGACGGCGACGTCGATCCCACGATCGGCGCCGACCTCGAAAACCTCGGCTACGACCGCGATTTCACGCAGATCACCACCGGACCGGCGGTCGTCGCGCTGCGCGTCACCCCGCGCCCCGACTGGTCGCAGGTGATCCGGTTCCCGCGCGCGGTGACGCTGCCCGCCGGCATGCGGCTCGACTTCGGTGCGACAGCGAAGGCCCTGGCCGCCGACCGGTGTGCGCGCACGGTCACCGATGAGCTCGGCTGCGGTGTCCTGGTGAGCCTGGGCGGCGACATTGCCACCGCCGGACCCGCACCCGGCGGGCACTGGCAGGTACTCGTCCAGGACGGTGCGGCCCAGCCGGCCGCCCTCGTCCGGTTGCCCGCGGGCGCGGCGATCGCCACCTCGAGTACGGTGCGGCGCCGCTGGATTCGCGGGGGACGCTCGCTGCACCACATTCTCGACCCCCGCACCGGACGCGCCGTGGACCCGGTCTGGCGGACGGTGTCGGTGGCCGCCGAATCCTGCCTCGCGGCCAATGCCGCCGCCACCGCCGCCGTGGTGCGCGGCCGCGCGGCACTGCCGTGGCTGCGGTCCGCCGGGCTCCCGGCCCGGCTGGTCGACCGGGCCGGGCGGGTGCTCACCCTCGGCGGCTGGCCCGACGAGCCGGAAGGAATTCGATGATGAGCAGCTCCGCGTTCGACCAGGCATTGTGGGCGTTCGGCCGGGGCAGCGGCATCACGGCACTGATCTTGCTGACCGTCGCGGCCGTCGCCGGAATCGCCGCCCGCTCGGGGCGGGCCATAGTCCTCCCCCGCGCGGGGCTGGCCGAATTCCACCGCGGCGCGGCACTGGCGGCGACGGCGTTCGTCGCGCTGCATGTGCTGACCCTGTTCTTCGATCCGTACGCCCAGTTGCGGCTGCTGACCGTCGTGGTGCCGTTCACCGGCGGCTATCGGCCGCTGTGGGTGGGTTTCGGCACCCTGGCCGTCGACCTGCTGGCGGTGGTCGTGATCACCGCCCTGTTGCGACATCGCCTGGGCCCCCGCCTCTTTCGCCTGGTGCACTGGTCGGTCTACGCCCTGTGGCAGGTGGCTCTGATCCACACGCTCGGGTCGGGAAGTGACGTCGACCGGATCTGGATGCTCGCCCTCGTCGGCGTGTGCATCCTCGCCGTCGCCACCGCCGGCGTCTGGCGGTTCAGCCGCGGTTTCACCGAATTCAGCACAGTCCCCGAGAGGAGCCGGCGATGACGACGACACTGACCGGAAATTCCACGACTCCACCCGCCCCGACGGGCACGGACCGGCTGCTGGCGGCCACGGGACCCGAGCTCTCCGCGCACGTGGCGCGATACGGCCCCGCACGCGCCGTGGGACGCGAATTCATCGACGTGGTATCGGCCGCGGGTCTCACCGGTCGCGGAGGCGCGGGCTTCCCGGTGGCGCGCAAGCTCGCCGCCGTGGCCGACGGACGACGCGCAATCGTGGTCGCCAACGGCGCCGAAGGTGAACCCGACAGCGACAAGGATGCCGTATTACTTCGGCGCGCACCGCATCTCGTACTCGACGGCCTGTCCGTGGTGGCCGCCGCCGTGGGGGCGGGGCGCTGCTACCTGTACGCCCCGCAACAGCTGCTCGACCCGATTCGGCACGCCCTCGCCGAGCGGCAGTCCACGGGCTACGACACGCGGCGGGTGGATCTCACGCCCGCCGCCGACACCTTCCTGGCCGGGGAGAAGAGCGCGGTCCTCGAGCGGCTGGCCGGTCGCGCGCCGATCCCGCGGGACAAGCCGGTCAGCACCTCCCGCTCCGGGCTGAACGGCCGCCCGGCACTGGTGCAGAACGTGGAGACCCTCGCCCATCTGGCACTGCTGGCCCGATTCGGGCCGTCCTGGTTCCGCGCCGCCGGCACGCCCGACGAACCCGGCACCATGCTGGTCACCCTGTCCGGAACCACCGCCGCCGGTGTGGTCGAGATTCCACTCGGCACCGGTCTCCCCGAGGTGATCCAGCGGTTCGGACGCACCGATCCGGCCGCGGTTCAAGCGGTTCTGGTCGGCGGATACCACGGCGCCTGGCTGCCCGGCGCCGCTCTTCCCGGCGCGGCGTTGTCCCGGAAAGCGTTGCGGCATTGGCACGCGACACCCGGCGCCGGCGTCGTGCGCGTACTCCGCCACGACGAATGCGGGCTGCGGGTCACCACCGACATCACCGCCTACCTCGCCGCCCAGAGCGCCGGGCAGTGCGGTCCGTGCCGCAACGGCTTACCGCAGCTGGCCCGCGCGATCGGCGATCTGGCGGCGGACGGGCCCGCCCGGCCGCAGGACATCGCGCGCGTCGCCGATCTGGTCGACGGCCGCGGCGCCTGCCACCACCCCGACGGGACTGCGCGGCTGGCGCGTTCCGCCCTGACCGTCTTCGCCGAGGAGATCGACCGCCACAAGCACGGTTACTGCCGTGCCCGTTCCCGTTCCCAGGGAGCCGCGTAGTGACCGCATCCGACCGCCCCGCCTGGCGCCTGCACATCGACTGGACCCGCTGCGACGGCCGCGGCCTGTGCAGCGAACTGCTCCCCCATGCCATCGCCCGCGACGACTGGGGCTTTCCGCTCACCCGCGACCACCGGGACCCGGTCCTCGACGGCGATTCGGCCGCCGCCGCCCGGGATACGGTGAGCCTGTGCCCGCGCCTGGCGCTGTCGCTGCGACGAATCCGATGACGCGGGGTTGAAGGCGACCATCCCGGGTAAGGGCTCCGTATGGAGCTACTGGTGATCGCCGGCTTGGTCGTCCTGGTCGCCGCGGTGCTGCTGTACCGCACGATCCACAATCACCGGTCGGGCCGGACGGAGCCGCCGGACAAAGAGGGCAACCTGCGGTGACGAGGCGGAACACGCGCAACGACAGGAGGCTGGTCCGGTGACATCTCTGTGGCTCGATCGAGTGCCCGTCTCGGTCCCGGTGACCCCGGAACCCGGCGGGGAGTACGACTGCGTCGTCGTCGGCGCCGGGCTCACCGGCCTGGTGACCGCCCTGCTCTTCGCCCGCGCCGGGCGCACGGTCGCGGTGCTCGAGGGCCGCACGATCGGCGCGGTCACGACCGGCAACACCACCGGCAAGCTCAGCTTGCTGCAGGGCACGCACCTCTCGGCGATCACCGCGAAGCATTCGGCGAGCACGGTGCGCAAATACGTCGACGCGAACCTGGAGGGCCAGCAGTGGCTGCTGCGGTTCTGCGCCGAGAACGACATCGCCACCCAGCACGCGGACGCGATCACCTACGCCGGAACCGAGGACGGAACCGACTTGGTGCGCAAGGAATTTCGCGCCTGCGAGCAGGCCGGGCTCGACGTCGCGTGGTCCGAGGAGACCGCGCTGCCGTTCCACACCCACGGCGCCGTGCGCCTGGCGGAGCAGGCGCAGTTCGACCCGATGGACGTCCTCGAGGGGCTGACCCTACAGGCCTGCCGCCACGGTGCGACGATCTTCGAACACACCCGCGTCCACGCCGTCCACGGCGATACGGTGTCGACCGATCGCGGCGATATCCGCGCGAAGACCGTCGTGTTGGCCACGGGCACACCGATTCTCGATCGCGGCGGATACTTCGCGCGGCTCGAGCCCCACCGCTCCTACGCGGCCGCGTTCCGGGTGCCCGGTGAATTCCCGCACGACATGTACCTGTCCGCCGACCAGCCCACGCGGTCACTGCGGTACGCCCCGCACGGCGGCGAGGATCTGCTGCTCGTCGGCGGCAGCGGGCATGTCGTGGGCCGCACCCGATCGCCGATGGCCCACGTCGCCGACATGTACAACTGGACGCGCACGCACTTCCCCGATGCCGAACTGACCCACCGCTGGTCGGCCCAGGATTACTCCGCCATCGACCAACTGCCCTACGTCGGGCCGCTGCTTCCGGGCAGCGATCACATCCTCGTCGCCACCGGCTACGCGAAATGGGGAATGACCAATGCGGTGGCGGCGGGTCTCGCGCTGGCCGGCATGGCACTCGGGGGCCATCAGCCGTGGGCGCAGGCATATCGCACCTGGCGCGGCAGCGAAGTCACCGGACTGGCGAAGGCCGCCTCGATGAATATCCAAGTCGCACGGCATCTGACGACCGGCTGGCTGAGCGCGGCGTTCGGCGGTGGTGGCACCCCCGCCGAGGGCGAGGGCCGGGTGGAGCGCCGCGGCATCCGTCCCGTCGGGGTCTGCACCGTCGACGGCACCACCTCGGCCGTGTCGCCGATCTGCCCACACCTGTACGGCATCCTGAACTGGAACGACGCCGAGCGTTCGTGGGATTGCCCGCTGCACGGCTCGCGCTTCACCCACGACGGAAAACTGTTGGAGGGACCGGCGACTCGCGATCTGGAACAGCTGTGACCGGACGGGGACAGCGGTAGTCGCCCGCTAAGGCGTCACGATCGCGAAGTCGGGGTCGGGTGCGTCGAGGTAGCCGACCAGTTCGATCAGCTTCGACACATCGCCGTCGACGGTGACCGCGCCGTCGGCGATCAGCTGCTGCATATCCTTCGCACCGAGCAGCGCGGCGTGCAGATCGGCATCGGACAGGGTGAACGTGACGTCCGGAGCGGGCATATCGGCGCTCACGTCGTAGTGGACGAGGACGCCGTTGCGAAGCTGGGTGCGATGCACGAGGTCCGGGTCGGAGATTTTCCAGTCGATGGTGATGTCGGCCGACCAGGCCTTGGGACCGTCGATCCGCAGCGCGATCGCGTCGAAGAGCTGTTCCACCGTGAGCGCGGCGGCGATATCGGGTGCGTCCGTGGCGGTCGGCGTGCCGACCGATCCGTGGCGCAACTCGTAGGCGCCCATCAGGAAGAAGTTGCGCCAGGTACCGTTCTCCGAACCGTAGCCGAGTTGTTCGAAGGTGTCGGCCTGCAGCGCCCGCGCCTCGCGATTGCCGGGGTCGGCGAATATCACGTAATTGAGAACCTGTGCCACCCAACGGAAATCGCCGGCGGCGAACGAGTCGCGCGCCTTCTTCAGCACCTGCTCGGCGCCGCCCATGAAGTCGACGTGCCGCTTCGCCGATTCGGTGGGCGGATGCTCCCACAGGGTGGCCGGGTTCCCCTCGAACCAGCCCATGTAGCGCTGATAGATCGCCTTCACATTGTGGCTGACCGAACCGTAATAGCCGTGCGTGTGCCAGGCCGCCGCGAGGGCCGGTGGCAGTTCGATGGACTCGGCGATTTCGATGCCGACGGCACCCTTGTTCAGCGCCCGCAACGTCTGGTCGTGCAGATAACCGTACAGATCACGTTGCAGCGCAAGGAATTCCGTGAGCTTCTCGGTTCCCCAGGTCGGCCAATGATGCGAGGCGAACAGCACATCCGCCTGTGCGGCATAACGATTGATCGATTCGGTCAGATATTTCGACCACACATGCGGGTCGCGCACCAGGGCGCCGCGCAGTGTGAGCAGATTGTGCAAGGTGTGCGTCGCGTTCTCCGCCATACACAGGGCGCGCCGGTCGGAAAAATAGAAATTCATCTCCGACGGCGCCTCGGTGCCCGGAGTCATCTGGAATTCGATGCGCACACCGTCGACGATCTCCGTCTGCCCGGTGTGGGTGATGTCGGTCGTGGGCGTGATGAGGGTCGGGGTTCCGGTCGAGGTCGTCGGCCCCAATCCGGCGCCGACCGCGCCCTTCGGCCCCCGCCCGAGGGCGGCGCCGTACATGTAGGCGGCGCGGCGCCCCATGGCGGTGCCGGCGTAGACATTCTCCTCGACGGCATGTTCGACGAATCCCGCGGGCGCGAGAATCGGGCAACGGCCCGCCGCGACATCCTCCGGCGTGGTCACGCCTTTCACGCCGCCGAAATGATCGATATGCGAATGCGAATAGATCACCCCGGTCACCGGCCGGTCACCGCGATGCGTGCGATACAGCGCGAGACCCGCGGCGGCGGTTTCCCGGGAGATCAGCGGATCGATCACGATCACGCCGGTATCGCCCTCGACCACGGTCATATTCGACAGATCGAGCCCGCGAATCTGATAAATCCCCTCGGTCACCTCGAACAACCCTTGGATGGCACACAGTTTCGACTGCCGCCACAGGCTGGGATGCACGGTGGGCGGGCATTCCGCGTCGAGGAAGGCGTAACCGTCGCTGTCCCACACCACATCGCCGGCCGCATTCTCGACCACGCCGGGTTCCAGCGCCGCGATGAATCCGCGTCGCGCGTCCGCGAAATCCTGATCGTCCCCGAAGGGCAGGGCGCGGGTCGCCTCCTCGTTCTGTGTCCGCACGCTCCCGGAAACGTCGCCCTGGCCGGTCATGGCACGCACCCCAATCTGCACGAAGGCTGGTTGTGTCGACTCGCCCGCGACATTCCCAGCTCGGTGGGGTGACGACCTCACCCGAGACGGGTGAAGTGGGCACGGCCCGCCCGACGGATCATCGGCTCGACGGCATTCGGCGCTGCCGGTCGGCGATGACCGTGTCACCGACGAGCCACAGGAGGAGACCATGGATCGGGCCGCTAAACCTTCCCTGCTGTCCCGCATCTCGCCCCGGCAGTGGGTGGCGATCGTGCTGGCGATTCTGGCCGTCATCTTCGTCGCGCAGAATCATCATCGCGTCGACATCAACATCCTCACCGTGACCATCAGTTCTCCGCTGTGGCTGGTGCTGTTGATCATGTTCGTCGTCGGCTGGATCGTGGGCCTGTTCACCCACCGCGGGCGGCGCTGACCGGTCACAGTCCGCCGATTCCCTTTCCCAGGACGACGGCGCCCATCACCAGCAGCACGATCGCCATCACGACGTGGTTGTTCGCCTGCAACCACCGCCGGGCGCGATCGAGTGGTTCCCGCAGCCGTTCGGCGGCCACCAGATATCCGATCACCACCACCAGCACACTGGCGGCCGCGATCACCGTGAACACCAGCACGGCGATCACCTGCGGGCCGCCGCCGAGCCCACTCGTGCCGACGGCCACCCCGGCCGAGACGCAGAGCAGCAGATTCTTCGGATTCACCGCCGAGAGCAACGCACCCAGGCCGACCGCGCCCGGCGCGCTCAACGTGTCGATCGCGCGCATCCACCCGGGTACCCCGGTGTCGGAGCGCGACCGCCACTGCATCGCGGCCAATCCCAGCAGCACGACGCCCAGCACGATCTTCACCCACGCCGTCACCGTCGACGAATGCTTGTTCTGCGAATCCGACAGCGTTCCGGACAGCACCACGAAAATCGTTGTGACGACGACGATTCCGAGCACCCAGCCGATGGCGAAGCCGGTGCCGGCGCGGGCGGCGTTCGCCGAGAGGATGATCAGGATGGCGGCCACGATCGGTATCGGTGAGATCGCGACACCGACCGCCAGGGGCAGCAGATCACCGAGGACAGCACCCATGTCCGCATCACATCTGCGGGCGCCCGGTGGCGACGGCGCCGCCGCCGTTGTGCTTGTCCCGTCCGGCGAGATGGTCGATACCGAGCTTCTCGGCGAACAGATGGCGTTGCACGATCCAGCCCGTCGCCGAGAGCGCGATCCAGGCCAGCGCCGAGAAGATCTGCTCCCACGTGGAATCCGGCGCCCGCAGGAACGACAAGTGTTCGTTCATACGACCGACGCCGCTCAGCACCATGCTCGCACCGCCGATCGAGGTCAGCCACAGCAGTGCGCGGGCCCGGAAGCGGTCGGCGAGGAAACCGCCGGCCACGCCGACCGCCAGGATCACGATCATGCTGAGCGCCCAGTTCTTGTCTCCCGGTTGCAGCACCGACGCCAGCTTGGCGCCGACCATCGCGCCGGTCAACCCGCCGATGACATACGACGCGAAACGGAAGATCAGCGAGGTCACCACCCACGCGGAGAGCGCCCCGATCGCGCCGAACAGCAGCAGCCACCAGAACGACGGGGTGAACAGATCCGCGATCAGCCAGCCGAGGCCGAAGCCGATCGCGAGGATCCCCAGGTGAACCGACCTGATTCCGTAGAAGCACAGCAGAGCTCCCACGAGCGCAACCACGATGCCGTTCATCACGACCCCTTCCGACCGTGAACCGCATGTGCGACGGTGCCGCAGTTTCACAGTAACCGCCCAGTTACCGTCAGGACGGGGAATGCGCGAGGCAATTGCGGCCACCTCGGGCGGGCCGCCGGTGCTGTGCGGTTACAACAGACGCTCCCGGCCGTAGGTCGCGAATTCGGCCTCCCATGCCTTCTTGTCCGCCGCCGTCATGGGTTCGTATTCGGGTTCGCCGCGGCCCTTCCAGCGATAGACGGTCTCCTCGGTGTGCCACGCCTGCTCCTGGAGTTGGCGTTTGAGGACCTTGTTGGACCCGGTAACCGGCAGATTCGCCGACACCCGAAGCAGTCGCGGCGTTCCCTTCGTACCGAGATCCCGTTGCGCGGTGAGGAATTCGGCGAATTCGCGCACATCGAACGAGTCCGGGTCGGCGACCTCCACGGCGGCCATGACCTGGTCACCGGATCGCGGGTCGGGGACACCGAACGCGGCCGCGGCGATGACCGCGGGGTGGCGGCGCAGGACCTGTTCGATCATCAGGGCGGAGGTGTTCTCCCCGTCGACGCGAATCCAATCTCCCTTGCGCCCTGCGAAATACAGGAAACCGTCGGTATCGATGTAGCCGAGGTCTCCGGTCCAGTACCAGCCGTTGCGAATGCGTTCGGCATCGGCGGCGTCGTTCTTGTAGTAGCCCTCGAAGGCCAGCGCGCCGGCCTTGTCGATCATCTCGCCGATCGACTCGTCGGGATTGCGGACCCGGCCGAATTCGTCGAGTTCGGCGCGCACACATTCGCGCAGCGTATCCGGATTCACCACCGCGACACCGGCGTGCGCGGGACGGCCGAGGGCCGCGGGCGGGGCGTTCGGATCCAGCGCCGCCAGGGTCGCACCCTCGCTGGAACCGTAGCCCTCGAACAATTCGGCGCCGAAGCGGCGCCGGAATTCGGCCTGATCGGCCACCGATGCCTCGGTGCCGAAGCCACGCACCAGGTCGTTGTCACCGTCGCGCGGTGTTTCGGGTGTGGCGAGCAGATATCCCAGCGCCTTGCCGACATAGGTGAAGAAGGTCGCGCCGAAATAGCGGATGTCCGGAAGGAATTGGGAGGCAGAGAATTTCGGTGTCAGGCACACCGTCGCGCCGACCGTCAGCGCCGGCGCCCACAACGCCATGATGGCATTGCCGTGGAACAGCGGCATACAGCAGTAGTCGACATCGTCGCGCACATGACCGTATTTGTCCCGCGCCGCGTATGCGACCATCGCCAGGCGGCGCTGACTGCATTTCACCGCTTTCGAGGTTCCGGTGGTGCCGGAGGTGAACAGCAACAGCATCAGCGCGTCCGGGCCGCCCGCGGCCGCCGGTTCGACCCGATGGGAATCGACGAGCGCGGCGTAACCGGGGTCGTCGACCAGCAGGTACCGGTCCTCGGGAAGGTTGAGATCCAGGTCGCGCAGGCGCGCCATCCCGGCCGCGTCGGTGACGATCAGCTGGCAGTCGACATACCGGATGTCCGCCGCGAGCTGAGCGTCGCCGCGAGTGGGGTTCAGGCCGGCGACCGTGGCCCCCGCCAAGGCCGCCGCCCCCAGCCAGAAGACGAAGTCGGGAACGTTGTCCAGCAGGACCCCGATATGGAAGGGCCCCTCGCGGCGCAGCGAGTGCGCCAGATCCGCACGGGCGGCCGATTCCCGGACCACCGCGTCCCAGGTCCAATCCCGATCACGGGTGCGCAGTCCGAGCCGCTCGTCACCGAGCCGGTCGAGCAGCAGGGTCGCGACATCCGCCCGGCGCACATCCGCGGTCGCAGGGGATAGTTCGGTCATTTCCGTATCGCCTTCCATCAGCCGAGTCTGGCCGTTCTCACGCCTTCGAGTGCACGAGTTCGACGTATTCGCCGGGCAATTCGTCGAAACTCAATTTGCGGATCTCCACCGGTCCGGAGTGATAGGAGTCCTCACCGACGATCCGGCCCTCCGCGTCGACGGGCCACAACAGCAGCTGCCTGAATACGACCAGATAGTCGGCCGCGGTGTCGTCGACGGGGATGCCGATCTGTGCGGCATATGCGCCCGGATAGATCTGTTTCAGGAAGCCCTCGGTCACCACACAGTGATCGTCGACGACCAATCGGTCGAGTGCGTATTCGAGGATATTGCTGCGGCTCGCGACGAAATCCGAATAGTAGGTGTGCACGCCGTCCCTTCCCTTCGGGCCGACATCCTGTCCGCCGTTCCAGAAGTGGTAGGCCGGTTCGGGCACCAGCGTCCGCATGAGGCCGTCCAGATCCGGCTTCGCTTCGGCCTTCATATGTTCGATGACGATCTCGAGCACCTGCCGGTGCCGTGCGTTCGTGGTGGTGGCGAGCCGCTCTTCCAGCGGGGCCCAGGTGCGGTTCGGATCGATGACTGCCATGTCGAAACTCCTTCTGTCGCTGCCGATCATGACCGAGTCGAGTGATCCGGATCACCCGCCACCTGTCGCCGGAAGGGCCGGATTCATCCGACACCCGTCGGATCGGCGCGCCCGGCCGCTCCCGGATCCGCGGCGAGTTCGGCCGAGGACAGCGCGATGCGACGCACCATCAGTGCGAGCGTGGCCGTGAAGCGGTCGAGCGCCTCGTCGACATCCCAGCCCATCACCGCCTCGACCTGCGCGATGCGCGCGGCCACGGTGCTGTGATGCAGATGCAGTTCCGCCGCGGTGCGCCGCAGCGAACCGAAGACGCAGAACGCCTCGAGCGTGTCGACCGCGAGCGCACCCGCCTCCGTGGCAGCGAATGCGTTGACCCGCAACACATCCGAGGTGCCCAGCAGTCGCTGCACGGGCAGCTCGCCGAGCAGGGCCAGGGATCCGAGTCGCTCGTAGGCGACCACCCGGCGCCCGTGCCAGGTCGAGGAGGCGAAACGCAACGCCCGCAGCGCCTGCTCCCACGACGTGGCTGCCGCGTAGGCCGGCAGCCGCTCCCCCATCCCCACCCACGGCCCGCCCGCACCCCGGCGCGATGACGGAAATTCCTGTACCACAGCGGAATTCAGCACATCCGACAGCTCCCGGCAGGTTTCCCGGTCCTGGATCAGCACCGCGGTGGTCGCGCCGATGACGGCCGAGCGCACCACTCGGCCCCGGGCCCCGATGATCCGGACCGCTTCCGCCGCACCGGGTGCCGACACGGCGAGCACCCGCATCGGCTGCGCCGGATCGATCCCGAGCAGGCGCATGGCCCGCACCCGATCCTCGCGCCGCTGCTTCTCCGACAGCACCACCTCGAGCAGCGCGGGGTCGTCCAGACCCGTCGGCCCTGCCGCCGAACCGCGCACCGCCACCACCCGCAGACAGTGCCGCAGCCGATCCACCAGGACGCCATCGAGGGCGTGCGCGGCGCCGGTCCGCTCCAGCCACACCGCCGGCTCGCCGGTCGCCTCCGGCGGCGGCATCACCGCCGGCAACGGACGACCCGCCGCGTCGTAGCGGATCACCGTGCCGGACGGCCAGCTCGCGGCCGCCGGGCATTCGGCCAGCAATGCCGCGGCGCGGACCACCGTATCCGCGTTGGTGTCGGATTCGTCGAAACCGTCGAAATATCGGATCAGCCGCAACACGGCGTCCGGGTCCGCACCGAGTTCGCGCAGTCGCGGCGCCCCGGCACCCGGCTCGTCCATTCGCCCACCTCCGCTCCGGCTATCCGCTCAGAATGGCAAGAGTGTGACCGCTCTCCGCACGATTCCGGCGAATACTCCCGCTGGGTGGGCGGTCAGGCGATGGCGTCACGCGCGCAGACGGACGAAACCCGTTCGAGAGGAATGAATACACTCACCTCGTCCGCGAGCCGATCGACCGATGGGAGTCCCGTGCCGTTCCCTCCGACAGAGCCGAACGCGCACGAAACGCCCCCGATCGGCGACGAGCAGGGCTCCACCGCACGTGCTGGCCAGATTCGAGGTGCGCGGATGAGGCGCATGAAGGCAGCGCGGGGGCGGATCGCGCTCGAATCGCTCGCCGTGGTTGCGACCCTGGTGGGCGCCGGCGGTGTGGCGCTGCACTTCAATCGGACCGCGTCACAATGGCTGGTGCTGGCGGCGTCGGGCGCGCCGTATCTGATGTGTGCCGCCGTGGTCGGGGTGGCGTTGTTCGCTGCCGCGAAGCGGTGGGCCGGGGTCGCGGTGGCCATTGCCGTTGTGGGCGTGGCGATCTGGACGCAGGCGCCGTTGTATGTCGGCCGCTCCCCCGGCGATCACGGCACACCGGTGACGGTGATGCAGGCCAATCTGCTCTTCGACGGCGCCGATCCGCACGCACTGATCGAGCAGGTGCGCGAACGCAAGGTCGGCATTCTGACCGTCGAGGAACTGACTCCGGCCGCGGTGCACGCCCTCGAGGGCGTGGGCCTGGACCGGTTGCTGCCGCATCGATATCTGTCACCCGGGCGCACCGCCACCGGCACCGGGATCTGGAGCGCCTATTCCCTCTCGGACACTGTCGAATACGACGGATTCGTCCTGAACCAGCTCTCCGCGACCGCCACCGTCCCAGGGGTCGGACCGGTCAGCGTCTATGCCTTCCATCCGGTGCCCCCGATCTCCGGAACACACCTGTGGGCCGACGAATTGTCCCGGCTACGAGCCATTCTCGACCGCTCGCCCACGGATCGGCCGGTGATCGTCGGCGGCGATTTCAACGCGACCTTCGACCATGCCCAATTCCGCGCGATGCTCTCGGACCGGTTCCACGACGCGGCCGAACAAGAGGGCGCCGGCCACCTCGTCACCTATCCCACCGACAAACGCTGGCCACCGCTGGTCGGCATCGACCACATCCTGGTCGCCGACGGCCACGCGGACACCGTCGACACGGTCCGCCTGCCCGGCGCCGATCACAAGGCGCTGATCGCGCACCTGCGCCTCACCCACCCGCAATAGCGCCCGAGTAGCCCGGATCGACTGTCGGTACCCGCCGCTATCGTCGGCCCATGCACCCCGCCACCGCGGTCGTCGCGGACATCGTCGCAGCGATCACCCCGCTGGACACCCTCGAGCAGGAGCACATCCGGCAGACACTGTCCTGGGTCGGCGGCACCGACGACATCTTCCGGCGAGAACCTCCGGCCACGCCGCCACAGCACCTGGTGTCGTATGTGGTGGTCGTCGATCCGGATGCCCGCGGCGTACTGCTCGGCGCCCACCGCAAGTCCGGACTACACCTGCCCATGGGCGGTCACGTCGACCCGGGGGAAGACCCTCTGCACACCGCCCGACGAGAAGCCGCCGAAGAACTCGGAACCGATGCCGATTTCACCCTCATAGGCGAAAGCCCACTGTTCCTCACCAGCACCCGAACCGTCGGAACTCACCCCCACCGCGACGTCTCCCTCTGGTACGTGATCCGCGGCCACCGCGACCACCCCTTCACCCTCGACCCACGAGAATTCGCCGGCGGCCGATGGTGGGAGCTCGATCGCGCCACCATCCCCGAATCCGACCCGCACATGAGCCGATTCCTCACCAAACTGCGCACCGCGCTGTCCTCGTACTAACGCTGCGGCACCCCCGGACGCTGAGGCCTACCCCAGGGTGTCGATCGAGAAACGATCAGGGTTTGTGTTCCTCGAGGTGGGTCCAGAAGCCGGGGGCGTAATACGTGTACTTCGTCGCGGTGTACACCGCCAGCACTCCCCCCTCGAGGAACTTGAAGTTGTCCTCCGGGTCGGGGAAAGACTGTTCATGGTCCGGCCCACTCGCTGTCGTGTATACGCGGAAAGGCATGACATCCACGGTATCCCTCGTGTCGTCGGCGAGGAGCGGAAAGCGGGCTGGCCGCCGTTTACACCAACGACTTTCCGAGTGCCTGTCGCCGCCGCATATCCTCGATGTACCCGTCGAACGGGTAGCTGCGCCAGTGTTCGGGCAGGCGCTTCAGCACCGTTCCGATGGTTCGCATCACGATCTCGAAGGTGCGCTGCCGCCGCGGGCCCCAGCCGAGGCCCAGTGCGTCGCGGAACTGCTGGGGCAGGAATCCGGTGGTGAAGAAGCGATTGACCCGCGCGAAGGCGATTCGCTGGGCGCGGCCGTACGGCCCCAGGCCGATGACCTGGTCCAGCAGATAGCGGCGAACCTCGTCGTCGAACGAGATCTCGCCCAACTTGGCGTTCCAGTACTCGTCGAAGGCCGCCCGATCCGGCGGCCATAGCCGCTCCGGCATCTGCAACGTCGTGCCGAAACGCGCGGACTCACGATAGAACTCGTCAGCTAAGTTATCGTCAATTCTACCGTAGAACAACCGTGTCGAATCGTCCACGCCGCGATAGATGCAGGCTGCCACCCAGAGCTGAAGTTGCGGATCGAAGGCGTTGTAGCGGACGGGGCTGCCGGGGCGGGACCGCACCTGCCGATGCGAGGTGTCGACGGCGGCACGGTAGGCGACGCGGTCCTCCTCGGTCCCGAGCATCGCCACCGCCAGATAGGTCAGCGTCGTGCGGCCGCGCTTACGCGGATGCCGTGCGTATTGACCGCTTTCCACGGTACTTTCGACGACTCCGCGACCGACGGGCGGCAGACCGAGCTGCATCACGACATTCGCCGGGCCGCCCAGCAATGCCGCAGGACCGGCCATGTACTGCCGTCGGCGGGCGAGTCCGGCATCCGGCGCGGGCGCCGCGGCAACTGTTCGGGCGGCTCGATTCATGGGTATCACTCCGAGGGTCAATGAGATGTCAGATGTCTCATCTTCTCACCAACGGGGTGTCGACAGCAATGCTCAACCGAACGGCACACCATCGAATATGTGAATATGTATTCTGGCAGTGATCCGGCGAAGCAATACGGAAGCGCTCGCCGGCCGAGGTGGATCGAGGTCTGTGTGGTGCTGTCGAGTTCTGCGGGCGAGCTGGTCCGGTCTGTCGGTGACGCGTTCGCCGCGGCATCGGTGTTGCGGCGGCGCGGCATGTTCGACCCGTGGCATCCACTCGATATCGTCCGGACTGCGCGCGACGCGGGAATCTACGGCCCGTTCGTCACGGTGCTCGCCCACGCCGCGCGCCGCACTCCGACCGCGCCGGCGCTGGTCGACGACCGCGGCACCCTCACCTTCGACGAGCTCGACCGCGAATCCAACGCACTCACCCGCGGGCTCGCCGCTCACGGTTTCGGACCGGGATCCGTCCTCGCCGTGCTGTGCCGCGATCACCGCGGCATGGTGCTGAGCCTGCTGGCCGCGGGCAAGCTGGGTGCCCGCGTGGCGCTGCTCAATACCGGATCCGCCGGCCCGCAGCTCGCCGAGGTCGTCGCTCGCGAGAAGGTCGACGCACTGCTGCTGGACAGCGAATTCGCCGACCGTGCCCGAGCCGTTCCCGCCGACATCCCCCGGCTGCTCACCTGGGACGACGAGGGCACCTCCGGCATCACCACCATCTACGCGCAGGCCGAGCCGCACTCGACCGACCCCGTCGCCGCACCCCCGCGCCCCGGCGGACTCGTGATTCTCACCAGCGGCACCACCGGGACTCCGAAAGGCGCTCCGCGAGACAAGGTTTCCCCGCTGCAGTCGGCGCAGTTCCTCGACCGGATCCCGCTGCCGCGCGAGAAGACGATGGTGATGGCCGCCCCGATCTTCCACGGAACCGGGCTGTCCCAGTGCACGCTGGGCTGGGCGCTGGGCAATCGAATCGTCTTCCGGCAGCGCAAATTCGATCCGGCTCACACGCTCGCCGCGGTGGCCGAATACCGCGCCGCGACCCTCGTGCTGGTGCCGACGATGTTGCAGCGCATCGTCGATCTCGACGAATCGGTATTGCGGCAGTACGACACGTCGTCGCTGGAGGTGATCTTCGCCGCCGGTTCGTCCGTGTCCCCGGATCTGAGCCGCCGCACCGCGGAGGTTTTCGGCGAGGTGCTCTACAACCTGTACGCCTCCACCGAGGTCGCGGTGGCGGCGGTGGCGACTCCGCAGGACATGCGCGAGGCGCCGGGTACGGTCGGCCGTCCCCCGGTCGGATGCCGGGTCGCGATCTACGACTCCGACCGCAATCCGGTGACCACCCCCGGTGTGGTGGGCACGATCTTCGTCTCCAGTGGCCTCAGCTTCACCGGTTACACCGACGGGCAGCACAAGGAGATCGTGGACGGGTTGTTGTGCAGCGGCGACGTCGGGCATTTCGACGCCGACGGCCGGTTGTTCGTCGACGGCCGCGACGACGACATGATCGTCTCCGGCGGTGAGAACGTCTACCCCTTGGAGGTCGAGAACCTCCTGGTGAATCGGGCCGACGTCGCGGAGGCCGCGGTGGTCGGCGTGGACGACCGCGATTTCGGAAAGCGGCTGCGCGCCTTCGTGGTTCGCGCCGCCGGCGCTGGTGTCGACGCCGAGGAGATCCGCGACTACGTCAAGGCGAATCTCGCTCGCCACAAGGTTCCGCGCGACGTCGTCTTCGTCGACGAACTGCCGCGCAACGCGACCGGGAAACTACTGCGGCGGCAGCTGGAAACCGAACGCGTCGCGCCCGCCGACCAGGCCGTGTTCAAGAAGTAGGGCAGGCGCTGGTCGTGTCGGCAAGTTGGCCCGAGCACTGATCAGTGCTGCCCACACTGCCTGGCCCGAGCCTGCCGACATTGCGTGGTCGTCGACTAAGTCGACGCGACGGACGACAGAGAGCCGACTCCAACATCGACACACGCTTCATCCTGCGCGAGCGTCCCTCCGGCGATTGCGATCGCACCGACGACCACACCGTCGCGCCAGATCAACCGGGCGGCCCTGCCCGCCACAATAGGTGTTCCGGCTGTGTCGATTATCTGCGCGAACACCGCAGGGTAGGCCTGCTGCAGATTCATCAGGTCAGTGTCGTCGCGACGAAATAGCGCAACGCTGGATGCTTTCGCCGGGGCTATACGCGCCGACATGGGAGATGCATCGTCCATGCGATCGAGAACCTGCAGGTGCCCGCCGTCGTCGACGATGGCGATCGTCACTGCCGCGCCGAGTCCGATGGCGTGTCCGCGGACCCGGTCGCTGACCGCCCGAGCTTCGTCCAAAGTGAGTGACATCGTTCCACCTTCAATATCTTGGTTCAACCAATCTTGGTCCGACCCAGGATAACAGCGTTTATTGGTTGCACCAAGAGATTGGCTAGACTGCGCGCATGGAGATGGGCGAAGCGCCGACCCGCCTGCGCAGCAAACCGAGCTGGCTGCTCAACAAGGTTTCCGCGCGGGCACATCGGGTCATTGCAGAAACGATGGCCGGTTTCGATGGGCACGCCCATCACTTCGCGATCCTCGCCGCGCTGGACGAGTTCGGCCCGGACAGTCAGGTCCGGATCGGCCAACGGTGCGGAATCGACCAGAGCGACATGAACACGATGCTCAATGAGCTGACACAACGAGGCCACGTCGTGCGCACCCCAGACCCCAGCGACCGGCGCCGCAACCGGATCACCCTGACCGCCGCCGGGCGACGACGGCTCAAAGAGCTGGACACGACACTCACCGAGGTTCAACACGACATCCTGCGTGCCTTATCGTCCACCGAGCGCGACACGCTCACCCAGCTACTCACCCGCATCCTCGAGTAGACCTGGTTCAAGAAGGAAAGCCAGAGGTTTATGGCGACGATCTGGACAACTGCCTTGTAGCGGACTGCGAGCTTGTCGAATCGTGTTGCGACAGCGCGGTTCTCTTTGCGCAGGGTTGATGCCGCATTCGACAGCATGGCCCTGTTTGTAGGCGTCCTTGCCGAAGGCTGGTGGTCGCCCGCCCGCCGACTAGTTCGCTTCGCGGAACCGATCCGCCATCGGATACCAGCCGGGGGCCGCCGACGCGAGTTCCCCGGCGACACCGAGCAATTGCGCGGCCACCAGCTCGAGCCGCGGCTGCGGCCGGGCGAGGGTCGTGACCAGCCCCACCGGCACGGCGGTACTCAACTCGCGCAACCGGGTGAAGCCGTCGGGATCCCGGTTCGCCGCGCAGTACAGCAGGGCGCTGCCCCATCGCTGACAGAATTCGGCACTGTCCCAGAGGTTTTCGGCCGAGCCGACATCGATGACCACGGTGGGCGGCCCGTCGATCACCCAGCCTCTGCGGGTCACCCGGCCGACCACCGCCACCGATTGCTGCTCGCAGACGCGGTCGATCACACTTCCGAGCGGCCCGTCCGCACCGACGATCGCCACCGCACCACGATCGGCCGTTTCCCGCATACCCACCTCACTTGCCTATCAGATCCACCAGTTGCCGGCGCAGCCAGGACAGGGCCGTCTCACCACCCGGCCCGACGACATAGAACGGATAGCTCTGGTGGACACCGGAATTCACGAACTCCGCGATCTGGGCCTTGCGCTCGTCCACGGCGCTCGCGTCGAGCTGACCGGCCAGCAATCCGAGTCCTCCCGCGGCCAGCGCCGAATCGAGAAGATCGGCCGCATCCCGGGAGTACCGGTCGAACAGCGCCGGATCGGGATTCGAGATCTCCACGAAGAATCCGGCGATGCGGCCCGCGAAATCTCCGTCGGGCATCGCACAGTACAGGTCTCCGGCGGCACAGAACGTGTAGGTGCGCGCGGCGAGCAGGCCGAACCCGCCGGGGCGCGGCCCGCCCGCGCCGGCACCGGTGACCGGCGGGCCGATCAGCGTGTCGGTGGGTGCGCGGCGAGGATCGGAGACCAAGCCCACCAACGCGATTCGGTCGGGCGCCACCACACCGTGACCGGTGCCGATCTCGGCCGCGAGATCACCCGCGGCATCGGCGCCCTGGCTGTAGCCGAGGATCGCGATGCGGGTCGCGGCGCACGACTGTGCCACCGCGGCGACCGCGGCGCGGGCCTTGTCGACGGCTTCGCGCTTGGAGCGGCCGTACACCTCGCCCTCCCACGGGAACGCCGTCGCGGAGTAGGCGACATAGCCGACACCGACGTCGCCCGGGAGTGCGTCCACACTCGCCGCGAGCATCCCTGTGCGCGGGTCGTCGTCGGAGGTTTCCCAGGTGCCGGGTACAGCGAGCACATACAAGCCGGGACAGGCCGGCATCGCGTGCGCGGGCGGGCTCCCGCCGAGCTGCGCCAGGCCGTACGTCACCGCCACCAGACCGGCGGCCGCGAGGGATTTCCAGCGTGTATACGGAGACACGGTGACACCTCCGAATCACTCGGCAGCTTTGCCGCGACCCGCGCGAGCGGTGTCGTAGTTGAGAGAATGATAGATAACTTATCACTCTCGCTGTCGGGGCGCCGCCGGATTTGCTCGAATTGGCCCGCATCGAGATCCGAACATCCGAAACTGGAAAGGTCTCCACGACAGCGGCATTGAAGGTGAATCGCCGATGGCGGCATACGACCGCTGCCCTGGCCTATGTGCAGTTCGTGGGCACACCCCGCGCGACATATGGTGGCCGGTAAGAACTGTTAGTAACTTGATGGCCCATTCGACGCACGTGCCGGTTTCCGCCGGGACCACCACCGAGCAGACCGACCCATCGGCGCGTGCCGGCGATTCGACAGCCGCCGAACGGGTACGCGCACGGCATGAACCACCCCGAGAACACCGACGCGCATACGGATACCGAACAGGACGACCAGGAAACCCAGGGCAAGCGCACGGTCGACGCGCCACCGGAGACCTCCGGCAAACTGGCCGGACCCGGGCCCGCCCGCGACCAGAAAGAAGACCCCGACACCTGACCCGTGCCTGCGCGAACCCGGTGGCGGTCAGCCGTTTCGACGGTGCGCCGTCGCGGCGAGCGGTTGGCGAAGAATGGGTCCGCCCCGCATTCCCGGTGATACGCCCACAGCGATATCCGTCCGGGAACGCGGGGCGCCGCGATCAGCTGTACTCGTAGAATCCGCGACCGGTCTTGCGGCCCAGGCGGCCGGCGTCGACCATGCGACGCAGCAGCGCCGGGGGTGCGTAGTGCGGCTCAGCGAATTCGCCGTACAGCGATTCGGCGGCGGCGAGAGCGACGTCGAGGCCGACGGTGTCGAGCAGGGTGAGCGGGCCCATCGGGTAACCGCAGCCGCCCTTCATCGCGGCGTCGATGTCCTCGGCGCTGGCGTAGCCCGACTCCAGCATCCGCACCGCCTGGCACAGGTACGGGATCAGCAGCGCGTTGACGATGAATCCGGAGCGGTCACCGGCCTGCACGGTCGTCTTGTGCAGGGTGTTCTTCGCGTAGTCGGTTACGGCGGCGGCGGTCTCCGGCGAGGTGACCAGCGTCGAGATCACCTCCACCAGGGGCATCACCGGCACCGGGTTGAAGAAGTGCAGGCCGACGACCTGCTCGGGGCGCTGCGTGGCACCGGCCACCTTGATCACCGGGATCGAGGAGGTGTTGGTGGCGAGGATGCCGGTCGGCTTCACGATCTTGTCCAGCTTGCCGAAGATCTCATACTTCAGCGATTCGATTTCCGGCGCGGCCTCGATGACCAGGTCGCGGTCGGCGAACTCCTCGATGTCGAGGGTCACCCGCACCCGGGCGAGCACGGCGTCGGCCTCGTCCTGGGTGATCTTGCCCTTCGTCACGCCCCGCGAGATCGACGATTCGATGCGCTTGTGCGCCGCCTCGGCGAACTCCGGCGTCGTCTCCAGTACGAGAACCTCGCTCCCGGCCTTCGCGCATACCTCGGCGATTCCCGCACCCATGGTTCCGCCACCGATCACACCGATCAGCTTCACAGTCGTCTCTCCCACCATCTCGGTTCCGAACACTTGCGCGCCCATTATCGCTGTTCGGGTAGTTGGAACAGGTTGCGGGCAAACTCCGGACCCCGCCGGCCGCGTCATCACCGGCCGCGCCGCGCTGCCGGGCGATCGGCGATTCCGCTGCTCGACCGGCTCGTGGCGGGCCGACGCCGATCCAGCACGACGACACCCACCGCGGCGACGGTGCAGGCGGCGCTGCACCACAACGCGGTGGCCGGATGACCGGTGAGGTCGACCACCGGACCGGCGGCGACCGGGCCGAACACGGCGCCGATATTCAACGCGGTGGTCGCCAACGCGCCGGCGATGCGGGGAGCAGCCGGTGTCGCGGTCCGCACGATCGTCGCGATCAGCGTCGAACCGACGCCGAACGCGACCGCACCCGCCACCACCGACATGACCACCACCCCGATCAGCACGTGCGCGGCCACCGCGGCGACGAGCCAGACTCCCACGAGCAGAGCCGTTCCGACGAGGACGATCCGCCGCTGATGGCGGTCGCTGTAACGACCGGTGACCGTCACGCCGAGAAACGAACCGGCACCGAAGAGGGCCAGCACCACGGGAACCCACCCATTTCCGGCGACGGCGGTCGTACTGGTGCCCAGATAGGTGAATGCGGCGAAGGTCGCGGCGTTGACCAGGATTGCGGCCGAGACGGCGATCCGGACCGGCCACTGTTTCAGCACCGACCATTCGCGCCGCATCGACGGAGCGGGCCCACTCGGCACATCGCCCTCCCGTACCTGGCGGCCGAGCATCACCCATACCGGCACGAGCGCCACCGCGCTGAGGACAGCGACAGCCCAGAACGCCGAACGCCAGTCCCAGAGCTGTCCCAGCACCGTGCCCGCGGGCACCCCGGCGATGCATGCCACCGTCACCCCGGAGACCACGACGGCGGTCGCGCGGCCGATCATCGCCGGACCGACCAGCCGCGGAAGCGCGGCCAGCGCCACCGCGAGAAACCCGGCATCGGCGATCGCCGCGACACCCCGCGTCGCCAGCAACGACGCGAAACCGGTTGCGGTAGCGCCGATCACGTGTGCGACACAGAACAGCCCGAGAAACGCCGTGGCCGAATACCGGACCGGCACACGGCCCGCCGCCATCGCCATCGTCGGCGCTCCCACCACCATTCCGGCCGCGAACAGCGAGGTCAGCAAACCGGCGGCGCCGAGCGAGACGCCGAGATCGTCGGCGATCTGCGACAGCAGTCCCGACACCATGAACTCCGATGTGCCCTGCGCGAACACCGCGACAGCCAGCACGACAACCACAAGGGGCATGAGAAAGTACTCCAGGAGACAGGGCGCCGCATACGGCGCCCAGGGAACGAAACCGGCATCATCCGGCGCTGCGAGATACGCCAACCGCACCGGTCGCTCAGCGATCGGTGGGGAACCACTCACAACGCCGCCCGGCCCACAGGCCGAGCGGCTACCGTTCGGATGCCTCCGGAGAACTCACCCCATCACCCTAACAACGCGTATCGGCGGGGATGACCGCGCCACCGAAAGCCGAAGTGCCCTGGCCATACTCGGCCTAGTCCAGCCGGGCCGCACGGTCGCGCAACAACGCTTGTTCGGCGGCATTGGCGGTGAGATCGGCGGCGCGCAGATAGGCGGCGCGAGCGTCGGCCGCGCGGTCCAGCTGCGCGAGGAAGTGCGCGCGGACGGCGTGCAGCAGGTGATAGGACTCGAGCGCACCGGTCGCGGCCACCGCGTCGACGAGGTCCAGTCCCGCGGCGGGGCCGTGCACCATCGCCACCGCGACGGCGCGATTCACCTCGACGACCGGCGACGGAAAGCGTTCGGCGAGAACGGCATACAGGCCCGCGATGCGTCGCCAATCGGTGTCGTCCGAGGTGGCGGCCATGGCATGCGCGGCGGCGATGGCCCCTTGCAGGGCGTAGCGACCGGGTGGAACACCGCGACGCACGGCCAGGTTGTGCGCCCGGCCGAGGGCGGCGAAGCCGCGGCGGATCGACAGCTGATCCCAGCGGCTCCGGTCCTGATCGGGAAGCAGCACGAGCTGTCTCGTCGCGTCACTGCGCGCGCCGGTGCGCGACGCCTGCAATTCCAGCAGGGCCGCGAGGCCGAACGCTTCCGGTTCCAGCGGCATCAGCCCGGTGAGGATCCGCGCCAATCGCAGTGCGTCGTCGCACAGTTCGGCGCGCACCCAGTTCTCGCCGGAGGTGGCCGCATACCCCTCGTTGAAGATCAGATAGACGACCTCCAGCACGGACTCCAGCCGCTCGGCCAGCTGCGGGCCCGACGGAACCTCGTAGGCCACCTTCTTCTCGGCGATGGTCCGTTTGGCGCGCACGATCCGTTGGGCCACCGTGGTTTCCGGCACGAGATACGCCCGGGCGATCTCGTCGGTCGTGAGGCCGCCGACCATGCGCAACGTCAACGCCACCCGAGCGGGCTGCGACAGCACCGGATGGCAGGCGGTGAACACCATGCGCAGCAGGTCGTCCTCGATATCGTCCGTATCCGGTTGCGCGCCGGTGTGTTCGGTGAGCAGGTCGTGCCCGAGCATCGGCAGTTTCCGGGCGAAGGTGGCGTCACGCCGGATCCGGTCGATGGCACGGTGTTTCGCGGTGAGCATCAGCCAGCCGCCCGGATTCGGCGGAATCCCGTCGCGCGGCCACTGTTCCAGGGCGGCGAGGTGTGCGTCCTGTGCGAACTCTTCGGCGGTGGCGATATCACCGACCAGCCGGGTGAGGCCGGCCACCAGCTTCGGCCATTCGATGCGCCACGCCGCCTCCACTGCCCGAGCCGCCGGTGAGCGGCCGTCGGCACCTGCGTGCGGACGGCCGCTCACCCCGGGTAACGACATACCGTCAAGCCTGGTCGTCGAGCTGGCGAATCTCCAGTTCCACATCCCATTCCGGCCCGTGCAGCCGCAGAAACCGCGAACCCCATTCCATGGCCTCGTCCTGCGAGCGGGTCTGCAGCAGGCAGTATCCGCCGATGACCTCCTTGGACTCGCTGAACGGGCCGTCGAGCACGGTCTGCTTGCCGCCGGTCTGACGAACCCGGACGCCTTCGTCGACCGGTCGCAGTCCCGCCGTGTCGAGCAGCACGCCGGCCTTGGTCATCTCCTCGAGCAGTCTGCCCATATCCTCGGCCATGGCGGGATCGGGTCCCTGCACCGGCGCGGCCGCGGGGTCGAGCCGGATCAGCATCAGATAACGCATATCGGCATCCTTCCTCATCGCACCTGGTAGCGGAGATACACCGCGCCCGAACCGAATGCCTTCGACTCCAGCAGGTCGAGATCCAGTTTCGCCTTGTCGTGGAACACCGGGGTGCCCGAGCCGAGCGTGACCGGATGGACGACGATGCGGAACTCGTCGACCAGCCCCATATCGATGAACGAATGCACCAGCTTCGGACTGGCATAGATCGCGATCACGCCGCCGTCCTGGCGCTTCAGCGCCTCGATCTGCGCGGCGACGTCGCTGCTGATCAGCCGGGTGTTGTTCCACTCGGCCGACTCCAGCGTGGTGGAGCAGACGATCTTGTCCACGGCGTTGACCCATTCGGCGTGCCGGCGCTCGCCTGGGGAACTCTCGGCGTTCGGCTGCTGCGACCAGTACCCGAACATCCCCAGGTAGGTTTCGCGGCCGTAGATCGCGGTGTCGAAGTCGGCCTGGATGTGCTCGGCGTAGGCCTGCAGTTCGTCGTCGTAGGCGCGGAACGTGAACTCGAATCCCAGATCTTCGCCGGACGAGGCATAGCCGTCCAGGGTCATATGCTCGAAAGCCACCAGTGTGCGCATGGTTGTGTCCTTCCAGGGGTGGGCTGCCTCTCAGCCCTCACCTACCCCTCGAACGGGGCATCCCCCGAATCGACATCACCGCAAAACTTTTTTTTGGTGGGGAGAACGCCTACGGCCCCGCGACCGGGCTGAGGCAGCTGGCCGGCGGGTCGTCGAAGATGCAGAGGGCCGGGGCGCGGGTGGGGCGGTAGTCGCCGGGGACGCCACCGGCGGCGACGATCTGCGCGTAGGTGCCGACGGCGTCGGTGGGCCGGCGGGTGAGCGACGGATCGGTGCGGACGTCGACGGTGTACAGGCCGAAACGCGGTGTGTAGCTGCCCCATTCGTAGTTGTCCGTGAGGCTCCAGTAGTTGTAGCCCATCACGTTCATACCGTCGGCCTTGGCGCGTTGCAGCCAGTAGACGGTGTCGCGGAGGTGGTCGCTGCGGGTGTAGCCGTCACCGCGGGGCAGGCCGTTCTCGGTGGGCATGCCGTTCTCGACGATATACAGCGGCTTACCGGGGAACCGGCGCGAATAGTGCTGCAGCGCATAGTAGATGCCCTCGGTGCGCAGCGGCATGTCCCAGATGCGCGGGCCGGGCAGATTCGGCAGCGACGAACCGGTGGCCCGTCCGATCGCACTGTACAGCGACTGCGCCGGGTCGAATCCGAAATAGTAGTCGACGCCCACGTAGTCGAGCCGGGCGCCGATCCGGTCCACCAACTCACCGTTGACCTGATCCTCCGCACCCGCGACGTATCCGACGTTGGCGGTGACCTGAGCTCCGGGCTGCTTCTGATGGATGTAGTCGTAGCTGGCGTTGTGCACGTCGACCACCCCGGTCAGCATGGCGCCGGCATCGGCGCCCGCCTCGCGAACCTCGTTCTGGATGTAGGCGACCGGTTCGTTCACGGTGACCCACAACGGGTTCCGCGAGGAATAGCGATCCACGACGGCACGCATGTTCGCCAGCCAATCGCCCGCCATGCCCGGATTGCGCCAGCCGCCCCGGTCGGCCTCCCAGCCCGGATACACCCAGTGGTCGAGGGTGATCATCGGCCGCATCCCGGCGCGCACGATGCTGTCGACCACCGAATCGTAGAAGCGGAACGCGCTGTCGTCCCACTTCCCGGGCTCGGGTTGCAGCCGCGCCCACTCGATCCCGACCCGGAACACCCGCATTCCCATATCGGCGGCCAGCCGGATGTCGGAGTCGTAGCGATCGGCGAAGTCGACCGAATTCTGCAGTGGTTCGTACCCGGGGTTGCGCGCGATGTAACGAGTCCAATTGCTGTCGGGCGAACGGCCTTCGGACTGGAAGCCCGAACTCGCCACACCCCAGAGAAATCCGGAGTCCAGCGACGCGAGCGCTGCCGCCCGTATCGGTGGGCCGGCCAGGGCCGGAGTGCCGCTCAGCAACACCGACGCAACAGCGACGAACACGGCCGAGACATTGCGCAGAAACCGGGATCGCATCAAGCCAGGGTAACGAATGGAGCCGGTCCGCGCTGGTGATCGGTCACCACTACATCACCGTCGCAATGGGATCCGGCGCGCCACCAGCGACCCGCGAGCATCGCATCCTCTTGCGCGTGGCAGCGCACCGGGTGACCGACAGCCGCCCGGCTCCGCGCTGGTCAGATCGTTTTCTCGGGCAGCCTCTCCGCGACCCACGCGTCGATCTCGCGCAGAGCGGCAGCGGCCATACCGGTCGGGCGGAAGGTGAAGGCGTGGGCGGATTCGGGATAGACGCGGACGTCGACATCGTTTCCCGCAGCGGCGAGCCGGGCGGCCAGCGCCAGATTGTCTTCGAGGAGGATGTCGCGTTGCCCCACCACCAGCAGCGCCGGCGGTAGGTCGCCGAGGTTGCCGTAGAGGGGAGATATGTCGGGATCGGTGCGGTCCGCGACGTGACCGGCGTAGGCCTCGATGAAGTACTCGTCGGCGTACAGCCGGCCGCCGGGAGATCGTCCGCTCAGGTCGTAGGCGCCGTACTGCAGGACCGCGCCGGCGAACCGATCGGCCAGTCCTCGATCTCGCAGACGCAGCAGGGTGGTCACGGCCAGGGTGGCTCCCGCCGAAGCCCCGCCCACCACGAATGCCGATGTGCCGAACAACGATTCCGCGCGTTCCATCAGCCACAGCGCCGCGGTTTCGCAATCGTCGGGCGCGGCGGGCCAGGGATGTTCGGGTGCCAGTCGATAATCGACGCTCACCACCGCCACTGCGAGAGTGTCGGCCAGCACCGCATTGCGCGCATCACCACCGGCCGCCGAGCCGATATAGAAGCCACCCGCGTGGATATCGAGATAGACGCCCCGTATCTCGGTCTCCCGGGGAACGGTGACCCGCACCGGAACTCGACGACCGCCGACTTCGGCCATCTGCTGGGCCGCCCGGGGACCCGACGGCGGCCGGGACGCGGCCTGCCTCGCCCGGACCCGCTGCAATTCCTCGAAATCAGCAGGACCCGCAACGGGTTTCGAGGCGGCATCGAATCGCCGGCTCTCCTCGACGTGCGCATCGAATCTCGCACCGATCAGCCGCTTCAGCCCGATTTCCATGATCCTCCTGATCACGCCGCATGCCCTGCGGCACCGAATGGCGGCTGCTCTCGGCGCATCGACGCCGGACAACTCCACGTTGTTCACTCGGATGCAATCAGGTGCGGTGACCTGTATCAAACAACCGGACACGCCGGTACGCACAACCATTGGTTGAACACCCAGGGTGACGGCGACTTCTCGCAGCACATTCCCGCTGTCTCAGCACACACCGGCGAACCTGCGGGCACTCCGCGCCGTCGGCGATCACCGCCGTGGGCGGGCGCGACGCCCGGTCCGGCAGACTGGGCGGATGGCACATTCCGCCGCGTACCGCCCGACCCCGGCGGATCTGGCCGCCGCGAAGGACCGCACCATTCCCGATCTGGTGGCACCCGATCTGCGGGTGCTGTTCTGCGGCATCAATCCGGGCCTGTGGTCGGGCGCGACCGGCCACCATTTCGCGCGGCCCGGAAACCGTTTCTGGCCCGCGCTGTTCCGGTCCGGCTTCACGCCCCGGCTGTTCCGTCCCGATGAGCAGAAGGAACTGCTCGTCCTCGGGATCGGCATCACCAACGTCGCCGCGCGAACGACGGCGAAGGCCGACGAGCTGACCGCGGCGGAATTGCGCGACGGCGGCCGGGCGCTGGCCGAGCGAGTCCGGCGCTACCGACCCCGGGCCCTGGCCGTCCTCGGTCTGGGCGCCTACCGCACCGCCTTCGGCCGGCCGAAAACCACCGTCGGACGCCAGGCCGAAACCCTCGGTGCCACCGAAATCTGGGTGCTGCCCAACCCGAGCGGCCTCAACGCCCACTACACCCTCGACGCCCTGGCCGCCGAATTCCGCATCCTGCGCGAAGCGACGGAATCCGACTGACGGCCGACGAACACCGCTGTCATCCGATCCGCACGACCCGTGCCCATTCGGGCGGCCGGGCCGGAACGTAATCCGGATCGGCTTCGCTCCACGACCGCTGCCGCCCCAGCAATCCCACCACCGTCCGGCAGGCGGGCCGGGACGCCGGCCACGGTGTGTGACCGTCGGTCAGGACCACGATCACGTCCGGACGGGCTTGCGCGCGTAGCGCTTCGGCGAAGCCCGCGCGTAGATCGGTGCCTCCGCCGCCGACCAGCGCGATGTCTTCCGCTCGGCACAGGGGCTGCGCGATCCGCGCGGCGGCGTCACACGACAGAACCTTGACGAGATCGCGGCGACCGCCCACGGCACGGACGATGGCGAACGTTTCCAGCAGCGCGCTGCCCAGTTCGGCGTCGCTGACCGACCCCGAGGTATCGATGACCACGCTGACTCGCGGCGGGGTGTGCCGCAGGCTCGGTAACACCACTCCGGGTACTCCGGCCGATCGCCGAGCCGGCCGGCCGTAGGTGTAGTCGTCGCCGGCGCCGGACGCGGAGACCGCGGAGCGGATGGCCCCGCGCAGCAGGTCGCGCCACGGCTGCGGTGGATGCAATGCCTCCTCCGCCCAGCGCCGCCAGCCTCGGGGCGCGTCACCCGGACGCCCGTCGATGCCCTGCGCCACCCGGAACCGGACCGCCTCGCATTCCTGATCGCTGAGGCCGTTCGCCCCGTCCGGTCCCAGCTCCCAGTCGCGGTCGAGCCCGTCGGCACCGCTGCCGCAATCCAGCCAGGCCATGTCCTGGGTGTGGGGCCCCAAGCGAAATCGGCGCAGGTAATCCTCCATGAGTTCACCGCTGGGCAGTCCCAGACTTGCCGGTAGGACAGCGCCCTCGGGCTGGATCAGTCCGTCACCGAACGCATCATCGTTGATCTCGGCGTCCGCGGCGATATTCATGCGCAGGCGTTGCGCCGGGCCGGTCAGGTCGTGGTCGTGAGCGAACCGGTCACTGCGCCCGTGATGGTCACGCAGCAGATGCGAAACCTCGTGGACCAGAATCGAAGCCAGTTCCTCCACGGATGTGCGGGCGACGAACACCGGTGAGACGTAGCACCGCCAGTACCGGTCCACGCCCATCGTCGGCACACCGCGTGACTCGACGAGGTGCAACGCGTACAGAGCGGTGGCCAGATAGGGTCGGGCCCGCACCGCCAGCAGGCGGGCGGCGCAGAGCTTCTCGAAATCCGCGGCCGCGGGCGCCGTCATCGCCCGGCCTGCGCGGCGACGCGATCAGCAGCGCGATCCGCTGTCCGCGACACCGCCACCATTCCCGCGAGTTGCTCGATCGCGGCCGGGATCTCCCACTGGTCGCGGCGCAGGGCGGCGAGGGTGGTGGCGGGAACGACCACCAGATCCGGCGCGCCGGTCTCGACGGCCTTCGCCAGCAGCGCCCAAGCGGCGTCCCAGCGCGACTTCTCCGGTTTCCGGCGGACCGCGGCCACCACACCGTCGAGCACCGCCTGGCGCAGATCGCCACGCTCGGGCAGGTCGGCGGTATCCGGATCGGCGAGCAGCTGCTCGGGGTCGGGCAGTTCCATCCGGTCGATGCTGGTGAGCAGTTCGAAGCCGGGACCGTCACCGACGGTCCCTCGCACCAGCAGGGAAAGCACATCCCGGCCGGCGCCGGCGGCGGTGGCGAAGGCGATCAGTCGCAGGGTCATCTCCCAGGTGCGCGGCGAGGGCCAGGCGCCGCCCCGGCGTGCTTCACCGCTGGGCATCCGATGCACCAGCGCGGGCCGCGCGGCGAGCAGCCCGCACACCGCGCGGCGAGCGAAAGACACTGCCTCCGGGAACATTTCGGGATCGAGCGTGGGCAGGCTCGCTCGGGGCCAGACTCCGCCGAGTCCGCGCACGACGACGTCGGGGTCGTGCGTCCAGGTGAGGTGGACGAATCGGTTGGCCAGTGGGGCGCTCAGCTCCCATCCGTCGGCCGCCGAGGAGCGCGGGTTGGCGGCGGCGACGATGCGGACACCGGCAGGTAGCCGCAATGCGCCGATCCGGCGTTCGAGGACGAGCCGCAGCAGCGCCGCTTGCACCGCGGGCGGTGCGGTCGACAGTTCGTCCAGGAACAGCAGTCCGCGACCGGCACGCACCAGCCGGACCGCCCAGTCCGGCGGGGCCAGCGGCACACCCTGAGCCGCGGGATCGTCTCCGACGACGGGCAGGCCCGAGAAGTCGGACGGCTCGTGCACACTCGCGATCACCGTGGTCAGCGGAAGGTCCAGGGAATCGGCGAGCTGGGTCAGCGCCGCCGTCTTCCCGATCCCGGGTTCGCCCCACAGGAGCACCGGAAGGTCCGCGGCCACGGCCACTGTCAGGGCCTCCAGTTGGATGTCGGAGGCCGGCTCGGTGGTGGACTCGTTCAGCAGGGTCAGCAGTTCGCCGGCGGCGTCGATTCGGGCGGTGCCCGTGGTCGAGGCAGATGTGGTCATCGATGAATCACCTTGGTGTCGAAGAAGTCGGGCGGATATGCGCGGTCAGCGCGCCATCGCGTGGCGCGGATGGGTGCGGTGGTGGGTGCGCCGTTTTCTTGGCGGAGCGGATTCCGTTGGCCCGCTGCGGAATTGCCGGTAGGTGTGCTCCCGCTGTGCGGCCACCTCCAGCTCGTCGCGCAATGCTCCCGCGCGCAACCGCGCATCGGGACCGAGCAGGTTGTCGACGACGGCCAGCGCACCGGCGATATCGCCGTGGCGCAACCGATCACGAGCGCCGGCAAGGCAATCCGGTCGCCGGTGCGCCAGGTCGATCGCCTGCAGGCAGGGCAGCGGTGTGCCGGACAGGGCGACGAGCAGTTCCTCTCGCCGCAGCTCGGCCGGGCTGTGATCCAGCGCGGTCAGCGTGCCGTCCACCAGTCCGACGCGGTGCTGCTCTCCCCGGCACTGCACCAGGTGCGCACGGCTGTACGCGCTGGTGTCGGAAGATGGTGCGGCCGAGGAGAACTCCGGCACCAGCGCCGAAGCGACCAGGGGATGCAGGCGATCGGCCGTGATCGCACCGGCGCGCAGCAATGCCAGGTCGGGAAGCATCCAGGTCGCCGCGTACGGCAGGACAGGAAGCGCGGACACCGCGCCACGCGGGTATGGGTACGCGATTCGGAGCGCGGGAGGGTCTCCCTCGTACTCGAGGATGAGCCGGTGTCGCGCACCGAATCGCACCTGCAGCGCACCGCGCGGACGGCCGTCGGTGCGCAGCAGCAACTCCGCCTCGGCTGCCCACCGGTCGACGGCGCATCCCGGCGGGACGTGCTCTGCGATCGCGGCCTCCGTCCCGTTGCCACCGGCTGTTCGACCTGTACCGCAACGGATTCCGAGTTCTGCGGATCGTCGCGCGTCCCAGAGGTGACGGTGCAGGTCCAGCCGGAAGCGGCGGTTGGGCCGGGGATGCGGATGCGAGCCGATGCCGCCTTCCGGACGGGATTCGTCCCACAGCGCCAGGCTCATGCGTTGTCCGGAGTCGGCCCAGGCCGGCGCGGTGCGGACGACGAGATGTATGAACCCTGCTCTACCGCAGCACTTTCCGCGTTCTCGCGGGTCGTACCGGGCCAGAGTCGTCGTCAGGCCGGGCCGTAACAAGCCGTCGGAGGCGACCCTGGGCATATGCCAGCGCAGTAGATCCGGCGCCAGGTGCCGCAGATCGCCCAGTACGCGGGCGGCGAGTTCGCTGCCGTGGGTACGTGCCAGTTGGCGTGGATCGACGTCGACGTCGACACCCGCCGCGGCACATGCTCCGGCCCAGTCCCCGGCACGACGCCGGGTCGTCGCGGTCTCGATCATGGCGGGCGGTACGGCGAACTCGCGTATCCGCAGCCACAAGGGAATTCGGGAATCGTTCCCGTTCGCGGTCACAGGGTGCATCAGCACTCACCGTGTGCGAACGAGACCCCCAATCCTGAATCGCAATGAGTCATCATCGCGGTCGATGATACCGCCTCTCAGAAGACGAAGCCACGCAGAGCCAGGAACCGCAGACCGCCGACCGTCCCCGTGACGGCGAGGACGGCGCTCGCCTGCACGAGATCGCCGAGGCCGGGCGCCCAGAAACGGAGGCCGGCCAGCGCGGCCGTACTGATCACCACACCGAGGAGCGCGAGGCCGCCGCCTTCCCATTGCGCGGTGAACCAGCCGATGCGGCCGGCCGCTCGGAACGTGAGGCGGCGGTGCAGTTCGTTCGCGATCGCCGTACTGACCAGCGAGCCCACGATATTCGCGACAAGCGGTCCGAGCCCACTCATGACCACGAACAGCAGGGCGTAGGCGATATTGCTCGCGCCGCCGACCAGCGCGAAACGGATCAACTGGGCGAAGGCGTGATCACTGCGCACATACCGCCGACCGCGGTCGAGCCACTGTGAGCGCAGCATCGGCGGGCGTCCGATACCGAGAGCCGAATCGAAGCGACTGACGAACGTCGTGTCCCACCCGGCATTCCGGGCTCCGACCGTGGCGAGTGCTCCGCTGTTCATGGGAGAACTGTCTTCCATGCCGCTGTCACCGGACTGACGCAGCGCTGACACGGTACTTACACGAGCTCCGGCGCGGGTAGCTCCGGTTTCCGCACCACTGGAAGAGGCTTGCGCGGGAACGCTATTAGAGTCCCTGCATGGGGAGGCAAGCGCGAATCGCGCGACTTCGTCAGGTGAGCGGACTGGCGGCGCCCGTCGTTCTGACCTCCGCGACGACGCTGGTGCTGGGCGTGACCGATACCGCGTTGCTGGGTCACCACTCGATCGAAGCGCTCGGCGTCGCCGCACTGGTTGTGCCGGTATGGATCTGCTGCACCGCGCTGGTGGTGCCGTGGGGATCGGCCACCCAGATACTCGTCGCGCGCCGGCACGGCGGCGGGGATATCGACGCGGTCCGGGCGGTGGCATCGACAGGGCTTTCGGGCGCCGCTGCGGTCGGAGTGACGGTCGCGGTGGCCGCGGCGGCGGCCGCACCCGTGATCGTGGCGGTGACCGCGCCGGTGGGCCCGGATCGGCGTGAAGCGACGGTCATGTTGTGGATTCTGTTGTGCGGGTTGCCGTTCACGGCCGTCACGGCTCATCTGCGTGGTGTACTCGCCGGCATCGGTGATACGAGATCCGGCGCCCGGGTCGCGGTGGCGGTGGCCGTGCTGAACGTGATGGTGTCGTGGATCCTGATCTTCGGGGCGGGATGGGGGCCGGCGGGGTCCGCGATCGGTTCGACCGCCGCCGTCGCAGCAGGCACGGTCGCGCTGATTCCGCGTGTTCGCCGGGCCATCGGGTCGGCAACCGTCCGGGCTCGCGCGGATCGCACGGTGTGGCACGCGGTGACAGTGCTCGCGGTGCCGGATGTCGTATTCGGAGTCGTCGGCTACGGGAGCGATGCCGTGATCACGGCAGTGGTGGCGCGAGCGGGGACGGTGAGCCTGGCCGCGCACCGGGTGATGAGCCTGGCGGTCTCGCTGGTGTGGATGCTCGTGTTCGGAATCGGTGTGGCGGTGGCGGTTCTGGCGGGCCAGTGCCTCGGCGCCGGCGACGATCGCGGGCGGCGCGCTGTCGTGCGGGCCGGCGCGGTGCTCATGATCGGCGCCTCGGGTGCGGTCGCGCTGCTGCTCACCGCGCTGTCGCCGGTGTTGTTCCGGCTCCTCACCGCTGACGCCGCGGTGAGTGCGACCGGGCACGGGGTGGTGTGGTCGTTGCCGGTGCTGGCGCCGGTCATGTCGATGGGCATGGTCTACGCGGCCCAGCTACGCGCGGCCGGGAACACGAAGGCGGTCATGTCCGCGTCCGTGTTCTCGGTCGTCTGCGTCACCCTGCCCGCGGTGTGGATCGCAGCCGCGGTGCTGCACTGGGGGCTGCCCGGTGTCTATCTCGGGATCGTGGCGGGCTGGACCGCACGCGCCTCGGCCACCCGCCGGCGATGGCGGGCACAGGTCGCCGTTACCCCAGCTTGAACACATTGGCCTTTCCGGAGACCACGGTGTCCTGAGGATCCACCAACGCCACCCGGACCTGCACGGTCTGGCCCTGCTGCAACTGTGCGGGCGACCCGTCCGGGCCGGTCAGCTCGACAACAGTGCTCTGCGTTTGCCCATTGCAGGTGACCTGCGGTTGCGTACCCATCGCGGACGGTGCGTCGGCGTTGGGATCGCCCACCATGACCTTGACCGCGGACGTGCCTGAATTGGCATCACAGGTGTAGTCGACCCCGACATTGGCCGGCCCCACCCCTTTGATGTCGATGGAGTTGGCGGCGAGCGCTGGAGCAGCCGTCGACACGGCGGCCAGCCCCATCCCTGCCAGGGCGGTGACGAAAAGTGCTGAGCTTCGGTAGTTCCGGCCGGTCATCATCGATCTCGTCCTCCTGGCTCGTAGTACGAACGGTGATACCGAATACGGTGGAACGCCGGGTGTCGTATCGCGGGTCAGTGGACGCGCCGACACCGTTATCGGGCAATGGTGTGGATACCCGGAAGCACAGGTTCAAACTCGCGGCCTGATCGTCGCGATGCCCGACGCCGCGCTCGGCAGAAGCGCGCTCGGACCGTCTGCAGAGTCGGCGATCCGATCATCGCCGACCCTGCTGCTCACACCTGGGCGCGGTGTCCGGGTGTGGACCCCGGCCGGTTCGCCGAGCGGGGTCCTCTCGCGTCGGCCTAGGCCAGCGCGGGTTTCCACCCCAGCTCGGGAGCGATCAGCTCCACCGTGTCGTGCAGGATCTGCTCGTAGTCGGCGCGATGGAACTCGTAGGGCAGTTCCAGACGCAGTTCGGCGGTCTGCGCGAGGACCGGATCGGCGCGCAGCTGTTCGAGAATCTGCTCGGCGGTGCCGACGACATCCGGGGCGAACAGGACCCGTCGCTCACCCTGCGGGCCGAGGGTGCGTTCGTGGCGGCCGGCGGCATAGGCCCGGTACCGCTCCCGAGTCGCGCGGTCGGCGCTGTCGAACGGGACGATCACCCGGCCGATCGCGACGCGCGTCGGACGCGACGGATCGATGCGTTCGCGGTAGTCGTCGATGAGCCCCAGCTGAGCGGTAACGAAATCGTCACTGCGGTCACCGAATACGATATTTCCGCTGAGCAGATTCAGCCCGTTCTCCGCCGCCCAGCGCACCGAGCGGGTACTCCCGCCTCCGTACCAGACCCGGTCGGCCAGGCCGGGGCTGTGTGGTTGGAGCCGGGGGCGCTGGGTGTTGCCCGGCGAGTGGATGACGGTGTCGGCGTCGCCCAGGTAGTGGCCGCGCAGGTTTTCTATCAGCCGGGCCACCCGGCCGTAGGACAGGTCGAAGCTGCGCCAGTCGCCGTCGAAGACCAGATCACCGATCAGGTCTGCGTGCGGCGGCGTCCCCGCGCTGAAACCCGGCTGCAAACGCCCCTCGGACAGCACGTCGGCCAGCGACAAGTCCTCGGCCAGCCGGAACGGGCTCTCGTACCCGATCGGAATCACCGCCGCGCCCAGCTCCACTCGGCTCGTCCGCTGGGCGGCCGCGGCCAGGAAGACCGCTGCCGAACCGACTCCGTGCTCGAGATGCCGCTGCCGGATCCACGCGCCGTCGAACCCGAGTCGCTCGCCGAATTCGAACAGTTGCAGCGTGTCCTCGAGGCCGGTGTACGGATCGTCGTCGAGGTAGTTGCCCGGGGTCAGAAACGCCAGCGAACTGATCCGCGGCGAGCTCATTGCTGACGCTCGTAGGGGATCTTCTCCCCCGCCTCGACCGCGATCGGCAGCCGGTTCTCCGCCGGTGGCAGCGGGCAGGTCGCCAGATCGGTGTACGCGCACGGCAGGTTCACCGCACGGTTGAAGTCGAGCACCACGGTTCCGTCGGCATCCGGCGCCGGCACCTGCAGCACCCGATTCGCCGCGTAGGTGGTGACTCCGGACGTCGCGTCGGTGAACAACACCGACAGATCTCCGGGGTTCTTGCCGGGAAAAGCAGTGAGGCGCAACGGTTTACCGTCGACCTCGAATTCGATCTGCCCCGGCGCATCGTATACGTGCTCGAGTCCTTCCACCGCAGCGCCGACCGTCGTCGGCCGCGGCTCCTCGAAGGCCACATAGCGTCCTGTGACCGCCCACTTCGGGTCCGGGACGAACGCCGGAGTGCCGCGAAAAGCGGTGCGCAGCGGGGTGTTCGGGTGCCGAGGGCGCACGATGTCGTGGCCACCCCGCTTGGCGACCTCGATCACGGCGTCTTCCCAGACAGCGTTCACGCCACCGCGTTCGGGGATGACGCCGAACCCATGGCGGCCGCGCACCGGCTCGCCGTCGACGACCAACTCTTCGTCCTCGTCGAGCACGACCACCACACCGTCGGCCCCGGTCGACCAGGCGCCGGGGGCATCGTCGAAGCGCTGCGGGTTCTCGGTGAGCCAGTGCAGACTCGTGATGGCGAGAAAGCCGTGCCGGTCGGACAGGTGCGCTTCCTGCCGCCGATGCCATTCCCGCCACTCGGTGGTGAAAGTGTCCGCGTCGGTGGGCGACGGTGCCGATGTTGCCATGGTTTCGATGTAAGCGGATGCCTCGGCCCGCGCACAGGCTTCCACTCAACCCGAACACAATTCGAGTGTCGGTCGGCGACCGGGGCGGGAGATGATCATGTGCGCAGCCGGTAGCCGGTTACGAGCGTGGGGCGCAGTCGGGGACGGGTGAACTTTTCGTGCAAACCTCGGCGAGATTGCGCGAAAACCGCAAAGAACGGCCAGGTTTGCACGAAAAGTACAGCCTCCCCGCCGGCAAACTCGCCACTCACCGGCCGCGACTACTGACCACTCAGGGCAGCGCGCTTGAACTGGTGCGGTTTCCCGGGACAGTGTCGTCGTGCCGGGCCTGCAGCTGCGCCGGCCGGTACTTGCCGTCGGAGAACCAGTGGTGCGAGCCGGGTTTGCGGGCCTCGGTCGCCAGATGCTTGATCCCCGCCTCGCACGCGAATTCCTTGAGCTTCTTACCCGCGAACCCGCCGAAGTACAGCCGCATGGCGGTCTCGTCCTTGTGGCCGAGCTGATAGATCCCGGCGTCCCGGCCGAAGCTGAGGCACATGGCGGGGAAAGCGAGGTCGATCGCCGAGGGCTGTTCCCCCGCGATGCGGTGCAGGACGGTGTCGGCGGCGTGCGCGCCCAGGCAGTACGCCGTGTAGGCGCTCATGCGGAACGGCAGATCCGAGGGTGCCGACGAATCGCCAGCCGCGACGATGCGTTCGTCGGCGACGCTGGTCAGTGTCTCGTCGGTGAGCAGCCGCCCGGCGCCATCGACGCTCAATCCGCTGCGACCGGCCAGGTCCGGTACGCCGAAGCCCGCCGCCCAGATCGTCACGGCACTGGCCAGGGTCCGGCCGTCGCGGAGTACCACAGCGTCTCGCCCGATCGCGGTGACGGTCGCATCGGCACCTTCGACGACCTGCACTCCGAGTTTCGCGAGGTACTTGTGCGCCGTGCGCCGCGCCTTGGGATGCAGGTACGGACCGAGAACGCTGCCACACACCAGGGTGACCGCGCGCCCTTGTCCGGCCAGCTCGGCGGCGGTCTCGATCCCGGTCGGCCCGCCCCCGATCACCGTCACCGCGGCCGACGAGGGCGTATCGAAGAGGACCGATCGCAGCCGCTGCGCCGCCTCCAAAGTCGCTATCGGATAGCCGAATTCGGCCGCCCCGGGTACCTGCGGCGCGGGGATGCCGCTACCCACCGCGTAGATCAGATAGTCGTAGCCGATGCTGTCACCGCCGGCCAGCTGCACCGTGCGCCCCGCCACGTCGATCCGCGTCACGCTGTCGACGACCAGCCGCACCTTCTCGGCCAGGACATCGGGGTAATCGACGACCGCCTCGTGCGTCGCGCCCACCAGCTGGTGCAGCCGCAGCCGCGGAACGAAGACCTGGCGGGGGTTGATCACCGTCACCCGCACGTCGTCACGCTGCGTCAGGCGGTTGGCCGCCATCACCCCGGCGTATCCGCCACCGATCACGAGGACTTCGTTGTTCTTCATCGTCTTCCTCCGTTTGCTGAGGGGGTCGGCCATAAGACGCCGCATCCCCCGCGGCTGTGACAGCGCGTGAGGTGGATCACGCCGCATTCACCCGCCTGTCAGCGATCCTGCTTTGGACCGGCGGATCGACTCGGCGGCGAGGTCACTGGCCGCACGGGTGCTGCGGAGGGTTTCTCGGCTTCGGGGACGTCGCTGGACGCACCGTTCGACGTGCTCGGCCCCGATGCGGCATCCGCGCGTGGCGCCACTTCGCAGGCGTTCGGCGCCGGGACACCGGACAATCGTTCGCCCAGCCACTGCGTCGACCCGAGAAAGCCGTCGAAGTAGCCGAGGATATGTTCCCCGCCCACGATGCTCTTCGTGGCCGGAACTCCCAGAGCGCACTGTTCGGTATAGAACGCCTCGGCCTTCGCGACGGGCATCCAGGGATCGTGCACGCCGTTGTAGACGTAGATCGGCATGCCGGCCTTCCTGCCCTTCAGGCTCAATCGCCGGAACATCATGTCGGCGAATGTGGTGTGAAGCGGGTCGGCCATATTCGCCACGGCCGCATAGGGTACGAACACTCCGATGTCCGCCATGGTCGAACTGCACACATCCTTGAGCGGGGAAATGGCCGCCCATTGCGCCAGATGATTCATGCGGCTGAGGATTTCGGGATGTTCGCGGGCCAGCGCGAGCGTCACGGTCAGCATCAGTCCCGAGGCGTAGGTGCCGTCGAAGGTCTTCGCGAAGGATTCGTAGTCGATGGGCAGGCCGCCCATCGCGGCCCCGGCCAGGTGGGGTGTCAGTTCCGGGGCGTATTCGTGTGCGAGCATCGCGGCGGCGTAGCTGGCGATGGCACCGCCGGAATAGCCGGTCATCGCGAAACGGCTCTCACCGAACTCGTCCGGCATCAGGTGGCGTACCGCACGCACGGTGTCGAGCATGATGTGGCCGGCCACGGTCGGCTCGGCATAGGACATCAAGGGGCCCTCGTGGTCCGGGATCACCACCGCATAGTTCCGGCTCGCCGCCCACATCGTCGGTGACGGGACGAAATCGTTGCCGGTGCCGCCGGTCGTGATGTCGAATCCGTGGGAGAACACGTAGCCGGGAGTGCAACGCCGGTTGAGCGCGTTGATCGGCGGCGCGTTCAGCAGCACCGGACGGCTCCCCGGTCCGGTCCACCGGCCGAAGGGCAACAGCAGCGTCGCGGTCCCGAAGGAGGGCGCACCGGCGGAGTTCGTGGTCCGGAATTTCACCTGTACCGCCCGCTGAACCGGCGTGAGCACCGTCAGGAAGACCATCGGCACCCCCGGCCAGCTGACATCCCGCGATTCGATGACGTCCCCGGGTGCGTAATGCGCGAGATCCGCCGGTGCCTCGTCGAAGAACGGATCCCCGGTCGGACTGGATTGGATCGCCTTCCACAGCGCCTGCGGATCCGACGCCCCGCCGGGATCGGCAGCAGCAGATCCGAGCCCGGGCACCACCGACGTCGGCGCGGGAATGGTGTCGTCGAGCCACTTCTGAAACGCCGAAGGCCCCGGATCCTTATGGGCGGCTGAAGGATTCGGCTCGGAGGACGTAGCGCCCGGATCAGCCGCCGACGGCGCAGCGGGGCTGGACGCCGACGGCGCAGGTCGATCGGAGGTCGACGGCGCAGCCGGAACGGCCCCGGACGGCACGGCACTATCAGCGGCCGACGGCGAAGCAGGACTCGGCCCGGACTGCACAGCCCGATCGGCAGCTGGCGGCGCGGCCGGAACGGCCCCGGACGGCACAGCAGAATCAGCGGTCGACCGCGTGGGAGGACTCGAACCGGACTGCACAGGCCCGGGGGCAGTTGGCGGCGCGGCCGGGCCCGATGCGGACGGCTCGCCCGGGCTCGATGCCGCCGGAACTGTCGGGCTGGTAGTGGATGGTGCCGGGGTAGGCGACGGCGGGTCGGCGAGCGCGGCGGCCGGCCCCAACGCCACTGCGCACCCGATCGCCAGCGTAACCGCGACGCTCCGCAGACATTTCACGACAACACACACCCGCCCTGTCAGAGTTGTACTCGAACCGAAGGTCGTGCAGAAGTGGAACAGTCCCGGCAAATCCGGCACACAAGGGCGCACGTCGGCAGCGGCCGACACCGCACCGACTTCCGAAAGATACCCCCGGACCAGCAAACTTCGGGGGATCTGCGCCGGCGCACCACCTCGTGTCTCGAGCGGCGTGTACCCGGCACCAGCCTCTGCTGCGGCAACCTCGCCGCCGGAACCGCCTTCCGCGGCATTCCGCCCATGCCGGTGCGCGGCATTCCACCCATGCCGGTGTTCGAGAAGTAGCGACGTCGGTTCGTGCCCGGCGAATCGCGAGTTGATACGACTGAAGCCCGCACGATCAACAGGAGGCCGAAACTGGTGTGGTGAGAGTCGGTCGCCGGAAGTATGTCTGCAGCGAGGCCACCGATCTCACCGCATCGACGCCCGATCACCGTAGGCAGACAGGTTCAGCAAAACTGGGCCCTACCATCGATCGATCGGAGTCCGCCTGGTGACATGTGGCGCTGCCGAAACCGATCGACTCTCACCCGACTTCTCTCGCCTGTGGCAGGCCTCGACCGTCAGTCAGTTGGGCAGCGCCTTGGGCGCCGGTGCTCTCCCACTGGTCGCCATCCTCGTCGTGCACGCCTCCGCCCTGCAGGTCTCGCTGATGGCGGCGATCGCCGGATTGGCCAGTGCGGCAATCGCATTGCCGATGGGATCGTTCATCGAGTTCCATCGCAAACGACCCATCATGATGCACGCCGACCTCGTCTCGTTCGCGGCCCTCGCCAGTGTTCCTCTGGCCGCATGCTTCGGTGCACTGACCTACGGGCAACTCTGCGTCGTACTCACGCTGCAAACCCTCTGCGAAATGGTGTTCAACGCCGCCAGTGGGGCCTATGTCAAGGCCATCGTCGCCGAGCCGCACCGCGTGCGAGCCAACAGCCGGTTCGAATCGACCTTCTGGACCGCATCCACCATCGGCGCTCCGATCGGCGGCGTTCTCATCACGGTATTCGGCGCAACGATCACCGTGGCGCTCGACGCGGTCAGTTATCTGCTGTCCGCGTTCAGGATCCGGAGCATCGCAACCATCGAACCGATACCGGCGCACGCGCCCACCGACCACCAGTGGCGACGTGAGATCCGCAGCGGATGGACTTACATCTTCGAACACCCCGTACTGCGCCGGCTGTTCTGGAACGGCATGCTCTTCGGCGGAGCGGTCACCCTCACCACCCCGTTGCTCGCCCTGCTCATGCTGCGCGAACTGCACTTCGCACCGTGGCAGTACGGACTCGCCCTGGGACTGCCCTGCCTCGGTGGCCTTTTCGGATCCTTGTGCAGCCCAAGACTTGTGGCGCGATTCGGTCAACGGGCAGTCCTCCTCGGCTCCGGTACGTTGCGTACCTGCTGGGTGGGACTGCTCCTGATCGCAGGCCCCAGCGCACTGGGCCTCCTCGTCATCCTGACCGCCGAAACTCTCCTGTTGCTCTGCGCCGGAGTGTTCAACCCGGTGTTCGCCACCTACCGAATGAACTGCACCGCCGACGATCACATGAGCCGCGTCCGCACCGCGTGGTCGATCAGTTCGAAGAGCGTCCAGCCCGCGTTCATCGCCCTGGGCGGTCTGATAGCAGGCGCGACGAGCCCACGGGTGGCGATCGGGTGCGCGGCCGCCGCCCTCCTCGCCGGCTCGGTCCTCCTGCCCTGGCGGCAGACCAGGACAACGGCGCCACGCGACACCGACGGAACCGCTCTGCAACAGATTTCAGGCGCGGAACACTAACCCATGACCCCGCCCGACGGAAGTTCGCCGGCGCCGCGTCGCTCCAGCGCCCATGCGGGCAGTGGCTCACGCGCCGACAGCCACTCCTCAGGTATACCGCGTATCGAACCTCGGGAGCCGACTCCCGTGTACGCGGCCACGATTCCGCCGACGATCGCAGCTGTGGTGTCCGCGTCCCCGCCCGCCTCGATGCAGGCGGTGACCGCAGCCGGATAGTCGCCGAGGAAGCTCGCGGCCGCCCACAGGGTGAACGGCACCGTATCCTGCGCGCTGACCCGGGCGCCGTTGCCGAGTTCGTAGGCCGCTTCGGCCACGGAGCTGCCGATCAACTTCCGGGCGCGACGGATACCGTCCGCGGTGCGCCCGTCGACCAGGTACGGCTCCACCGCATCCAGCAATTCGCCGGGCGCACAGTCTTTTCCACGAACCGCTGCGGCGTGGCCGGCCGCGACGGCGACCGCCATGGCGCCGACGATCGCTTCCGGATGACGATGGGTGACCTCGGCGGACAGCGCTGCCTGCGCCGCCGCCCGGTCCGGATCTCCGGCGAAATAGGCCCCGAGCGGAGCGACCCGCATCGCGGCACCGTTCCCCCACGACCCGTTCCCGCCGAAAACCGCACCTGCCGCGTCGGCCCAGGGCCTGCCGTCGCGAATCTCGTGCAGCACAACGACTGTGCCCGGACCGTAACCACGGTAGGGCTCACATCGTTGCGCGAACACGGCCGCGAGCGCATCGCGGTCGATCCGGCCGCGGTCGAGGACCTCCGTGTACACCGAACAGGCCATCTCGGTGTCGTCGGTCCACTGCCACGGAGGCGCGGGCGGTCGCCCGGCGTGCAGATCGAAGACGGAGTGCCCGGGAACGAAGAACTGCGCACCCAGCGCATCGCCCACGGCCAAGCCCACGAGGCTGTCATATGCGGTATCGGAGTTCGGCATGCGCGAACAAGCGTGCCAACAAAAGGCAACTACCGCAAGACTCCGTTCGAGCCGACAGCACGGTGTGCCGCCGGATACCGAATGGCAGCCGCCACACACGCCACGAACTTCAGTTGTGCTGCGCTCGCGGCAAAGCCAACGTCAGCGCCCCCAATCCGAACGACACCACGGCCAGCGCCACCATCATGGTGAGCGCGCCGTCGAGGGTGTGGGAGCGGAAGAACAGGGTGGTCAGAACCGCCAAACCCAGTGCGTTGCCTATCTGTTCGATGGTCGGGACCACACCGGACGTCTCCGACATATGGTCGGCGTTCAGGCCCGACAGCATGATCGGCTGGATTTGGACTGCGAAGATTCCCACTCCGAAGCCGGCTGCGCAGACGGCGGGGGCGGCGATGAGGGGATTGGCGATGCCGCTGGTCAGGTGGAGGTAGATGGCGCCGCCGCCCATGCAGCCGCCGTAGAGGGTGACGCCCGCGGCCAGGATCAGGATTCCCCACTGGCGGACCAGGAACAGCGAGGCGATCGCGCCGGCACCGGCGCCCAGAGCGAACAGCGTCATGACGATCGCGGTGTGCCACGGCGTGTAACCGAGGACGTCCTGCATGGTGATGGACGCGGCGAAGACGAACGCGGTGAACAGGCCGAAGAAGAGGCAGACCAGGATGGAGCCGATGCGGAAGCCCCTGTCGGAGAACAGATCCAGCCGCATCAAAGGGCTGTCTCCGCGGGACGAACGCCTGATCTGATGGACCGCGAACAGGGCGCACACCACCACTCCGGCCAGGCCGAGGGCGATCGGCTGGGCTTGCCAGCCGTGTTGCTGGACCAAGGCCAGGGCATACACGACCAGGAGTAGGCCGACTCCGGACAGCGCCGCGCCGCCCAGGTCGAGGCGGTCGGGCGACGGCGGGCGGCCTATGCGCAGGTATCGCCAGGCGAGTGCGAAGGCGACCATGCCGATGGGAAGGTTGATCAAAAAGACCGTGCGCCAACCCCAGCCGCCGATGTCGAGGGTCAGCAGGGCGCCGCCGAGGATGGGGCCGAGCATGCCGGCGAAACCGGCTACGCCGCCGTACATGGCGAAGACCAGGGAGTGGCGTTCACGAGGGAAGCTGGCGATCAGAATGGCGATGGTTTGGGCCGCCATGCCCGCACCCGCCGCGCCCTGGACCACCCGGGCCACTACCAATTCGGTGGCACCCGTGCACAATCCGCACCAGACCGATGCTGCCGTGAACGCCACCACCGACGTGAGGAACATGGCGCGACGACCGGCAACGGCGCCGAGGCGGGCGGCACTGAGCAGCGTGCAGGCGAAGGCGAGGGAATAGCCCGAAATCACCAGCAGTTCCGCCGAACGGGAAGCGCCGAGGTCGGAGGTCATTCTCGGCAGGGCTGTGTTCACGATCGTCACATCGATCATCTGCATGAACACCGCGATCAAACAGCCGGCGAAGGCCAGCCATGCCGCCAATTCCGAGGGGGACGACTCGCCGACAACCACGTGCCCCTCGACCACTGCCCCATCGCCGCGCACGGCCTGTCCGCTCCCGGTTCCACCCGTCATCCGGCCAACTCGATCACGCTGCGCGGCGCCGACAACGCCAGTTCGGTCGGGAAGCTCAAGCGCACCAGCCGATGTGGTGGTTGCACCTCGATATGGGCCACGAACGGGGGCAGCAATCCTCCGATCATCTTGTCCAGCAACATGTTCACCTGCCCGAAGCTCGGCCGCAGGCGCACCTGGCGGCATTCGATCTCGCCCGCGCCGGCTACCACCACCGTGCGTTTGTCCACGCGGGCGACCAGGGGCCAATGAACGGAGAACGCCAGCCACGTATCGATCGACTGCGCCGCCCCCTCGGTGAGGTCGAGCCCGCGCAGCAGGGTCATTCCACCGACGATCGGCATGATGTCGGTCGGGAACGGGGCGGGTGCGCCGCCGATCGGGAGGTGGACGGTGTCGATGAAATGCGCTTCCTCGCGGGAGACGACCACACCGCGGGAACGGGTTTCGGCGCGGTAGTCCTCGGCGCGCAGGAATCCGTCGACCCGGCCGAAGCGCTGATCGATGGTCAGTTCCAGTTCGCCGTCGCCGCTCGATGCCTCGAGCAGCGTCCGGTAGCCGCCGTTCTCGTGGGTGACGACGCTGGTCAGCTCGAAACCCGAACTGCGGCCGTCGATTCCGACCGTGTACCGGCATTTTTCACCGTCGGGTATGCCGGGGTCGCGAAAGAGCATGGGCACGGGGCCTTCCGACACCACGAAACCTCCTGTAGTTCAGTTCGTTTCCGCGCCGGGATCGATGATCGACGCGAAAACCGTGCGCATCGCCGCGATGTAGCGCTCGACCGAGTCGTGGGCGACCGCGGTGTCGGGGTAGATGACACTCAGCGTCGTCCCCGACGGCAGCCGGTTGACCCAGATCAGCGCCTCCTCCGACGCCGCGCGGTTGGCGTAGACGCCGGCCGTCACCTCGTCGAAGAATTCGTGGCCGAGGAAGTCGCGGGCGTCGATGAACGAGATCATCGGTGTGACCCAGCCGGGTTCGGCCTTGATCTCCGAGTCCGCGGGCAGCAGTTCCAGCACCCGATGGAACGAGGTGGGCGCCAGGCGGAGCCCGTTCTCGTAGGCGCGCTGGGCCAGTTTCAGGGTACGGGTGATGGGGGTGCCGGGGCCGAGCGGGAAGGCCACCGGCACCAGTGTCACGTACCAGCCGACCGAATTACCCTCCGCCGCAGAGGTTCTGGTACTCACCGGCGTCATTCCGAAGTAGTAGTCGGAATCGGTGAGATCGCGTTCGGCCAGGGCCGCGGCAGCGAAGACTCCGCCCACGAATTCCGCGTCGTTGGCCCGGCAGATCTCCTCGAAGGACGATGCCTGATGTTCATCGAGGAGGGTGACCGTGCGGTGGGCGCTGCGGTTGTAGCCGTCGGAGCGTTTGCCGAGATCCAGCGGAAACGACGGCAGCCGATTGTCGTTGCCGCGCAACAACTGTAACCACTTCTGCACGCCCGGCGACGACAGCGTCAGCAGATCGCTGTAGGCACGCTCGGCGACGCAGTAGTCCAGATAGCTGGCCGCCGGTGGCAGCGGTTCGGCCTCGCCGCTCAGTTCGGACAGATACAGCTGCGCGAAGTCGGACGCGGACAGGTACTGCCCGAGACCGTCGGTGTGCAGGTGGTCGACGGCGAGGTAGACCGTGGTCGCATCACCGTGTTCGATGGCGCCGAAGGTGAAGCAATCCCACTGGAACGGGTCGGGAGTCGTCTTCTCGACGTGCTGCCGGATCGCGGCCGGATCATCGATCCACCCGTAGTCGACCGGAATGAAGTCCACCACGTCCTCGGGCACCAGATGCCGCCGCACGGTGCCGTCGGCGCCGATGTCGAACCAGGTCCGGAAGGTGTCGTGACGCAACAGGAACGTGTTGACGATCCGCGTCATCGCCTCCCGGTCCAGGCCACCGGTCGGGATCCGTGCGGTGGCCAGGCACAGTCCGGAGAACCGGAAGTCGGCGGCGGCGTGCCGATCCGCTTGGCGCAGATACTGTTCCTGTTGCAGCGACGGTGGCGCCGGATGGACCGGGGCGGCCCGGGCCCGCGCCACCGCTTCCGGTGACGCGCCCCAGGTGACCATCCGCCCCGGCGGCGGTGACCATTCGTCGATGAGTCCGAAATCGACCACGGTTACACTACTCACTTCCACCGGCAGGTAGCGAAAAGCTTGGCCATCAGCTGACCCCCGCCATCTCCGCGACCGCACCGGCCGGCGCGTCGTGACCGTTCGACTCGGCCGCGGGCTGGGAACCGTTCGCCACGGCACCGTCCACCGCCGCGGCCAGGGCCGCCGGATCCGGTTGGGCACCACCGGGTTCGTGCGCCAGGATCAGTTCGGCGACCTTCGGCCCGGCCTGTTCCAGGCTGAACGAGCGGCCCATCTGCAGCGACATCAGGTCGATGCCGAGCGTCTTGGTGACCCGGGCGCCGAGTTCGACCGCCATCAGCGAATCCAGGCCCAGTTCCGGCACCGGGATCGTCATATCGATGGTGTCGACGTCCACGCCCATGACAACGGCCAGTTCGCCGGCCATCAGCCGCGCGATATGCGGTCCGCGCTTGGATTCCTCCATCGCGGCCAGCTCCTCGCGCAGCCGGGCCAGCTCGGAGGTGTCCTTCGCCGAGGCCCGGGCCAGTGCGGCGGTGCGACCGGTGCGAGCCAGCTGCGGGAAGGTTCCGGTGAGCTTGGCCCAGTCGGTCGGGATGACGGCGACCCGCGTCGCGCCCAGGCGCAGGGTCTGCTCCAGGTAGGCGGTGGCGTCGCCCATATCGATCGGGCCGAATCCGACCAGGTCGAGATATTTCTCGGAGGTCTCGTTCGCCGCCATACCGCCGGCACCGGAGAGGTGACCCCAGCCGACGCACAACGCCCGCTCCCCCGCGGCCGCCCAGCGCAGCGCCAGCGATTCGACCGCGACATTGGCCGCGCAGTAACTGTATTGGCCGTAGATGCCGTACATCGAGCCGCCCGAGGAGCACAGCACGAACATGTCGAGGTCGATGCCCGCCTCGGCGACGGCCCGGTGCACGATCTGCGCGCCCAGCACCTTCGGCAGATAGACCTGTTCGAGCTGGCCGAGTTCCATCTTGGCGAGGTTGTTGTCCGCGACCGCGCCCGCGGCGTGGAACACCCCGCGCAGCGGATGGTCCGCGGTGTGGATGCGGGCGACGGCATCGGCGACCGCGCCGGGGTCGGTCACGTCGAGCAGTTCCTCGACGATCTCGATGCCGATCGCGCGCCACGCCTCGAGCTGACGACGCGCCTCCTCCGTGGTCGCACCCCGCCGCCCGGCCAGCACCAGCCGTCGCGCACCGCGCAAGGTCAGCCACCGGCCGATCGCCAGACCGAAACCACCGAACCCGCCGGTGATCAGATACGTTGCGGTATCGCTGATTTCGACATCGGGCAGATACGGGCGCACCGGCGGTTCGGGTGCGTCCATGCGCAGCGCGATACGCGCCGGCCGCGACGAGCGCAGCGTCTCCTCGAACGCCTTGCTCACCTCGGCGGTGTCGAACATGTGGTACGGCAGGGGGCGGTAGGTGCCCTCGGTGACCTTCTCGAACACTCGTTGCAGCAGCGCCGCGAGCCGTTGTGGCTTCACCTTGACGAGGCGGTCCAGATCCATCGAGAAGTACGACAGGTTCTTGTCGAAGTTGGCCAGTTCCAGCAGGCCGCCGGTGTAGATGTCGGCCTTGCCCACCTCGACGATGCGGCCGAATTCGGCTGCGGCATTGAAGTTCTGGCGCAGGATCTCACCGGGTGCGCTGCTGACGATCACATCCGCGCCCGCGCCGCCGGTGATCGCGGCGACCTCGTCGACGAAGTTCAGCGAGCGTGAGTTCACCGCGTAGTCCGCGCCCATCGCCAGCACGTGCGCGCGCCGTTCCGGGGTGCTCGCGGTGCCGATGATGGTGGCGCCGCGAGCCTTGGCGACCTGGATGGCGGCGGTGCCGACACCACCGGCCGCACCGTGCACGAGCACCGTCTCCCCCGGTTCCAGCCGGGCCAGATCCAGCAGGGCGTATTCGGCGGTGCCGAAGGCGATGATGCTGGTGCAGTGCCCGGGATCGGTGCCCTCGGGCAGGACGACCGCGAGTTGCCGGTCCACGACAGCGAAGCGGCGCATCATGCCCTTGGCGGCCACACCGACCAGATCGCCCTCGTTCACGCCCTCCACGCCCGGGCCGATCCGCACCACGGTGCCGACGCCCTCCATACCGGGCACGGTGCCGAAATACGTCGGTGCGAGCTCACGTTCGCCGAGCAGCCCGATGACCTTCAGCGGATCCTTGTAGTTCAATCCGATGACCTGCATGCGGATCTCGATCTCGCCGGGGCCCGGTGCCACCCGCGGACATTCCCGCCACGCCAGAGCCGACAGCAGCCGGGTACGTGGCATGTCGAGTTCGAAGTTGGCCTCCGGATCGGTCAGCGGCGCCGAGGTTTCCAAGGCTTCCAGGCGCTCGGGCAGCGGTTTGGTGATCACCGTCGCCCAGCGTTTACCGTCGCGCAGCAGCACCTCGTCGCTGTTGTCGAGGGAGAAGGCGCCGGGCACCGCCAGCTCCGCCACGAGATCGGCGATCGGGGTGTCGGGTTCGACGTCGACGAGCCGCCATCGCAGGGCGGTCTGCTCGTTGAGCAGCACGCGCCGGGCGCCGGCCAGCGCGGCCTGTCCGGTATCGGGAGCGACGGGACTGCCGGGCAGGGCGAAGGCCGATTCGGTGACCAGGGTGCAGTGCACGAGGCCGTCACCGAAAATCGTTTGCGGCGTGCCGTTTTCGCTGGGCGGTTCGACGAAGTCGGCGATCGCCACCGCGATGCGCTTGAGCGTCCACAGGTCGGCCACGTCGTCGGCGACCGCACCGGCCACCACACAGATGTGCAACCGCCGAGCCGGTTCGTCGCGGGCCGCGCGCAACTGCTCGACGAGCTCGGACTCCAGTTCGGGCCCGGTCGAATCCACCACGTGCAGACGGGAATCCGCCAGCGCGGCCACCAACCGGTCGGCCCGGTCGGTCTCGCCCAGGCGGACCACCACGGTACTCACCGAGCCGGCCTCGGCCAGCGCGGCCGGGTCGATCGGATCGCGTTCCTCGAAGGTCTCGGCGTAATAGAAGTCGGCCATCCGGTGCAGCGGATCGTCGCCGGGCCGCAGCGCGCCGATCTGCAGGCCGGACAGGCGGACGACCAATTTGTGGTCGGCGTCGAGCAGATCCACATCGGCACGCAGCCGAGCGTCCGGATCGCGCCGGGCGACCACCGTCACCGTCTCGGGCAGCGCCGCGAGCAACCGCACCGCACCGACGCCGACCGGAACCATCACGCCCTCGTCGATGCGTTCGTCGGCGAACAACATGGCCGCACACTGCATGGCGGCGTCCACGACCGCCGGATGCGCCAGATGACCGGAATCCGCCGCGATTGCGCCGTCGACGGTCGCCACCACCACATCGCGGCCGACGCGCACCGAGGTGACCCGCCGGAACGACGGCCCGTACTGCAGTCCGGCCGCGGCCAGGCCGGTGTAGAACATCGCGGGATCGACGTCGATGCCGACCTCGATCTCCGGAACGGCGACCGTGGTCTGCTCGTGGCTGCCGGTGAGGGTGCGCCCGGAGGCGTGCACCGTCCACGCGGTGCCGGTGGCACTGCGGGACCTGATCAGGAACCGGCCGCTGGCCTCCTCGATACTCAGCGCGACCAGCGGTACGTCCGGGGCGCCCATGATGAGCGGCGCGACGAACCGAACTCCTTCCAGCGCAACCTGTTCCGAGCCGATCCGCGACTTGGTGGCACTCAGCGCCGCGTCCAGATACGCGGCGCCGGGCATGATCTTGATGCCGTTGACCACGTGATCCGACAGCCACGGCAGCAATTCGGTGCCGACCTGCAGCAGCCATTCCGGCCGGCCTTCGACATCGGGATCGCCGAGCATGGCGTAGCCACCGGGCGTGCCGAGCCGGGCCTGTTCGAACAGCGGCAGCGCGGAGTGCAGGCGGGTGCGCTGCCACGGGTAGCGCGGCAGCGGCAGGTGCGGGGTGGCCGGGCGATCGGGCGGGAACAGCAGATCGCGGTCGAGGACGCCCGCGGCGTGCAGGCCGATCAGGGTGCGGCGTAGACTGTCGGCGTCGGATTGTTCGCGGTCCAGCGTCGGCACCGTCGTCCCCTGCACATCGGCGCCGAGCAGGGCTTCGCGAATATTGCCCGAGAGCACCGGATGCGGACCGATCTCGAGGAAGATCCGGTGACCCGCGCCGATCAGGGCGCCGACGCCATCGAAGAACCGGACCGGCCGCCGAACGTTCGACCACCAGTAGGACGCGTCCCAATCGGCCTCGGAGACCCGCATACCGGTCACCGTCGAATACAGCGGCACGGTCGGGGTCCGCGGCGCGAGATCGGCCAGCACCGAACGCAATTCGGCTTCGATCGGTTCCATCAGGCGACTGTGGTAAGGCACCTCGACGCGCAGACGGCGAGCGAAAACGCCCTCCTCGGTGAGCTTTTCGGCCAGCAGGTCCAGCCGTCCGACATCGCCGGAGAGGGTGACCGCGCTGGGGCTGTTGACCGCGGCGATATCGATACCCGGGTCGTCGCCGATCAGTTCGAGGGCCTTGTCCTTCGGCAGTCCCACCGCGAGCATGCCGCCGGTGCCGGCGGTGGTCGCCTGCAGGCGGGCGCGATGGTAGGCCACGCGGACGGCGTCGCGCAGCGACAGCATGCCGCTCACATATGCCGCCGACACCTCGCCCACGCTGTGGCCCACGATGGCGGCCGGGGTGATGCCGTACTGCTCGAGCTCGCGCACGAGGCCGACCTGGACGAGGAAGTTCGCCGGTTGCGCGACTTCGGTACTGGTGACCCGGGATTCGCCCTCCGGCTTGCGCAATTCGTCGACGATCGACCAGCCCGCCAGGGCCTGGAACTCGGCATCGATCTCGGCCGCGGTGTCGGCGAACACGCCACCGGCGGCGAGCAGTTCCCGCCCCATCCGCCAGTGCTGGGGGCCCATTCCGGAGAACACGAACACCGGTTCGGGCGCACGCGAGACGATGGTGCGCGAGGCATCGCGCCCCTCGCCCGCCGCGTAGCCGCGCAGCTCCCGCACCAGCTCCTCGGTGGAGTCACCGATCAGCACGCCGGTGCGGAACGCGTGGTGCGCCATCCGCGTCCAGGCCGCCTCGGCGAGATGATCGGGGTCGGCCCCCGCGGTGATCAGATCGGCGAATCGTCCGGCCAGCGCGCGGGCCGCGGCGGTGCTGCGAGCCGAGATGGGCAGAATGCCGAGATGCCGGTGCGATCCTGCTGACGCCGGTGCGGGACCGACATACTCCTGCAGAATCGCGTGCGCGTTGGTTCCGCCGTAGCCGAAACCGTTGACCGCCACCGACATCGGGCCGGCGTCGGCGGGCAGCGGTTGCGCCTCGGTCTGCACGTGCAGGCCGAGTTCCTCGAAGGGGATGTCGGGATTCTGCTTGTCCAGCCAGCCCTGCGGGGGCAGGGTGCGGTGTTTGATGGCGAGCGCGGCCTTGATCACGCTGGCGACTCCGGCGGCGGCCTCGGTGTGGCCGATCGTCGCCTTCACCGACCCCACGCCGACCGATTCGGTGCGTCCGGTGGGGGCACCGAAAACCTTTCCGAGCGCGCGCAATTCGACCGGGTCGCCGACGAGGGTTCCGGTGCCGTGCGCCTCGAGATAGGTGATCGACTGCGGCGCCAGGCCCGAACGTTCGCAGACGGTGCGGGCCAGCGCCTCCTGGGAATCGACATTCGGCACCGTGATGGCGGTGGTGCGCCCGTCCTGATTCGAGCCGGTGGCCTTGACCACCGCGTAGATGCGGTCGCCGTCACGCACGGCGTCGTCGAGCTTCTTCAGCACCACCATGCCGGCGCCCTCGCCACGGCCGTATCCGTCGGCGGAGGCGTCGAAGGATTTGCAGCGGCCGTCGGCGGCGAGGAACCCGCCCTTGCACATCAGCACGAAGGTTTCCGGCTGCAGCATCACGTTCACGCCGCCCGCCAGGGCCACCCGGCAGTCGTCGTTGTCCAGGGCCTGGCAGGCCAGATGGAACGCGACCAGCGACGACGAACACGCGGTGTCGACGGTGAGCGCGGGCCCGACCAGATTGAGCGCGTACGCGATTCGATTCGACAGCATCGTGTAGGACGCGCTCGCCGGGGTGTGCATATCGGTGTGGAACAGCGCCGGCCCGACCACGCCGATCACGGACTGGTCGACCACGAATCCGCCGACGTACACACCGACCGAGGAACCGGCCGCACGCCCGGCCATCCCGGCGTCGTCGAGCGCCTCCCACGTCACCTCCAGCATGAGGCGTTGCTGCGGGTCGAGCACCGTCGCCTCACGCGGGGAGATCCCGAAGAAGTCGGGGTCGAACTGCCACGGGTCGGCGGTCATGAAGGCGCCGCGCTTGGTGTAGCTGCGGCCCGGGGTGCGGGGCTCGGGGTCGTAGTACCTGCGGTAGTCCCATCGATCCGCCGGCATCTCGACCACGCCGTCGCGCTTGTCGACCACGAAGTCCCAGAATGTCTCGGGCGAGTCGATTCCGCCCGCGAATCGACAGCCGATACCCACAATTGCAATATCCGACACGAATATCCTCCGGTCTCGCGTTCAGAGGCCACCGGCTGATCTCGGCGACTCACTCGTCTCTCTGCGGTCCTGGGCATGTGACCGATGGCGCCCACGCTATTGACCGTGATCGGAGATGGAAGAGATTCACCCCACTTTTGGACCCTCCAACCAACCGCGCGCGACGGTTTTGTGAACCCACCCAGCCGCCGCAGCGATATGTTCCACGCCGACCGATCGGTCTCTGAAATCGTTAGGACGCAACGCTATTCGATACAGTCCACGGCGTTTCCACCCGGTGCGGCGCCGGGCTTTGCTCACCGCTCACAAGACTTCCGCGCCGCGATTATGATCCGTCGGAAAATTGCTGTACGCCGACCGAATTCGCGCGTAAAGCGTCCTATCTTTCCTCGAACGCTCATTTTCTCGAGGCAGCTGCCTGCTGTCCCCACGACAACGCGGCGGTTAATTTCCGGAAATTCCGCCGAAACCGCAGGCCCGGTCTCGCGACGAGCGTCGCGAAACGACAGCCGAACCGATCCGCGCAAACAGTTGGGAGCCGGCACTTGTCCGCCGAATCGAATCACTGGGCCGATCTCGTGCTGCGCCGGCGGTTCACGGTGATCGGTGTGCTGGTGGCCGGACTGCTCGCCCTCGGCTGGTACGGGCTCGGCCTCGGCGAACATCTGAGCTCCAGCGGCTGGGACGATCCGTCCTCGGAATCGGTGCGAGCCGCGCACGTGCACGAGGAGATCTTCGGGCGCGACCACAGTGCCGATGTGGTCGTGCTGTATCACGCCCCGCCCGGCACGACGATCGACGATCCGGCCTTCGCCGCGCCGATCGTGGCGAGCCTGGACAGTCTGCCGAAGCGGTTCCCGCAGCAGATCGATCGGGTGAACGCCGCATATTGGCCCACCGCAACGGGTGTGGCGCTTCCGGATATGTTCGGCTCCGCGGACCGTGAGCACGCCTTCGCCTCCATCGCCATCCACGGCGACAACCCCACCGAGCAGATGCGCAACTTCCGAGCCGTCGCGCACGCCTTCGACGTTCCCGGCGTGAATATGGAGGTGGCCGGCGGGCAGGCAGTGGCCGGCGCGCTGAACGACACCATGGCCCACGATCAGCAGCGCATGGAGCTGTTCGCGATTCCCGCGGTGGCGGTGCTGCTGTTCTTCCTCTTCGGCGGCGTGGTGGCCGCGGCGCTGCCGTTGATCGTCGGCGGGCTCACCGTGCTCGGCGCCTGGGGCCTCATCCGGTTGCTCACCACGGTCACCGAGGTCAATTCCTTCGTCTCGCCGGTGGTTTCGATGGTCGGGCTGGGGTTGGCCATCGATTACGGGCTGTTCGTGCTGAGCCGGTTCCGCGACGAACTCGCCGACGGTCGTGACGTCGACGACGCGGTGCGCCGTTCCGTGGCGACCGCGGGCCACACCGTGGTGTTCTCGGCCACCATCGTGGCCGTGGCCGCCGCCGGAATCCTGGTGTTCCCGCAGGGTTTTCTGCGTTCGTTCGCCTACGGCGCCATCATCACCATCTCGCTGGCCGCGTTCACCTCGATCACACTGCTGCCCGCGATGCTGGCGGTGCTCGGCCATCGGGTGGACCGCTTCGGCGTGTCCTGGTTCCGCCGGACCACACCGCCGGGCCGGGTTCCGGACAATCTCTGGGGGCGGATCGCCGACCGCGTCATGAAAAGGCCGCTGTTCGTGGCGGTTTCGGTGGTCATCGGACTGCTGGTGCTGATCGCGCCGATCCGGGACCTGGCCTTCGGCGCCATCAACGAGCGCTTCCTGCCACCGGATCATCCGACGCGACTGGCGCAGCAGCACTTCGACGAGATCTTCCCGCTGCGCCGCATCAACCCGATCGATCTGGTGCTGATCACCTACGATCCCGCCGCAAAGGAGACCGTGCTGGCCGAGGCCGGCCACGCCCCGGGACTCGCGGCGCCCTTCCCCGCCTGGCTGCAACGGCCCGCGCAGTCGAGCGTATTCACCACGCAAACCGTGCTCGCATCCACGGCCGACAAGGATGCGGCGATCGACTACCTGCGCTCGATGCCACTGCCGAAGGGCGCCACCCTGCTCGTCGGCGGTCAGCCCGCCATCGAGAAGGACAGTATCGACGCACTCGTGGACCGGATACCGCTGGTGGTCGCCCTCGTCTTCCTCGCCACCACCGCCCTGATGGCATGGAGTTTCCGCTCACTGGTGCTGCCGTTGAAGGCGGGCGCGTTGAACCTGCTCGGGCTCGGGTCCACGGTCGGCATCCTCACCTGGATCTTCATCGACGGGCACGGCGCCGGACCGCTCGGCTTCACCCCGCAGCCGATCATGGCGCTGGTGCTGGTGGTGATCGTGTCGGTGATCTACGGGCTGTCCACCGACTACGAGATATTCCTGCTCTCGCGCATGGTCGAGGCGCGGGCCGCGGGCGCGTCCACCCGCGAGGCGATTCGCGCCGGCGTCGCCCACACCGGGCGCATCATCACCGCCGCCGCGCTGATCCTGCTGGTCGTCACCGGCGCATTCGCGCTGTCGGATCTGGTGATGATGCAGTACATCGCGTTCGGCATGGTCGCCGCCCTGCTCATCGACGCGACGATTCTGCGGGTGCTGCTGGTTCCGGCGACGATGCGCCTGCTCGGGGATGCCTGCTGGTGGGCACCGCGCTGGTTGCGTCGCGATCCGGCGGGCGCGACCGAGAGCAACGAAACCCGCGCCGCGGCAATTCTTTTCGACGAGCCGGACCGCGCGCCTTCCGAGCCCGCGCCGGTGGTGAGCAACCGGTGAGGGCGAAAGTAGTCCCGTGACCATCTGACGGCTGCGGCGGGGATGTCCGCCGCCGCGGCGGCATCACGCTGGGTACAGTGGCATCTGCTCTCGAATGGCTCGTCACGCAGGCTGGTACAGGAGAGAAGGAGATGCCGTGCCCGAACCCGCAGCCGTCCTCTTCGACATCGACGGCACGCTCGTCGACTCCAACTATCTGCATGCCGTGACCTGGCATCGAGCTTTCCGCGACGTCGACGCCGATGTGCCGACCTGGCGGATCCACCGCAGCATCGGCATGGACGGCGACGAACTGCTGCGCACCCTCGCCCCCGATCTCGCCAGCGAGACCGCCGATACCGCCAGCGACCTGCACAGCCGCTACTACCTCGAGCGCGCCGGTGAACTGACCCTGCTGCCCGGCGCCCGCGAGATCCTGCGCCATCTGCACGAGGCGGGCCTGCGCGTCGTCCTCGCCACGTCGGCGCCGCCGGACGAATTGGCCCGGCTGCGCGACCTGCTCGACAGCGAGTCGGTGTTGTACGCGGTGACCGGCGCCGAAGACGTGGAGACGGCCAAACCCGATCCGACCATCGTCCGGGTGGCCCTGGACCGGGCCGGTGTCACGGCGCAGCGAGCGGTGTTCGTCGGCGATACGGTCTGGGACATGCGCGCCTGCACCAAGCTCGGCGTGGCGGCGATCGGTGTCCTGAGCGGCGGTATCTCCCGCGGCGAATTGGAGGCCGACGGCGCGGCATTCGTCTGCGACGACGTCGCGCACCTGCGCCGTGACCTGCATCGCAGCCCGCTGGCGTCCCTCCTCTGATCGTTTCCGGGGCGAATTCGTTACCGCCTCGAGAATCACGTCACCGTCGGGTGACACAACGCGCGCCGGGGAAACACTATGGACAAGTAGGCTTTTATGTCCGTACGACGCACCCCGTCATAGGCGAACGTGACCGGGGCGGTGGCGTGGCAGTGGCACAGCGGAGGATCACCGACCGATGACAGTAGAGTTCGACAGCGAGAGCTTGGCTGCCACCGAGCAATTTCTGAATCGGAACTACACGACCATGGAGATCGGCAACGCCACGGAAGTGCCGGTCCGCAGCCGGATCGCGCGCGACATGCTGGGCCCGGTCAGTCTCGACCGGCTCGAACTCGGATTCGATATGAGCTACGACGCCGATCCGCTCAACAAGATCTGCCTGATCGGGGTGGAGGCCGGATGGGTCGAGGAAGAGTACGTCGATGCGGGCAACGACACGTTCGGGCCGGGCGAGATCGGAATTCTGACCCCGCCGGATCTGCCGTACTCCGGTGTCGTCCACCAGGCCAACTTCACCATCACGATGTTCGATCCGTCCCTACTCGGCAGAGTCGCCTCGGCGAATCGGCCCGATACCGGAGAGGTGGCCCTCTCGGGCCATCGCACCGTGACCCCCGAGGCGGGCGATCGGCTCACCGCGGTCATCTCACATATGCAGCAGCTCGCCGCCTCCTATGACGGTGACGTGCCGCCGCTGGTGGCGGCCACGGCGTCGCAATATCTGGCCGCGACCGTACTGCACGCGTTTCCGAACACGGCCGGCCTCGAGCCGACCCCGCTCGATCGCCGGGACGCGCATCCGCTGACCGTGCGCCGCGCGGTGGCCTACATGGAATCGCACATCCACGAGGACATCGCGGTGACCGACATCGCCGCGGCGGCGTATGTCACCGTGCGGGCGCTGCAGATCGCCTTCCGACGGCACCTGGATACGACCCCGACCGCGTACCTGAAGCGCATGCGGCTGCGCGGCGCCCACGAAGATCTGATCGCGGGCAGTGCCGACGACGGCGACAGCGTCGCCACGATCGCCGCCGCGTGGGGTTTCGGCCACCCCGGTCGCTTCGCCGCGCTCTACCGTCGCCACTACGGGCGCTCGCCCGCCATGGCGCTCGCCGGCTGACCGCTGGACCGGCGTTTTTCCCGCGATAGGGCAACCTCAGGACGGAAAACGAACGGTTCAGTCCACTGTGCGTTCGAACAACGGCAGGATGCCTGGCGGCCGAACATAATGATGCTCGTGCATAGAACCGATCCGCTTCGCAACCACGCGACACCCGAGACCATCTCGGACACCGTCCGCGATATCCCCCGCGTGGGGTCGTTCCGGTTCTGGTTCGCCACCCGTCGCTGGGAATGGTCGGAGGAGGTGTACCGCATGCACGGCTACACCCCCGGCGGCGTCGTCCCGACCACGGAACTGCTGCTCGCGCACAAACATCCGGACGACCGCGAGGAGGTCGCCAAGACCATCACCCGAGCGGTCGAGCTGGGCGAATCGTTCTCCAGCCGGCATCGGTTCGTCGATACCGCGGGCAATGTGCACAACGTGATGGTCGTCGCCGATCGCATCTACGACGACGCCGGGCAGGTCGCCGCCACCGCGGGCTTCTACATCGACCTCACCGACACGCTCGCCGAGAACGAACGCGAAATTCTCTCGGCCGCCCTGCCCGACGTGATCGAGAATCGCGCGGTGATCGAACAGGCCAAGGGTGTCCTGATGCGCATGTACCGCATCAACGCCGAACAGGCCTTCAAGGTGCTGGCGTGGCGGTCCCAGGAAACCAACACCAAACTTCGCGACCTGGCCGCGCAGATCATCGAGGAACTTCCCCTGGTCGCGCCGCCTCCGCCGGAGCACATCACCGCTTTCGACCATCTGTTACTCACCGTGCACACCCGCATCCCGGCAGCGAAGACCCCGGACTAGCGGCGCGTTTGCCGACCGGCGGCCCGGGTATTACGCAGCGACCGCCAGCAGACCCGGAGGTGCTCGATGTCCGAACGATTCGACGACCAGAGCCGGCCCGCGAATCCCGAGCGCGAGGACGTCTCGCTGAGCGACTCGCCGGTGACCAACCGCAAGAGCCCGCTCCTGCTCATCGTCACCATGGTCATCGTGCTGATCGTCATCGTGGTGCTGTTCGTGGTGCTGGGCTGAACGGCGGGGATGTCGCTGCGGACGGGGACCGGGGCGCGCGGGTTAGTCTCGCCCCGATGGCTTTCCACGGTGTAGAGATCATCGCGCGCGGCATCACGGCTCGCGGAGCACGGGGATGCGCGTTCGCGGGAGTGTCGGTGGATGTCGCGGCCGGTCAACTGGGTGTGGTGGCCGGGCCCTCGGGATCCGGCCGTACCTCGCTGCTGCTGGCGCTGGCCGGACGGATGCGGTTGGTGGCGGGCAGTGTCGCGGTGGGCGGTTATCGCCTGCCCGCCGACGGCGCGCGGGTGCGGCAACTCGTCGCGGTGGCGCGGGCGGAGCCGGCGGTCGGCCTCGATGACGAACTGCGTGTCGGCGATATCGTCACCGAGCGGACGATGATCGGCGGCCCGCGCATCGGAAGGGCCGCCATCCGCGATGCGCTGACCATGCTCGATGTCGACGCGCCCACGACGGCGACCGTGGCCGAACTGCCGCCGCACGAGCAGACCTTGCTCGCGGTGGCATTGGCGGCCGCCGAACAGCCGGCCGCGATCGTCGTCGACGATGTGGAACGCGGCTGCGGCGACACGGATGTCGAACGGCTGTGGGACGCCTTGCGCATCCTCACCGGACTGGGCTGCACCGTCATCGCGACGACAACCATTCCGCCGCCGTCCCTCGACGATTCCGTCGCGGTGATCGACCTGCCGCACCCGACCGAGCGAGATCAGATCCCCCTTCCGGAGGAGTGAGCGATGACCGCGGTTCGCCTGGCCCTGTTGGAATTTCTCCGCTTCCGGGCACCGATGCGCCGACTGGTCCCGGTCGGGCTGGCGATGATTCCGCTGCTGTACGGGTCGCTGTATCTATGGTCGAACTGGGATCCCTACGGGCGCACCGACCGCATTCCGGTCGCCGTGGTCGACCAGGACCGGCCCGCGGTCGCCAACGGCCAGATGATCGATGCCGGAAAGCAATTCACTCAGCAACTGCAGGCGTCGGGAGCCTTCGCCTGGAATTTCGTCGACGCCGACGAGGCGCTGGACGGTCTGCGGCACGGCCGCTACTACTTCACGATCACCGTGCCGCCGGACTTCAGCCACAAACTGGCCACCGCGCAGAATCCGATCCCCGAACGCGCCACCATGGGAATCACGCTCAACGACGCGAACAACTACATCGTGGGCATCGTCGCGCAAACCGCGAAAACCGAACTGCAGAGCCAGATCGACACCGCCGCGCACGCCGCCTACGCCACCGCCATCTACGGCGATCTGTCCCAGGTGAAACAGCAATTGCAGATCGCCTCGGTCGGCGCGCACAAACTGCTCGACGGGACAGTGCTCGCGCAACAGGGCAGCGCCGCGCTCACCCAGGGCATCACCGCCGCCCAGGCCGGCGCCGGATCGATCACCGAGGGCGTCGGGCAACTCGCCGACGCCGGTACCCGCGCCGATCAGGCGATCACCGCGATCACGAATGCGGGTGTGGCCGCATTGCCCGCCGCGTCGGGCACGGTCGCCAACGCCAGCTCGGCCGCCGCGCAGAGTCTGAGTCTGGTCCGCGACGCCACCGGCATCGTCAGCCGCACCGCCACCCAGGGCTCGACCGCGCTGGACCAATTCGCCGCCGCCCACCCGGAATTCGCGCTCGATCCCCTGCTGAGCACCGCTCGCCGCAACGCGCAGGCCCTTGCCCAGACCGCCACCGCCGCGAACACCACCGCCGACCAGGCCCAGACCTCCGCGCAGCAAGCCGCCCAGCAGGCGAGCGAATTGCAAAGCAGCGCAGGGACGGTCGGCCAGGCCGTCGCCGGGGCCGCCGCACCCCTGCAGGCACTGACGGCGGCCTCGCGCACCATCGGCGGCGGGGCTGCGCAGATCGGCGCCGGGCTCGGCGCGCTCGAGGCGGGCAGCAGGACGCTGCAGACGGGTGCGGATCAGCTCAATTCCGGCGCCGCCGACATCACCCGCGTGGTCGACGGCGCCGTCACCAAGATTCCGGACACCAGCCCCGAGCAGACGGCCAAGGCCGCCGACGTCCTCGGTTCACCCGTCGGCATCACCATGGACAACCTGCATCCCGCCGGTGTGTACGGGCGCGGATTCGCACCGTTCTTCTTCGCGATCGCGCTGTGGGTGGTCGGCCTGCTCGCCTACCTGTTCATCCGCCCGCTCAACCTGCGCGCACTGGCTGGGCGCGTCGGCGCGCTCACGGTCGCCGCGGCCGGATGGCTGCCGGTCGCCCTGATCGCCGCGGCCGGTGGGCTGCTGCTCTACCTCGTCGTACAACTGGGGCTCGGACTCGATCCGCTGCATCCGGTTTGGGTGGGTGGACTGCTGATTCTGGCCGCGGCGGCATTCGTGGCGATCGATCACTTCCTGCGCGTCGCGCTGGGCGCGATCGGTGAGGCATTGTCGTTGGCGCTGTTGATCATTCAGCTCACCGCATGCGGTGGCCTCTATCCGATCGAAACCACCCCGGCCCCGTTCCGGGCCATCCATCCGCTCATCCCGATGACCTATGTCGTCGACGGTCTGCGCGTCGGCATCTCCGGCGGGCTCACCGGCAACCTCGTCCGCGACCTGATCGTGCTGGCCGGATTCCTCGTCCTCTTCCTGGGTGCGACCACACTCGTCGTCCGCAGACAACGAGTGTGGTCGGTGAACCGGCTGCACCCGCAGATCGAGGCCTGATCAGCCGCAGCCCACGGATGCCGATTCGTCGTAGGCGAGCTCCACATCGTGGGTGATCCGGCCCGCGCCGACGGTGACGGTGCTGCTCACCGAGGGATATCCACGCGCCACCACCGTGTAGTGACCGGCCGGCAGGTCCGAGACCACATAGCGGCCGTTGCCGTCGGTGCGGGCGGTGGAGATCCGGTCGCCACTCGCATCCAGGACGGTCACCTCCGCGTTGGCGACCGCCTTGCCGTGCGCCTCCACGGCTCCGGCCAGGGTTGCCATCGGTTCCAGGTCGACGTCGTGGTGCAGCAGTCCGCTGTCGGGGATGGTGAGGGTGACGGCGGTGGGGTGCATCCGGTCGGCGACCACGACGAGAGTGTGGGAGCCCGACGCGACACCGCCGCAGCGGAAGCCGCCGTCGCCGCCGGTGACCGCCGCCCCGATCACCTCCCCGCGCGGATCGGTGAGGGTAACCGTCGCTCCCGCAACGGGTTTCCCGTCGCCGGCGCGGCGGACGGTGCCGGTGAGCTCCCCGGAACTCGGCAGCGTCAGATCGACGGTCTGGGCCACCGCGCCGACGACGACGGTGACGGCGACCGGGCGATGCGCGGCGGCGGAGGCGATCAGTACATAACTGCCGGGCGCCGGGGCGGGGAGGCGGTAGCTACCGTCGGATCCACCCGTGGCGCGCGAAACCTGGTGTCCGCGTTGGTCGATCAGCGTCAATGCCACGTCCGGCACGGACCCGCCGTTCTCCCGCCGGATGCTGCCGCCGATCGCCCGGTCGTCGCCCGCCATATCCACCGCCTGCGGCGCCGACACACCGGCGATTCCGGCGACCACCGCATTACCGTCGTGCGCGGCAACGAGTTCCGGCTCCGAGAGTTCCGGCTGCTCCGCAAGTTCCGATTCCTCCGCGGCGGCCTGCGGCGCGTGCGCGCGCACCGACGGAATGATCAGGGCCGCCAGCGCGGCGAGCACGGACACACCGGCCAGGAACCAGAAGACCCGGGAATACCCGGAATCCGCGGGCAGACCGTGCGCGGTGGCGGCGCCCGAGGTCAGCAGCACCGCCGAGATCGCACTGCCGATCGCACCACCGACGGTGCGGACGTTGGCGTTCATCCCGGTGGCCGCCCCGGTCTGGGCGGGCGGCACCGCGGCGACGATGATGGCCGGCATCGACGAGAAGGCCAGTCCGATACCGATACCCAGCAGTGCACCGGCCAGGTAGATCTCCCAGCCGTGGTCGTGTCCGACCGCGAGCATCACAAACGCCGGAACGGTGATGACGCTGCCGATCAACACGATCGCCTTGGGCCCGATGCGCGCCGCCAGCGGCCCGATCGACAGGCCGATCACGAACATCGCCACCGACAGCGGCAGCATGTACAGCCCGGATTGAGTGATGCTGGCGCTCAGCCCGTAGCCCGCCACCGATTTGGGTGTCTGCAGCAGCTGCGGCAGGAAGGTCATCATCGCGTACATTCCGGCGCCGGTCAGCACGGCCACCAGATTCGTCGTCCACACCGCCGGAATCCGCATCGTGCGCATATCGATCAGCGGGGTGGTCGATTTCAGCTCGACTACGATCCAGGCGGCCGCCGCCACCACGGCCAGCGCGAACAAGCCCAGGGTCAGCGCCGAGCTCCAGCCCCACGACGGGCCCTTGCTCACCGCCAGCAGCAGCGCCACCAGCCAGGCCGACAGCAGAATCGCCGCGCCCCAATTGATATTGCCCGGACTGCGCACCGGCGACTCGGGCACGAATACGATCGCGGCCACTGCGGCGATCGCGGTGATGATCATCGGCACCCAGAACAGCCAGTGGTAGTTCAGATGCTCGACGATCGGGCCCGCGAGCACCAGGCCCAGACCGGATCCGACGGCGATGAGCGAGGAGGCGATACCCACCGCGCCGTGCAGCTTCTTCGCCGGGAACTCGTCGCGAATGATGCCGAACGCCAACGGAATCACGCCGCCGCCGAGGCCCTGGATCACCCGCGCCACGATCATCACCCCGACCGACTCGGTCAGCGCCGCGATCAGCGAGCCGATCGTCAGCGCGACCAGGGTGACGACGAGCATGCGTTCCTTGCCGACCTTGTCGCCGATCCGCCCGAGAATCGGCGTCGCCACCGAGGCCGAGAGCAGATATCCGGTCATCAGCCAGGTCGCGGTGCTCTGTGTGGTGTGCAGGGCCGGAATCAGCAAGGCCAGCACCGGAACGACCATCGACTGCAGCAATGCGTACGCCGAGATGCCGAGCAGCAGCACCGCGAAGACGACGTTGTAGTGCGGGCGGGATTTGACGCGCGCCACGGGTGGTTCCTCCCCACGAGACGGAAGCGGAGTGAATCTCCGGTTAGAACCCTAACAGGGATGTGAGGCAGTCTCCGACCGAGCGAACGTGATCTCAGCCTCAGCAATCGGTAACCAGAAGGTTGCCCGAAACCGCGTCGGGTGGTCCGCCGATCGAGCACAATGAGAGCAAGGACGAGGGATTCGGCAGGAACTCGGGTATGCGCATGACCGCACAGCTGGCTGGAAACGGGAATCTGTCGGTTCTGCGCGCCGCATGTTTGAGTGCCGGCATGGAAGCGGGGGGCGCCCAGGAGGTGCGGTTCGGCGCGGGCACCGATTACCGGTTGCCCAGCGGAGTCGTGGTGCGCATCAGCCACCCGGATCATCGCCCCGAGGCGCGCCGGGAGATCGAGGCCGCGCACTGGCTCACCACATCCGGCGTCGCCACCCTGCACACCCTGCCCAACGTGCGGCAACCGCTCGAGATACAGGGCCGGACGGTGACCTTCTGGCAGGCTCCGCCGCTGTACCACCACGGCGCCGTGGACGATATGGCCGCGGCGCTGCTCCGATTGCACAGCTTGGCGCCGCCGACGACGTTCACCCTCGGCCAGCTGCAGCCGTTTCGCGGAATCGCCGAATTGATCGACACCGCCGATCTGTTCACCGGCGAGGACCGGCGCTGGCTGCACGACCATCTCGCCGAATTGCGCGGGCGCTGGGCGGATCTGCCGTACGGGATGCAGTGGTGCGTCATCCACGGCGAGGCATGGGGCCGCGATTTCGCCGCCACCGTCGACGACGACGTGCTGATGCTGAATCTGGAGAACCTGTCGATCGGCCCGCCGGAATGGGATCTGGTGCCGACCGCGATCGCCTACGCCTCACTGGGCTGGATCACCAGCGCGCAATACGCCCGGTTCTGCGATACCTACCATCTGGACGTCATGCGGTGGCCGGGGTTCTTCCTGCTGCGCGACATCCTCGAGTTCCGGATGACGATGGATGCCGTCCGCGCCGCCGGCACGGACCCGGTGCACCGCGACCAGGCGCGGTGGCGGCTGGCCTGCCTCCGCGGCGACGAAGGCCCGCGGCAGTGGCCGGGCTGGCTTCCCCTGCACTGAAACCGCCTGGACGGCACGCGCTTTTCCCCTTCACCGGCGGATCGCCGACCCGTGCCCACAGATCAGAGCACCTATCTGGATTGGTGTCTGGAATGTGGTCCAGATCATATGGTACGTTCTGCCGCATGGTTCGGCGGACGGAGGTTCGATGTCGACCACTGATCTGGATGTACACCTCGGGGGACGGGAACCCAGGGCGACGCAAGTGCTGCGCCGCAACTTCTCCGACACGGTGCTGTCGAGTCTCGCCACGCTCGGCAGAGCGTTGCAGATGGGCTCCCACGCGATCGGGGTAGCCCTCGGCGATGCGGTGCGGATGCGCTTTCAGACGCGCGAAACCCTCACGCAGGCATGGTTTCTGATCAAGGTCACCGCGATTCCCAGTGTGCTGATGGCGATTCCGTTCGGCGTCATCGTCTCCACCCAGGTCGGCAATATCGTGTCGCAACTCGGCGCGGATTCGATGATCGGCGCGGCCGGCGGGCTGGGGGTGATCAAACAGGGCGCGCCGATGGCGGCCGCGATGATGCTCGGCGGCGCCGGTTCGGCGGCCATCGCCTCCGATCTGGGCGCGCGGACCGTGCGCGAGGAGGTCGACGCCATGCGGGTCATGGGCATAGATCCGGTGCAGCGCCTGGTCGTGCCGCGGATCGCGGCGATGATGCTGGTCGCTCCCCTGCTCAACATCCTGATCATCGCGGTCGGTATCGCCTCCGGATTCGCCGTCGCGGTCGCCGCGCTCGGGGTGACGCCGGGCAGTTACTGGCAGTCCTTCGGCGCCTTCACCACCACCCTCGACATCTGGGTGTCGCTGATCAAGGCGCTGATCTTCGGCTTCCTCGTGGTGATCATCGCCTGCCAGCGCGGGCTCGAAGCCGGGGGCGGCCCGCGCGGTGTGGCCGACGGCGTGAACGCGGCCGTGGTCATGTCGATCGCCGCGGTCACCGTGCTCAACACCGCGATCACGCAGGTCGTCACCATGTTCTTCCCGGTGAGGATGGCCTGATGACCGCGACCCCGTACGCGCCCGCGGGCCTGCGATGGGTGCATCGCCTCGGGGCCCGCGCCCATCCGCTGCGGCCGTTCGAATCGATCGGCTTCGTGCTCGGATTCGGCTGGCAGGTGGTGTCGTCGCTGCCGTACACGCTGCGGCACTACCGGCGCCAGACAATCGTGGTGATCACCGATATGACGTGGGGCCGCGGTTCGGTCATCATCGGCGGCGGAGTGGTCCCGCTGATGTTGCTGCTCGGGGCGGCGATGGGCGCCTCCATCGGCATCGAGGCGTTCAGCGCGCTCAACCTGCTTTCGCTGGGCCAGCTCAGCGGTCTGATCTCCGCATTCGGGGTGACCCGGGAGCTGGCGCCGATCGCGGCGGGTGTCGGCTTCGCGGCGCAGGCCGGCTGCCGGATGACCGCGGAGATCGGCTCGATGCGCATCTCCGAGGAGATCGACGCGCTCGAATCGCTCGGCGTGCGGTCGGTGCCGTTCGTGGTGACCACCCGCGTCATCGCCGGAATCATCGCCGTCGCACCGGCTTTCGTGGTCGCCCTGATTCTGAGCTATCTGTCCTGCGCGCTGATCGTCACCACCATCCACGGCACACCGGCCGGCACCTACAACCACTATTTCGATCAGTTCGTCCTGGGCTGGGACGTCATCGCCGCGACGATCAAGGTGATGGTCTTCGCCGTCGCCGTCGTCCTGATCCATTGCTACCAAGGCTTTTTCGCGACCGGCGGCCCCGAAGGCGTCGGCATCGGCTCGGGACGCGCGATCCGGGCCAGCCTCGTCTCGATCATCGCGCTCGACATGCTCACCACCATCGTTCTCTGGGGATTCCAGTCCCCCATCACGTTCACCGGATGACCCCATGCCTCCTTATGCCCTGCCCGGCACCGAGGTCGGGCCCCGCCGCGCCCGGATCCTCGGCATCGGGGCGGTCGCCCTCGCCGCGGTGATCGTCGTCGGCTGGCGGCTGCTGCCAGACAGCCGACCGGCCGACGATATCCGCGTCGACCTCGTCACCGCACAGGTCGGCGAGGGGGTCGGCCCCGGAACCGATGTCCGGCTCGACGGTGTCCGGGTCGGATCGGTCACCGCCGTCGCCATAGCCGGAGCCGGCCGCCAGCGCGTCGAACTGGCTCTGCGCCGGTCGCAACTGTTCGGCCTGACCGACGCACTGACCGTCGACTACGCGCCCGGCAATCTCTTCGGAATCACTGCGCTGCAACTGAATCCGATCAGCGGCGGCGCCCAGCTGCGGGACGGCTCGACCGTGGACCTGAGAGATCGCGACGCGGACCGGGTGCGCGATGCCACCCTCGCCGCGCTGCTGGAATCCACGGGCCGGCTCACCGACGACGTGCTGACCCCGAAACTCACCGAGGTGCTGCGCACGACCTCGCACGATATCGGCGCCTTCACCCCGCTGCTGCAGGCGATCGGCACGACCGCGCGCTCGTTCACCGAAACCCAGCAACTGCCCCCGTCACTGCTGTTCGGCCAGTTCGGCTCGGCGCTGCACGGCGTACCGGCACTGCTCGCCGGCGCGGCCGAACTGTTGCACGCGGATCTGACGAACCAGCAGCTCGCGACGAAGGAGAACGTCGATCGCTTCTCGGAGATGTTCAACCGCGTTCAGAACGAGATGCTCCCGGTGGCAACGGAAACCCTCTACACCGCGCAGCGCAATTTCGGGGGCCTGCTGCCGATCGCCGTCACGATGCTCGACCAGGTCGCCGGTTCGGTCTCCGACCCACAGCGATCGGAGGGCGAATTGCGTGAGCTGCTCGACCGTCTCGGCGCCGGCTTCCACGACTCACCGGCGGGGCCGGTGCTGAACGCGCGCGTCGACCTCACCACCGTTCCGGGTTTGGCGGCGCCGCTGTCCCACCGGCCCGGCGCAGGAGGCAACTGAGTGTCGACACGCGCGTTGTGGATTCGCGTCGCCCTGTCCGTCTTGGCCATGGCCGTCGTGCTGGCTGGGGTGTTCCGGCTGATCGAGCGGCCGGTCGACGGCGACACCGACACCTATACCGCGATGTTCACCGATGCGAACGGACTGCGGACCGGCGACGACGTCCGGCTCTACGGGGTGCAGGTCGGGAAGGTGCGCAGCGTCGAACTGGACGGGGCCCTGGCGCGCGTGCGCTTCACGGTGACACAGGGCCATCCGCTCTACACCGAAACCCTTGTGGCCGTGCGGTATCAGAACCTCACCGGCTTCCGGTACCTGGAGATCCGGCAACCGGATCAACTCGGCGCCCGCCGCACCTCGGCGTCGGTTTTCGATACGGCGCATACGATTCCGGCCTTCGACATCACCACCTTGTTCAACGGCTTGCAGCCGGTGCTGGCGCAGCTGTCGCCCGACGATCTGAATCGGTTCGCGAGCAGTATGCTCGCCGTCGTTCAGGGCGACGGCAACGGCATCGGGCCGGCGCTCGACGCCATCGACACGCTGAGCCGGTACGCGTCGGACCGCGCACAGGTGCTGTCCATCCTGGTGAACAATTTCGCCCAGGTTTCCGCGCATATGGCCGGAAAGTCCGGAAACGCCATGCAATTGATGACGAATCTGACCGAACTGTTCGTCACCATCACCGACAAATTGCCGGGCCTGGTGCAATTCGCGATGGAAATTCCGCCGATGTTGCGCCCGCTGCTGGACCTGCTGGATGTCCTGGGCGTCACCGGCGAGAAGAATCGCGACCTGGACGCGCTGCTGCATCGGGTCCTTCCGAACCCGAGCCGGGCCGCCGACGTGCTGGGACGGCTCCCCGGATTGATCCAGACCCTGGCGACGACCGTGCCCCCGACCGGACCCGACGCGAATATGACCTGCTCTCACGGCATCGCGGCGGCGCCCGCACCGCTGGCCGTCCTGATCGCCGGACAGAGGATCACGCTATGTCACCGGTAATCACACCCTCGTCGATCGCCGCCGCCGTGCGTACCGCCCACCGCGCGATATTCACCGGCCGCGACGAACGCGGCACCCAATTGCGCTGGGGCATGGGCGGGATTGTCGCCGTCCTGGTATTGGTGGCCGCCGTCGGCATCATCGATATCGTCGGAACCACCCCGGAGCGTACGTATTCCGCGGATATCGCGGAGGCCGGTTCGATACGCACGGGCGACGACGTCCGGATCGCGGGAATTCCGGTCGGCAAGGTGACAGCGCTGCGGCTCCTGCCCGACCGGGTGCGGATGACGTTCACCGTGAAGGACGGCGTCGCCATCGGAGATCAGACCACCCTGGCGGTGCGGATGCTGACCCTCGTCGGCGGCTACTATCTGGCCGTACAGCCGGCGGGATCGAACCCGCTGGGCCACACCGTCATTCCCGCGCAGCGCGTCATTCTGCCCTACAACCTCACCCAGGCGTTCCAGGACGCGGTCGCGCCCGTGCAGCGGACAGACGGCGACGCACTCCGCCGGGACCTCGCCGCGCTGTCAGGTGCGATCGACAAGAGTCCGGACGCGCTCCGGCACGCCGGTCGCGCGGTCGCCGACATCGTCGCCGTCATGGATCGGCAGAACGCGGACGTCTCGCACACGCTGGCGCTGACCGACGAATATCTGACGGCGCTGAACAAGAATTCCGACACCCTCGTCACCCTGATGCGAACCTTCGGCACTCTCGAGAACGTCGTCGCCGACAACCGGGAACAGCTCAGCTGGGCGCTGCACGGCCTGGCCCAGCTGGTGCAGAAGCTGGTCCCGCTCGGCCGGATCTGGGACGACTCGCTGCGCGATCAGGCGCAGCCGCTCGTCGACGCGATTCCGAAGCTGCGGGAACTCGGCGATCGCATGGGCGCCCTGCTCGATTCCCTGCACACCTTCGAGCAGCGCCTGACGCCGCTGGTCCAGCCGGGCGGCGGAGTGAACATCGACCAGTCCGCCGCCACGATCACCGGTATCTGCGTTCCGGTTCCCGGAGGGGGATGCTGATGCTGACGAAGATGCTCGGATCGCGCGGACTGATGTCGGCGGCGGTCGTGCTGGTCCTCGTGTCGGCCGCGGGTTTCGGCGTGAAGCTGACCAGATCCGAACCGGCGACGCGCAGCTACTGCGCGGAAATGCCCGACAGCATCGGCCTCTACACCGACAGCGCCGTCACCGTCATGGGCGTTCAGGTCGGCAAGGTCACCGCCATCGAACCCGACAACGGTGCGGCCAAGGTGCGGTTCACAGTGCGCGCCGACCGCACACTCCCGCCGGACGTCGGCGCGGTGACGGTCAGCCACACCATCCTGGCCGATCGCAATCTCGCACTCATCGGCGCCGAACCCGCCGGAGCCGGTTGGGATCCGGGCCGATGCATCACCAAAACCCTGACGCCCAAGAGCATGTCGGAAACCTTCGACGCCCTGGCGAAACTCTCCGATCAGTTGAACGCGTCCGCAGATCCCGCACAGCGCACCGCCGTCGGTGACGGTCTCGACGCCCTCGACCGGGCGACATCCGGTACCGGACAGCAGCTCAACGCGCTCATCGAGCAACTGAGCAGGGCGCTCGCCTCACCCGACGCGGCGATCGGACATCTCGGTCAGCTCATGGACGATCTGGCCGCACTGGCCCATCGCGCCCGCGACGGATGGCCGGAACTGGAGAACATCGTGCCGCGGCTGACCGAGACGTTCTCCGATATCAACACCCTCGCCTTTCCGCCCGTGGCCGATCTGGTGACGGCGCTCGCCGGGCTGCTCCCGGAACTCAACGAGGTGGTCATGAAGCTCGGCTCCCCCGCGCTGCGCGCGCTGAACAACGTCTCCGGTCTATCCGAACTCATCGCCTCGGGAGTCGGCTCGCTCGCCGAGATCATCCGCATGACGCCGGCCCTCGCCACCGGCTTCACCGATGCGGTCGATCCGGTCAGCGGCGAGTTCACCATCGGGTACGCACCGCCGAAACTGGCGCTGCCCCAACAACAGGCCGACCAGATCTGCGCGGCGCTGCGGGCGGTCGCGGGACAGCAGTGCGGGACCGCCGGCAACGGCGTGGTGACCGCGCCGGCCCTGCCGGTACTCCTGTCGGCGGTGAGCGCGAAATGACACGACGCATCGTGAACCTGCGCCGGATCTGCGCCTGCGCGCTGGTCGCCGCCACCCTCGCCGCATCGGCCACGGCCTGCGGTTTCCAGCCCGCCGACATCCCGGTGCCGGGCACCGGCGTCGGCGGACCGACCTACCGGCTGCGTATCCAGTTCGCCGATGTCCTCAATCTCCCGCAGGGCGCCAAGGTCATCGCGAACGGGGTGCGGATCGGGCAGCTCACCCACATCACCGTCGTCGATCCGGCACCGGCCACCGGCACGGCTGCCGCGCGTAAGGGCTATGTGATCGCCGATGTCGCCATCCGCACCTCGGTCCGGCTACCGGTCGGCACCACCGCCCAGCTGCGCCAGGCCACACCGCTCGGCGACGTCCACATCGCGCTCACCGAACCGGCCCACCCCACGGTCGGCGAGATCGGCCCGGACGCGACGATCCCGATCTCCGACACGCGCCCGCAACTGCCCATCGAGGACATCCTCGCGCAGCTGGCCACCTTCGTCGGCAGCGGCGCGGTACACGACATCCAGAACATCGCGCACACCGTGAACGGGATCATGCCCGCGGATCCGGCGGTGACCGCGCGAATCTCCGACGTGCTCGGTGCGGACCTGAACGACCTTGCCGCACATACCGATTCGATTCACCAGCTGGTCAGCGGCATCCAGGCCACGGTCGACGAGGGCCTGCTGAATCACACCTCGACGTGGGATCCCCTGCTCACCCCGGACGGGGTGCAGCACACCACCGAGGTGATCCGCGCCGAAATCGGCGTCGTCTTCGTCCTCACCGCGCTCGGCCCGTTCGCGCCGTCGACGACCTGGCTGGGGCCGGTGCTGGATTCGACCACGGCAGCGGCCCGTGCGGTGGTGCCGATGCTGTTCGGCAGTGCGCCGCTCGACACCGGCTCCCCGTCGAATATGGCGAGACTGACGAATCTGCTACAGTCCCAGATCATTCCGTTCGCCGAGCGCGGCCCGAAGATCGACCTGGTCGGCGTCACGATATCGCCTTCTCCGGCCCCCGGCATGCCCCCCGAGGAGCAGACCACCCGCATCGTCGAGACGCTGCGGATGATCGGAGCGGTGCGATGAGAATTCGATCGATCGTCTCGCTCACGGCGATCGCCGCCGTCCTCGTCTTCGGCATCGTCTACATGACGGTGGGTGTGCTGCACCTCGATCCGCGCAAGTCCTACCTCACCGCCGATCTCCGGCTCGCCGAATCCGGTGGGCTGGGGCCGAATTCGCCGGTGCTGTTCGACGGGGTCGCGGTCGGCAAGGCGGAGACGGTGCGCAAACAAGCCTCCGGCGTGCTCGTCCGGCTGCGGATCGACGACAAGTACCACATCCCGGCCACCAGCGACATCCACATCGAACAGCTGTCGGCGCTCGGCGAACCGTATATCGAATTCGCCTCGACCGCCCCGGGTGGGCCGTATCTGCGTGACGGGCAGACGATCTCGACCGAGCGGGTGCATCTGCCGATGACCATCACGGCGCTGTCGACCCGGGCGGTGGCACTGCTCGAGCAGATCCACCCGGAGACGGTGGCGCGGCTGGTCGACACCTTCGACACCGCGCTGACGGGTACCGATCAGGCGATGCGCACCCTGCAGCATTCATCCGATCTGCTGGCGGCCACCCTGCTGAGCCGCACCGACGCCATCCGGCAGCTGTTCACCGATATGCAGGCCGTCGGCGGGAATATGGACTGGCTGGGCCCCTCCCTGGAAACCGCCGGACCGCAACTCGGCCGGTTCGGCACCATGCTGCTCGAGATCGTCGAGGGCGGGTCCGTGCTGTCGAACAAACAACCCGTGGACAACTATTACACCGGCGACGGACTGGTCCCGTTCCTCGGGCAACTGACCGAACTGCTGAACAAGATCGGCCCGGCCGTCGCACCACTGGGCCCCGCCCTGCAGCCGGTACTCACCGAGGCCGTCCACTCCTCGCCCCACATCGACGTCAGCGCGTTGATCAGCCAGGCACTGCAGGGCGTCGATCCCGACGGGACGCTGCATTTCCGGATCGCCGTCAAATAGCCGAGTACCACCCAGCCCAGCCCGACCGGCAGGAGGAACCCACCGATGAGCACAGCAGTAGACGAGAAGGACACCCCGGCCGCGGCAGAGGCGGACAAGGACGACAACACCGGTGCCACACCGGCTTCCGCACCCACCGGTGAGCGACGAGCCGCGCTGACGATCGCCGTCCGGCTCTCCACCGTACTGACCACCGCGGTGATCGTCGCCCTGCTGGCGGTGAGCATCGTGTTCGGGTGCCTGTACTTCTCGGCACGCTCCACGCTGGCCGGGCGCGATACCGCCGCCGCCGACGACCGGCACGCCGCCGACATCGCGTCGAAGTACGCCGTCGGCGCCTCGACCATCGACTACCACGATGTGAAGAGCTGGATCGAGCGGTTGAAGGCCGGCACCACCACTCAGCTGGCGGCGAAATTCGACGCGACCGCACCGCAACTCGAGCAGATCCTGCTGCCATTGCAGTGGACCTCGAAGGCGACGCCGCTATCCGCCGCGGTGACCTCCGAATCCGACGGCATCTACAAGGTGAACGCCTATCTGGACGTAACCTCGACCAGCGCGCAGACACCCGACGGCGGCCGCACCACCGTGACCTACTCGCTCACCATCGACCGCAACTCGGACTGGAAGATCACCGACGTCGGCGGGTTGCAGAACGCCCTGCCCACCAAGTGAGTCGGCCGCAGGCCGCCGGGAGCGATAGGACACTATGGGCTGATGACCGATATGCCTGCCATGTTCACCGTCGACGACGACGGTCGGTACCTGCCCCGCAAGTGGGCGTACGGCCGCTGGGGTGCGGACATGCTCAGCGGCCCCGCCGTCTGCGCGGCCGCCGCGCGCACCCTCGAACGGGAACACGGGCTGCCCGGTTTCGTCCCGGCTCGGTTCACCATCGATCTGTTCAAGGCGGCGAAGGGACAGCCGCTCGAGGTGCACACCGAGGTGATCCGCGCCGGTCGGCGGATCCACATCGCCTCGGCCACGGTCCGCCAGGGTGAGGTCGAGGTCGCCGAGGCGCGGCTCGTCCAGCTGCGCGCCACCGACGCTCCTCCGGGCGAGGAGTGGCATTCCGAGCATCCGTTCGACCCGCCCACCGACGCCGGGGTGGACTGGTGGTACCGCAGCGACAACAACTGGTCGACGTCGATGGGCGACCATCAGAACTCCGGCCGCAAGAGCCTGTGGGCGGTCCCGCTGGGGGCGGTCGAGGGCGAGGAACGCAGCGCGTTCGTGCAGGCCGTGGTCGCCGCCGAGTCCACGAGCCTGGTGACCAACTGGGGATCGCAGGGCATCGGATACATCAACGCCGATCTCACCGTGGCCCTCGACCGCTTGCCCGTCGGTGACCGGATCGGGCTGCAAGCCGCGACCCACCTCACCGGCAACGGTGTATCCGTCGGCACCGCAACCCTTTTCGATTCGCGCGGGCCGATCGGCACCGGCATGGTGACCGCGGTCGGCAACGCGGCCGCCCAGATCGACTTCTCCGGAAACGGGATCGACTTCTCCGAAAACTGAGGCGCCGGGCGATATTCGCGTCCCGATATCGCGGCACCGAGCGTGTCGGGTTGACCGCGCGGCGGCAGGTTCCGACGATCGTCGGGGTGAGCCCGATCCGAAGGACGCCCGCTGCGCGGCGTCGGCGCCTGTGGCCGGTAGTGATCGTCGTCCTCGGTGTGGTGGCCGCACCGCCGCCGATGGTGACCGCGGCCCCGGCGGACGAGCTGTGGTCCGCGACGTCGGAATCGTTCGCACCCGGCGATTTCCACGCCGCGCCCTATCTGGGTAACGGCCGGATCGGGACGGTACTGCCGCCCAGCGGTGGTGGATACCACGACTACGGCGATGCGGTGCGCACCTCGTTCCCGCTGCAGCAATCCCGTTATACCGGAACATATTTGGCGGGTTTCTACGCGCAGGCCGAGCCCTCACCGCAGTACACCCAGGTGATCGCCGCGCTGCCCGCGTGGTCGGGGCTCACCGTCGAGATCGGCGGGCACCGATACGACGCGGACGTGGATCCGGCGACGGTGCACGAGTACCAGCAGACGCTGGACTACCGCACCGCGACGGTCACCACCCGGGCCGACTGGACACCGGACCCGCAACACCGGCTGCGGCTTCGCTACGACACCTTCGTCTCCCGCGACCGGCCGGATCTCGCGGTGCAGAAACTGACCGTCACACCCGATCGCCCCGGTGAGGTCGCGGTCGTCGACCGGATCGACGGCGCGGCGGCGCGCCGGGTCGTCCCGGTGACGGCGACGGCCGATCCGAGCAGCGGACGCACGGTGGCGGGAGTCCGCGCGGACGGGACCGCCGACACCGCGTTCGTGGTGTCGTCCGTCGACTCCCCGCCGCAGGCCGCCGGCACCGCACTGCCCGGCGCCGACGGCATCCGATACGTTCTGCCCGCCACCGGGAACGACAGCTACACCTTCACCGCCTACACCGGCATCTCCTCCACCGACTACGGGCCCGATCCCCTGGCCGCCGCCACCGCCGCGGCCGAATCGGGTCGCGCCCAGGGCTTCGAGGCCGCGCATTCCGCCCACGCCGCACAGTGGGACCGGCTGTGGCAGCCCACCCTCGAGATCCCGGGCCGCACCGACTACACCCGATGGATCCGCGCCGCACTGTATTCCGTCCTGGCCAGCGTCCGCGCGGGCGAGCGCTGGTCGGTGCAACCGGCGGGACTGTCGTCCGACGACTACGGCGGCATGACGTTCTGGGACGCCGAGACCTGGATCTTCCCGACCCTGCTGGCGCTGTATCCGGACCTGGCGCGCACCGTGGTCGATTTCCGCGCCGCCGCACTGCCCGCCGCGCGGGCCAACGCCCGCGGCTACGGCCTGCCCGGCGCGCTGTACCCCTGGAACGACGGACCCGCCCAGCGCTGCGCGTCCCCGATCGGCTGTGGCCTCACCGAGGAACATCTGCACAACGAGATCGCCCTGGCCCAATGGCAGTACTACCTGGCCACCGGCGATCGCGACTGGCTGCGTACCCGCGGCGCCCCGGTGATCACCGCGATCGCCGACTATCTGACCGCGCGGATCGGGCCGAAACTGCCGGACGGCGCCTACCATTTCGCCCCGGCGGCCGGATCCGACGAGTATGTCGCCTTCTCGATCGACAATGCCCTCACCAACGGCGGCGTGCGCAACACGATGGACATCGCCGCCCGAGCGGCCGTACTGTCCGGACTTCCCGTCGACCCGCGCTGGGCCGATATCGGCGCGCATATGGCGATGCCGCCCGATATCGCGCCCGGGGTGCCCGCCGAATATCTCGGCTACACCGGCGCCCCGATCAAACAGGCCGACACGGTGCTGCTCAGCTATCCGTTCACCTACGCGGCGCCCGGCTATTCACCGGCCGCGACCATGCGGTACTACTTCGACCGCACCGATCCGGACGGCCCGAATATGAGCAACAGCCTCGGCGCGATCCTCAGCGCCCGCTACGACCCCTGCCGCACCCAGGATTACCTGGACCGATCCGTGCAGCCCTACGCCCGCGAACCGTACGAATTCCAGGCCGAGGCACGCGGGGACCGGTCGGGGGCCAACGCGCAGGGACAGTCGGCGTGGATCTTCGTCACCGGCGCCGCGGGATTCCTGCAGGGACTGCTCTACGCACCCCTCGGATGGCGCTGGACCGACAGTGGCCCGGCCATCGATCCGATGCTGCCCAGCGGTTTTCCCGAGGGCCTGACCATTCGCGAACTGGCGATCGGCGCCACCCGGATGACCGTGCACATCGGGCCCGCGACCACGACGCTGACCCTCACCTCGGGCGACCCGATCACCCTGCAGACACCGGATGGCCCCGCCGAACTGGTTGCCGGACAACCGCTTTCGCTCCCCACCCGCGCCGCGTGCTGATGCGCACAGCGGATTTGCGCACGCGTCATCGGCCGGTCCTTCGCGACCGATCGCGCGAAACGAGCGTCGTGCGGTTGCGCGATGCGGCCGCCGCCACCACGATCGCCGGTGTGCAGAACCACTTCGACTTCGGCGACCGGCAGCACCGGTCCGTCCCCGGCACGACCGCGTCCCAGGATCGTCGCGGGATCGCCCCGGGGCTCTCGATCGCGGCGCAGGCGATCGCCTCCGGCCGGATGCCGGTGCCCTGGGACCGGCTCGCGCGTGCGGGGGCCGTCGCATGAGCGCCATCGAGCAGGTCGCCGATTCGGTGTACGTGGTGGCCGGAACGAACGTCAACTGGTCGCTGATCACCGGCGATTCCGGCGTGGTCCTCGTCGATGCCGGCTATCCGCGCGATACCGGCGCGGTGCTCGATTCCCTGCGCCAGATCGGCCACGAACCGGCCGACCTGGTGGCGATCCTGCTCACCCACGCCCATCTCGACCACATCGGCGCCATCCCGACTCTGGTCGAACGCACCGGTGTGCCGGTCTACACGGGAGCCGACGAGGCCGCGCACGCCCGCCGGGAGTATCTGCAGCAGATCACTCCCGCCGATATGGCCCGCCAGCTCGGCACTCCCGGGGGACCGCGGTGGGTGTTCCAGACGCTGCGCGCGCTGGGCGGCCACGTCCGCATGAGCGTCCCCACCGCCACCACCGGCGACGAGAACACCCTGCGCCGGCTGCCCGGCGGTATCGTGGCCGTCCCCACCCCGGGGCACACCACCGGCCACACCGCCTATCTCATGCCCGACGAGGACATCCTCTTCAGCGGCGACGCACTGGTCACCGGTCATCCACTGCTGCCCGACACCGGACTCCAAGCACTACCCGAGGTCTTCAACCACGACGAGGCACAGACCCACACCACCGCGGAATCGCTGATCGCACGACGGCCGCGGCTGCTGATTCCGGGCCACGGCAAACCCATGGCCCGTTGATCTCCCCCCGCTCGTTCATACCCCGGCGGGGTCCAGGGCCTCGGCCTTGGCGGCTTCGCGGGCCAGGATGCGCGCCCGCTGCTCCTCGAAGCGCACGACGTCGCGCCCGAGCTTGTCGAGATACTCGGCGAGCTCCTGGCGGGCGCGCTCGCCCCGCTCGGTGAAATCGGTGCGGCCGAAGACATTCCAGTGCCGCAGCACCGGAGTCAGCACCTCGTCGAGATGCTGGCGCAGATCGTAGATGCCGTGCTTGACCATCAGCACACCGTTGCGCCGCCAGTTCGGCATTCCGTTGCCGGGCATCGCGAACGTCTTCGCGATCTTGGTGACCGATTCCATCGCCTGATCCGGCGCCAGATCGAACGCCGCCGCCGCGAGCGAACGGTAGAAGATCATGTGCAGGTTCTCGTCGGCCGCGATTCGCGCGAGCATGGTGTCGGCGATCGGGTCGTTGCACACCCGGCCGGTGGCGCGGTGACTGATACGGGTGGCCAACTCCTGGAACGTCACGTAGGCGACCTGGTCGAGCATGCCGTGGAAGTGATCCGGCGCGTGCACCCCGCGCGTCATGTGCACCATCCGGTCCTGCTCCAGCGCCACCGGATCGACCCCGCGGGTGACCACCAGATAGTCGCGCATGGCGATGGCGTGGCGGTTCTCCTCGGCGGTCCACCGCCCGACCCAGGTTCCCCAGGCGCCGTCGCGGGAGAAATGTTCGCTGATGGTCCGGTGATAGGAGGGCAGATTGTCCTCGGTGAGCAGATTGGTGATCATGGCGACCTTCGCCACTTCCGACAGGCGGGACTGTTCAGGATCCCAATCGACGCCACCGAGTGCCGCGAAATTGCGGCCTTCGTCCCAAGGCACGTAATCGTGCGGGTGCCATTCCTTGGCGGTGGCCAGATGCCGGTCCAGTTGGTTCGCGACGACCGGCTCCAGTTCGACGAGCAACTGCAACTGCGTCAAATCCTTTGGCATGCAATTCCTTCCGAAAAGGTGAACCATCGGGTTTACGACACACAAGGGCGATTCGAGAGCAGTGTTGCGCGGCGATACGCTACCCGCTGCTCAGCGGTTGCCGGAAGTTCCCGCCGACGTGTCCCCCGTTCGATGGCGCCGGTCGCGTCGCACCGTGAATGGATATCCGCCGAATCAAACCTGAAGTCCGGACAATTCGGACGTGACATACTCCTCTTCAATTAGTTAGCCATCGCAACTATATTATTTGGAGACCCATTCCGTTTTCCTGTCGATGAGGGAGAGAACTTGGCTTCCGCCCAACCCGCCGAGGAGCTGGATGCCTCCGACATCCATACCATCGGCCGCCGGCTCCGGGTAGATCACGACCACCCGCACTACAAGTGGGTGGCCCTGTCGAACACGACCCTCGGCATGTTGATGGTCACGATCAACTCGTCGATCGTGATCATCTCCCTGCCGGCGATCTTCCGCGGGATCCACCTCAACCCGCTCGAACCCGCCAACGTCAGCTACCTGCTGTGGATGCTGATGGGCTTCATGCTCACCTCCGCGGTGCTGGTGGTGATGTTCGGCCGCCTCGGCGACATGTTCGGCCGCGTCCGCATCTACAACCTCGGCTTCGTCATATTCACCGTCTGCGCGATAGCGCTGTCGTTCGATCCGTTCGATCTCGGCGGCGGCGCGATCTGGCTGATCGCCTGGCGCGTGGCGCAAGGTATCGGCGGCGCCATGCTGATGGCCAATTCGACGGCCATCCTCACCGACGCCTTCCCCGCCAGGCAGCGCGGTATGGCGCTGGGCATCAACCAGGTCGCGGCGGTCGCGGGCTCGTTCCTGGGTCTGCTGATCGGCGGTCTGCTCGCCGAATGGGACTGGAAGGCCATCTTCTGGGTCAGCGTGCCGTTCGGCATTCTCGGCACCATCTGGTCCTACAAGTCGCTGCACGACAACGGCGCACGCCAGCCCGGATCGCTCGACCTCCCCGGCACCGTCACCTTCGCCCTCGGCCTCACGGCGCTGCTGGCCGGTATCACCTACGGCATCCAGCCCTACGGCGACTCCAAGACCGGCTGGGGCAACCCCTGGGTGCTGACCGGCGTCATCGGCGGCATCGTGCTGCTCGTGCTGTTCTGCGTCATCGAGGCGAAGTCGAAGCAGCCGATGTTCCACCTGAGCCTGTTCCGCAACCGGACCTTCGCGCTGGGCAGTTTCGCGAGCCTCATGGCCTCCATCAGCCGCGGCGGCCTGCAGTTCATGCTGATCATCTGGCTGCAGGGCATCTGGTTGCCGCTGCACGGCTTCGACTTCGAATCGACGCCGCTGTGGGCCGGTATCTACATGCTGCCGCTGACCATCGGCTTCCTGGTCTCGGGACCGCTGTCCGGATATCTGAGCGACCGCTTCGGCGGCCGGTTGTTCGCCACCGGCGGCCTGCTGCTCGCCGCGATCACCTTCGTCCTGCTGATCGTGATCCCGGTGAACTTCAACTACTGGCTGTTCGCGCTGATCATCCTGCTCAACGGCCTCGGTATGGGCATATTCACCTCTCCGAACACCGCCGAGGTCATGTCCGCGGTCCCGGCCTCGCAGCGCGGCGTCGCCTCCGGTATGCGCGCGACGCTGATGAACGGCGGTATGGCACTGTCGATCGGCATCTTCTTCTCGCTGATGATCGTCGGCCTGTCCGGCACGCTGCCCGGTGCGATGAATTCCGGACTGAAGGGCCAGGGCGTCCCCGCCGACGTCGCGGGACAGATCGCGGATATGCCGCCGGTCGGCAGCCTGTTCGCGACCTTCCTCGGCTACAACCCGTTCAAGGAGTTGCTCGGCCCGAGCGGCACCCTGGACCAGCCGGGCGTGCATTCCGACGTGCTGACCGGCCAGGAGTTCTTCCCGCACCTGATCTCCGATCCGTTCCATTCGGGCCTGGTGGTGGTGTTCCTCGCCGCCGCGGTGATGATGCTGCTCGGTTCGATCGCCTCCTGGTTCGCCCGCGGCGACTACGTCGAGCACGAGGCGCAGGAACTGGCCGGCGCGGCCGGCGCCGGCCTGGTCACCGACGCGGACGCCGAGGCCGAAACGGGGCGGCCGGCCACCAACGGGCATCCCGTACCCGCCGGTCGCCACGCCCTCGCGGCCACCGCGGCGATGCCCGCCGCGGCACCGCCCGCCCGGTCGGAGCGCTCGATCAGCGGACATGTGCTGCGCACCGACGGCCATCCGCTCGACGGTGTGGTGCTGACGCTGATCGACCAGCAGGGACATCAGGTCTCGCGTGCCACCGGCGACCCGCGGGGCGGGTACGTGATCGATCCGCCGGCTCCCGGCAGCTACGTGCTGATCGTGTCGGCGCGCGGACAGCAGCCGACCGCGGTCACCGTCGCGGTCGACGGGCGGCCGCAGCGCCTCGACGTCACGTTGCACGGTTCGGGTGAACTGTCCGGCTTCGTCCGCGCGGCGGGCCGGGCGGTTCCCGACGCCACCGTCACCCTCACCGATCTGCGCGGCCAGGTCGTCGGCGCGGCGGTCACCGATGCCGACGGCGGGTACCTGTGCTCGGGTGTCGTCGGCGGTACCTACACGCTGGTCGCGGTGGCCGCGCAGCTGCGCCCGGCAGCCATGACCCTGACCGTGCCCGACAGCGGCGTGCTGCACCACGATGTGGAGCTGTTCCCGCTGGCCGTGCTCACCGGCTCGGTCCGGGCCGGCGATCGAGCGGTCCCCGACGCGCTGGTCACGGTTCTCGACGAGACCGGCGCGGTACTCGGCACGGCCCGCACCGACGGCGAGGGCCGCTACAGCGTGACCGACCTGACCGAGGGCATCCACACCGTCGTAGTCCGCGGCTATCCGCCGCGCGAGGCCCGCGTCGAGGTGGCCGGCGGCGCGGTCGAACACGACGTGCGGCTCAGCTACGACCTGCCCGCCGGCAGCGAGGCCGCCGAACCGGACACCTCGGAACCGGCATTCGACCGGGACTGACCGAGACCGGCCGACATCGTCGGCCTTCGCGTGGCTCCAGCACAGTGTGGTGCTGGAGCCACGCGTGTATCCGGCCATGGGCCGTCTTGGTCACCCCACCCGAAAAGGCCGATGTCGCAGACTATTTCGCCGAGTAGCCGGAAGTTGGACAGGGCTGTCTGATGTCCGCTTTCCACTCGCGCCACCGTGTGCCGAGCAGAGGGCATGCGGCGGCGATGAAAGTGCCCTGAACGCCTGTCCCCGTTGGTCTTCGGCGCATCGCGCCGGCCGCTGAAAAGTGGTCGCTACCTGCGCAAATCGGCGTCACCCTCAGCAAACTCGACCGGACACCCGACCGCCGGTCCCGCGGCCGCTGGTTGTCACGGCACGAAAAACACCGTTAAGCTGGAGTTTGCCAGAAAGATGCTGAGAGAGAAGCTCCCTGGCCGACGAGTTCGCCCGCGTGCAGTCGACTCGAGGATGGACCGATATGACCTTCCTTGCCCTCGGATATCTACGCAGAGATGTGTCGCGACGGCACCAGCATTGGGACGAGTCCCAAATACGCTGGCTGGCAGGGCGTTTAGGTTACAACCTATGTAAGACCGTGGCATTGAGCAACCGCACCTGCGATCCGATCCAGCAGCTGATCGACGCGGTGGTGCGACTCGATGCCGAGGCCGTCGTCGTTCCGAGCCTCGACCACTTCGCCGACCGGGTGATCCCCGCCGACCTGCTCGCGATCACCGACGTCGTCACGGTCACGCCGGAACACACGTATGCGCGCTGGGCCAGCGGCGAACTGCCCGAATTGAACGGTACGTGACAGTCCCGGAAAAGCCTGTCGCGCAATTCGTCCGGATCCATCGATCGAAGCAGGGGCGAATCGCGCGACAGGGTTTGCGCCGACTGGATCAGCTGCCGGTGATCGCCTCGTAGTAGAAGAAGTGATGGCCCTTCGCATCACAGGAGAAGCTGCCGTGGAAGCCGACCGCGCACGTCGACCCGGCGTGTGAGACCGCGGGGCCGGCAGTCGGACCGGACCCGGCGCTCTGGCCGTAGGTCGAGATATCGGGGTTGCCGCCGGGCAGGGTGTGCGGCGTCCCGGCGTCGAACCCCGGATGCGCGGGCGCCCACGGCACGTCGATGACGACCTCGCGGACCGGGAAGGGAACCGGCACCGAGACGTTGGTGCCGAGCTGGATGGACATCCACGTCGGCGTGGCGAGGTCACATCCCACGCTGCCGTCGTCGGCGATCGAGCAGTTCAAAGTCCCGGCGGAGAAGTACACCGGCCCGGGGGTGTCGGCGCCGGCCACGCCGCCGAACGCCAACGGCGCTGCCGCACCGGCCATCGCCAACGTACGCACGATCCATCGCTTCACGCTGCCTCCTTCGGTCTGATGATGTCCCTGACATACCCATCGGCCAACCGCCACAACCCATTACGAGTCCGCGCGACATCCGGACCGGCTACCCGCCGGGTCCGCCCGCCTCAGGTACTCGTCGAGCCGGGCGGCGCCGGCCAGAAGATGGCGACTACGGGTGATCAGACGCTGCTGCCACGCCTCGAGAAATACACTCAGCGCCGCCGCGCCGCCCGCCTCGCGCAACGACTCCAGGAACTGCGCGACCTGCGGCAGCAGGTAGCCCCCGCGGCGCAGTTGCCTGGCGATCTCGGCGTCACGCACGCAGTCCGGGCCGTACCGGCGGTAGCCCGTCGCGGGGTCCCGGTCGGGGCGCAGGATGCCGTGGGTTTCCCAGGTGCGCAGGGTCGCCGGATGTACTCCGATCCGGCGCGCCAGTTCACCCACGGTCATCGGCGGCCCGGGAATCGGTGCGGGCGCGGCGGACAGGCCGCTCAGGGCCGTCGCGACTTCGGTGCGAGTCCCGCGTTCGGTCAGCAGTGCCACATGTGCGGCGTCGATGAGCCGGTAGGCGGATTCGAGGTCGTCGCGATGGATCGCGCGCATGATCTCCGCGGCCTGCCGATGCCCGTGCCCGGCGCGTAGGGCGAGGAAGGTGCGCAGCGCCAGCGCGTGCCGCGGGGTGTAGCGGCGGTAACCGGTCTCGGTGCGCTCGGTCGGCGGCAGGATGCCCGCCTCGTCGTAATTGCGGATCGCCTGCGGGGACAATCCGTGTTCGCGGGCGAGATCGACGGGTCGCAGTGTGTACCTCCGTTTGAGACTTCGACCGGTGTTTTACCAGTTCATTTGCGCAGAAGTTTCACTCGAACCTTCAACGATAGTGTCGAAGGTATTCGCTGCCGGAAAGGGGTATTCATGTCCACTGCCACCACCCTGCGTGCCATCGGCCGCCCACTCGACGACCCGGTGAGCCTGGGCCGCACGCTCGACGGACTGCTCGCCGCGCGTCCCGAACCTCCGGCGCTGCTCGGGCTCGGCGAGCCGACGCACGGAATCGCGGCATTCCCGTTGCTGCGCAACGACATTCTGGCCCACCTCGTGGAGCGGGGATTCCGGTCGATCGCGCTGGAGATCGATCTCTTCGCCGCCGCGCGCGTCGACGACTACCTCCACGGCGCCACCGCGGATATCGACGAGGTCCTCGCCACCGGGTTCAGCCACGGCTTCGGCGCGGTCCCGGGCAACCGCGAACTCGTCGAATGGCTGCGGGCCTACAACGCCGGGCGGTCACCGCGAGATCGCGTGCACTGCTATGGATTCGACGCGCCGGTGGAGATCTCCGCCGCGCCGAGTCCGCGCTACACGCTGTCGGCGGTCACCGGCTATCTGCCCGCCGCACTGCGGCCGGAGTCGGCACATGACCTCGACGCCCTGCTCGGTGCTGATGCCGAATGGACGAACGAGGCGGCCATGTTCGATCCGGCCGCCTCCGTCGGCAATTCCGACCGTGCCCGTGCCCTGCGCGTCGTCGCCGACGACCTCGCCGGCGCGCTGCACCGCGCGGGTCCCGGTCTGCGACCGGTCGATCCGATCGGCTACGACCGGGCGGTCGCCCAGGCGCGCACCGCCCAGGGCCTGCTGCGCTACCACGCGGCCATGGCCACCCCCGCCGCCGATCGCCTCGGTGCCCTGCTGAGCGTGCGCGCCGAAATGATGGCCGACAACCTGCTGGCGATCGTCGAGCGGGAGCGACACCGCGGGCCGAGTCTCGTCTTCGCGCACAATGCCCACCTCCAGCGCGCGCACTCCCCCGGCGAGGACACGCCCGGTTGGGGTGGAGCCGGGGCGCTCGTCGCCCTCGCTCTCGGAGACCGCTACACGGTCGTGACGACCGACGGTGCCACCTCCTGCGATCCGGCCACCCTGCAGGGTGTGCTGGCGCTGGCGACGACGCGCCGAACCCTGTTTCCCACAAAGGAATTGCGCGATTCGCTACCTGCGGCGATCGCCACGGGCGAGCCGATGGTCCTCGGCCACATCCCGCTGCGCCGGGCCGATCTCGACACCGCCGACGCGCTCGTCTTCATCACCGACACCGACGGGCAGCAGGTCCGGTACTGGTAGCGGCGGCGCTCACCACGGCCGATCGGATCGCCGGAGTCGATTCGGACGCCCGCTGAACCGCCTACCACCCCGGCCCGGTACCGATACCATCGAGCGAATGTCGTCGCCGTAAGCGTCGCGCGGGATGGAGGGGCCTGCCATGACACCGCCCACGGGGCCCGGAATCGAGGAGCTGCACCGCAGCGTCGTGGCGATGGTGGACGGGTTCTACGGGGTGGTGCCGCCGTATCCGCGGCTGCCGGAATCGCTGGTGGCCGCGGATTTCGCGCACGGGGTGAAACTCAATGTCGACCTGTTCTTCCGCTACCTGCGCACCGGGATCGAACCCGGCGAGGACGACACCGCCGATATGGTGCGGCTCGCGGTCGAACGCGTCCGCGACGGCGCGGCGGTCACCGACGTCCTCGACCGCTACCGCCTCGGCGCGAGTGTCGTCTGGGATCGCCTGCTCGACTCGGCGACCGCGAGCGAGCGCGAACTGCTGCTGACGGCGGCCGCGCCGCTGATGCGCTACCTCGGGCTGCTCACCCAGCGCATCGTGGCGGCCGCGACCGACCGCGCGCACGATCCACGCTGGGAATTCATGGAACACCGGCGCGCGGTGACCGATGCCCTGCTCACCGGCTGTGATCCGCAGCAATGGCCGGGGCGGCCCACGGTCCGGCTCGCCGAGCGCTATCTGATCACGGTGTTCCGGCTGGGCCCCGATATCGGCGACGCGGCGGCCGATCTGCGGCATCGAGTCGAATCGATACCGGGAGTCCTTGTGCGGATGGACATTTCGGGGTGGGTCGCGCTGATTCCGCTTTCGCCGGGCGACGACGGCCGCGACACGACGGCATTGCTGCGCGCCCGCCTGCCGCGGAGCGCACCGGCGTACTGGGTGGGCACGGCGACCGCGACCCGGCCCGACATCCCGTCGGGGTACGCCGAGGCCCGCATCCTCGCCGAACTCGGACGCTGCCTCGAACGAGCCGAAAACCTCTGCCGCAGAGCGGATCTGCAGTTCGAATACGCCATTGCGGCCGGCGACGCCGCCCGGCCCGGACTGGCGGCGGTGCTGGCACCGCTGGAGACCCAACCCGTCCTGACCCGGACCCTGGAGCTGTTCCTGGCGACCGGCCTGAACCAGCTGGCCACCGCTCGCCGCCTCGACATCCACCGCAACACCGTCAACTACCGTTTGTGCCGGGTCCGGGATCTCATCGGGCTGGATCCGCAGAACCCCACCGAGGCGATGACCGTGGCCGCCGCCCTCACCGCACAGCGGCTGCAGGCACATCACTTCGCGCCCTGAACACGTTTGGGCACTCTTCCAAACGGCGCGGCCACCGGCTGTCGGATTGCCGATACCGCGGGTTCGGGCGATGCGGTGTGCTGACAGGGTGGACAACGACGTCACCGCGCACAGCATCCGCCCATCCCGGCGCAGGCACGTACTGGTCGTGGCCGCCCTCGCCGCGGCCACCGTTCTGACGGTCGCCGGGGTCTCGACGGCGGCCCCGCCACCGGACCCGAAACCGTCGGTACCGGTGACACCGCCACTGCCGTTTCCTGTTCCGCCGCTGCCACCGGAACTCGACGCGCAGTTCTATCAGCCGGATCAGTCGATCGTGGCCGGTAAGCAGCCGGGCGAGATCATCGCGGCCCGGCAGGTCCACCTCGGCTACCTCGGTGTCCTGCCCTTCACCATCGATGCCTGGCAGCTGTCGTTCCGCTCGACCGACACCCGCGGCCGCGCGATTCCCGCGGTCACCACGGTGATGAGACCGCACGCCGACAGCCCGTCCCCTCGGCCTCTGCTGTCGTATCAGTTCGCCGAGGACTCGCTCGGACAATATTGCCGCCCTTCGTATCTGAGCCAGGTGGGCTCGCTCGGCCCGCTCGCCGGCTCCGCCGAAACCAGTAGCCTGTTCGCGGTCCCGATCGCCGCCGCGCAGATGGGCTGGGCGGTGGTCGTCACCGATACCGAGGGTCCCGCCCAGGCTTTCGGCGCGGGTCCGCTGGAAGGCCGGATCACCCTCGACGGTATCCGCGCCGCCGAGAACTTCGCGCCGATGCGCCTGGACGGGCCGCGCACCCGGGTGGGCATGATGGGGTATTCCGGCGGTGCGCTCGCCACCGGCCACGCCGCCGAACTGCATCGCGACTACGCCCCGGAGCTGACCATCGTCGGCGCCGCCGAAGGCGGTATCCCCGCCGACGTCGGCGCGGCGCTGAAAATGGCGAGCACGAACGCGGGCGCGGGTATCGTCTTCGCCGGTGCGGTGGGCGCGAGCCGCGAATATCCGGAATTGGCAGACCTTTTCGACAAGTACCTCACTCCCGCCGGTCGGGCGCTCGTCGCAGCGAAACAGAACCTCTGCCAGGTCCCCACCTCACTGGTCGTGCCGTTCGTCGATTACGACAGCCTCTTCGCGATCCCGCACCCGCTCGACGACCCGCGCGCGGTGGCGGTGATGGACGAGATCAAGATGGGCCACCACGTCCCCGATATGCCGATGTTCATGCTGCACGCCAACCCCGACTGGCTACTTCCCGTCGGGCCGGTCAACGATCTGGTCGCGACCTATTGCGCTGATCCCACCGCCCGCATCCGTTATCTGCGCGACCATTTCAGCGAACATCTCACCCTCGACACCTTCGCCGTGCCGCTGATGATCAGATTCCTCGCCGACCGCTTCGACGGCACACCCGCGCCCGCAGGCTGCCACACCGAAGACGCCGGCTCGGTCCTGCTCGCCCCGGAATTGTGGACCACCCTGCTGCCGCAGATCGCCCCGTTCATGCTGAATCTGTTCGGCAAACCCGTTGGGCAGTAACAGATTCGGGCAGTAACGAACAAGCGGGCCCGGCGGCGGCGCAACGCTCAGGACAGGATCGAGTGGATGTGCCGGTCCCGGAGGGCGTCGTGGGTGTGTTCGGCGAGCCAGGCGGCGAAATCAGTGTGAGCCGTGAGCGTTTGTTCGAAGAAGCTGGCGCAGGCGACGGTGTCGCCCTGCTCGACGACGACGTCGATCGTTTCGCCGCGCTGGGTCACCGCGAAGGCCGCTGCCGGGGTGCGCGGCAGACGATGTCGGCGTCCCGCGTCCGTGGGCCGGATATCGCTGACCGTCGCCGCGACGATGTCGACGACGTTGTCGTGCCGGCGGCGTAGCCGGCGCGGCACATCTGTGACCACGGTATGCACGGCGAGGATCAGTTCGGCGAGATCGTCGAAATCCACCGTCACCGTGGGCACATGGCGCGGTTCTACCGTCACGACAACCACGCCTCCTTCCTCGAACCTGGGGCGCTGCCATCCCATACCGCTCAGTCTGCCCCGCCGCGGCGAGTGCGCCAGTCGGTGTTTCGCACGACGCCTGGTCAGTTGTGCGTGAAGGCTCGAGCGGCTGGACGTAATGAATTACCCCGGCGGAGTGAATAACAATCATCATCCGTTGCCGTATTCGCGCGCCGGAACCGGCGCCACCGGGCACGGTCGGCACAGGAGGGGGCAGGGTGCAGGAGAATGTCGCGGCCGGGGACCCGTATCGCATCGGTGTCGTCGAGGATCACCAGGTCACCATCGCGGGCCTGCGCCAGATCCTCGCCGGCGAGCCCACCGTCACCATCGCGGCCACGGCCGCATCGGTGACCGAATTACTTTCCATCACAACGGATCTGGCACTCGTCGTGCTCGACCTGCGGCTTCCCGACGGGTCCTCCCCCGCCATCAATATCGAGCACCTGCGGGCCGCCGGCATCGAAACTCTGGTGTTCACCTCCGGCGACGAACCGTTCCTGGTGCGCGCGGCCGCCCGGGCCGGTGTTCTCGGCGTGGTGCGGAAGTCGGAACGCGACGAGGTGGTCGCCGCCGCCGTGCGCGATGCCGCGGCCGGCCGCCAGGTGCCTACGACGGAGTGGGCGGTCGCGATCGACTCCGACGAGAATTTCGCCACCGTCACGCTCAGCCCCCGCCAACGCGATGTCCTGGCCCTGTACGCCTCGGGAGAACCGGCGGCCCGCGTAGCGCGGCTCACCGGCCTGACCGAAGACACGGTCAACGCCTATCTGGCCCGGATCCGCCAGAAGTACGCAGAGGCGGGGCGGCCGTCGCGCACCAAAACCGAACTGTTCAAACGCGCTCTGGAGGACGGGTGGCTGCCGATACCACGTCGACGCCGGTAGATCCGGACGCCGGTGCCGCACGGACGACGGTCGGCCCGGCCGAGGACCGCATCACCCGGTTGTTCGCCCGCTTCCTGTCCTCCGGGTATGTGGCCTATCTGTTCCTGATGGCAGCGACCATCATCAGCCAGGCCGACGACCTGGCTCCGTGGTGGACGGTGCTCGCCGTGGGCATCGTCTACGGTCCGGCGGTGGTGATGGGTCTGTTCTCGTTTCATCCCGACCTTCGGTGGGTTCGCGCGACCGCCGCCGTGACGGCACTGGGCTTCGTGGTCGCCGCCGCCCTGTGGCCCGTGGCGTGGAATGGCGAACTGCTCCGTGCCGATGCGTGGATCTCCACCATTCCCGGCTTGGCCGGATTGTCCGCCGCATTGGTCTGGCCTGCGGGCCGCACCGTCGCCGTGCTGCTCGCGGCGGTGATCCCGGTCCAGCTCATCAACCATTTCTGCCGCGCGCCCGGACACAACGGCCGCTTCGTCCCGGACCTCATGTTCGCGATCAGCTTCTGCCTGCTCTTCGTCGCGGCCGGGGTGATGGCGATGCGCACCGGACGGATTCTGGACGCCACCCGGACCGAAGCCCACGAGGCCGCGGCCGCGGCCGCGGCGGCGAGCGCGCGCACCGTCCAACGCGCCCGGTTCAACGCGCTGCTGCACGACTGGGTGATGTCGACCCTGCTGGCCGCCGCGCGCGGAACCCAGCGGCCGGAGGTACGCCACCAGGCCGAACTCGCACTGGGCAAGCTGGACGACGTAAGTTCGGAAGGCGCGCAAGGATTTACGGCCGCGACGGCCGCCGCGCACATCCGCACCGCGGTCGCCGACGTCGACGACCGGCTGCCGGTCACGGTGCGCGAGGACCCGGACGGCGGCGACTGCTACTTTCCCGCCGAGCCGATCCAGGTCCTGGGCGCCGCCGTCGCGGAAGCCGTGCGCAACAGCGTCATTCACGCCGGAGCACACGCCGCGCGTACGGTGAGCCTGAGATTCGACGCGGGGCGGATCGAGGTCGTCGTGACCGACGACGGCCGCGGATTCGATCCGGCGAAGGTCCCCTCCCACCGCCTCGGACTGGCCGTCAGCATCGTGGAACGGGTGCGCCGCCTGCCCGGCGGCGAGGTCGAGGTGCGCAGCCGTCCGGGCGCCGGCACCCGGATTCACCTGTCGTGGCGGGCGGTCGAGCGATGAGCGCGGCCACCGGACCCGTCCGCGATGCCCGCACCCTCCTGGGCATGGATACCCGGCCGGCCTGGCTGATCGCGGCCTTCTACCTGATTTCGGAAGCGGCACTGAGCCTTTCGTCCGCGCAGCAGACCCGGCATCTGTGGCCGGTGCTCACCGGACTGGCCGTCACCGCCGCCGCGACCGCGGCACTGCTGCGCATCCGGCCCGATCCGCTGCCCCTCCCTGCGACCGCCGCGCTGGCCGTCTCGATTCCCGCGACCGCGGCGCTGACCCTGTTCAACCTTCCGATTCCCCCGACCTCGGTCGCGCAACTGTGGTCGTTCGGGTGCGGGACGGTGACCGCGACGTTCATGTGCGTGCGCGGGCGGACCGGCGCCGCATGGGCCGGTCTGCTGTCGATGATCGCCACCTCCGCCGTGTGGTCGTGGCAGAGCGGGCAGGGTTTCGGTCACGGCGTCGCGATTTCGGCGATCAATCTGGGGCCGTTGATGATGGCGACCTTCTTCGCCTACACCCTTCGTCCCGCGGCGCAGGCCATCTTCCGGTTGCGGGAGGAATCGACCCGGCAGGTGGGTTCCGAGGCCGCGGCGGCCGCCGCACTCGACGAGCGCCGCGACCAGATCCAGCGCCTGGACGATATGGTTCGCCCGATTCTGGAACGCATCGCCGGCCCGCAGCCGCTCGACGACCGCACCCGCGACGACTGCCGCCTGATCGAGGCGCATCTGCGCGATACGCTGCGCGCCCCCGCACTCGCCGCCGAACCGGTCACGACGGCGGCGCGCGATGCCCGGTTGCGTGGCGTCGATGTCGTCCTGATCGACGACCACGGCCTGGACGACCTGCCTGCCTCCACCCGCCGCCGGGTATTGGGCACCGTCGCCGCGGCGTTGGCCACCGCGGCCGCCGGGACGGCCCATGTTCGAATTCTGCCGCCGCACAGGGCGATTCTGGCCACGGTCGTCGTCAACGATCCCGGCTCCGGCATCCGGCGGATCGAAATCGACGCCCCCGGACCGCGCGCCGGCGCCCCGGGCTGATCCGCCGCCGCGACGTCAGATGTCGTCGAGGTCCAGGTACCCGTCCTGCAGGGCGCGCGCGAGCAGGGCGGCCTTCGTCGGCGCCGGCCTGCCCGCGGTGCGGTACTTCTCCCGGATCCGGGCGAGGTGAGTGTTGACCGTTCCGGGCGCGATGAACAGCTTGCGGCAGACCTCGCCTTTGGTCTCGCCGAGAATCCACGCGAGCAGTACTTCCACTTCCCGGGCGCTGAGCTGCGGCCGCGGTTCCGGGGCGGCGGCGAGCGAGGTGCGATCGGCGATCGCGGGGGCGAGACAGGCCGGAACCGGCGACAATTCGGACACGATGTCTTCCTGTTCTGCAGAAGCCGACGGCGTCGCCGTTCCCCCGGCGACGTGTCCGTCGAACGCTACGCAGTTACCGTGCCGCCCGGCAGGTTCCAGTTGCTTGACACGAAAACTGGGGTCACCGTTCGCTCGGAAAACGAAAGGAGTCACCAAGCTCATCGGCCACACTCGCCATATGACCGTCGCTGCGCCACGCTCCCCCGCCACTCGTATCCCGCGCCGACCACTCCGGAGGGCATGGCTGCCGGTGGTCGCCGGCGTGGCTCTCGTCGCGCTGACCGGCTGCGGACATGGGACCGACAATGCTTCCGCTACTACGAGTTCCGCCAGCTCGTCACCGACGCCGGTCGACCACACCACGCGCGAAACCGCCGCCGCCACCACGAGTTCCGGCTCGGCGGACTGCACCACCGACCTCTCGGCGCCGGAGATCCGCCGGGCCGTAGCGACCCTGCCGCCGTATGACGCCGGCGGCGGTGTCACCTGGGCGTGGAACGACAACCCACCCGCGTTGCGCGGCACCTACAACCGGTGTTCGACACTGTCGGTCGTGGTGGTGACGATCCAGCGCGCAACCGCGAGCTCCCCGGAGCAGGCACTGCTGTTCCACCGAGGCGACTACGTCGGCACCGCCACGCCGAAAGCCCAGGCATTCACCACCGTCGACTCCCGGGCCGGTACCGACGACACCGTCGTACTGACCTACAAGACGCCGGGCAGCTGCAACGCCTGCCCCGACGGGACCTATACGACGGTGTCGTTCCATTGGAACGGCTCGGGCGTGGACACACAGGGTCGTCCGCCGATCAACTGATCCTCCGACAAGGGGGTCAGACGGCCGAAACCTGCTGCGTGAGATCGAATTTCATGAAGACGTCGGCACGATCATAGGGAATCGGCCGCAGTTCCTCCGGCGGCACGTGCACGAATCCCACCGATTCGTACAGGTGCACGGCATCGGCCAGACGTCCGTTGCTCGCCAGGAACAGCGAGGTCGCGCCGGTTGCGCGAGCGTGGTCGATGGCGGCGTTCAGCAGCAGGCGGCCGATCCCCCGGCCGCGGACCCGCGGCGCGACCGCCATTTTCGAGATCTCGAAAACACCCGGATCCTCCGCGATGAGGGCGACACACCCAACGCGGTCGTCACCATCGCGTGCGATCAGCACCTGCCCGCCGTCCGCCACGATCCGCTGCGGATTGTCCAGAGTGGCGAGGTCGGCCGGTTCGACGCCGAACAAAGCGGTGATCCATTCCAGATTGAGTTCTTTGAAGGCGGCGGCGTCGGCCGGCCCGGACATCGGTTCGACGAGAATCACTTCACCAGGATGCGCGCCGGAACCCATAGCGTCCAATATTCGATAGCTCCGATTGATATCTTGAACTTATGGATGGCGGCATATGGACGGGGTAGAGCTGCGACACCTGCGCTACTTCCTGGCCGTCGCGGAGGAATTGCATTTCGGACGCGCGGCCGCCCGTCTGCACATCGCCCAGCCCGCCCTGACCCAGCAGATCCGGCGGCTCGAGACGCTGCTCGGCGCCCGCCTGTTCGATCGCACCTCGCGCACGGTGGCGCTCACCCCCGCCGGCGCCGTACTGCGTGAGCGCGCCGAGGCCCTGCTGGGGCATGCGCAACGCGATCTGGCCGAGGTCTCCCGCATCGGGCAGGGCGGACAGGGGACGCTGTACCTGGGCTTCGTGCCGTCGGTACTGCCGCTCGAACCACTGCGCGGGGTGCGCGCGTTCCGCGACCGCTATCCCTTGGTCGAGGTCGACCTGGTCGAGGGATTCACCAGCCATCTGATGGAACGGCTCGCCAACGGTGCCCTGGACCTCGCGATCGTGCGCGATCCCGACCCGCAGCCGGGGACCACCACCACACCGCTCATGACCGAGCCGTTCGTCGCGGTGGTGCCCGACGACCATCCGCTCGCCGCGCGCGATACCGTCACCGGCGCCGATCTGGTCGACCACCCGATGGTCTTCTTCCCCCGCGCCGCCGGCTCGCTGGCCCACGACCGGAACCTGGCGCCCCTGCTGCGATCGGGCCGCCGGCCCCGCATCGTGCAGGAGGCCACCAACTGGACCATCATTCTCTATCTGGTCGCCGCGGGCCTCGGCATCACGGTCGCGCCGCGCAGCGCGACCTTCACGGCACCGGCCTCGGCGCGCATCCTCGCGCTGACCGAAACCGATGCCGACACAACCATTTACACCGCACACCGCACCGGCGACGAGCGACCGCTGGTCCACAATCTGCTCGCCCTGCTGCCCGGCCCGGGCACGGCGTGAGGGCGCTCGTCAGGACAGCAGCTTGCGCATGATCTTGTTGCCGAAGCCGTAGCGGATGAGACCGTCGAGGTTGCGGATGGTCTTCTCCGAGTAGGGGTACCAGATGCTTTCCTGCTTGGGCTGCCAGCGATCGATCAGGACCGGCTGGGCGTGGGTGAAGCCGCGCAGCGCTCCCGGGCCGTTGACCTGGCCGACACCGCTGTCCTTGCGTCCACCGAAGGGCGCCTCGGGCACGCCGTAGATGACGGCGGCATCGTTGTGCACGACGGAACCGGTGGTGAGCTGGGCCGCGATGCGGCGGGCCTTGGCGGCGTCCTTGGTGAACACCGAGCCACTCAGCCCGTATTTGCAGTCGTTGGCCAGCCGGACGGCTTCGTCCTCGTCACGGACCCGCATGATGGCGGTCACCGGACCGAAGGTTTCCTCGGTCATCAGGTCCATGTCGTGATGCGCGCCGACCACGACGGTGGGCTGGAAGTACAGGCCGTCACCGGTGTCCGCGGCGCCGCCCACCACGATGTCGGCGCCCTTGGCCTTCGCATCGTCGATGTGGCGGATCACGATGTCGCGCTGGCGATCCCAGAACAGCGGGCCCATATCGGTGTCGCCGGGACCGTAGGTGACCGCCGCGGCCTTCTCGGTGACCAGCCGGATGAATTCGTCCGCGACGCTGTCGACCACATAGATGCGTTCCACGCTCATGCAGACCTGGCCGGTGTTGAACATCGACAGATACACCGCACCGGCGGCGGCGCGCTCGAGATCGGCGTCCGCGCAGACGATCATGGCGTCCTTGCCGCCCAGTTCCAGGGTGCACGGCAGCAACCGGGTCGCGCAGGCGGCCGCGATCTTGCGGCCGGTGCCGACGCTGCCGGTGAAGCACACCTTGTCGATTTCCGAATCGACCAGTGCCGCACCGGTTTCGCCGTCGCCGTGCAACACCTGCACGACATCCTCCGGCACTCCGGCCTCGTGCAGCACGCGCGCCACCCACTCGCCCGACCGCGGCGTCACCTCCGACGGTTTGAACACCACGGTGTTGCCGGCGACCAGCGCCTGCACCACCGGATTGAGCGACAGCACGAACGGGGCGTTCCACGGCGTCACGACACCGACCACACCCAGCGGCTGATACTGCATGTACAGCTTCTTGAGCGGTTTCAGATAGCCGTGCAGCCGCTGCCGGTGCGAGCGCAGATCACGCCGGGCGCGTGCGGTCCAGTAGTTGAGGAAGTCGCAGGCGGGCACGATCTCGACGCCGAGCGCCTCGGCCTCGGGCTTACCGGTCTCGGTGCGGATGGTCTCGGCGATCTCCGCGCGCCGGGCGACGATCACACCGACGGCGCCGCGCAGGATCTCGGCACGCTCGGCGATGCTGCGCGCGGCCCAGGCCGGCTGAGCGGCACGGGCACGCGCGACCGCGCTCTGCACCTCGGCGGTGGTGTCCACCTCGAGTTCGCCGATGCGCCGGCGATCCACCGGACTGTCCAGCGCCAGCGTGCGCCGGTCACCCTCGGTCGTCGGCAGTGGGTGGACGATGGCCATGATCTTCCCCTCGGTCGGAACTGGCATTCCAGTGCGATTTCGGTTGTCACACAAGGGTTGTCGCAACCGAATCGATTGCACGGCGGACGGCCCTCGTGACCTAGTAGACAACTTACCAAAACTGTCTACCCATTGCGAGAACTTGTTCTAGATTTCCGCCGGGCAGATACGTGCGGGCCGCTCTCGCGCTACCGATAACCCCGCTTCAGCAGGTACTTGGCCCCGGCGCCGAAACCCTCCGGACTCAGCACGTCGAATCCGAAGGCATCGGCGAGCCGGTTGGTCGTGTTGAAGGCGGCGCATACCGCCAAGGCGTCCTCGACCTGCTGCGGCGATACCCCGGCGGACAGCACCCTTCGGACATCGTCGGCGATGATCTCTCCGTCGCGGGACAGCTTGCCCAGCAGTAGCAGCGTCTCGCGCAGGCCCGCACCGATCGGCGCGGATTCCGGATCATCGAGCACCGCACGAACTTTCGCGTCGTCGGCATAGGCCTGTCCCGCGGTCGCGGTGTGCGCACCGATACAGAACGCGGAGGCGTTGACCTTCGACACGTACGCCGCCATCAGCTCCCGGTCGGCAACCGACCACTTCGAGGGGCCGCGCATCGCCGCGTGGGTGAACGCCTTCGCTCGGGCGCCGTAGAAATCCGGCCGGTAGAACACCAGCTTCGCGGCGTCGGGCAGCGGCTGACCGGAGAACAATCGAACGGCCCTGAACAGCAGTTTGGTTCCGGGCCGATAGTCGTTGTTCAGGACGTCCGGTCGCATCAGCCACGCTCCCGGGTCGCTTCGGCGAGCGCGGCGAGTCCCGCGTCGTACTGCCGTGCGGACTGTCCGACCGCGGCCGCGATCACCAATTCGACGAGTTCGCCCTCGCCGAACCCCGAGGCCCGCGCCGCGGCGAAGTCGGCATCGGTCACCTCGGTCGGCCGGGTCGCCACCTTGTCGACCAGTTCGCGCAGCGGGGGCGGTCCGGCGTTTCCGAAGGCTTGCGCCCGCTGTTCCCGCGGCGTGCTGCCGTCGCCGTCGAGCACCCGATCCACCAGATCCTGGAATACCGCGCGTTTGTCCTGCGCCATCTCGCCTCCTCACAGCCGGTTCCCGACGCGAGCCGTGACGGCAGGCGCCACGGACACGAATGTACCTCCGGAAGCCGGGTCCGCAGGCTCCACCAGCGAAATCGGGCTCGAGATCAGTCCTTCTCGCGGAGCAGGCGGTCGAGCCCCCCGGAGAGAAAGGCGACCTGATCCTCGTAGAAGGCGGTCAGCACATCGGCGGGCAGGGGATCGGGGTGGGCGTGCCAGTCCCCCGCGCGGGCGAGCGCCTGCAGAAATCCCATGAGGGCGATGGCCCAGCGCGATTCCAGGCGTGCGGGATCGGCCTCGGGAAAGGTGCGGCGCACCTGGACATGCAGACGCTCGCGCAGGTTCTCCTCCACCGCGCGCAGGGCGGGATGATCGCGCGCCGAGACCTGGGTGACGATTCTGACCCACCGCATACCGCGGGTGCGGTGCCGCAGGAGCAGATCGCGGTAGGGCTCGGTGACGGCGCGCACCAGCTCCTCGGTGGTCGGCGCCTCGTCCCGTGCGCCGAGCCGGTCGGCATTGGCGCGAATGCTGTCGCGCACCGCGGCGCCGAGATCCAGCAGCACCGCGGTGATCAGGTCGTCCTTGGTGCCGAAGTGATAGTTGACCGACGCCGGCCCCAGGCCCGCGGCCGCGTTCACCGCGCGCACCGACACCGCGTCGACCCCGTGCGCGGCGAACAGACGCTCGGCCGCCTTGACGAGTCGGCCGCGGGTCGCGTTGCCCTGGCGGTTGGGCGCTGGAGCCGGCATCAGATCACCTCCGTACTGGTTCGCTCGATCCGATCTTCCGGAGAACTCTATCTCATACGCACACGGAAAGCATTGGTGTGCACCTTTTCTCGAGCCATCTCGGTCACCGGGACAGCAAACTTTTGGATCAAGTGATCCATGTTAAGCAGGACACAGCGCGGTGAAGCAGATCACAGACGCGCCGTTCGAAGGAGACTCCGTGCACACGTCCGAATCCTTACGATTCGGGGCCTTCCTCGCCCCGTACCATCCACTGGACGCCGACCCCGCCCTGCAGCTGCGGCGCGATATCGATCTGATGGAACACCTCGACCACCTCGGATTCGACGAGGCATGGATGGGTGAGCACCATTCGACCGGCGCCGAAATCGTGCCCGCGCCCGATGTTTTCATCGCGGCCGCGGCCGAACGGACGCAGCGGCTGCGCTTCGGCACCGGCGTGGTGTCACTGCCCTACCATCACCCGCTGGTCACCGTCGACCGCATGACCCAGCTCGATCTGCAGACCCGGGGGCGGCTGATCTTCGGCACCGGGCCGGGCAAGATCCCGCTCGACGCGCACATGATGGGGATCGACCCCTCCGACCAGCGCCGGCGCCAGGGCGAGGCGCTCGACGCGATCCTGGCGCTGTTGCGCGGCGACGTGGTGAACATGTCCACCGATTGGTTCACGTTGCGCGACGCTCGCGCCCAGCTACCCACCTACGACCCGGCCGGGATCGAGATCGCCACGGCCTCCACCGTCTCCCCCAACGGCTCGGTGCTCGCCGGCACCCACGGCCTCTCACTGCTGTCGCTCGCCGCCAGCTCACCGGCGGGTTTCGATGTGCTGGACCGCAATTGGGGAATCTACGACAAGGTGTGCGCGGAGCACGGTCACAGCGCGGACCGATCGCGGTGGCGGCTGGTCAATCCGATGTTCCTCGCTGAAACCCGGGCCGACGCCGAACGCGCCGTCGCGCGCCGGATCGGATCGATGGCGGCGTATGTGAACCGCCAGACCGGACAGCGACCCGAGTGGGCCGAATCCGGTAAGGGGATCATCGACCACTGGCGCAACGACAGCCTCGGCGAATTCGGCCAGGCCGTCATCGGGACACCGGACGAGGCGATCGCGCAGATCGAGCGGCTCCTCGACAAGACCGGCGGCTTCGGCACCCTGCTGATCCTGCATGTCGACATGGCCGACTGGGAAGACACCAAACGCAGCTACGAACTGTTCGCCTCGGAGGTGATTCCGCACTTCCGGCGGCGCAACCTCGGCCGCGAGGCGAGTCTGCAATACGCCGAGGATCACCGCGACCGCCTCATCGGCGGACTGGTCACCGCGATCACCAAGGCCCACACCGACTACTACGGCGAATCCGCCGCGACAGGAGCGTGAATCGATGCGTGCCGTGGGATATCTCGACGGAGAATTCGCTGTCACCGAGGTCGCCGATCCACCGGCTCCCGGTCCGGGGCAGGTGCGCATCGCGGTCGCCGCCTGCGGCATCTGCGGCAGCGACCTGTCGATGACCAAGGACGCCGGACGATTCGTGCAGGTCGCGGCGGACAGCGGTTATCCGCTGGCCACCTTCGACATCGCGCGACCCGTGGTGCTGGGACACGAATACGCCGGGACGATCGTCGAAACAGGTTCGGGCGTCACGGATTTCGCGGTCGGCGACCGCGTGGCGGGCATCGGGCTGGCCACCGAGGCCGGCACCGGCATCCCGACGATCATCGGCTATTCCAACGACTATCACGGCGCGTTCGGCGAGCACATCGTGGTGGACAGCGTCTGGGTCCGGCATGTGCCGGACGGGCTGTCGCTGGAGCATGCCACGCTGGCCGAACCGCTGCATGTCGGCGAGATGCACGTGCAGCAATCCGGTCTGCGCGCCGGTGATTCGGCCCTCGTGATCGGCTGTGGCGCCATCGGTCTGGGAGCGATCATCGCCGCCAAGGCGCACGGCGCGGGTGTGGTCGTCGCCTCCGAACCGTCTCCCAAGCGCCGCGCCCTGGCGCTCGCGGTGGGCGCGGACGTCGCCGTCGACCCCACCGAACAGGATCCGATTCTGGTGTGGAATGACCTTGTCGCCGAGCGCAATTCGCTCGTCGGCCCGGGCGCCGCGGGCACGCTGATCGCCTACGAATGCAGCGGCCGGCCGGGCATGCTCGACACCCTCATGCACGGGTTGCCGTTCAATTCGCGCATCCAGGTACTGGCGGCGGGATTCGCCACCGAGACGATCATTCCGGTGGTGGGCCAGTTCCGCCGCATCGCCGTCAATTTCGGGCACGGTCCCTACCAGGACGCCTACGACACCACGCTGCGGCGCCTGGCCTCGGGGGAGATCGACGCCGAGGCGATCATCACCGGCCGCGTGGGACTCGACGGGGTCGCCGACGCGTTCACCGCCCTGCGCGCACCCGACGAACACGTGAAGATCCTGGTCCTGCCGGAGCGACGATGAGGCCGCGGCGGCGAATACCGGGCGCCCACCGGCCTCGCGAATTCCCTGCCAAACTAGTTGGACGTCCTATAATCTCCCGCCTATGAGTCTCGATCCCCGCACGCACACCATCGACGGGGTGCTGCACCGTTCGGCGGCGAAGGTCCCCGGTCGCACCGCGCTGACATTCGACGGCCGGGCCTACACCTACCGGGAACTCGACGCCGCGGTCACCCGGGCGGCGACCCATCTGCTCGACCTCGGCCTGGTCGCGGGCGATCGGGTCGCCGCCTACGGCACCAATTCCGACGCGTACGTGATCGGATTCCTGGCCTGCGCCCGGGCCGGCCTGGTGCACGTTCCGGTCAACTACGCCCTGAAGGGCGGGGAGCTGAGTTATCTCGTCTCGCAGTCGGGTGCGCGGGCCGTCCTTGTCGACCCAGCGCTGATCGACACTTTCGACCAGGTCCGCGGCGACCTCACCTCGGTCGAGTACGTCGTACCGCTGCGCGATGCCGGCGGATCGCTGCGAGCCGTCGCCGATGCGGCCGGCGAGGTCTGCGATTTCTCGTCCCGTGCGGCCGCGACCGACCTCGCCCAACTGCTCTACACCTCGGGAACGACGTCGAAACCCAAGGGCGCCATGATGACTCACGAGGCGCTCGTCTTCGAGTACGTCTCGTCGGTGATCGCGCTGGACCTGCGTCCCGACGACAATCCGCTCGTCGCCATGCCGCTGTACCACTCGGCGGGCATGCACGTGTTCATGCTGCCCTACCTGTCGGTCGGCGCGACCGTGCACCTGCTGGCCACTCCGGACATCCCGGAGATTCTGCGCCGGGTCGAACAGGACCGGATCGGTTCACTGTTCCTCGCACCCACCGTCTGGGTGCCGCTGTCCAACCACCCCGACCTCGACCGCCGCGACCTCTCGTCGCTGCGCAAGGCGCAGTACGGTGCCTCGATCATGCCGGTGACGGTGCTGAACCGGCTGCGGGAAAGGTATCCCGACCTGGGCTTCTACAACTGCTTCGGGCAATCGGAGATCGGGCCGCTCGCCACGGTGCTGCGCCCGGAGGAACATGCCGAACGGCCGTCGTCGTGCGGACGGCCGGTGTTCTTCGTGGAAACTCGCGTCGTCGACACCGACGGCAACGACGTCGGTCCCGGCGAGCCGGGCGAAGTGCTCTACCGCTCGCCACAGTTGTGCCGCGGCTACTGGGACAACCCGGACGCGACCGCGGAGGCGTTCCGCGACGGATGGTTCCACTCCGGCGACCTGGTGACGCGGGATGCCGACGGCTACATCACCGTCGTGGACCGGATCAAGGACGTCATCAACACCGGCGGCATCCTGGTGGCCTCCCGCGAGGTCGAGGACGCTCTCTATACCCATCCCGCCGTCGCCGAGGTCGCGGTCATCGGCATCCCGGACGAGAAATGGATCGAGGCCGTCACCGCCGTCGTGGTCCTGCACGAAGGCCGCGAGACGACCGCCGATGAGCTGATCGCGCACGTCAAAGATCTGATCGCACCGTTCAAGGTGCCCAAGAGGATTCGCTTCGCCGAGGCGCTCCCCCGCAACCAGAGCGGAAAACTACTCAAACGCGAACTGCGCGAGCCTATGACGACAGCGGACTGAGCGGCTCACCACGGCGCTCGATCACCAAGGCCCGATGACGTGTTCGAGCAGGGCCAGCCCGAACGCGCCCACCACCGCCAGCCCGAACCCCGCCGCGGTGGTGAGCGCCAGCGCGCGCCCCAGCCGGAGGCCGTGCGCGCGCACGATCATCAGTCCCGCCGCACCACCGAGCACGGCCAGCAGCAGGCCGCCGCCCATCACGAGATAGAACACCGCGGCCAGCGCCGCGTTCACCGCCTCGCGCAGTCCTTCGGCGTACTCCCCGAACGGAATCGGAAACCGATAGACGCTCGCCACCATCGCCGCGGCCACCGGCGCGGTGAGCACGGCCGCCAGCGCACCCCACAGCACGCCCACCCACAGAGCCACCCCCGATACGCCGCGGGGCTCCCCCGCCGGACCACCATCCCCGAACCCCATACCTGACCTCGCGTTCCACCTGTCGCCGGGCACTCGCGCACGCGCCGGGCCCGAATGCCCGGCTCCGCCAGAGCAAACCAGACCGACGCGCCGCACCGGCAGATGGGTACCGTGGCGCGCACCGACTCTCGTCCCGGCAGCCGGACCGTGCGGTCGACGCGGCGGCCGATCGATGGTCCGGATGATCACCGATGTCCTAGGGTTGTTCGCGGCGGCCCACCTGCCCCACCCGTGCCCGACCCGAGGCCGCGCCCCGCATCGGACGATCAGAAACGGGAGACATATGGACGGCAGCCGCGACGCACTGCTCCACGGTCCCCTGTTCTCCCGCCGGAATCCGCTGGACCGCGGCAATGCCGCGAGCCGGATCAGCGCCTACGTCTACGGCAATATCCTCATTCTCGCCGCGTTGGTCCCGGTGACCACCACCGAGGAGCACGTCGGGATTCTGATCGTCATCGGCACCGCGTTGTCGACCTTCGTCGCGCATGCCTTCGCCGAGGGCGTCGGCCAGGCCGTGCGGGAGAACCGCGCGCTCACGCCGCGGCAACGGTGGGAGGATCTGCGCGATTCGGTGCCGATTCTCAGCTCCGCGGTACTGCCGTCGATCATCCTGGCGTGCGCCGCCTTCGACTGGCTCACACCCCGCACCGCACAGATCGTCGCCGAGGTGGCGATGCTCATCCGCATCGGCGGCATCGTCTTCGTGATCGAACGGCTCAAAGGCGCCCGGCCCGGCCGCTCGACCATCCTCACGGCACTGCTGCTGACCGCCGTCGCGACGACGGTGGTCGTCGTCAAGATCGTCCTCACCCACTGAACGGGTTCGGCGCTACCCCGCCTCGACCCCGGCCAGTGCGCGCACGTCGGCGGCATCCTGCGACCGGTCCGCGAACTGCGGATAGGTCGGGTACTCGATACCCGAGATGTACTGCACCGTCCGGACCACCTGGGACGAATAACCGAATTCGTTGTCGTACCAGCAGTACAGTATCGCGGTGTCGCCCTCGACGATGGTGGCGTTGGCGTCGATGATCGAGGCCGCGCGCGAGCCGATGAAATCGCTGGACACCACATCGGTGGCGGCGGTGTAGTCGAGATTGCGGCTCAGCGGACCGGCCAGCGACACCTGCCGCAGGTACTCGAGCACCTCGGATTTCGTCGTCTCCCGCTCGAGCTGCAGGTTCAGGATGGCGACGGACACGTCCGGCGTGGGGACGCGAATCGAGTTGCCGGTGATCTTGGCCTTGAAGTCCGGCATCGCCTTGGCGACGGCGGAGGCGGCGCCGGTTTCGGTGAGGACCAGGTTGAACGGCGCGGAGCGGCCGCGGCGATCCGCCTTGTGATAGTTGTCCAGCAGGTTCTGGTCGTTGGTGAACGAGTGCACGGTCTCCACGTGGCCGCGGGTAATGCCGAATTCGTCGTCCATGGCCTTGAGCGGCGGCACGATCGCATTGGTGGTGCAGGAGGCGCACGAGAAGATCCGCTGCGTCAGATCCAGATCACGGTGGTTGACGCCGTGCACGATATTCGGGACGTCGCCCTTACCGGGCGCGGTGAGAACCACCTTCGCGATGCCGGGACGCAGATGCTGCGACAGCCCCTCGCGATCGCGCCACTTGCCGGTGTTGTCGATCAGGATCGCGTCGGAGATCCCGTATTCGGTGTAGTCGATCGTCGTCGGATCGTCGCTGTAGATGAACTTGATGACATTGCCGTTGGCGATGATCGTGTCGTTGTCGGCGTCGACCTTGATGGTGCCGTTGAAGTGCCCGTGCACCGAATCCCGGCGCAGCAGCGACGCGCGCTTGGCCAGATCACCGTCACCGCCGCGGCGGACCACCACCGCACGCAGGTTCAGCCCGTTGCCGGAGCCGACCTTCTCGATCAGCAGACGGGTCACCAGCCGGCCGATCCGGCCGAAGCCGTACAGCACGACATCGCGCGGGCCCGGCGACTGCGCCTTGTTGCCGCCGATCACCTCGGCCAGGACCACCTCGGTGAATGCGCGAACCGACAGCCCGCGGTCGTCGGCGCGATAGGCCACGACCAGCTGACCGAGATCGATCTTGCACGGGCCGAGATCCAGTTCGTCCAGGACGCGCAGGAACGGGAGCGTCTCGTCCACCGACAGCTCTTCGCCCTCGATCTGGCGCGCGAACCGGTGCGTCCGCAGAATGCTGATCACCGACCGGTTCACCAGCGACCGGCTGTGCAGCAGCACCGTCACACCCTTCGCCCGATACAACGTGCCGATGATGGGGATCATCGCCTCCGCGGCGGCTTCCTGGGCGTTCCAGCGGTCAAGTTGTTCGGTAGTCAACGCAGGTCCTCGGTTTCCTCGACGGGTACGCCACATCGATGCTAATGAGGGCCTGGATTTCACCGACGGCGGATCCCTGGCGGTGAGGTTTCGAGTGGCGGCGCGCACACCTCCGCGGTGTACCGCCGTCACTCTCGCCGCAGCCGCGGTGGGTTGCGGCGGCGGATCTGCAACAGGTCGGTGGCACAGCGGCACACCGGATGCAGAGCATCGGCGAGTTCTTCGGTGAGAACGTTCGCGGCGGGGGTGTAGATGCTCAGCACTCCGACCACCGCGCCGTCGTCGTCGGACAGCGGCTGGCACTGCACCGCCTGCACTCCCCACAACCGCAGTTCCGCGCCGCACCCCGGCCACCGGGAGCTGTCGGCGAGATCGGTGATCACGATCGGGACGCCGGTCGCCGCGGCCTCGCGGGCGGGGCTGTCGGGGTGCAGCAGCTGCGCCTCCTCGACCATGCGCGCGCGGTGTGTCGTCGCCGCGACGATCTCGAGCACCGTGCTGCCGTGCGCGGTGACCCCCGCCATCGGCGATCCCGGCAGGGCACGCAGCAGCGCGGCGACTCCGGCCGCCGAGACAGGCGACACACCGGCGCGACCGGGCGGGTCACTGTGCATAACGGACCTCGATCCGACGCGACGACTCAACGTGAGCGGTGGCATACCGCGCCCGGCGAAACCGGGTCGAGGTATGACGACCAGTCTTGGAGTGCCCCGCTGCCCGTCGCGGCAAACCCGGTCCGGGCAGGCCGGATTCGGCCCGTCGGCGCGCACAGGCCGAATGTTCGTCCGGTACAAGCCGTTTGCGTCATTGCGCCGAGTACGCGAGGTCACCGTTTCGCGGCGCGCCGCCGGGGTACCCATCGACAATCCGCACTCGGAACGACTTCGTCACCGGCCGAGGGCCCGTCACCACAGGAGGTGTGCTGTATGGACGATCTCCAGCGCAGAGTGCTGACCGCGTTGACATCCGCGCGGCGTGGGCTGAAGACCGCGGACGCACGCCTGCTGGAGCGTCGAATCGTGGGTCTGCGCGCGGAAGTCGACGCCGCCGGCTATCCCCGGCCCCAGCACCTACGCCTCAAGGCGTCGTGCGCGGAGGCACTGGCGGCGGCCAGGTGGACACTGGGGCGGCCGAATCCGCAGGCCTTCCGGCCGGCGATGCAGGCTGCCTCGTAGCCCTGCTCAGCCCCGGTCGTGCGTGATCAGCGAGTCGAGATAGATCGACGCGATCTCCTCGAGTCCACGCTGATCGACCGGACCGAAGCGGTCGAGTTCGGGACTGTCCAGATCGAAGACGCCGATCACGGTGTCCTCGTGGATCAACGGCACCACCAGTTCGGACCTGCTCGCCGGATCACAGGCGATATGGCCGGGCACCGCGTGCACGTCGGCGACACGTTGCGTCTGCCGGGTTCGCGCCGCCGCACCGCAGACGCCTCGGTCCAGCGCGATGCGCACGCAGGCCGGGCGGCCCTGGAACGGGCCGACCACCAGTTCGTTCCCGTCGAAGAAATAGAATCCCACCCAGTTCAGACCGGGAAGATCGTGATAGACCAGCGCGGAAAGGTTGGCGGCGTTGGCGATCCGATCGTGTTCACCCGCCACGAGCGAGCGGGCGGATGCCGCGAGCTCCCGATAACGCTGTTCGTCCGCGCGGTCGTCGCGGATGCCGGCGGCGCTCATGCCGCACCTTCGTAGTTCACGGGTAGATGTTCCCCTCTTGATCGTCGCGGATAGTTCGAACGTCTCAGCGGGCCTCTCCCTTCCGTCCCGGCAGGCGGGATCGGCAGGCGGCGCCGCGCCCGATCCGTGTTTTCGTTGTGCCATGGCTTCAGCGGAACGGATTCGAGCAGCGGTGCACCGGTATCTCGAGGCGGTGGGCTCGGGGTCCGCCGCCGATGTGGCGGCATGTTACAGCGAGGACGCCACCGTGGAGGATCCGTTCGGCTCGCCGCCGCACGTGGGCCGGGCCGCGATCGAAAAGTTCTACGGCGCATTGGATTCCGCGCATATGCGAACCGAGCTGCTCGACCTGCGGATCGCGGGCGGCGCGGCGGCGTTCCGGTTCCGGGTGGTGACCGAGACCGGCTCTCGCACCACGACGATCGAACCGATCGATGTGATGACCTTCGACGAGGACGCGCGCATCACCGGTATGCGAGCGTTCTGGTCACCGGAGGACGTGCGCGTCGACTGAGTGCCGTGGGTCATCGCAGCGCGGGAATGACCTCGCGCTCGAACAACTCCACCCCGGACAGGTCGTAGGCCGACTCGGGGAAGTTGTGGATCGCGTACGCCAGGCCGAGATCGCGGACCCGGGACAGGTTTTCGACGATCTGTTCCGGTGTGCCGACCGCGGGTGAATCGACGTAGAGCTTGGTGACCCAGTCCTGCGCGGCGTCCGCCCCGAGCGCGGGGGTCAGCCGAGAAGCGAGTGCGTCCAGCCGTTCACGCACCTCCGCCTCGGTGGCACCGATCACCGTGTTGAAGTTGGAGCTGCGGGTGATCGCGTCGAAATCTGTTCCGACGGCGGCGCAATGGTCGCGCAGCAGCTCGGATTTGTGGGTGAAGGTTTCGGGATCGCCCGCGAAGTTGGTGTACTGCGCGTATTGCGCGGCGATGCGCAGCGTGACCTTTTCTCCCCCGCCCGCGACCCAGATCGGAATGCCGCCGTCCTGGAGCGGCAACGGATACACCCGGGCGCCGTCGACCTGGTAGTACTTGCCGTCCAGGGTGGCGGTGCCGGTGGTCCACGCCTGACGGAAGATCTGCACTCCCTCGTCGAGGCGGCCCAAACGCTCACCCGCGGAAGGGAATCCGTAGCCGTAGGCGCGCCACTCGTGCTCGTACCAGCCGCCGCCGATCCCCATCTCGACCCGGCCGCCCGATACCAGATCCACGGTCGCGGCGACCTTGGCGAGGTAGGCCGGATTCCGGTAGCTGATCGCCGTGCACATCTGCCCGAGCCGGATGCGCGTCGTGGTGGCGGCGAAGGCCGACATGAGCGTCCACGCCTCGTGCGTCGCTTCCTCGGTGGGAACCGGCACGGTGTGGAAATGGTCGTAGACCCACAACGATTCCCAGTCTTGTCCGGCGTCGGCCCGCTGCGCCAGATCTCGCATCACACCCCACTGCGCCCCCGGTTCGATGCCGACCAGGTCCAGTCGCCAGCCCTGGGGAATGAAGATGCCGAAACGCACGCCGCGCCTCCTCGTCGAGAGAACAGATCCGGCGGTCACTTTTCCCATCGATGCGCCCGCGGGCAAGAGTTCGGCGCTCGGCGCGTCGAACTTCGCCGCGGCCCGGATATGCGCAGACCCGGCGAATCCGCCATCGGTTCACCGGGTCCGCGGGGACTTCGTCAGAGCAGAACGTCGATCAAATTGAGGAGGATCGATCCCAGACCCGAGGCCAGAGCTCCGACAACCGCGATGATTCCGTTGATCACAGCGTTCCTTTCTCCCAGCGTTCCGTTGGCAAACCACGAAGTATTCGATGTCGACGCTGATGTCGGATTGGTCCGACCTCCGCAGGCGTCGGCGCAGGTGATCGTCACGATCGATCGCCGGCGCGCGCCACGCGCGTGAGCCACTCGGCCAGCAGGGCGCGCAGCAGTTCCGGTTGCTCGTGCGGGAGGGCGTGTCCGGCCTCGTCGACCACGACGAGCGAGGCGTGCGGACAGCGCTCGAACAGATCGGTCGCCGCCGCGTAACCGACCGTCGAATCCAGGCGCCCGGCCACGATCGTGGTCGGCCCCGGATAGGGCGGTGTGCCGTCCGGGCTCAGCTGCCACCGCTCACCGATGCGCTGCGCCGCGGCCCGATCGACCAGTTCGGCGGCGGGTGCGACGACACGCTCGTAGCGGTCGAGCATGGCCGGAGTCTGGACGACGAAGTAGCCGCGGAAATCGTCGTCGCCGAGATCGCCCGGCCCGGCCACGACGCGATGCGCGGGAATGTCACGCACTCCCGGCAACAGCGGGCACACCAATGCCAGGCCGGCCACCCGGGTGGCGCGCCGCGCGGCCATCGCCTGCGCGTAGTACCCGCCCGCCGAGTGGCCGACGAGCAGGAAATCGCCGCCGGTGACCGCGTCCGCGAAGCACAACAGCGCGTCGAGTACATCGTCCGCGCTGCGCAGTGTGCCGGGTGCGGCGGTGTGTCCCGCACCGGGCAGGTCGGGGTAGATCCGCCGCAACCCGGCGGCATCGCCGAGAACCGGTTCGAAGCACGCCTCGGGTTCGCGGTGATCGACACCCGCGCCGTGCAGCACCACCACCGGACGGCCCGTGCCGTGCTCCACGTAGTGAAAAACGACCTCGCCCGCGCGCAGCTCCATGCCCCGCAAGCTACCCGGCCGGTCCCGCTGTCGTCGGTGACACGGAGGTGCGAGCATGGGGCGGTGAGTGTGTCCGCGAGTGAACCGCTGCCGGAATCCGGAGGGCCGGAGTCCGGCCTTGCGGGATCCGGGGTTTCGGGGCCGCAGGCACTCGAAGCGCTGCGGATTCCGCTGACCGGCTACTGCTACCGTATGCTCGGTTCGTCGGCCGATGCCGACGACGCGGCGCAGGAGACGCTGATCCGCGCCTACACCCGATTCGACAGTTTCGACCCCGAGCGCGGCCGGCTCTCGACGTGGGTGCATGCCATCGCCACCAATATCTGCCTGGACATGCTGCGCTCGGCGCGCCGCCGGATGCTGGTGTGGGAAGGCCCGGTATCCACCGGTTTCGACCCGGACGCGGTGGTGCCCGCCGACCGGTGGCTCGACCCGGTCGCGGACGCACGGGTGCTCGACCCGGCCGACCGCGTCGTCCGCCGCGAGTCGGTGCGGTTGGCCTTCGTCGCGGCGCTGCAACACCTGCCGCCACGCCAGCGAGCGGTGCTGGTCCTGCGCGAGGTGCTGGCGTTCAGTGCCGCCGAAACCGCGACCATGCTCGAGGTCAGCCCGGCCGCGGTCAACAGCGCCCTGCAACGCGCCCGCACCACCCTGGCCGCGGTCCGGCCCTCCGCCACCGATCCGCTCGATCCCGGCGACCCGGACGACCGGGACCTGGTCCGGCGCTACGTCGCGGCCTTCGAGAATCACGACGTCGACGGTCTCGCCGCGCTGCTGTGCGAGGACGCCGAATCCGGTATGCCGCCGTTCGCCTGGCGACTGAGCGGGCGCGACCTCATCGTCTCGGTCTTCGCGGCGGGCGACGCGTGCGCCGGCGATCGGCTGGTACCGGTGCGGATGAACGGTTCGGTCGGATTCGGTCAGTACCGCCCCGGCACCGACGGTGTGCTGCGCCCCTTCGCACTGCTCGCGATCCAGGCGCGGGCGGGGCTGATAGCGCGGCAGGTGACCTACCTGGACAGTGGCGATCGGTTCGCCGAATTCGGGCTTCCGCCGATTTTCCGGGCGCCCACCGATGAATTCTCGCCGTCGGGTTCGTAGCAGAGGTGACCACTCCCTACGACCGAAACGACGGAGCCATGACCTCGACCGACACCGACACCACCGTCCTGCGCGAGCACACCGTGGCCGAGCGCCGACGCCTCGCGGCCCTGCTCGCCGGACTGACGCCGGAGCAGTGGGCCGCGCCCTCGCTGTGTGAGGGCTGGCGAGTCCGTGAGGTGCTCGCTCACATGACGATGCCCTACCGCACAACCACGTGGTCGTTGGTGCGCGGGCTGGCGGGTGCGCGTTTCTCGTTCCACCGCTACGCCGACCGGGCCGCGCGCGCCGACACAGCGCGGATGAGCGATGCGGAGCTGCTCGCGTCGCTGCGCGACAACGTCGAACACCCGTGGCGTCCACCGGGCGGTGGTGTGGTGGGCGCGCTGAGCCACGACGTGATCCACGGCTTGGACATCACCGAGCCCCTGGGCCTGCCGCCTGCCCCGCCGGAACGAATCGCCCTCGTGCTCGACCAGGCGAGCCCGAAGTCGCTGCGCTACTTCGGCGTCGACCTGACCGGCCGGCAACTGCGCGCATCCGACGCACCGGTCACGCTCGGGTCGGGGACGCCGATCACGATGTGCGCCAAGGACATTCTGCTCACCGTCACCGGCCGCCGCACACTCCCGGCCGACTGACGGCGCCGGCCGGGCCCGCCGTGCTCACAGGCCGCCGAGGCGTGCGAGTACGGCGAAGGCCGCATCGTCGGCCGACCACAGCGCGTTGATCTCCGCGCGCGTGGCCTCGGCGGTGGCGGGGTTCTGCAGCGCCAGTCCGTTGGTCCAGACCACCACGTTGTAGCCCAGGTCGGCGACCTGGAGCAGCGGCCCGGTGGCCACGCCCTGGCCGAACAGCCGGTCGAGCCCCTCGCCGACGAAGTAGAAGCGCCACAGCGGCCCGAGGTCGGCGTTGTAGACCTGCTTCGTGCGGTCGACGATCAGATCGCCGCTGCGGGCGATGGCGTCGACGATGTGGAAGAAGTCCGGCGCGTTCTCCGGTCTACTGCCGACCGCGGCGACCGCGTAGGCGAGGTCGACCGTCAGGTGCGCGTTGTACCCGGCCATCGCGACCCGCGCGGGCGACTGGTCGCATTGCCCGGCCAGCTGGAAGTACCAGGCCCAGTGGGGCTCCGGCGTGCCGTCGGTGAACTCGGCGTGCAGGTTCACCAGGAACCGGCGCAGCAGTTCGTAGCTGATCGCGTGAGCGTATTCCGGATCGACGAACGCGCTGGGATCGTGCTGCAGCGGCAGCACCGGATCCTGCTCCACGGCGTCGAGCCCCACATCGAACAGGCCCCGCCGATCATGATGGGAAGTAAGGATTTCGGTGATCCGATGATTGCGCGCCACCGCCTCGTCGAACCGGTCGAGGGTGGACCCGGCGCCGATGGTCGTGGTGTCCGACAACTCGGCAACGGTCCGGATCTCCGCGGGCGACAGCGGTGTGCCGCACCGGGTATCGGCCACGGCCCCGGCCTGCGGCGCGGCCGCGATCAGGGTCGAAAAAGCAAGAGCCACAACGATCGACGCGGCACGGAGCATACGGTGACCATCCTGTCCGGTGACGTACGGCGGTGTTGCCGATACGGTACTGCTGTTCGGCCGGAGGCGGTGTGAGCAGCGTCGGCGATGTCGTCCGTCGGCTCTCACGACCGGCTGTCCCCTTCGGCAGACGCACCCGGGCGTACGTGCGCGCGCATGCCCTGCGGGCCGAACAGGATGAGGAGTTCGACCACGCCGCCGTCGGCGCTGCCCAGCCAGTGGGGTACCGAGGTGTCGAATTCCGCCGCCTCGCCGGGCGGCAGGGTCAGGTCGCGGTCGCCGAGCACCAGACGCAGCCGGCCGTTGAGCACGTAGAGCCATTCGAAACCCTCGTGCGTCTGCGGTGTCGGTTCCTGCGGTTCGGGTCGCGCGGGGATGATCATCTTGAACGCCTGCACGCCGCCGGGCCGCCGGGACAGCGGCACGAATGTCATGCCGTATCGCCGGATCGGTTTCAGGTGGATGCGCGGGTCGCCGGTGCGCGGGGCGCCGACCAGGTCGTCGAGCGGGACGTTGTAGGTGCGCGAGAGCGGCAGCAGCAATTCCAGCGTCGCCCGCCGCTGCCCGCTCTCCAAGCGCGACAACGTACTTTCCGACACCCCGGTGCTCGCCGCGAGGTCGGCGAGGGTGATTCCGCGCTCGCGGCGCAACGCGCGCAACCGCGGACCCACCGCGCCGAGTACCTCGTCCGTTTCGTCAGCCATCGGGCCATCTTGCCGGAACAGCAAGATTTCGTGCCGATTCGCGACGGCGGCGGCGAGGCTGAGCGGGTACGACCGCACACCGATCGCGAAGGAGCCGCCATGCCTGCCGCCGCCCGCCGGAAGGACACCCCACCGCCGCGGACCGGAACCGATGAGCTCGCGGTGCTGCGCGGGTTCCTCGACTATCTACGCACCGGCGTCGCCGCGAAGGTCGAGGGTGCGCCCGAGCCGCAGGTTCGAGCCGCCGCGGTGCCGTCGGGCACCACTCTGCTAGGTCTGCTGGTCCACCTCACGGCCGTCGAACGCTCGATGTTCCTCGGCGACAAAGTGACCGACTGGCAAGCGACGTTCCGGGCCGCGCCGTACGACGGCGTGGCCGAGGTGGTCGCCCGCTACCGCGACGCGGTCGCATGCGCGAACGAGGTGCTCGACGGATGCACCGATCCCGCCGCGCCGCTGCTGGGACGTCCGGGCCCCAGCGTGCGCTGGGCGCTGACCCATATGATCGAGGAGACCGGCCGCCACGCCGGTCACGCCGATATTCTGCGGGAACTGATCGACGGCGCGACCGGGCGCTGAGAATTCACCGATCGATGCGCGGCCGGACGGCGAAGACCTCGTGCATTTCGGTGCCGACCAGCCGCGGGTCCTGGCGGGTCTGCGCCGACATGCCCTGCCGCGTGAGCAGGTCGCAGACCTCGCGCAGACGGCCGTCGCGATCGTGGACCTCGGCGACGACGACGTGGATGCGCCGCCAGTCCGCGGCGGTGATGCCGAGCAGCACTTCCCATTCCGCGCGTTCGACGTCGACTTTGAGCAAGCCGACCTCGCATCCTCGGCAGTGCTGGTCCAGGATCGCCGACACGGTGGTGACTCCGACCTCGAGTTGCACGCCGTCGTGCAGACCCTGTGTGATGACCGCGATGGCGCTGTCCTCCAGCCCGTTGTTGCGCAGATAGGTGGCGGTCGCTTCGTCGTCGGCCGCACGATCGGCGAAGAAGCCGGAATTCGCCGTCGCGCGCGGGTACCAGGTGAAGGGCCGGGTCCCCGGCATGGCGCCGACCGCGGTCCGCAGCGATATCCCGCCGGGAACATGCGCCGCGATATTGCGGTCCAGGCATCGGAAGGTCATCGGCACCGGTTCGACCGCGATGACGCGGGTGCCGGGGCACGTGTCGGCGAACATCATCGCGCTGAGGCCGATATTGGCGCCGATGTCGAGAACGACCTGGCCGGGACTGAGGAATTCGGCCGCGCGGCGGTAGAACCCGTCGGCCGCGGTCGTCTCCCCCCACAGCATTCTGGCTTCGGCAGGACTGGTGCAGGTCACCGTTCTGCCGTCATCGAGTCGCACATGTTGCAGAGTGGTCAGCATTGTTCCATGAACCTTTCGAGGACGGGGCCGATGACGGCCAGCGCACGGGGATGGCTCAATTCGAGGTGGCGGGCGTCGACCACGACGTTGTGGAGGTCGCCGCCCACGTAGGGCCGCCAGGTGTCGGCGAGAGCGTCGTGTTCGGGGTGATCCTGTCCGGCGGTGAACAGGATCAGGTCACCGTCGAAGACTTCGGGCCGATGGCGGGTGGAGATATCGCCGGCGGTGCGGAAGCTCGCCATGACCCGATCCGTCTGTTCGGCGGTGAACAGTCCGGTCGCGATCACCTGCTCGCGGATGACCTCCCACGCTTGTTCGTGCGTGCTCACCACCAGCTCGTCACCCAGGTCGAACAGCTCGCGCCAGCCGCCGAGCAGATCGGTCATCAGTTGTCCGGGCGCGGGTTCCTCGGCCGCGGGTTGCGGGAGCGTGTCGGCCGCGCTGTCGAGCAGCGCCACGATGCCGACCCGGGCGCCGTCGCGGCGCAACCGCACTGCCATCGCGTGCGCGATCTGCCCGCCCAGCGACCACCCCAGCAGGTGATAGGGACCCGTGGGCTGCACTCGGCGGATCTCGGCCACATAGCGGTCGGCCAATTCGTCGACGGAGGTGGCGGCGGGTTCACCGGCGACGACGTGCGGATCCTGCAGGCCGTAGACCGGCCGATCCAGATGCAGATGTTCGATGAGCCCGCCGTAGAACCACGCCAGGCCGCCCGCCGGGTGGACGGCGAACACGGCCGGCTCGGATCCGTTCGCGCGCAACGGAAGCAGCACGCTCAGGCCCGATTCGCCGTCATACTCGTCGGCTCGGCGGGCCAGCGTCCGCGGTGTCGCATCCTCGAACATCCACGGCAATTCGATCGTCACACCGCGCGTATGCAGTTCGGTCACCGCCATGGTGGCCAGCAGCGAGTTGCCGCCCAGATCGAAGAATCCGTCGGTCGCCCCGACCCGCGCGGCGCCCAGGATGTGCTCGTACACCTCGCCGATCACCTTCTCGGTGCGGGTGCGCGGTGCGACGAACCGTTGTGCGGCGGCGTCGAAATCGGGTGCGGGCAAGGCTTTTCGGTCCAGTTTGCCGTTGACCGTCAGCGGTAGATCATCGAGCACCATCACCATCGAGGGCACCATGTAACCAGTCAGGACCTCGGCGGCGGCCGCCCGCACCTGCCCCGGATCGAGACGCTGTCCGTCGGCGGCGACCACATATCCGATCAGCTGGTCGACCTCGCGCTCGTGACGATGCACGGCCGCGGCGGCCCGCGCGACCGACGGATGCCGCAGCAACGCCGACTCGACCTCCCCCAGCTCGATCCGGTACCCACGCAGCTGGACCTGGGCGTCACCGCGCCCCGCATAGGCCAGTTCCAGGCCGCCGCCGGTCTCCCGCCAGCGGCCGAGGTCACCGGTGCGATACAACCGGCCGCCGTCCGGGTCGAACGGATTCGCCACGAAACGGCCGGCCGTCGCCGCGGGTGCCCGCAGGTATCCGCGCGCGAGTTGCGCTCCGGCGATGCAGATTTCACCGCGCACCCCGATCGGCACGGGCCGCAGCCGGTCGTCGAGCACATAGGCTCGCAGTCCCGGCAGCGGCACTCCGATCCGGTCCGCGCCCGGACCGTCGACCTCGGCGAAGGTCACATGCACCGTCGTTTCGGTGATCCCGTACATGTTGATCAACCGCGGGGAACCGGGCGCGTGGGCGGCGAACCATCCCGACAATCGCGTCGCGTCCAGGGCTTCGCCGCCGAGGACGACGTAGCTGAGCGCGAGATCACCATGAGCACAGCCGGTTTCGCGATATCTGCGTTCGGCGTCGGCGAAACCGTAGAAGGCCGACGGGGTTTGGCTCAGGATCGTGACGCTCTCGCGCGCCACCAGTTCGACGAGTGCGTCGGGCGAGCGGGCGGTGTCGTGGTCGACGACGACCAGTCTGCCGCCGGTCAGCAGCGCACCCCACATCTCCCACACCGCGAAATCGAATGCGTAGGAATGGGACATCGTCCACACGTCGCCGGGGTGGACGTCGAATCGTTCGGCGGCGTGGGTCAGCAGCGTGACGGCGTCGCGGTGGGTGACGGCCACACCCTTGGGAGTGCCGGTCGAGCCGGAGGTGTAGATGACGTAGGCCAGGTTGTCCGGCCGCGCGGCCACCGGCGCCCGCGCGCTACCGGCCTCGCATTCGGTCTCCGCATCGTCGATCGACACCATGGGCGTCGCACACCTCGGTACCTGCGCGGCCCAATCGGCCGAGGTCAGCACCACGACGGGACGTGCGTCGTCGATGACGAAACGCAGGCGACGCGGCGGATTCGCGGTGTCCAGCGGCAGATATCCCGCGCCCGCACGCACGACAGCGAGCAGACCGACGATCAGATCGACCGACCGCGGCAGCGCCACCGCCACCAGCGTTTCCGGGCGTGCGCCGTGCGCGGCGAGCCGGGCGGCGAGCCGGGTTGCGCGTCGATCCAGTTCCGCATAGGTGAGCTGTGCCGTACCGTCGCTCACCGCGATCGCGTCGGGATGTGCCGCGACGCGGGCGGACAGCAGCTCGGGCAGGGTCGGTTCCGGCACCGCGGCACCGTCGGTCCCCGCGGCGGCCGATATCCGGCGACGCTCGCTGGGCTCGACGATGTCGATATCCCCCACGGCGACAGCGGGATTCGTGGTCACCTGCTCGAGGATGCGGACGAGCGCCCGGGTGAATCGCCGCATCGTCTCTTCGACGTACAGGTCGGTGGCGAAGGTCAGGCGGCCGGCCATTCCGCCCGGCCGGCCGTCGGCGCCGGGTCTCGGGACGAGTTTGACGTTGAGATCCGCGCGTGCCTGATCGAAGACCTCTTCGAGAGGTTCGATGGTGAGGCCCGGCAACTCCAGCGTGGCGGCACCGAGATCCTGCACGTCCAGCGTCACCTGGTACAGCGGCATATGCGCGGTCGAGCGCCGCGGATTCAGCTCCTCCACGATCTCTTCGAAAGGCACGTCGGCGTGCGCGAAGGCCGCCAGATCCGTGTCCCGTACCGCGGCGAGCAATTCCTCGAACGCCTGCGGCGATGCCACTCGGGTCCGCAGCACCAACGTGTTGACGAACATGCCGATCAGATCGTCGAGTTCACGGTCGCCGCGGCCGGCCACCGGAGTGCCGATCGCGATATCGCCGACCGCGGCCAGCTTCGACAGCAGAACCGCCAGCCCGGCGTGCAACACCATGAACACCGTCGCGTCGGCCGCCCGGGCGAGGGCGTCGATACGGGCGTGCAGGTCGGCGGACAGCTCGAAATCGAGGGTGCTGCCATGCATGGACGCCACGGGCGGGCGGGGCCGGTCGGTCGGCAGTTCGAGAAGTTCGGGCAGTCCGGCGAGGGTGCCGGTCCAGAATCGCAGCTGCCGCGAGATCAGCGAGTCCGGGTCCGTTTCGTCGCCGAGCATCTCGCGCTGCCAGAGTGCGTAGTCGGCGTACTGCAGGGCCAGTGGCGGCCAATTCGGTGGTGTTCCTTGCCGGCTCGCTTCATAGGCGAGCGCGACGTCGCGAGCGAGCGGCATCATGGACTGTCCGTCGGCGCAGATGTGGTGGACGCCGATCACCAGCACGTGGTCCCGGTCGCCGAGGGCGAACAGTTCGGCGCGTACCGGCGCCTCCCGGGTGACGTCGAAGCCCGCCGACACCACCGCCGCCGCTCGCTCGAGGATCTGCCGTTCGTCGGCCGGGATCGGGATCAGCGCGGGCGCGACCTCGTCGGCGGCGATCACGACCTGGCAGGGGGCACCGTCGATCATCGGGAATCGGGTCCGCAGCGATTCGTGCCGGTCGACGACCAGCGCGCACGCCCGCCGCAGGGCGTCGACATCGAGGTCGCCCCGCAGCCGGATCACCAGCGGGATGTTGTACGCGCCGACCGAGGTGTCGAAGCGGTTGAGGAACCACATCCGTTGCTGTGCGGGCGAGAGCGGGATCCGGTCCGGCCGGGTCCGCGCGACCGGCCGCACGGCGACGGCCCGGTCGGCGTCGGCAAGGCGCGCGGCCAGTTCGGCGACCGTCGGGGCGTCGAACAGGTCCCGGATTCCGACGTGCACACCCAGGGCCGCACGCACGCGGGCCACCGCTCGGGTGGCCGACAGCGACGTGCCGCCGAGTTCGAAGAAGTTGTCGGTCGCACCGACGTCGGCGACGCCCAGGACGTCACCGAAGACGTCCGCGATGCGTTGTTCGGTGTCGGTGCCGGGGGCGATCCGGCGTCGCCGCACCGCGAAATCGGGTGTGGGCAGCGCCGATCGGTCCAGTTTGCCGGTCGCCGTCAGCGGGAGCTCGGCGATGCGCAGCACGACATCGGGCACCATGTGCGCGGGCAGACGGCGGCGGGCGGCGGCGGTGACCTCGTCCGGATCGATCTCGCCATCGCCTACCAGATAGGCGGCGAGCCGCGGGGTGCCGCGCTCGTCGGCGCGCACCGCGACCGCCACCCGCTCGACGCCGGGGTATTCGGCCAGCACTGCCTCGATCTCGCCGAGTTCGATGCGCTGTCCGCGGATCTTGACCTGGAAATCGCGGCGGCCGAGATATTCCACCGCGTACTCCGGTGTCCAGCGGGCCAGGTCGCCGGTGCGGTACAGGCGAGAACCGGCCGGGCCGAACGGATTCGCGACGAACGCGGTCGCGGTTGCCGCAGGCCGGTTCACGTAGCCGCGAGCCAGTTGCGGGCCCGCCAGGTACAACTCCCCCGCCACGCCGACCGGCACCGGACGCAGCCACGGGTCGAGTACGACGGCCTCCATACCGCGAATCGGGCAGCCGACGGTCACCACCTCGCCCGGCGCCAGCGCCGCACTGATGCCGGCGAAAATGGTGGCCTCGGTCGGTCCGTACCCGTTCAGCAGCCGCCGGCCCGGCGCCCACACCGCGACCAACTCCGGTGTCACCGCCTCCCCGCCCGCCACGAGCACGCGCACCGAATCCATTCCGTCCGGGGACAGGGTGGCCAGTACGCTCGGGGTGAGGAAGGCGTGCGTTACCTGGTGGGCCCGAACAACTTCCGTCAGATCTTCCCCGGCATAGGCGTCCGGCCCGGCGACGACCAGCACCGCACCGCCGGTGTGCGCCAGCAGTATCTCGAGGACCATGGCGTCGAACCCTGGGCCCGCCGCGTGCAGCACCCGCGAGCCGGTGTCGATGCCGAAGCGGTCGCGCACCACCGCGGCGAGGTTCGCCAGCCCCTCGTGGGTGACCACGACCCCCTTCGGCACTCCGGTCGATCCCGAGGTGTAGATCACGTAGGCCGCGTCCGCGGTGCGCGGTGTGCGCACGCGTTCCGCGTCGGTGATCGTGGCCGCGGATTTCGCGGCGATCGACGTCTCGGTCAGCGGGTCGTCGAGGATCAGCGGGAACACCGCATCGGGTAGAAGATCCCGCGCTTGCGAGACCGTGAGCGCCACTCGCACAGCGGAATCCGCGAGCATGTGGGCCACACGGTCGGCCGGATTGCGCGGGTCGACGGGCAGGAACGCCGCGCCCGTCTTGGCCGTCGCCCACAGTCCGACGACGAGTTCCGCCGACCGCGGCATCACCAGCGCGACCTGCTCACCGGGGCCGATCCCCTGCTCGATCAACGATCGCGCCAACCGGTTGGAGCGCGCGTCGAGTTCGGCGTAGGACATCGTCTGACGTCTCGAAATCACTGCGGGCGCAGCAGGATTCAACCACATGCCCGCGGCGAGCAACCGGTCCGCGCGTTGCGGCGCGGCCGCGGCGCCCCCGGTGGCGGGGACCACGGCGTCGCGATCGGCCCGGTTCAGCAGATCCAGCGACATCAGCGGCGCACCTGGGTTGTTCGTGATCGCTCGCAACACCATCGCCAACCGGTCGGCCAGCCCCGACGCCGTCGCGTCGGTAATCCGGTTCTGCCGGTAGCGCAACCGGATGTGCAGCCGGTCGGTGTGGTGGGCCTGGACGGTGATCGGATAGTGCGCGGCGTCGCGCCCGTCCGCCGCGACCACCCGCATGCCGTCGATATCGGCGGCGCCCAGTCCGCTGCTGTCGACCGGATAGGACTCGAACACCACCAGCGTGTCGAACAGGGTCACCGCGTCGACCGCCGACAGTATCCGCGGCAGTTCGAGGTAGTGGTGGTCGAGCAGGCGAGTGTTGCCGGCCTGCAGCCGGGTCAGGGCCTGCCCGAGGGTGTCCTCGCGGCGCACGTCGGCGACGACCGGAATCGTGTTGATGAACAGCCCGATCATCGACTCCACCCCGGCCAGGTCGGCGGGCCGGCCGGACACGGTACTGCCGAAGACGACCCGGTCGGAGCTGACCAGATTGCCCACGACCACCGCCCACGCGAACTGGACGATCGTCGCCATCGTCACCGCGTGGGACCGCGCGAAGTCCGCCAGTTCGGCGCTCACCTCACCGTCGATCTCCACCGGCAGATCGATCGGCATGGTCGCGGCCGCATCGGCATGCGGATCGGCGACCAGAGTCGGTTCGGTGACATCGCGCAGCGCGTCGCGCCACACCGCCTCGCTCGCGGCACGATCGCGGTGAGCCAGCCATTCCAGATAGTCGCGGTAGGACACCGCCTCTGGCAACAGCTCGGGTTGTGCGTCCACCGCGTACAGGCCGATCAGTTCCCGCCACAGCAACGGCAGCGACCATCCGTCGAGCAGGAGGTGATGGGCGGTCAGGATCAGCCGGAACTCGCCCGGTCCCACGGTGGCGAGCACGAATCGCAGCAGCGGCGGCTGCGCCGGGTCGAAGAACGACGCCCGCTCGGCATCGAGCAGAGCCGAGGTCTCGGAGGCGGCGCCGGAGAGCGTGACCTGCCGCCACGGCACTTCGACGGCCTCCGGAATCACCTGCACCGCAACACCTTCGGCGGTACGCGCGAACGCGGCCCGCAGATTCGGGTGCCGGTCGAGCAGGGCGTGCGCGGCACGCAGGAACCGAGCCTCGTCGACCTCGCCGGAGAGGGTGAGCACGGATTGGGCGAGATAGACGTCGAGGTGGCCCGCGGCGATCTCGGCGTGGAAGAGCAGGCCGGCCTGCAGCGGCGCCAACGGCCACACGTCGTCGAGGCGTCCGTAGCGGTGGGCGAACGCGTCGAGATCGGTGCGGGTCACGTCGACGAGGGGCACGTCGGCGCGGCTGAGCCCCCAGTCCCGGTCGGCGGCGGCCGCGACGGCGGTGAGCGCCTCGACCCATTCGCCGGTGAGGTCGGTGACCTCGTCGTGGTCGAGTAGCCGGGAGGCGTAGCCGACATATGCCGACAGTTGCGGTCCGGCGGCCGTGTCGAGCACGTTCACGTCGATGGTGAGCACCGCCGCCACCGGCATATCCGGCTCGAATGCCGCACGCTGGTCGAAGTTTTCGCCGGAGGGAACCCACGCCGGATCCGCCGGATCCATGCGATCGATGCCGGTGCGCCCGAGGTTGTTGTAGGCGATCTGCGGTTCCGGCAGATCGGCGAATCGCTGGGCGGTCGCGGAATTCAGGAAGCGCAGGAGACCGTAACCGATTCCCTTGTCGGGGATTTCACGCAACTGGTCCTTGACCGATTTCACGGCGGCAGGCACGTCGGCGGGGTCGGTCCCGTCGAGGTCGAGGACCACCGGATACCGGGTGGTGAACCAGCCGACCGTCCGCGACAGGTCCGCCCCTTCCACGATCCCTTCCTCGCGCCCGTGCCCCTCGACCATGACACTCGTTGTCGCACAGTCGATGCCGCGGCGGTCGCGCCAGCGTCGCACAGCAATGGCCAGCGCGGCCAGCAGCGCATCGTCGACGGTGCCGTGGACGGCCGCGGGCACCTCGCGAAGCAACGCCGAGGTCACGTCCACCGGCAGTGTGACCGTCAAGTGGCGCACCGTCGACTGGGTATCCAGCGCGGGATCGGCATGCGCCCGTCCGAGCGCCGGGTCCGGGATGGAACACATGTGCTGCCACAGTGGGAACTCCTCGGCGCGCGCCGCGGCGGCTTCGACCAACGCGTCGGCCCAGCGCCGCATCGAGGTGCCGGGGGCGGCCGGCTCGACGGTCCGTCCGGCGATGATCCGCTGCCACGCGGTGGCGAAGTCGGGCAACAGAATGCGCCACGACACCGCGTCCACGGCCAGGTGATGGATCACGACGAGCGCGCGCGCCTCCGCGTCCACCCCCGGCTCCGGCAGCAGGCAGACGACGTGCACCATCGCACCGGTCGCCGGGTCGAGCCGGTCGACCGCCCCGGCGTAGGCCGCCTCCACCACGGCGGTGAAGCCGGCCGAGCCGGGTCGTTCGCCGTCGCCGAAGGTGCGCACCGATACCGATCCGGCGGTCTCGGATGCGCTCGGCGGCAACACATCCCACAGACCGGCCCGGAGCCGGGAGCGCAGCACGTCGTGGCGTTCCACGACCGCCTGAACGGTCGCACCCACGTCCTCGACCCGCGCGTCACGCGGCAATCGCACGAGAACGGACTGCGCGAACCGCGCCGGCGCTCCGAGATGCTCGACGAACCAGGCCACGATCGGCGTGAGCGCGATCTCGCCCACTCCGCCGCCGGGCAGTTCCTCGAGCGCCGCCCGCGCCGGCGCCTGCGCGATCTGCGCCAGGCCGCGAACGGTCTTGCGCTCGAAGATGTCTCGCGCCGTCACACCGATCCCGACGGCCCGCAATCGCGAGGCCAGCTGGATCGACATGATGGAATCGCCACCCAGCGCGAAGAAGGACGTGGTCGCGCCGACGCCGCTCACACCCAGCACATCGGTGAAGGCGGCGGCCACGGTGCGTTCGAGGTCGTCGGCGATGGCCGCCGCGCCCTCGGTCGCGGTGTCGAAGTCCGGTTCCGGCAACGCTTTCCGATCCACCTTGCCGGTCGAGGTGAGGGGCAACCGGTCGAGGACGGTGATCGTCGCCGGCACCATGTGCGCGGGAAGAGTGGCCGCGAGCCGATCGAGGATCTCGCCCGGCGCGGCGGTCGCGGCGGAACCGAGGGTGACATACGCCGCGAGCACGGTCCGCCCGCCAGGGCCGGTGCGGGTCACGGTGACTGCGGTGGTGACGGCCGGATCAGCGAGCAAGGCGGCATCGATCTCGCCCAGCTCGACCCGCTGGCCCCGGATCTTGACCTGAAAATCGAGCCGGCCGACGTACTGCAGCGTGGCCTGCTCGGTCCAGCGCACGATATCGCCGGTGCGGTACATACGGCTCCCGGGCGATCCGTACGGATTCGCCACGAACGACGCCGCCGTGACGGCCGGGCGATTCAGATATCCGCGTGCCAGTGCGGACCCGGCGAGGTACAGCTCCCCCGGCACGCCGATCGGCACCGGACGCAGCCGCGCGTCCAGCACCACCGCCTCCGCGCCGCGGATCGGCCCGCCGATGGTGAGGACTTCCTGCGGATCCACCGGATCGCTGATCGTGATCACGATCGTCGTCTCGGTCGGGCCGTAGATGTGATGCAGCCGCCGCCCGGCCGCCCAGGCCGCGAGCAGATCGGGTGCCACCTTCTCGCCACCGACCGCGAGGACCCGCACCGACTCGACCTCGGCGGGCGACATCGTCGCCAGCACACTCGGCGTCAGGAACGCATGCGTCACCCGATGCGCCGCGATCAGCGCGGCCAGGTCCGCGCCGCCGACCACCTCCGGCGGCGCCACCACGAGCGCCGCGCCGGCGGCGTGCGCCATCAGCGCTTCGAGCAGGACGGCGTCGAAGGCCGGTGACGCGACCTGCACGATGCGCGAGGTGCGCTCGACTCGGTAGCGGTCGCGCTGCTCGTCCGCGAAGGCGGCGAGCCCCTCGTGGGTGACCATCACCCCCTTCGGCATCCCGGTCGAGCCGGACGTGTAGATCACATAGGCCACATCCCGAAGACGCGGTGCGCGTGGACGTTTCACCGCGATCTCGCCCGGAGCACGGGGTTCGTCGAGCATCAGCCAGCGCACATCGCCGGGCAGCGCGGCGCGCGCGGCGGTCGTCGTGATGCCGAGGCCGGCGCCGGAGTCGTGCAGCAGATAGGCGATCCGCTCCGGCGGATAGCGCAGGTCCAGCGGCACGAAGGTGGCGCCGGTCTTCACGATCGCCCACATGGCGATGTGATAGTCGGCCGAGCGCGGCACGGCCAGCGCCGCGCAGACCCCTGGTTTCGCGCCCGCCGAAAAGAGCTGGGCGGCAAGCTTTTCCGCGCGAGCGTCGAGCTCTCGGTAGGTGAGGGTGCGAGTACCGTCGATCAGCGCGATCGCCTCGGGAGCGGTGGCCACCGCCGTGGCGAGCAGCTCCGGAAGCAGCCGCGGTGCGGGTGCGGTGCTGCCCCGCGCCGGCACCAGCCGCTCGGCCTCGTCGGCGTCGAGCAGCGCGATGTCCCCCACCGGCCGGGCCGGATCGCGGACCACGGCGTCGAGTACGCGAACGAACCGGTCCGCCAGCGCGCGGGCGGTGGACTCGACGAAAAGATCGGTGGCGTAGATGATTTCGCCGTCCATTCCGGTGGCCCCGGCACGGCCGGGGTCGTCGGTCAGCAGGACGGTGAGGTCGGTTTTGGCTTGGGCGACACCGGGATCGACCAGTTCCACCTCGACGCCGGGCAGCCGGAATCGGTCCGCCGGGGCGTTCTGCAATCCGAACAACACCTGATACAGCGGCGTATAGGCCGTGGACCGAGGCCGGTCGAGCAGATCGACCAGCCGCTCGTAGGGCAGATCGGCGTGCGCGAGCGCCTCGAGGTCGATCCCGCGCACCTGCGCGACGAGCTCGGCGAACGACACGTCGTCGCGGACGGGTGTGCGCAGCACGACGGTGTTGACGAACATGCCGACCAGATCGTCCAGCGCCGCCGTCCCGCGCCCCGCCACGGGGGTGCCGATCGATATGTCGCCGATGTGCGCGGTGCGCGCCAGGACGAGCGCCAACGCGGAATGCAGCACGACGAAGACGGTGACGCCCTCGCGGCGGGCCAGCTCCACGATCGCCTGGTGCAGCGGCGCCGGTATGCCGAATCGCACACTGCCACCGGTCATCGACATGGTCGCGGGCCGTGGCCGATCGGCCGGCAGGTCCAGCAGCTCCGGCGCGTCGGCCAGAGCCGCCGTCCAGTAGGCGGCCTGGCGCGCCGTCACCGATTCCGGATCGTCCTCGGCGCCGAGTACGTCTCGCTGCCACAGCGTGTAGTCGGCGTACTGGACCGGCAGCGGTTTCCATTGCGGTGCTTCGCCTTTCACGCGCGCCGCGTAGGCGGTGAAGATGTCGCGGGCCAGCGGCGCCATCGACGAGCCGTCGGCGGCGATGTGGTGGACGACCAACACCAGCATGTGCTGCGCGGGCCCGGTGCGATACACCCGCGCGCGCACCGGGACCTCGGCCGAGACATCGAAGCCTGCCGCGACGGTCTGCCGAATTCGCTCCGGCAGCGTGTCCTCGTCGACCTGCTCCGCGTCCGGTGCCGGCTGCGCGGTCACCGCGGTCACATCCCGCACCACCTGACAGGGCTCACCGGCCACCGTGGGATAGACGGTGCGCAGGGGTTCGTGCCGGTCCACGACGTCCTCGAACGCCGCGCGCAGAGCGCGCAGATCCAGTGCACCGGTCAACCGTGCCGCGAAGCCGATGTTGTAGGCCGCCGAGTCGGGATCGAACTGGTTGATGAACCACAGCCGTCGCTGTGCCGCCGCCAGCGGAACCGTGGCCGGGCGCGGCCGCGGCGTGAGCGGGATCAGCGACGAGGGCGCGCGCTGGGTGAGACGAGCCGCCAGTCCGGCGATCGTCGGTTCCTCGAAGATGTCCCGGATCCCCACCCGCACCCTGAGCGCCGCCTCGGCGCGCGCGGCCAGCCGGGCGGCCGAGAGCGAGTCGACACCGAGTTCGAACAGGTTCGCCGCGACGCTCACCCGCTCCCCGCCGGTGATCGCGGCGACGATATCGGATAGTGCCGCTTCGTGATCGGTACGCGCCGCCACGAATTCCGCCGTGTCGTCGAACCCCGGTTGCGGAAGCGCGGCACGGTCGAGTTTGCCGTTCGCGGTGAGCGGCATCCGGTCGAGCACCTCGACGCGCCCCGGAACCAGATACGACGGCAGCAGCCGCGCGAGGCGGTCCCGGATCGCCCGCCCGTCGATGACCGCGCCGGGCCTGAGCGTCACATACGCCACGATGCGCTCCGCGGTCGCGACCGCGGCCGCGTGCGCGACCTCCGGCACCGCGCACGCCGCCGCCTCGATATCCCCCGGCTCGACGCGCTGGCCGTGAACCTTCACCTGGAAATCGCTGCGGCCCAGGAAGTCCAGTTCGCCGGATCTGGTCCAGCGCACCAGATCGCCGGTGCGGTACAGCCGCTCGCCCGGTGCCCCGAACGGATGCGCGACGAAGGCCGCGCAGGTCACGTCGGCACGGCCGTGATAGCCGCGCGCCACTTGCACACCGGAGACGTACAGGTCGCCGACGACGCCGACCGGCACCGCGCGCAGCCTTCGGTCCAATACGTACACCCGCATCCCGGAGACCGGCGCGCCGATCGGGACCGTCGCGGGCACCGTCGCACCGGGCAGGCAGCGCGCGGAGGTCACCACCTCCGCTTCGGTCGGGCCGTACCAGTTCACCACCTCCGCCGCGGTGAACACCCGCGCCGCGGCGTCGACGGTGGACCGCGCCAGCGCCTCGCCGGCGACGAACACCCTTCGTACCGAGGGCAATTCGGTATCACCGACGGTTTCGAGGAGAACGTCGAGCATCGACGGGACGAAATGCACGGTGGTGATCTCCCGGTTCGCGATGCAGTTCGCGAGATAGGCCGGGTCGCGATGCCCGTCGGGTTCGGCGATCACGATCCGCGCGCCGGTCTGCAATGGCCAGAACAGCTCCCACACCGCGATATCGAAGGTGACGGGGGTTTTGTACAGGACCGTATCGCCGGCGCCGTGCGGCCATTGCCGCTGCGCCCAGGCCAGCTGGCTCGCGGTGGCGGCGTGGGTCAGCGCCACCCCCTTGGGCACGCCGGTGGAGCCGGAGGTGAACAGGACGTAGGCCACGTTGTCCGGCCGCAGCGGCGCGAGCCGGTGCGCATCGGTGATCGCGTCGCCGGACAGTGTGGACAGGTCCAGCCGGTCGAGATCCACGCGCGCACACTCCGGCGGGAGGCCGTCGCCGTCGGCCGAGGTCGTGAGAACCAGGAGCGGGTGTGCCGCGTCCAGCACGTCGGCGATGCGCCGGCTCGGCTGCTGCGGATCGATCGGGACGAAGGCCGCACCCGACTCCAGCACCGCGTACAACGCCGTCACGAGGTCGACGGAGCGCCGAACGGCCACGGCCACAGTCGTTTCCGTGCGCGCACCGCGCGCGATCAGCCATCGGGCCAGCCGGTGGACACGGTCGGCGAAGTCCCGGTAGGTCAGCGCGTCGCCGTCGGCGGGCAGGAGCGCCGGAGCGTGCGGGGTGCGGCGCACCTGTTCGCGGAAGCCGTCCATCAGGGTCCGCCCCACCGACATCGGGTCGCCGGTGTCGTTCCAGCGTTTGAGCACCAGCTGCCGTTCGGCGGCATCGAGCAGGTCGAGCTCACCGAGCGGTGCGTCGGCGTCGGTCGTGAGCCCGTCGAGCAGGCGGACGAACCGGTCCGCGAACCGCTGTGCCGACTCCGCGTCGAACAGGTCGGTCGCGTAGGTCAGCCGCAGCGTCATACCGGCCGGCTCACCGTCGGGACCGTGCTCCTCCGTCACCATGAAGAGCAGGTCGTAGATCGCGGAACTGTCACCGGGATCGATGGTTTCGACGGTGAGATCGGGAAGTTCCACACGCGCCCGCACCATGTTCTGATAGGCGAGCATCACCTGGAACAGCGGCGAATGCGCGGTCGATCGGGCGGGACGCAACGCGTCGACCAGTTGCTCGAACGGCACGGTCGCGTGGTCGAAGGCCTCGATATCGTTGCGGCGCACCGCGTCCAGCAATCCGGTGAACGTCTGATCGAGCGTGACGCGCGTGCGCAGCACCAAGGTGTTGACGAACATGCCGACCAGGTCGTCGAGCACCCGGTGGCCGCGGCCGGCATGCGGTACGCCGACGGTGACGTCGTCGCTGCCGGACAGCCCCGACAGCAGCACCGCGAGCGCCGTGTGCACCACCATGAAGGTCGTGGCTCGCGCGCGCTGGGCCAGTGATTCGATCCGGCTCTGCAGGTCCGCCGGAATGTCGGCGTGGATCAGCGCGCCGCGATGGCTCTGATCGGCCGGGCGCGGCCGGTCGGCGGGCAGTTCGAGCAGCTCGGGTATGCCGGCCAGTCGCGTTCGCCAGTAGGAGATATCGCGGGCCACGGGCGATTCCGGATCGTCGGGCGAGCCGAGCACCGCGCGTTGCCACAGAGCGTAATCGGCGAACTGCACCGGCAGCGGCGGACGATCCGACGGATGCGCGCCGGCCCGCGCCCGATACGCCGCCACGAGATCGGCGGCCAGCGGTGCCACCGAATAGCCGTCGCAACTGATGTGGTGCACCGCGATCGCGACCACCCGGACGGTGTCCGACAGCTGATACAGCGCGACCCGCACCGGCACCGCCTCGGACACGTCGAATCCGGTGGTCGACAGCGCGGCCAACCGCCCGGCCAGCTCATGCTCCTCGATTCGCTGCGGTGTCAGGTCCCAGTCCGCGACGACGGCGGCCCCATCCAGGACCACCTGCGTGGGCACGCCGTCGACCGCCGGGTACACGGTGCGCAGACTCTCGTGCCGTTCGACCACGTCGCCGACGGCTGCCGCGAGCGCGTCCGCATCGAGGCGGCCTTCGAGCCGAACCGCCAGCGGCACAATGTATCCCGGTGCGTGAGGGTCGTACTGGTTGAGGAACCACATCCGGGTCTGCGCCGTCGACAACGGGAGGCGATCCGGTCGCGGTCCGGGCGCCGGGGCGGGCAGCGCGGGCACACCCCGCAGCCGGGTGATGCGCTCGGCGAGTTCGGCGACCGTGGGTGCTTCGAAGATCATCCGCACCGGCACGGACGCATCGAGTGTGGCGCCGATCCGGCTCAGCGCGCGCGTGGCGACGAGCGAATTGCCGCCCAGGTCGAAGAAGTCGTCGTCCGCGCCCACAACGGGCACGCCGAGCAGTTCGGCGAAGACCTCGGCGACGGTCTGTTCCACGATCCCCTGGGGCGCACGGTATTCCGTCTTCCCGATCGAGTCCGGAACCGGCAGGGCCCGGTAGTCGATCTTCCCGTTCGCCGTGAGCGGCACCCCGTCGATCCGGATGACGGCGGACGGCACCATATAGGCCGGCAGGCGTTCCAGCAGCAGGCGCCGAATCTGCTTGGTGTCCGCGGTTTCCGGTGCGACCACGTAGGCGATCAGGCGTTGCTCGCCCCGGCCCGCGTAGACGCGTGCCACCGCCGCACTCACCTCGTCCTGCGCCAGCAGTGCCGCCTCGATATCGCCCGGTTCGATGCGCAGTCCGCGGATCTTGACCTGGTCGTCGGCGCGCCCGACATAGCTCAGGACGCCGCCCTTCGCCCAGCGAACCAGATCACCGGTCCGGTACATACGCGACCCGGGTGCGCTGCCGAAAGGATCGGCGACGAAGGTCGCGGCGGTCAGATCCCGGCGCCGGTGGTAGCCGCGAGCGAGCTGGACACCGCTCAGATACAACTCCCCCGTCACCCCCGCCGGCACCGGGTGCAGGCGCGAATCCAGCACGTGGACCACGACATTCGGCTCCGGCGTACCGATCGGCACGGTGCCGCCGTCGATACCGTCGACGTGGTAGGCGGTGACGCTGACCGCGGCCTCGGTCGGCCCGTACAGGTTGTCGAGCCGCGCATCGCTGAGTTCGCGGAAGCGGCGCACGGTGTCGGCCGGCAGCGTTTCGCCGATGCACAGCACGCGCCGCAGATCGGGGAAGCGGTGACCGGCCGCCGTATCCTCGAACGCCGAGAGCAGCGACGGCACGAAATCGGCCGTGGTGACGTGATGATCGGCGATCAGCCGCGCGACCGCCTCCGGGTCGCCGCCCGCACCCGGGCCGGCGATCACCAGTTCGGCGCCACAGGTCAAGGCGCAGAACAGTTCCCACACCGACAGGTCGAAGGTGACCGGGGTCCGCAACAGCATGACGTCGTCACCGAGCCGGTAGTGCTCGCGCAGCCAGTGCAGCTGATTGACCACCGCGGCATGCGATACCGCCACGCCCTTGGGCACCCCGGTCGAGCCGGAGGTGTAGATGACGTATGCCAGATTCTCCGGTCGCAGCGGCCGGAGCCGGTCGCGGTCGGTCACCGGCGCGGCGTCGTGCGATCGGCCGCCGAGTTCGGCGAAGTCCCAGACCGGGATGTCGCCGGGGAGGTTCGCCTCGTCGGAACGGCGGGTGAGTACGGCCCGGGGCCGTGCCGCGCCGAACACGGCGCGCACCCGATCGAGTGGATGTTCCGGATTCACCGGCAGATACGCCCCACCGGCCGCATGGATCGCGTAGAGGGCGGTCAGCAGGTCGACCGAGCGGTGCATCGCCACGGCCACCACGGTTTCCGGGCCGACGCCACGGTCGATCAATGTCCGCGCGAGTGCGTTCACCCGGGCGGCGAACTCGCCGTAGTCGAGTCGCGTGCCGTCCTCGGCGTCGAGGACGGCGCTCGCCCGCGGTGTCGCCGCGGCCTGGGCGGCGAACAGTTCGGCGATGGTCGCCGAGGACGGCGCCATGGTCCCGCCGGTTTCGCGCACGGCCAGCTCGCGCCTCTCCTGCTCGGTCAGCAGGTCGATATCGCCGATCGCGCGATCGGGCCGGTCGGCGACCGCGCGCAGCAGCAGCACGAACCGGTCGATCATCGAGCGGATCGTGGACTCGTCGAACAGGTCTGTCGCATAACCGAATTCGAGGGCCATCCCGTCCGGTTCACCGTCGCGGCGCGCGGTGTCGACGAGATTGAGGTGCAGATCGTATTTGGCCACGCTCGGGTCGGCGGTCCGGGCATCGACGGTCAATCCTTCGAACCGCACCGCCGGAATGTCGATGTTGTGGAACGCGAAACCCACCTGGGTCAGCGGCGCATGCGCCGTGGAGCGAGGCGGATTCAGCACCTCGACGAGACGTTCGAACGGGATGTCGGCATGGTCGAAGGCGGCGAGATCGGTCGCGCGGACCTGCTCCAGAATCCGGCGGAAGGAGGCGCCGGGGTCGATGCGGGTGCGCAACACCAGGGTGTTGACGAACATGCCGATCAGGCGTTCGAGTCCGGGTTCTCCGCGTCCTGCGACCGGCGTGCCGACCGCGATGTCCGCGCTGCCCGACAGACGTGCCAGCAGGGCGGCGTACGCCGCGTGCAGCACCATGAAAACCGTGGCATCGCAGGAGCGGCCCAGCGCGGTGAGCGCACGCCCGAGGTCGGCGGGCAGGGTGTGCGACACCGTCGCACCGCGGAAGCTCTGCCGCGCCGGGCGCGGGCGATCGGTGGGCAGATCCAGCACTTCGGGCAGATCGGCCAGCGCCGTGCGCCAGTAGTCGACCTGCACGGCGGCCGGAGCGCTCGGATCGTCTTCGGAGCCGAGCCGTTTGCCTTGCCACAGTGCGTAATCCGCGTATTGCACGGGCAGCGGTTCCCATCGCGGCGCGTGCTGCCGGCGGCGTGCCTCGTAGGCGGTCATCAGGTCGGCGGCCAGTGGCGCGAGCGAGGATCCGTCGAAGCCGATGTGATGGACGACGAGGACCAGCGTGTGTTCCTCGGGCGCGGTGCGCAGCAGGACGACCCGGAACGCAACGTCGCGAGTGACATCGAATCCGGCAGCGGCCGTCGCGGCGATTCGCGCCTCGAGTTCGGCCGCGGGAATCGTCACCGGCTCCAGCGGCGGCAGCGCCTCGCGCACCGGCACGATCACCTGATGCGGCCCGGTCTCGCTGTCCGGATGCACGGTCCGCAACGCCTCGTGCCGGTCCACCACATCGGCGACGGTCGCACGCAGGGCCGCCACATCGAGCGGGCCGGACATGCCCACCACCAGGGCGATGTTGTACAGCGCGGAGTCGGTGTCGAACTGGTTGAGAAACCACATCCGGGCCTGGGCCGGCGAGAGCGGGATGCGCGCCGGTCGCGGTTGCGGCACCAGCGGTTCCCGCCCGGATGTGTCGAGGGTGCGCAGCGCCGCGGCGAGCGCCGCGACCGTCGGGGCGTCGAAGACGGTGCGCAGCGACACCTCGACACCGAATGCGGCACTCAGCCGCGCGACCAGCCGCGTCGCCGACAGCGAATTGCCACCGAGGGCGAAGAAGTCGTCGGCGGCGCCTACCCGGTCGATGCCCAGCACGGCGCCGCACACATCGGCGACGAGCTGTTCGGCCGCATCGCGCGGCGCGACGAAAGCGGTTCGCGCACTGGCGAATACCGGCTCGGGCAAGGCGGCGCGGTCGACCTTGCCCACCGAGGTCAGCGGCAGGGCGTCGAGTACCGTCACCGACTCCGGAACCATATGCGCGGGCAGGTGGCGCGCGGCATAGGACGTCACGGCGGCCACGTCGACGACGTCGTCGCCGGGCGCGAGATAGGCGGCGAGCCGCATTCCACCGTCGGTCGCGACGCTCACCGCGACCGCGGCGGCGACGTCCGGATGACCGGCCAGGACCGCCTCGATCTCACCGAGTTCGATGCGTTGCCCGCGGATCTTCACCTGGAAGTCGGTGCGCCCGGCGTATTCGAGGGTGCGTTCGGGGGTCCAGCGGGCCAGATCGCCGGTGCGATACATCCGCTCCCCGGCCGCGCCGAACGGCTCGGCCACGAACGCCGCCGCCGTCTCCGCGGGCCGATCGAGATATCCGCGGGCGAGATGGATGCCGGAGATGTACAGCTGTCCGGTCACTCCGACGGGCACCGGCCGCAGCCGCTCGTCCAGAACCAGCGCCCGCACACCGCGAATCGGACCGCCGATCGTCACCCGATCATCGGGTCGCAGCGGATCGCTGATCGCCACCATGATCGTGGTCTCGGTCGGTCCGTAGCCGTTGTGCAACCGGCGTCCGGGTCCCCACACCGCGACGGTGTCGGCCGAGACCGCCTCCCCACCGGCCACCAGCACGCGCAACGACCCGAGTTCGGCGGGCGACATCGTCGCCAGCACGCTGGGCGTGAGGAACGCATGCGAGATCCGTTGCCTGCGAATCACTTCCGCCAGCGGCTCACCGGCGAAGACATCCGGTGGCGAGACCACCAGCGTCGCGCCGTGCGGATGTGCCATCAGCAGTTCCAGCATCAGCGCGTCGAAGCCCGGAGCCGCCACCTGCAGCACGCGCGCGGAATCGCCGATCCGATACCGATCCCGTTGTTCGGCAGCGAAATTCGCCACACCCGCGTGCGTCACGGCGACGCCCTTCGGCTCGCCGGTCGAACCCGACGTGTAGACCACGTACGCGGTATTCGACACCCGGCACGGGCGAATCCGGTCGCGGTCGGTCACCGCGGACGCGGAGCGGCAGGTGATGCGGGCCTCGGTGTGCGGTTCGTCGAGGACCAGCCGCTCGGTGGTCTGCGGCACCAGGTCCCGCGTCGCGATCACGGCGACAGCGACCCGGACGTTCGCGAGCATGACCGCCACGCGCTCGGCCGGATTGCGCGGATCCACGGGGACGAAGGCGGCACCCGTCTTCGCCACGGCCCACACTCCCACCACGAGTTCCACCGACCGCGACAGCACCAGCGCGACCCGGTCGTCGGCTCCGATCCCGTACTCGATCAGCACCCGGGCCAGCTGATTCGACCGAGCGTCCAACTCCCCGTACGTCAGTGTGTGCCCGCCCGACACGATCGCCACGGCCTCCGGATCCCGGACCGTGAGCAGCTCGGCCAGCACGAGCGGCGCCTCGGCGCCGCCACCGGATGCGGGCACCAGCGCGGCGCGCTCACCGGCCGACAGCACATCGACCGCGCCGACCCGCTGCCCCGGATCACGCACGACCGATTCGAGAATCCGATGCAGGCGCGCGGCGAACTTCTCGACCGTGCCGCGGTCGAACACATCGGTCGCGTAGTTGATCCGCATCGGGGGATCGCCTGCCGCCCGGGCATTCTCGGCGACGGTGACGATCAGGTCGACCTTCGCCGGCTGCGGTCCCGGATCCAGGACCTCGGCGGTGACCCCGGCCAGCTCGAGGGTCGGGCGGTCCATATTGTCGAACGCCAGATACACCCGGCACAGCGGGTCCTGCGCCGCCGCCGACATCGGCTCGATCGCCTCCGCGACCTGTTCGTAGGGCAGGTCGCTGTGAGCGAGTGCGCCGAGATCGATGTCCTCGACCCGCGCCAGGAAGTCCGTGAACGTGTCGTCGTCATCTACTCGCGTCCGCAGCGGCACGGTGTTGACGAACATGCCGATCAACGGTTCGAGCGCGCGTTCGCCGCGGCCCGCGACCGGCGTGCCGACGGCAATGTCGGCCGAGCCCGACAGCCGGGCCAGCAGCACCGCCAGCGCGGCGTGCACGACCATGAAGGTGGTGACCTTCGCCGTGCGGGCCAGCTGCTCGATCCCGGCGTAGGTTTCGGCGGTGATCGCGGTGTCGACGACATCGGCGAGCAGGGACCGGCGATCCGGCCGCCGGCGGTCGGCCGGGAGTTCCAGCGGCCGCGCCATATCCGCCAATTGCGCTGTCCAGTAGTGCAATTGGCGAGCGGCGAGCGACTCGGGATCGGTGTCGTCGCCCAGTAACATGTGCTGCCGGATGCTGTAGTCGGCGTATTGCACCGGCAGTGGCTGCCAGCCGGGGGCGTGCCCCTGCGCCCGCGCGCGGTAGGCGGTGGCGAAATCGGCCGCGAGTGGCGGCAGCGACGACCCGTCGCAGCAGATGTGGTGCAGGACGACCACCAGGACGTGTCCGTGATCGGCGGTGGCGAGCAGTGTGGCTCGGATCGGCGGCCGGTGGCGCACATCGGTTCCGGTCGACACCAGCTCGCCGATCCGGTGGTCGAGTTCGTCGGCGCAGACGCGTCGCGGCGTCACATCCAGTTCGGCGACGACATCCTCGGACGGCAGAATCACTTGCGTGCCTCGGCCGTTCACCGCCGGATACATCGTGCGCAGGGATTCGTGCCGCTCGATCACGTCGGCCAGGGCCGCGCGCAGGGCGGCGGTGTCGAGCCGTCCGGACAGCCGCAGTACCAGCGGGATGTTGTAGGCGCCCGATTCGGGTTCGATCTGATTGATCAGCCAGATCCGGGTCTGCGCGGGTGCGAGCGGAATGGGGTCGACTCGCGGCTGGGGCCGCAGCGCGGGGCGAGCGGACCGGCGGGCGCCGTCGATATGGGCGGCGAGCTGGGCCGCGGTCGGCTTCTCGAACAGCTCGCGCACCGATACCTCGCATCGGGTCGATTCGGCGATCCGCACCGCGGCCCCCGTGGCCGTCAGCGAGTTGCCGCCCAGCTCGAAGAAGTCGGCCAGCACGCCGACCCGGTCGACGCCCAGGACCTCGGCGAAGACACCGGTGATGGTCTCCTCCACGGCCGTGCGCGGCGCCACGTACGCCGCCGCCGAATCCGGGGCCGGCTCGGGCAGGGCCCGATGGTCCACCTTGCCGTTGACGGTCAGTGGCAGCGCGTCGAGAACCACGACATGGGCCGGGACCATGTAGTCCGGCAGGATCGAACGCACATGCGTGCGCAGCTCCTCGGCCACACAGACCGCTCCGGTGGCCGGCACCACGTAGGCCAGCAGCCGGGCCGCCTCGGTGCCGGGCAGATGCACCACGACGACCGCCGCCGACACCGAACCGTGGCTCAAAAACGCGGCGCGGATCTCGTCGAGTTCGATCCGGAACCCGCGCAGCTGCACCTGCCGATCGGCGCGGCCTCGATACTCCAATTCGCCCTCGAGATTCCGGCGCGCGATGTCACCGCTGCGGTACAGCCGCGCACCCGGTGCACCGAACGGGTCGGCGACGAAGCGTCCGGCGGTCAGCCCGGGCCGGCCGACATAGCCCCGGGCGAGTTGCGATCCGGCAACGTAGATTTCGCCCCAGGCTCCCAGCGGCACCGGTCGCAGGCGCTCGTCCAGGACATACACGCGCAGGCCCGGCAGCGGCGGTCCGATGGTGCTGGGTGCGCCCGGCACGGCCCCGTCGCGCGCCAACGGGGTGTATGTGACGAAGACCGTGGTTTCGGTGATGCCGTAACTGTTGGCCAGCACCGGCAGATCCGGATTCCGGGCGTACCAGCCGGACAGACTCGCCGGATCCAGCGCCTCACCGGAGAGGACGACGAGGCGCAGGGCGAGCTCACCGTCCGGTTGCCCGGCGTCCACATAGCGCTGTCGCGCGGCCGCGAACTGATGGAACGCCGACGGTGTCTGACTGAGAACGCTCACCTTCTCCCGCGCGGCGAGGCGGACCATCTCGTCCGGTGAGCGCGTGACAGGACCGTCCACCACCACGAGCCGGCCGCCGGTGACCAGCGCACCGAAGATCTCCCACACCGAATAGTCGAAGGCGAACGAATGGAACAGCGTCCACACGTCCCCGGCGCGTACCCCGATCTCGCCAGTGGCGTTCGTCAAGTAGGCGGCGACCGCGCCGTGGGTGATCGCCACACCCTTCGGCTGCCCCGTCGATCCGGAGGTGTAGATGACATAGGCGACGTTGCCGGGACGCAGGGGACGCACCCGGTCGGCATCGGTGATCGGTTCGCCGCTCTCGGTGGCGTCGTCGTCGAACAGCACGACGCGGCCCGCCTCCGGCAGCCGATCGGACATGCTCCGGTTCGTCACCAGGGCGATCGGTTCGGCGTCGTTCACCACGTAGTCGAGGCGCTCGAGCGGGTGTGCGCGGTCCAGCGGCAGATATCCGGCGCCCGTCTTCACGACGGCCAGTGCGGCCACGATCAGATCGACATCACGCGGCAGCGCGATCGCCACCAGCGTATCCGGCCCGGCCCCGAGGGCGATGAGCCTGCGCGCGAACCGGTTGGAGCGCTCGTCGAGTTGGCGGTAGGTCAGCGCGGTCGTCCCGTCGTCGACGGCGACGTCGGACGCCGAGAACGCCGCCTGCCGCGTGACGAGGTCGGCCAGTGTCGCCGCTGTAGCCGTCCCCTGGCGGCCCGCGAGTTCGCCGAGTATCTTGCGCTGTTCGGCGGGATCGACCAGCGGGATGTCGACCAGCCGGGCATCGGCGGGCGAGTTCGCCATGCGGTCGAGGAAGTCGACGAAGCGGCCGGCATGGGCGTCGAGTTCGTCCTGGCCGTACAGGTTGGCGTTGCCGTGCAGTTCGACCGCCAGCGGTGCGTCGGCGCCGGCGCGGTACATATTGAGTTGCAGATCGTCGAGCGCTCCGGAGGTCAGTGCGCGGTAATGGCCGGTCGCCTCGCCGAGGCGGATCTCGGAATCGAAGAACAGGATGTTGACGATCGGGCCGAAGGAGGTCGCCGCCGCGTCGACGGCCTCGGACTCGCGGCGCAGGTCCTCGAACCGGTAGAGCTGATGACGCATGGCCAGCACGAGTTCGGACACCGATGCGCGGACCAGGTCCTCCACCGTGGTCGCCGGGTCCACGGTGAATCGGATCGGCACCATATTGGCCAGCATCGCGGCGGCATTGCGCAATCGCCGCGTCACCCGCCCCGACACCGGCAGCGACAGGACGACCTCGTCGGTACCGGTCATGCGCGCGAGGAAGGCGGCGAACGCGGCGACAACCACCTGCGCTGTCGAGGCGTGCAGGTCGTCGGCGAAACGGTCGAGCCGCGCGGTCAGCGGCGCCGGCAACGTGCGCCCGGCGAAGCGGTCGTCCTCGCTCCATTTGGCGGAGCGCCCCGCCAAACTCGCGGCCGGCGGCAGGTCGGCCGCCTTGTCCAGCCAGTACGCCCGGTCGGTGTCGAACCGCCGGCTCGTCCGATAGTCGTGCTCGGCGGCGATGATGTCGTTCAGCCCGAGCGCCGCCGGCGGCGTCGGTGCTCGGCCCTCGATCAGTGCGTTGTAGTGCTCGGCCACGCGGTTGATGAGGTTGAACGCGCCGTAGCCGTCGATGACGAGATGGTGAGCACGCGCGTACCACAGGTACCGGTCCTCGCCGATCCGGATGAGTTTCGTGGTGGTGAGCCGGTCCCGGGCCAGATCGACCGCCTTGCTGCCGTAGTCGCGGCGCATCCAGTCCATCGCCGCCGCGTGCGGATCCGCGGCCTCGGTCAGATCCAGCAGCGGCTCGTCGTAGACGATGCCGCGATCCACGTACTGATACGGACGACCGCCGACCTCGACCACGCGGACGATGAGTGACTCGCTCTCGTGGCCGGCGTCGTTCACCGCCTTTGCGAAGGCGGCGTAGTCGATATACCCCTCGATCTCGACGTAGTGGGCGATATTGACGTTCGGTCCCCCGGGTAGGTTGTCCGCCAGCCACATTCCGTATTGCGCCCTGGAAAGCGGAATCAGATCAGGATTTCGGTCGGCAGGCATGGCTGAATCCGGACTCATCGTCTAACCCCTCCTCGAATTCCGAGACACGGAGCAGCGCACACCCCCACCTGTTTCCATGCGCGGAATTCCCCGTTGCGGTACCCTTGCTTGCGAATGCAATTGCATTTGCGATTCCCCGAGTTGCCGGAATCCCGAATTGCCGGATTTCCGAATCGACCCGAGCACCCGTAACTTATTTCGATCACGCGCGGTTCGACGCACACGAGGTCGCCCCAATCGGAGCCGGGAACGAGCCACTGCCCGATTGAGGGTGTTATCCAGATCGTGTGCGTGCCCTGCGTAGCTGAGGACCCCCTCTCGCCGAGCTTGGCGAGCACTGTGCGACAACTCTTCGCCGTATTATCACGACGTGCCGCCAAACCTGTAGACGGCCCGAAAGCGCCACTCGCACAAGGCATATGGAGGCCTTGTCGAATGGGTCGGAACTACGAGCGATTTGTCCGTATTAAAGTGGAAGGCGTAATGTCGAGCGGGTCGATCCCCCCGCCACGCCACGGTTTCGGAAGCTTGTGTCGGCATTGCATCCGACCCGGGGAGACTGCCCCGGCGAGCATTGTTTCACCTCTCCGCACCACGACGCTGCGCGGAGTGACCTGTTGCGGTCCACACTGTGCGGAAAACCGTTGTACCACACCTAGCCGATACTACTGAACAGCGGCTTTGCTGTCCCGCACTCGCCGGGAAATCCGGCGAGCCCCGAGCATAATCTTCCGATTCGACCGAGTCCGAGAAGGACACCGCGAAAGCTTCCCGGCGATACTCATGCCGGTGACCGGGGGATTCACGGGCCCAGGAATAGCCGTTCGTTCGGCAAGCGGTTCTCCGGGAGGCGGCCGTCGATGGTGTCGAGAATGAATTCGATCGTGCACCAACGCTTGCGCCGCCAGTCCCGGACGATATTGTCCACTGCCGCGGCGGCGGTCCGGTAATCGAAGGCCGTTCCACCCAGCCAGATACGCATGTGCACATCGTTGTGCACCGCGCACCCTCCGCCGCCGGGCCTCAGCACGGTACCTGGACGGCCGAGGTCGCGCTGCCACAGCAGCGCTGCTGCCGATTCTCTGCGTTCATCTTCGTCCCCGAGCGGTAGTGCCGGCCTGACTCCCGTCCAGCCTTCCTTCCGCGCGGGCGATCGGCGACCGTAGAACTACGTACTTTTCCTACGTGGTCGCCTGCTCGGCGCCGAATCCGGGCCCCAGCTCCGCAGCGCGCGGTCGAGGATGTCGGTGAGCTCCTGGTCGGGGTGGTCGAGCCAGTGTTCGTATCCCGCGATCGCGACGCCGAGTGCGCAGTGGCCCGCGACCTGGGCGAGCAGATCACGCATCGCCTGGAGTTGTGCCTGGTCGATCCGGTCGGCGACGTCTTTGCGTGCCCGTTCGCCATCCACGACGAATTCCTCGCCGGCAACGTCCGCGACACCGACGGATTCGACAGCGTATGGCGCACCTCGGAACTGTTCGCGCGGCTGCGGCAACCGCAAACCGGCGGCGCCTCGTGTTCGGCCTACGACTCGTGCCGGGGCGGCTGCATGGCCGCGAAATTCCTCACCGGACTGTCCCTCGACGGGCCCGACCCCGAATGCGTGAAGGGCAACGCCGAACTCGCCCTCGCCGGAGTCGGCGCGAAACCCCAGCCGGGAAGTGTGGTGCACGCCGACGGCGGATTCCTGGCGTGAGCGCCGTGTTCCGCGTGGTCGGGGCTGATTACATCCGTTCCGGCGCAGCGATTCCCAGCAATGCGAGGCCGTGGGCGAGAGTGGCCGCGGTCAGCCCGCAGAGGGCGAGGCGGTTGCCTCGCACGGGTTCGGCGGCGGTCAAGACGGGGCAGTTGTCGTAGAACGCGGTGAAATCGCGGGCCAGATCGTAGAGATATCCGCACAATCGGTGTGGCTCGAGCGTTCCCGCGACCTCGGCGATGGTCGAGCCGTACGCGTCGAGTTCCAATGCGAGTGCGCGTTCGGCCGGTTCCAGCGGGAGATCGACGTCGACGGTCGCCGTGGGCTCACCGGCTCTGCGGAGGATCGAGCGGATCCGGGTGTGCGCATACTGCAGATACACCGAAGTATTTCCGTTGAACGCGATCATGCGGTCGAGGTCGAAGGTGTAGTCCTTCACCCGGGAGGTCGTCAGGTCGGCGTATTTCACCGCGCCGATTCCCGCTTGTTCGGCGATGTTCTCCAACTCCGCGGCAGGCAGGGCAGGGTCCTTGTCCGCGACCACGTCCCGGGCCTTGGCGACGGCCTCGTCCAGCAGCTCCGTCAAGCGCACGGTGCCACCGGCACGGGTCTTGAACGGCTTACCGTCGGGGCCGAGAACCGTGCCGTAGGCGATGTGCGCGGCGTCGATGTCGTCGGTGAGCCACCCGGCGCGCCGTGCGGTTTCGAAGATAAGCCGGAAGTGCAGTGCCTGCCGCGAGTCCGTCACGTACAGCAACCGCCGCGCACCCAGCTCGGTGATCCGATAGCGGATCGTGGCCAGATCTGTTGTGTCGTAACCGTATCCACCGTCGCTTTTGCGCACCATCAACGGCACCGGCCGGCCGCCGGGGCCGTCCACCTCCTCGGAGAAGACGACCAGTGCGCCGTCGCTTTCGACGGCGATGCCCTTGCCGACCAGTTCCTCGATCGTGTCGACCAGCATTGGATTGTAGAACGACTCCCCGACCGAATCGTCGGCGGTCAGAAGAACTCCGAGCCGGTCGTAGATATCGGCGAAGGCCTCTTCCGACTCCGAGACGATCTCACTCCACCGGGCCAGCGTCGCCCGATCACCGGCCTGCAGCGCCACGACCCGCGCCCGAGACCTTTCCGCGAACGCCACGTCGGAATCGAACTCCGCACGCGCTGCTTTGTACAGAGCATCCAACGCCGACACGGCGGAGGCGCCTTGCGCCCCGAGATCGTCACGGCGCCACCGCGCGTCGGGATGCTCGTCCAGGTACTGGATCAGCATCCCGAACTGAGTTCCCCAGTCGCCCAGATGATTCTGCCGAATCACGTCGGCGCCCAGGAACTCCAGCACGCGAGCCAGGCTGTCCCCGATGATCGTCGTGCGCAGGTGGCCGACGTGCATCTCCTTCGCGATATTGGGCGCCGAGTAGTCGATCACCGTCCGGCGCCCGTGCTCCGACGCCGCGACCCCGAGCCGATCATCGGCCAGCCGCAGCGCCACTTGTTGCCACACGGCCCGGTCCGACACCGCGAGATTCAGAAATCCCGGCCCCGACGTCTCCACCGAAACGATCGGCAGGCCGGCAACTTCCACGGCCGAAGCCACCTCCGCCGCCAACGCGCCCGGCGCGACCCGCAACCGCTTCGCCAGCGACAGCGAGACGTTCGATTGAAAGTCCGCATGCGTGGATCGCCGAACCACCGGATCCGCTCCCGCCACCTCGGGTCGGCACGCATCGACCGCACGAGAAACGGCGTCGGCGACACGATCGATCAACGGCAGCACCCCGGCCCGGGTCACGAGACATATCCTCCTGAATAGTTGGGATGAGCGAGTATCTCAGGCGGCTTTCCGGAAGTAGAGGGATTTTCGCTGCCGACCGACACGCCGTCCGACACCAACCCCTTGCGGCACAGGTCAATTGCGCGCGTTCACTGCCCTCTACAAGGCCGGCGGATTGCTCTCGGGTGTACCGCTGGACACGCCACGTGGACGCAACTAACGCCTGCTGGTCCACGCATCCCGAATGATCTCGCCGATATCGGACGCTGCGCGGACCAACCGGTTTCCGAGGTCAACTTCGAGGAATCGCACACCAGGGCCGCGGGCTCCGGAGCAGCTGGACGATGTTCCAACCGAACCCGGCAGCCGGTCACCCGCTCGACAGCTCTGACCACATCCACCCCACTGGTACCGCGACCACTGCCAATGTTGTAAGCCACGACGGGCCCGCGGCGGAAAGGTGCTCGAGACACTCCACGAACGCCTCTGCCGCATCCCGCAGATGCACGTAGTCGCGAACGGCGGAACCTTCGGTCTTCGATCGCCCGCTCAGCGGGGCACATTTGCAGCTCGCGTACGGATGTGGCGGCGCGTCCGTACGACCGGTACCGCATCCAGCCATCATGGCATGGCACGAACTGTGCGGTGCGGTCACCGTTCGTCGCGGCGATCGGCCGGCATGACGGTCACCCGATCCCATATTTGCGCTACCGTAGCCGGCACAACCGCTGTGTTCCCGGACCGTTGTAGCCGGGACTGTTCGAGACCCCGGACCTGGGTCGAAGCTGTCGACGAAGGGACCACCGATATGTCGAAGACGAATTTCACCGCGTGGCCGCGGTTGCGGGTGGCGGAGTGGGCGGATACTCGCGAGACGCTGCATATGTGGATGCAGGTGGTGGGGAAGGTTCGGCTCGCGCACGCGCCGTTGCTGAATCACTGGTGGCAGGTCACGCTTTTCGTGAGTCCGCGGGGGTTGACGACGCCGGCGATTCCCTATGGTGATCGGTTGTTCGATATCGCATTCGACTTTCTCGCGCATCAATTGGTGATCCGCGCCGACACCGGCGACAATCGCAGTGTGGCGCTCGTGCCGAAATCGGTGGCACAGTTCTACGCCGAGACCATGCAGGCGCTCGACGAGCTGGGGTTGACGACGCGGATTCAGGGACGGCCCAACGAGGTCGAGCCGTCCATTCCGTTCGCCGAGGACACCCGGCACGCCTCCTACGATCCGGACGCCGCGCAGACGTTCTGGCGGCAGCTCGTGCACGCGAATCGCGCACTCGACGAGTTCCGGTCGGGATATATCGGGAAGTCCAGTCCGGTGCATTTCTTCTGGGGCGCCATGGATCTGGCCTATACCCGGTTTTCCGGGCGGACGGCGCCGGAACACGGTGGCGGTGCGCCGCATTGTGCCGATTGGGTCATGGTGGAGGGTTATTCCCGCGAACTCAGCAGTTGCGGGTTCTGGCCCGGCGGCGGGGAGGAAGGGGCGTTCTACGCCTACGCCTACCCCGAACCGGAGGGTTACCGCGAGCGGCAGTTGCAGGTGCCGGGAGCGGGCTACGCCGCCGCGCTGGGAGAATTCGTTCTACCGTACGAAACGGTGCGGACGGCCGATGATCCGAACGCTCTGGTGGCCGCCTTTCTGCACGAAACATACGCGGCCGCAGCCGAATTGGGTCAGTGGGATCGGCGCGAGCTCGAATGCGATCCGCATCGGTGGGCCGAGAAGCGCGCGGCGGCGCCCTGGTCGTCGCTGCGCTGACCCGGCGGCTACGGCGTGATGCCGTCGAACTGCATCACCCAGTACGGGCTGTTCGTGGTCGTATTCCATTGGGAGACATAGAGAGTGATGTCCGCGGATGAGCTCGACCGGGGGTGGATGAAGCCGCCGTAGAGCTGCGGGAAGGTGCGGACCCAGAACTGCCACCACGGTGCCGAGGCGACGATCTGGCGCTTCGGCGCCGTCCAGACGCGGTCGATGGCCGGTGCGGTGCGGGTGGAGATGCAGGCGCCGGCGACGTCGAAGTAGGACATGACCCACGTCCCGGCAATGTTCTTCACACTCACCTCGCCGATCGGTCCCATCCCGCCGAACAGCGGCGTCGGAGTGGGATTGCCCCACCGCCAAGCCGAACCGTCGTAGCCCCAGTATTCGTACTCGCCGCGGACGGCGATCTGCTGCCACGGCACGCGCATCAGGATCGGACCGTTGCGATTGTGGCTGCGCCCCCACTCCTTCGAGACGATATAGAGATAGCCGTCGCCGTTGTTGTTCCCGATGCCGGCGAAGGACTGCATCATGAACGGACTCCAGCCGCCGTAGCCGTCACTGCCGTCGTTGGGCCAGACGGCGGCGTAGTCGGTCCAGGTGGCGCCGTCGTCGTCGGAGTAGGCCAGCCCGCAGAACAGCGCACCGTAGCGATCGTCGGGGACGCTCCAGTCGTGAACGCTGGTGTAGGTCAGCCACGTTCGCCCGTTCGGATCGACGAACGCGTCGTTGGGAATGCGGCTGACCTCGAACCCGTAACCGTTGTCGGCATTGTGTGTGTAGGTGAGGGCCTGTCGCGCCGGCGCGCCACCGGGGGTCGCGGAAAAGGTGGTGGTGGCGTCCGGGAGGTCGGAGCTGAACAGCAGCACGGGCGAGCCGAGCCACGTGCCCGACCCCTGACTGTCACCGGTGAACGTGTCACCGAAGACGAAACCCGACCGGCCGGGCGCGAAATGTTCTCGGTTGTAAGGGATTCCGAGATCGGTGCCGCCTACGCCGAATTGCCTCGCCGTACTTCCGGCGAACCCGGTGAGCGGCGTCCCCCAGTGCGTCGCCATCGCCGGCTCATGCCGGAGCGGCGAGGACGAAACGCGTCCATGCCGCGGCTCGGTTGGCGTTGTCGGTGCACACCTTCCCGGTGGTGAGGTCGATGGCATACACGCAGCCGTCGGGGACCCCGCCGTTGAAGGTGGCGAACCAGGCCGTCGGCCCGGTTTGCGGTGTGGCACAGGCTGCCACGTCGGCGAAAGCCCCTTCCGGGAACGTGATCTCGGCGGCCGTGGCGGTGGTGAGGGCGGCCAGGGTGCCGCCCGCGGCGGCGGCCGTCGCGGCCGCCCGGACCTGGGGCACGCAGTCGGTGATCACGAAGAAGCGGCCGTTCGTGCTGGCGATTGTCGGCATGCGAATACTCCGTCGGAGGCTTTACGGGGGCTGGGGGCTTTACGGGTTGGGAGGCTGGAAGCCGGCGATATCGAGTTTCTGCCCGATGGCCGCGATGGCGTCGACCAGGGACCAGCCGCCCAGCTGCGGCCAGCCGGTGCCCTGCAATCCGCGCATCTGGATCCACTCGTCGCGGATGCGGCCGTCGGAGTCACGCGGCAATGGCACCTGGGTGGGCCCCGGCGGCGCCGCGAAGCCCGGCAGACCGAGGGTCTGTCCCACGCTGGCGACACCGTCGACGAGCGTGTGACCGGCCAGTTGCGGCCAGCCGTTCCCGCCGATGCCCATGAACTGAATCCACATGTCGGTCACCGGATCCGTTGCCACCGTGCCGACCCCGACCTGGTTGGCGAACTCCTCCGGTGAGAAACCGTCGGCGGAGTTCATATCGCAGTTGCCGAAGGGCGAGGCACCTTCGGGCAGGCCGCCGCCGTAGCCCTGGCCGTCGGTGTACTGGTGCGCGATCTGGCCGGGCAGGTTCGGATTTCTGCCGTAACCGGCGCCGATCATGTTCAGGCCGTCCGGGCGCACCGGCCACATGCTGTCGAAATCCGGGCGGTTGGCGTAGCCGATGACCCGCCGGGTCGAACCGAGCCAGTCGGCCAGCCGCCAGTAGGCGCGGTTGATGCCGTCCGATTGATCCCCGCCGGGATTGCCGCCCGATTCCACGTCGATCATCGTGATCATCTTCGGATGCGGACCACCCGCCTGACCGACCATGCTCCGGTGGGTGTCGACGGTATCGAGCCAGTTCGGCCGCCAGTAGAAGTAGACGATGAAGCAGGCGATGCGTCCGGAGTCGGCGGCCCGGGCCGCCCACGAATAGTTCGAATAGAAGTTGTGGTCCTGATAGGTCCCGTCGTTGGAACGGAACGAGAACAGCTGATACGGATACGAGTCGTCGACCGGCACTTGGAACTCGGACACGTCGGCGAAAAGGGAATCGACCATATTCCCCTCCAAGAGTCGACCGGTCCTCGGCAGGACCGGGTTTCGAGTGGGTGGCTATCTCATTGTCCGAGGCTACGCCTGTCTCGTCATCGATAGTGCGGTTCTCGTGACCGCGTCGTAATCGACGGTGTCCCAACGAAACCCGTGGAAGATCGAATTACCGCCCCTCGGCGCCCGGCACGAGGGCGCGGACCCGCAACTGGTGCGTAGTCATTTGCCCGTTACCGCACGCCGTCGCCGCACGGTCGAGATACAGCGATGCGGTGTTGTCGGGCGGGTAGATTCGCAGTCCCGGCACGTCGACGGGCCCGCACTGGTCGGCCGGGATGTTGTGCACGTCGACCGCGAACACCAGCGCCGACGCCTGGCCGCCGGGTGCCAGCTGAACCGGTCCGGGCGCGCTCCCGTCGCGGGTGGCCGGGGCGCCGACGGGCGAGCCGTCGGGGCCGGCGGCATAGGAGACACCCGGGAAACCCTCCAGGACGCACGAACCGGCACCGTTGTTGGTGAACACGATCGGAAATGCGACAGTTCCGGCGGCGGCGTTCGAGGACCCCAGCGCGGCCGTGAGATCGGATGTCCGGCATTGTGGCGCAACGGCATTCGCAGCACGGGTGGGCGGAGTACCATCGTTCGAAGGTACCGAACCCACGTGCAGGGCCGGGGCCGCGCTCGTATTCGGAGTGTCCGGCGCCGACTGGTCCGATCCGCAGCCCGCGACGATCACAGCCGCGGCCGCGGTGAGCGACCACCACGCCATCCGCCTTCTTTTCACAACTCCCGACCGTACTCGGTTCGGGGCCGACCGTGGAAGATCCGTCGAAGTTCGTCGCGGGCAAGGAGAACCCGATGATCGACATCATCACGTTGCGAGGAACCGGAGAGCCCCGGAACGCGGACGGCAGCCCTGCGGGGATGCTGGCCGCGGTCACCGATCTGCTCTCGACCGACAGCTTCAGCTTCTTCGAACCCGACTGGCCCGCCTCTGTCGGGCCGGATCCGAATCTGTGGGGGCCGTCGCTGAACACCTCGGTACGCCTGGGCATCGCCGCGGGCGTCGAGGCGATCCAGGAGTCGCCGAATGTTTGTGCGCTGCTGAGCTATTCGCTCGGCGGCATCTGCGCGAGCCGGATACTCGAGGGGGTGGCCCGGGGCCAGTACACCAACACCGACGGCAGCCCACTCGAGATCGCCTTCGCCGTCTTCATCGCCAACCCGCTGCGCAAGGCCGGCGATTCGGTGAACAACCTGTGCCCGCCCACCACATTCGGCCTGCACGGCCAACACGGCACCTGGCCCGCGGCGGTCGCGACACGGGAGTACGCGAATCCGGGCGACATCATCACCGCCTCCCCGGCCGACTCGCCGCTGCGCATCATCGACGTGGGAATCTCACCGTTCTCATTCGTCGAGGGCGCCCGCTTCGGCAACGCGAGCTATCTCATCTTCGCGCAGCTGCTGCAGTTCCTCATGTCGAATCCGGTGGCCAACCTGCAACGCTTCGCCGCCGCCGTCAACGGTGTGATCGGTTATCTCACCCCGTATCCCGACGGTCAGCACGTGTTGTACCCGGCACACGACATGCCGGGCACCGGCGTCACCTGGACCACGGCCGCGGCGGAGTGGATCACGGCGAATTTCGCGTAGGAGGTCACGCCACCGCGCGCAGGTGCCGGGGGCGCGCGGGTTCGGCGAGAGCCTGCTCGCGCAGCCCCGAGAGCACCCGGCTGAGGATCCGCGAGACCTGCATCTGCGAGATGCCGTGCAGCGCAGCGATCTCGGACTGGGTCTTGCTCTCGTAGAAGCGCTGGATCAAGATCTTGCGTTCCTGCTCGGGCAGGGCCTCGATCAGCGGTTTCACCGTGATCGCGTCCTCGGTGAACTCGTAGCGCGGTTCGTCGACCGCCAGCCGGGCTCCCAGCGGCGTGGGGCTGTCGCTCTCGGCGGACTGGGTTTCGTCGAGCGAGTCGCACAGGTAGCTGTTGGCCGCCACGGTCGCCTGCACGACCTCCTCGACCGGGACGTCGAGAGCGCGGGCCAGTTCATGGCTGCTGGGCTCGCGACCGAGTTGCTGGGACAGCACCAGGCTGTGCTGGGAGATGCGGGCGCGCAGTTCCTTCATCCGGCGCGGCACCTTCACCGCCCACCCGCTGTCGCGGAAATACCGCCGCACCTCCCCCATGATCGTCGGCACGGCGAAACCCAGGAACGGTGCGCCCCGGGACACGTCGTAACGGTCCACCGACAGCACCAGGGCGAGGTTCGCGACCTGCTGCAGATCCTCCCGCGATTGGCCGCGGCCCTCGTACCGGCGGGCGATGTGAGCGGCCAGCGGCATGCAGTCGGCGATGATCTGCTCCCGCAGCCGGGCGCGGCGCGGGTCGGTGGCCTCGAGTTCGGCCAGCGCACGGAAGGAATCCTCGATCCCGTCATAGGAATTGCGGCCACCGTCGTCGCGAGCGGTGGCGGAACGGGTCGAGGCAGCAGTGGTATCGGTGCTCATGATCGTCTCCGCAGCTTCCGTATGAACCATGCCGCCCTGGGTATCCGCGACTCGGAGGCTCAAACAAGAAGTTTCGGTCGAATCCGTCGCGGGCGACGGCGGTGGCATCCGTGCGAGATGTGCTGTACTTGCCGGGTGAGCGAGTCTGGTGAGTCGACCGACGTGGTCGACGCGGTGGTCGAAACAACTCTTCTCGGTGGTCCCCGCCGCTACACCCGCGCTCAGGTGGCCGAGCTGTCCGGTGTCTCGGTCGACAATGCCCGCAAACTGTGGATCGCCTTGGGCTTCCCGGCCGCGGCGAGCGACGACGAAGCGGCGTTCACCGACGCCGACGTCGCCGCGGTCCGCACCTTCTGCGCACTGGGCCCGGCCTCGAATGTCAACGAGCAGAACCAGATTGCCGCCGCCCGCACCCTCGGGCAGTCGATGGCGCGACTGGCCGAATGGCAGGCGGACCTGATCACCCGCGAACTCGGCGCCGGCACCGATGCCGAGGCCACCGCCCACGCCATCGAGGTGCTCACCGATCTGCAGCAGTACGCGTGGCGGCGGCATCTGGCCGCGGCGCTGACCCGATCCCTCGAATCCGACGGCGCCGCACGGCAATTACTCGTCGGATTCGCCGATATGGCCGGCTACACCCGGCTGTCGCGGCACCTGGACCCCGACGAGCTGACCGATCTGCTGGAAGCGTTCGAAACCGCCACCACCGAGGCCATCACCGCCCACGGCGGCTGGGTGATCAAGAACGTGGGCGACGAAGTGATGTTCGCCGTCGACGATCCGCACCGGGGCGCGCGCATCGCGCTGGACCTGCACGTGGCGATCGGCCGGGCGGCGCAGACGATTTCGGAGATGCCCCAGATCCGGGTGGGCCTGGCCTACGGGCCGGTGCTGACCCGCTTCGGCGATCTCTACGGCACCGTGGTCAACACCGCCGCCCGGCTGACCGGCGTCGCCCGCCCCGGAACGGTGCTCGTGGACGACGGCGCGGCCGCGGCCCTGGCCGGCGACACCGAATTCTCCCTGCGTCACCTACGCAGCGTGCGCGTCAAGGGATTCTCCCGACTGCGGTCCCATGTGCTGCGGGAGCGGCAGCGCAGACAACGCTGATCCTCAGGTCGCCGAGGCCGCCGACGCGATCACATCGGCCACCACGTCGGGCTGCGAGACGAGCGCCACGTGCGACGCCTGCACCTCGCTGGTGTGCGCGCCGATCCGGCCGGCCATCCACCGTTGCGCGGCGGGCGGGATCACGGTGTCGTTCGCGGAGACCAGATACCAGCTCGGCGTGCCCGACCACGAGGGCTGCCCGGACAGCTCGATATTCGCCGACACCGCGAGGGACTTCTGGTGGGCGAGCATGGTGGCCGCCGTCGCATCGCTGACATCGGGAGCGAACACCTGATGGAACGACCCGTCGGCGATGTAGGCGTCGAGGTTGCGGCCGACGGCGTTGGTCGGATCGTCGACGATCTTCATCTGCAGTGCGGGCGGCAGCAATTGGCTGCCGGGAAAGCGGATCGGGTCCAGCGCCAGCGCCACCGGCTCGCTCTGCGCCGGCGCGAACGCCGCCACGAACACGAGAGCCTGCACGTTCGGATTGTGGATGTTGGTGATCACGGCGCCGCCGTAGGAGTGGCCGACCAGAACCACCGGGCCGGAGATGCCGGCGACGGTCTTCTCGACCGACGCGGCGTCGTAGGCGGGTCCGCGCAGCGGATTCTCGGGCACCACCACCGGGTAGCCCCGCGCCCGCAAATTCCGGGCGACCGCATCCCAGCTGGTGGTGTCGGCGAACGCACCGTGCACCAGCACGATCGTCGGCATGGTCTGGGCATTCGCGGGTCCGAGTGCCGCCACGACGAAACCGGCGATCAGCGCGAACACGAACGACACGGCTTGCGCGAAACGGGTAATTCTCATGGCGTGTCCCTTCATCGCTGCGCCGGCGGGCAGATGCACACCACCGGCAATCAATTGGCAAAGGCGACCTGGCAGCGACGATAGCGCTCTCGGCACGCACCGGCAGCGGTTCGGCGAAGATCCGCTCAGCCGGCCTCGAAGCGGGTGGCGATGTCGGCGGCTGTCACCTTGGCCAGCTCGACGAACAGCGGGAGTCGCTCGGGGATCATCAGCGCCGTGGGCCCGCGCAGTCCGAGCGCGAAGCGGCAGTCGCCGTCCCGGGTGAGGATCGGCAGGCCGATGGTCCGGAAGCCGGGGTCCAGCTCCTCGTCGTTGTAGGCGTAACCGCGTGCGAGCGTGCGATCCAGTTCGGCACGGAGTTCGGCCGGGGAGGAGACCGACCGTGCCGTGCCCTCGTCGTAGGAGAGGGTGGCCAAGACCTCGTCGGAGGCGCCGGACCAGGCGAGCAGGGCCTTGCCCAGCGCACTCGCGTGCAGGGGCAGGCGGACTCCCATCAGCCGATGTCCGTCGGTCTCCCGCCAGCGGCTGGTGCCGAGCAGGACGGCATGAATGCTGTGACGGATCGCGACCGACGCGCTGGCGCCTGTGGTGGCCGCGAGCTGTTCCAGGCTCGGCTCGGCGAGATAGATGCGGTGCTGGCGGTAGGCGATCTGACCGTATTCGGCGAGCGCGCCGCCCATGCGATAGCGGCTCGATGCCTCGTCCTTCTCCAGGAAGCCCGCCTGCACCAGCGCGGTGAGCAGGCGGTGAGTGGTGCTCACCGCCAGGCCCTGCTGACGGGCGACTTCCGATACGCCGCGTTCGTCGCCGTCGCGGAAACAGTCGAGGACCGACAGCGCGCGGGTGACGGTCTGCACTCCGGAGGCTTCCACGCCGGGGACGGTAACACAGGAAGCAGCTCCGCACCCCTCGTTCATTCCACTATTCGGAAAGCGAACCCGCACCGAATTCGGATCACCCTGCGCGAAAAGTCGCCTCGATCAAGCTGATTGGCCAGCACAGAGGACTCGTGCGCCGGAATACACCCGGAGCCGAGGTTTCGTCAAGCCTTCCGATCCTCGGAAAGCATTACCTCGTAACGAGGTCCGTCCGTCCCTACTCTCGCTCGATATCACTCGACTTCGGTTACCGATTCGGAAGAGGTGCTCCACGATGTTCCGCACGCGCAGGCCACACGGTTGGCGACTCGCGCTCGCGCTCGCCCCCGTCGTCGCTCTGGTCGCGGCGTGTGGCTCCGGATCCGCGTCCGACTCCGGCGCCGGACCGCAGCTGGTGTTGAAGGTGGCCGATCCGGGCAACGCGGGTCCGCTCGCGGTGGCCAAACGAGACGGCACGTTCGACAAGGCCATGGCTCCGCTGGGCGCCAAGGTCGAATGGGTCAACACCACACCGGGTTTCAGCTCCCTGCTCAAGCTGTTCAACACCAAGCAACTCGATATCTCCGGGGCGGCGTTCAGCCCGGTCGTGGGCGCGCTGTCGAAGGATGTCGCGGTCCGCATCGTGGCGGTGCAGGATCCGGCCGGCAAGGACCAGAGCGGCATCATCGCCACCAAGGAATCGGGCATCCACTCGGTGGCCGAACTGGTCGGCAAGCGCGTCGCGGTGAACCCGGCAGGCAAGGGCGAATACATCCTGCTGAAGGCCCTCGCCCAGGCAGGGGTGCCGGCCGACAAGGTGACGCGGGTGCCGTTGCAGCAGAAGGACGCCGCCTCGGCCTTCGCCACCGGGAAGGTCGACGCCTGGGCATCGTTCCTGGTGCCCTATCAGGAGGCCAAGGCCAACGGTGGTGTGGAGATCGCGACCGAGCAGAGCATCGGCTCCAAGGACAACACGGTGGTGGTCTTCCGCACCGAGATCCTCGACAAGCGCCCGGAGATCGCGGCCAAATATCTGGAGGTGCTGCAGGGGCTGACCATTCAGCAGCACGACAATCCATCCGCGTTCGAGAACGTCTTCGAGCAGACCGGCCCGCGCGCGCTGACCGGCGCCCGGCTCGCCGACGCGATCCGGGTGGACAGCGAAGCCACCGTGCCACGCCTGCCACTGGAATCCGATGCCACCGACCTCGCGGACGTGGTCGACCTGTTCGCCGGCAACGGTGTGATCAGTCGCAAGATCACCGCCGCTGACATCTTCTACGACCTGAAGGCCAAGCTCACCCCCGACCAGCTGGCCGCGCTGAAAACGGGCCGCTGACATGACCGCCGTCATCGCTCCCGCCGCATCGACGGGCCGGCTCGCACCGCCGCGCAGCCGGGTCGAGAAACGCAGACCCGCATGGCTTTCGGTGCCCCTGCGCTTCCTGCTCCCGGTGCTGATCTTCGCCGGCTGGTGGATCGGGTCGGCCACCGGCGCACTGTCGCCGGAGGTGCTGGCCGGCCCGCCGAAGGTCTGGTCGGCGTTCACCGAACTGGTGCACAACGGTCAGCTGGTCGATTTCGCGCTCGCCTCCTTCGTCCGCGCCGGGCTGGGTGTGGGACTCGGCGTCTCGGCCGGGCTGCTGCTCGGCTTGGCGGCCGGATTGTCGAGTCTCGGTGAGGAATTGGTCGATTCGACGATGCAGATCGTGCGCGCGGTCCCGTTCCTCGCGCTGGTGCCGTTGTTCATCGCCTGGTTCGGCATCGACGAGTTGTACAAGGTGCTGCTCATCGCGGTAGCCACCGTCGCGCCGATGTACGCCTACACCTACCTCGGCGTGCGCAATGTGGATCGCAAGGTGGTGGAGGCCGCCCGCGGCTTCGGGCTGACCGGTCCGCCACTGGTGCTCGAGGTGATCCTGCCGTCGGCGCTGCCCGGCATCCTCATGGCGCTGCGAGTCTGCCTGTCCATCAGCATCACCGGCCTGATCGCGGCCGAGCAGGTCGGCACCAGCAAGGGCGTGGGCTATCTGGTCACCCTCGCGCAGGAATACAACCGCACCGACTACATGGTGCTGTGCGTCGTGCTCTATGCCGTCCTGGGTCTGGTGTTCGACGGCGCGGTGCGGCTGATCGAACGCTTCGCGATGCCGTGGCGCGGGCAGGTGGCGATCCGATGACCGCCGTGGACGAAACCCGCACCGCCGCACCGCTGGCCGTGCACATCACCGGACTGCGAAAAGCCTTCGGCGACAAGGTCGTTCTCGACGGTGTGGATCTGAGCATCCGCCGCGGCGAGTTCGTCGTGCTGCTCGGGCCCAGCGGCACCGGCAAGACGACCCTGCTGCGACTGCTCACCGGCCTGGAGGCTCCGGACGCCGGCGACGTGCTGGTTCCGGCCGTCCGCACCACCGTCTACCAGGAGCCAAGGCTAATCCCGTCCAAACGGGTGCTGGCGAATGTCGTTGTCGGGCAACGCCGTTCCAAGCCGGTCCGGGAGGCGGGCCTGCGCGCCCTCGCCGAGGTCGGACTCGACGAGAAGGCGCGGCAGTGGCCCGCCACCCTGTCCGGCGGCGAAGCCCAGCGCGCCGCACTCGCGCGCGCACTGGTCCGGGAGCCCGAACTGCTGCTGCTGGACGAACCGTTCGCCGCGCTCGACGCCCTGACCCGGTTGCAGATGCAGGACCTCGTCGGCGACCTGGTGGCGCGGCATCGCCCGGCGGTGCTGATGGTCACCCACGACGTGGACGAGGCGGTCCGGCTGGCCGACCGGGTCCTCGTCCTGAACCGGGGCCGTTTCGCCGTCGACATCGATATCGATCTGCCGCGGCCACGCGACCGCACCGACCCCGCCGCCCTGCGTTATCAGGCGGCTCTGCTCGCCGAACTCGGCGTCGGCCACACCACCGACCACCACCGGATTCCCTGAACCCACGGAGCTTTTCATGACCGACACCCTCTGGTACACCCGTTGCCCCGTCCCGACCGCCAGCGGTCTGGCGCACAGCCTGGGCTGGCTCGGGGACGCCGCGCAGCGCGGCGGCCTCACCTTCGGCGTCCTGCAGGACGCCGGACCCGAACTGGCCGGATTCCACTTCGACCACGGGCTGGCCGGCCTGGTGCGCGAAGGCGGCAACGTGCCCGCGCTGGCGGCCCGCGCCGCCGGCTCGCCCACCCGGCTCATCGGCCTCACCTGGATCGACGAATCACAGGCCATCCTGGTAGGCCCGGACTCCCCGGTCGCCTCCCCCGCCGATCTGGCCGGTCTGCGCATCGGCATTCCGGCCTGGGCGCAGGATCAGGCCCGCAGCTTCCCGCGCGCCATGGCGCTGCACGGCTTCGGCAACGCGCTGCGGCTGGGCGGTCTGACCCTCGCCGATGTCACCGTGGTCGAACTCGCGGTGGAACGAGATCCGCAGGTGCGCACCGATATTCAGCAGCGCGATCGCCGCGTCACCTGGGGTGCGGAGGAGCTGCTGCGCGGTGAGGTGGACGCGATCTACGTCAAGGGCACCCGGGCCCAGGAGGTCGCCGCCGAGCACGGCCTGCGGGTGGCGGTGGACCTCGATGCCACCGACAGTAAGCGGCTGCGCGTCAACAACGGCACCCCGCGCACCATCACCGTGCATCAGCAACTGCTCGACACCCGGCCCGAGGTGGTGGTGGACTTCCTCGCGCAGAGTCTGCGCGCCGCAGACTGGGCCGGCGACAATCTCGACGGCGTCCGTGCGGTGCTGCAACGCGAAACCCTCTCCGGCCCCGCCGGAGTCGTGGCCGCCTACGGGGAGGACTTCCATCGCAACCTGCATCCGAGCCTGGACGAAGAGCGGCTGGATCTGCTGGGCGTACAGAAACAGTTCCTCTACGCCCACGGCTTCCTCGCCACCGACTTCGATCTCGAATCGTGGGTCGCGCCGGAGCCGCTGGCCCGGGCACGGGAGCTGGTCGCGGCCGGACGGGCGGCGGCATGACCGAATACCTGTGGCGGCTGCCCAGCCGCGGTGACGGCCGCCGCGCGCGCCCGCAACTGCGGCATCGTGGCGGTTTCGGCGATCCAGCACCCACCCCGGCGAGCGGGCACACCGGGGATCGCGCGCCCGATCGCGAACCCACCGATGTGCGGCCCGGCCGCTTCGGCCCCTTCGACGACCTGCATCAGGTGATCGACGCCGCCGAACTGGCCGGACTCGACGGCGTGCTCGCGCCCTACGACCCACTGGGCGAGGAATCCTGGATCGTCGCCGGCGGCGCTCTGCGCGCCACCCGGCACAGCCGGGTGATCGTCGAATTCCAGCCCGCCTTCGGCACTCCCGTCTACGCGGCGAAGATGTCGGTCACGTTGCAGCGCCTGTCGGCGGGGCGGCTGGGCTGGCGACTGGCGGTCGACACCGACGAGGCGGAGGCGCGCTCGCGCGGCGACCGGGTGTCCGGCGCCGACCGCTACCGGCGCGCCGCGGAATTCCTCACCGTCGCACGTGGTGTGTGGAACCACGATGCGGTGCCGGCGGCCGGGTTCCGCGGCACCGGATTCGATCTCGCGGGCGACTTCTACGACGTGATCGACGGCGGTTTCCGGGGCGTGCTCTCGGGCCTGCCCTTCCCGACCGTGTACCTGTCCGGCACCTCACCCGAGGCCCTGGATCTCTCGGCGCGTCACGGTGATGTGCACGTGTTCACCGAATCCCCCGACGGCCCGGGCGAACAACTGGCCGCGTTGCGCGCGCGCACCGGCGAGACCGGTCGCACCGTGCGCGCCGGACTCGAAATCCCGGTCATCGCGCGCGAGACGGAGGACGAGGCGTGGGCGCGTGCGGAACGGCAATGGCGTGAGGTGCGCCCGGACGGGCCGGGCGCGCGATCGCTGGCCCTGGGCGACGGCCGCTGGGCCGGATTCGACCTGCTCGGTTATCCGCAGGCCATCGGCCTGGTCGGCAGTTACGAGCAGGTGGCCCGGCAGCTGCAGGTATACGCCGCAACAGGTTTCGACACCATCGTGCTGTCCGGGCATCCGCACATCGAGGAGGTGCATCGCGCCGGTGAGCATCTGCTGTTCCTCGCCGATCCGGCCGGACGCACCCTGAAGGAGGTCGCGCTGTGACGATCGACATCTACTGGCGCATCGGTATGGAGGGCGACCACGCCTCGCTGCGCACGCCGCGCCGCCACAACCGCGGCAACGCCGGCGGCTACGGTCCGGGCAATATCGCCCCGGCCGTGCGCGGCGGTGAACTCGACGGCTACAGCTATATCGATCACGTCGCCGCGGTCGCGCGAGCGAGCGAATCCGCGGGATTCCTGGGCGGGCTCCTGCCCTCGTTCCCGGTCACCGAGGATCCGTGGGCCTTCGCCGCCGCGCTGGCCCGCGAGACCACCACCTACCGCTTCATGGTCGCCTTCCAGCCGGGCTTCCTGCACCCGGTGCAGGCCGCCCGCATGTCGGCAAGTCTGCAGCGCGCCACCGGCGGGCGCCTCGTCTACAACATCATCAGCGGTGGCGGGGGCCCGGCCCAATTGTGGTGGGGCGACAAGGTTTCCCACGACGACCGCTACGCCCGCACCAGCGAATTCCTCGATGTGCTGCGCGGAGTGTGGGACGGGCGGCCGTACACCCACGACGGCCGGTTCTTCCACACCGAGGCCGCCGCCCTGCCGCCGGGCCTGGCCGGGCAACCGTTCCCGGAGGTGTACTTCTCGGGGTCCTCCGGCGCCGCGGTGCAGGCCGCCGGACGCCACGCCGACTACTACCTGTCCTGGCTCGAGCCCTTCGCCGACCTGCGCGCCAAATTCGACGGCGTTCGCGCCCACGCCGAAAAGATCGGCCGCACACCGAAATTCGCGGTCCGCATCGACATCCTGGCCCGGCACACCGAAGAGGCCGCCTGGGACGAGATCCGCAAGGGCTGGGCCTTCGTCGACCGCGAGGCCGCCAACCGCGCCGCCCAGGGCGATTCGGCGGGAGCGGCGCGGATCAAGGGCTGGGTCCCCGAAACCATCACCGGCTACCGGGACCTGGAGGTGCAACCCAACGTCTGGTGCGGTTTCAGCCTGATCCGCGGCGGGCCCGCCTTCGGGCTGGTAGGCAGCTACGAACAGGTCGCCCAGCGCCTCGACGAGCTGATCGACCTCGGTGTCGACGCCTTCATCCTCGCCGGAAACCCGCATCTGGAAGAGGCCTACCGGGTCGGCGAGGAAGTGCTGCCGTTGCTCGGCCGCTCCCGTCTGACCGCACCCGAGGCCACCCCCGCACTGACGCACGCCCACTAGGAGAATCGTGACCACCACCGAAATCCGGCTCGACGATACCGTCACCGAATTCGTCGCCGCCGCCACCCGCGACGCCGAGAAGGCGTTCCGGGTGTTCCGCGAAACCGGCACCGTCGCCGGCAACGGGACCGTCAATTTCGTCGAACGCGTGCCCGGCCACGACATCGCGGTAGCGCTCAACGAGCCCGGCCCCTGGGCCGACGACCACACCGTGCGACCCGTGGTCGCGACTTTCGACGGAGAAGTACTGTCCGGCACCGGTTCCGCCGGCTTCGTCACCGGCTACGCCGCGGTGTTCCGCGCGCACCCGGAGATCACTTCCGTTGTGCACGTGCACAGCCCCTGGCTGGGTGGCTGGGCGCAGACCCACCGCGTCTTCCCGATCCGCTATGCCGCCGTGCAGCGACTGACCCTGTCGCGGGAGATCCCGCCGCATATCGATCGCAGCATCGGCGCGGGCGAGTTCATCCTCGGTCAATTGACCCGCGACCCCGACCTCATCGCCATCTTCGAGGCCAACGGCGGTGCGAACGTCATCGGCCGTGCCGGACTGCTGGAGCTGGCGAAGCTGGTCGTGTTGCTCGAAGAGGGCGCGCAGTACCAGGCGATCGCCGAAACGCTCGGCGGCTCCGTCGAATTCGACAAGTCCAACCTCGCGGTGCAGTGGGGGCGCACCGGGCTCGCGGACGAGGCCCGCCGTCGCGGGCTGATCTGACCCCCTTCCACACTTTCCCGAGGAGCAACCCCATGACCGTTCGTGTCGGCTACTTCCCGCACAACAATTCGCTGTTCGTCCTGCGCCACCGCGGCATCCTGGAACGCGCACTGCCCGACGTGGAATGGGTGGACCTGCGCGCCCTGCCGCAGCCGCCCCGCGCCGACGTGAAAACCGCACTGCCGTCGGTACATTCGGACTACCTGTTCGACGCGGACGGCTACGACTTCATCGGCACCGGCTTCACCCCGCCGATCACCGCGCTCGGCAACGACGGCGACATCGTCTACGTCGGCATCTCCGGACCGCGTATCGAGAACGGCCGGCTGGTCACCAAGGCCGGCAACGGTATCGAATCGGTGACCGATCTGAAAGGTAAGCGGGTCGGCATCGCGCACGGTTCCTGGCAGACCACGCTGCTGCTGTTCGCCTTGGATCGGGCGGGTCTGGGCTGGGGCGACATCGAACCGGTCGATACCGACGTGCACGACGGCGGCGCCCTGCTGCTCGACGGCAGCCTCGACGCCTGGGTCGGCGCCTATCCCGGCCTGGCCGCCGTGGAGGCCGCCACCCCGCTGCACACCCTCGTCGACACCGAATCCGTCTTCAGCCACCCCTCGCTGTGGTTCACCCGCCGCGACTTCGCCGAAGCCCACCGCCCGGCGCTGGAAGCGATCATCACCGCCCTGCGGGAGTCCGACGCCTGGATCACCGAAAACCCCCGCGCCGCAGCACAATACTTCGTCGACGATATCGTCGCCCGCGGCGGCACCGCCGACCTCGACGCGTGGGAAGCCGCGCTGCGCGGCCGCCCGTTCGGCCTCGGCCCGGTCACCGAGCAATTCCTCGACGAACAACAGCACGCCGCCGACCTGCTGCATGCAAACGGTTTGCTGCCCAAGAAGATTCGGGTCCGTGACGCGGTCGACCCCGCGATCGCGGAGTTCCTCACCGCACCCGAACCGGCACCCGCCGGCTGACGTAGCCACCTCCACGGACCGCCGGCGCGGGAGTACGCGTCGGCGGTCCGGTCGCTGCCGGGGCGCATCCAGGGGCCGAGGTGATTGTTTGGTCTCGGGGCGGGCGGGTATCGCGGGTGGCGGCGCCGGGAAACCGGTCGCCGGCCAGTTGCCCACCCGCACCGCGACCGGAATGAGTATGCGCATGACCGTGACCTGGACCCCCGCCGTTGTTCCCGCCGAGCACAGCACTCATCCGGATCCGCACCTCACGCAGGTCGACGAAAAGCTGCCCGGCTGGCAGCGGGGACAGGTGGCGTGGTTCAACGCCGAGAAGGGGTTCGGCTACCTCACCAGCGCCACCGGCGACGCGGTCTTCGTCGACTACCGTACGATCGACATGCCCGGCTACAAAACCCTCAGCCCCGGGCAAGCGGTGGTGTTCACGCTGACCCACACCTCCGGTGGACCCGAGGCCACCCAGGTTCTCCCCTTCCCCCGCACCGGCGACGAGTTGTGAAAGCCGAACGCCTGGTCGAGGAATCCTTCGAGCTGGTCGCCCGCGTCCGGCGCGCCCGTGTCTTCCACCCGCGCGGACTCTGGTTCAGCGGACACCTGCGCCCCGCCCCGGCGTTCGAGGAGTACTTCGGAGAGGGAGAACGCGACGTCGAGGTCCGCCTGTCCAAAGCCCTCGGCATGCCGGGACGCCTGCCCGACGCCGTGGGAATCGGTCTGCGCGTGCGGACCCCCGGCGGGCGCTGGGACCTCGCCCTGGCATCCACACCCACCGGCACGCTGACCCGATTCTTCGCGATACCCGTCCCGTCGTGGCGCCACGCGACCTACGGGACGCTGATGGCCTACCGGTTCGACGACGGCGCCCCGCAGTGGATATTCGCCCGGCCGGACGCCGATCAACCCGCCGACGCCTCCCTGGCGACGCTGCGCGAATACGCGACCACACACGGCCTCGGTTTCACACTGACCGCCGCGCGACTGAACGGACCGGAAGAACCGTTCGCGAATCTGCGGCTCACCGCCGAAACCGTCGCGCCACCTCCCGAGGACGCCGTCGACCCGACCCTGCACCATCCGCCGGGCGTCGCGCTGGCCCCGCGGTTCATCACTCGCATCCGGCGCAGCGCCTACCGGGGCAGCCGCGAGGGACGCGGCGCAGAGCCGACACCCGGCCACCCCCACTGAGATTCATTCGTTCGCACTGTTGTCGTCGCACTGCGCCCGGCAACGAGTCTCCGCAGCCGACGATCTGCGATAGACGGCTACGCGTTCGGGCGGGGCGGGTCGGCCGACAGACCCATGATGTCGTTCCACCACGAATCGAGGGGGCTGGGGTCCGGCCAGCTCACCGCGGCGGGTTGTTCGGCAGGCGTCGCGGCCACGGCTTCATCGTCGACGAATACGGAATCTCTGTTACTCGGCATGCGGCTCACTCCTCGTTCCCCCAAGATCACAGCTGACTACCGAAAACCCCGATCGCGGCCTGCCAAACCACTTTTTCATCACACGAGGGAGACCGTAGGGTTGCCGACACAGGCCAGTGAACTCTTTTCCGACCGGCGAGGAGCAGAATTGCCGAATTTCACCGTCCGCCGTGTAGTCACCGCCGCCGCGATTTCGGCCGCCGGCCTCGCCGCGCTGGCGCCGAGCGCGGCCGCCCAACCCAGCATCTACCACCCGGTGATCACACCGTGCAGCCAGCAGTTCCGTACCCCGCTGGAACCGCCGCGACCGGGCACCGAGGTGTACTGGAGTCCGTTCGGCACCGCCGGCATCGTCTGCTACGACGACGGCACCGGCATCGAGCACTACTACCAGCGCGATCCCGCCGGCAGCTGGCACGACATCAACGAACTGCTGCCGGGGCAGCACTTCTACGTGATCTTCACCTCCACCGTGCCGGACCAGGCCACCCGGGGCTGAGCGAACCGGACCACGAACCTGCCCGGATACGCGAAAACCCGGGTGCGACCCGGGTTTTCGTGAGCGGAGCGGGCTTCAGCGGGTGGCGATGATCGCCGAACCGTGGCCGAACAGGCCCTGGTTCACAGCGATTCCGGCGCGGGCGTTCTCCACCTGCCGCCCGTCGGCCTGGCCGCGCAACTGCCAGGTGAGTTCGCAGATCTGCGCGATCGCCTGCGCCGGGATGGCCTCACCGAAGCAGGCCAGGCCGCCGCTCGGATTCACCGGCACGCGGCCACCCAAAGTAGTTGCGCCGCTGCGCAACAGCTCCTCGGCGCCACCGATCTCGCACAGCCCGATGTCTTCGTACCAGTCCAGCTCCAGCGCGGTGGACAGGTCGTAGACCTCCGCGAAGGACAGGTCGGCGGGACCGAGTCCGGCCTCCTCGTAAGCGGCATCCGCGATCGCGGACCGGAACGACCGCGAAGGCCCATCGAAGGCCACCGCGGAGTCGGTCGCGAAGTCCGGCAGATCGAGAACGGTTTTCGGGAAGGTCGGCGTGACCGTCGACAGCGCCCGGATACGGACCGGATCGGCGATGCCGTGGCGGCGGGCGTAGTCCATCGACGTCAGCACCAGTGCGGCGCCGCCGTCACTGGTAGCGCAGATGTCGAGCAGTCGCAATGGATCGGAGACGATCGCCGAGGCCGCGACCTCCTCGGCCGCGACCTCTTTGCGGTAGCGCGCATAAGGGTTGTTCAGGCCGTGCTTGGCGTTCTTCACCTTGACGGCGGCGAAATCGTCGAGCGTCGCCCCGTGCAGCGCCATCCGCCGGCGCGCGTAGAGCGCGAAGTAGATGGGGTTGGTGGCGCCGAGCAGATGGAAACGCAACCAGTCCGGATCGTCGCGGCGCTCACCGCCGACCGGCTGGAAGAACCCCTTCGGGGCGGCATCCGCACCGACGACGAGCGCCACATCGGTCAGCCCGGCCAGGATCTGGGCCCGCGCGTTGGCGATGGCCTGGGCACCGGAGGCGCAGGCGGCGTAGCTGCTCGAGATCCGGGCGCCGGACCAGCCGAGCGCCTGGGCGAAGGTCGCACCCGACACGAATCCGGGGTAGCCGTTGCGGATCGTGTCCGCGCCGGCGATGTAGCCGACGTCGCGGTGGTCGACGCCGGCATCGGCCAGCGCCGCCCGCGCGGCCACCAGGCCGTATTCGACGAAATTGCGACCCCATTTGCCCCACTGGTGCATACCCGCACCGAGGACGGCGATATCGCGCTCGTTGTCAGGCATCGACCGGCCTCCACATCCACACCGTGTGCTCCGCTTCCTCGTCCTCGTACAGCACGCCCAGCGCCAGCTCGACCGGCATGCCGACGGCCAGGTCGTCCACGGTGAGGCCGCGCACGACCTGCCCGAGAATCACCATCTGCTCTTCCTCGAGCTCCACCGCCGCGACGACGTACGGCTCGAACGGATCCGGCGACACATAGGGTGCGGGCGGTTTGTAGCGGGCGTCCGCGTACGACCAGATCCGGCCTCGCGTGGAGAACAGATACTCGACCAGTTCGGATCCGTCCTTCGGACTCGCGCACTGCGGGTTGCGGCAGGCCAGCGTGTTCCGCGGGAAGTACGGTGTGCCGCAGACCTCGCAGCGACTTCCCTGGAGACGTACGGTGCCGTCGTCCGCAGTGAACCAGCCTTCCACGGCGGGGCGTTGTTCTTTCTGCACAGCGCCGACGATATAGGAACACGTTCTATTTTGGCGAGGAAATCCGCTCCGCCGATGCGCGCGCCCGGGTACGGTGTGACCGGATCGAGGATGGCCCCCACCCTCGAGTCGATCTGGAGTACCACACCGCGATGGGCATGAAAATCATTGACCCGCAGTCGATTCGCAACGTCACGATCGTCGGGGAACCCGGGGAGACGGCGGCGCTCATCGGCCGGCTGTGCCGCCGGGCCGCCGGAAACGGGTCCCACTCAGCGGTCACCGTCGACTGGGTGACCGACCGCGTCGAGCACACGGTTCGCCTGACCGAGCTGTCGAGCCACGCGCCGATCGCGGAACTCGAACGGGCCGTGCGGACGGCCGACGGGGTGGTCGCGGTGATGAACGCGGCCGCGGCGAGCGCCGCGCGGCTCGAGGCGATTCTGCGGGTGGCCGACGACCATCAGGTCGCCCGCCTGTGCCTGGTGCACGGACTCGACCATCGCGCGGCGGATTTCGGCCGCTGCGTGCGCACCGTCGCCGCCACGCGCGGAGCGGTGCCGCTGACGGTGCAGATTCCGCTCGGTATCGGGCCCGGATTCGAGGGCGTCATCGATCTGATCCCGATGTGGGCGCTCGAACCGATGGCCGTCGAATTCTTCGGCAGTCACTGGCCGGTGGCCGAACAGCGTTATCACGACCTCGTCGACGCGGTGCTGGCGCAGGACACCGCCCGCCACGGCGTGCCGAGCACCGGAAAGTTGCCGCCGGAACAGCTGTACGACCGGATCCGCCGCCTCACCCGGATCGGCGACGTGGTGCCCGTGCTGTGCGATGCGTCGCCACGCACCGACGACACCGCCGCACTGCTGGACGCGATCGTCCGGTACCTGCCGTCACCGATGCACGTCTGCCAACCGGAGCATGCGCTCGACCAGTGAACGACCGGGCCGCGATGAGCGACTCGGCGACGCCGCCGACACCCGCGCGGTGGATTCGGCTCGCCGGTAGCGAGCCGAATCCGTCGCGATCACCAACCGGAGCCGGAGCCACCCGAACCGGTGTTGGCAAGGATGGTGCCGATCACCATCTGCAGGATGCCAGCGACAGAGCCAAGAAATTCCACGGTGTCCTCCGACTTTCTCATCCGCCGAGTGTCCGGCGTAGCGGAGAACCTAGCTCAGCAATCTTGTGAAAGAAAGACATTTCGGAAAATTCGGTAGGACTCACGGACGCTCCGCCGATCCGGAACCCGTGGTGACGACACCGCGACGCGAGACCTTACCACTCGGAAAAGTTGCGAACGAGACGGTTGCGAACACTCCGCGACCTTCCGGCAATTGGCGTTTACCCCAGGCGGCGCCGGGTAGCTCGCCAGCGAAGCGACCGGCGAGGAGGTCCGGATGAATGTCACCGATGCGGGTGGCCGCGACCCGAAGCCGCGCCGACAACTTTCGTGACCACGCCGCCGAGCCGATCCATGACCGCAGATCGTGAACGATTCATGCGCGCACTGTGCTGGAACGGGGTCAACGATCTCGCCGTCGAGACCGTGCCCGACCCCTCGGTGGTCAACCCGCACGACGCCGTCGTGGCGGTCCGTCTGACCACAACCTGCGGCTCGGATCTGCATTTCATCGACGGCTATCTGCCCGGAATGCGGCACGGTGACGTCTTCGGGCACGAGTTCGTCGGCGACGTGGTCGCTGTCGGCTCCGAGGTCACCCACCGCGGCGTCGGCGACCGGGTGGTGGTGCCCTCGTTCATCGGATCCGGCTCCTGCTGGTTCTGCGGACACGACCTGTGGGCCGCCTGCGACACCACCGGACTGATGGGCGCCGAATTCTGCGACATCTCCCCCGGCGATACGGTCGCGATCTGGGGCAGCGGCGGGGTCGGACTGATGGCCGGGCATTCGGCGCGGCTGCTCGGCGCCGAACGCGTGATCGTGATCGACCGCTATCGCGAACGTCTGGCGCTGGCGCACAAGCACTTCGACGCCGAAACCATCGACTACACCGCGGTGGACAGCGTGCAGAACACCATCGCCGAGATGACCGGCGGCCGCGGCCCCGATGCCTGCATCGACGCGGTGGGTATGGAGGGGCACGGCACCGGACTGCAGCACGCCTACGACCGCGTCAAACAACTCCTGCGCCTCGAAACCGACCGCGCCACACCGTTGCGCGAGGCGATCCTCGCCTGCCGCAAGGGCGGGGTGGTGTCGGTGTTGGGCATCTACGGTCTGACCGACAAGTTCCCGATGGCAGTCGTCACCAACAAGAGCCTCACGATCCGCAGCGCACAACAGCACGGCCAGCGCTACGTCCGGCGCATCTTCGACTACATCCAGCAGGGCGACCTCGATCCGTCCTATCTGATCACCCACGACCTTCCGCTGGAGGACGCCGTGCGCGGGTACGACCTGTTCAAGAACAAACGAGAAGGGTGCGTGCGCGCGATCTTCCGTCCGTGACGTGAACCGACCCGCGAGCCACTGTTCTCACCCTGCTCAACGACGCTCTCGCCAACTCGATTAGCATTTTCGCCGCGTCACATAAGAGCTGAGTGGAGGGTGGGTTTTCATGGCCAAGAAGGTCATCGTCGAGCTGGTGGACGACTACGACGGCAAGTCCGATGCCGACCAGACGGTGCACTTCGGCATCGACGGGGTCGAATACGAAATCGACCTGTCGACCAAGAACGCCGAGAAACTGCGCAAGATCTTCGAGCAGTGGACCGGGTCCGCCCGCAAGGTCGGCCGAAACCGCAAGGGCGCCGTCAAGTCCGGCGCCGCCCGCACGACCCCGGACCGCGAGCAGACCGCCGCCATCCGCGAGTGGGCGCGCAACAACGGCTACGAGATCTCGAGCCGCGGCCGCATCCACAAGGACATCGTCGAGGCCTACAACAAAGCCGGCTAGACGACGTTCGGCCCGTCACGAACCTGCCAGTTTCACGGCGCGCGCCATGAGCGTGTCCGCGACGGCACGGGGACGACGGCCGAGCCCGCAGGCGCAGGCGACGCCGTCGACGCGGCGGCCCAGCGCATTCTCGATGGTGTGCAGCGTCTTTCGCTGCTCATCCTCGGTCGGCACGTCGTGGACGACACCCGCGTAGAAACGGGTGCCGGCGGGCAGCGACAGATCGGCGAGGGGCGCGTAGAACCGGGACTCCGCAGCCGGCGGGCTGTCGCCCGCGGCGAACGGAACATGGACGTACTCCAGCGTGCGTCCGGAGGGCCATTGCCGCGCAACGGAATTGGCCAGGTCGACGAACGGCCGGGCGGTGCGCAGCGGCACGCCCTTGTTGTGCAGGCTGCCCAGGCACAGGTGCACACCGATCCGGCTGCCCTCCGGGGCCGCGGCGGCCAGCGCCGTGATTCCCCGGCCCGAGCCCAGCAGCCGCTCCACCATGCGGTGCGCGGGCTGGGTCAGCGCCATCGCCACCAGCTCCGCGGTGGCCTCCAGCTGGATGACGACATCGTCGCCGCCCGTCCGCGCGACGGCGGCGATCTCTCCCATGGTGGCCACGGTGAACGCGGTGCGTTGGGAGCGAATTCCCTTGGGCCCCAATGCGACGAACGCCAGGGTGAGATCGGTCGGCATGCCGATCTGCAACGCGAGTTCGGGCCGGCCCAGATCGGCGCGCACGGTGGAGAAGATCGGCAGCGCCTCGGCGGCTTCCCTGGAATACCCGAGGTCCATACCGTCCCCGATCGCCGTGCGGCCCTGCGGTACACGGTATCGAGGCCGATCGCGCCGAGTCCGCCACTCCCCCGCCCGGGTGACCTCGAGCGCGCCCTGGGCGACCAGGTCTTCCAGGATCGGCCGGACGTAATATTCGTACCGGCGGGTCTCACCGGTGGGCAGGGTCTGTAACAGCGGACCGGCACTGTCGGCCATCGCCCGCATCGCCTCGTCCGTGCTCGCGGCGGGGAAGCTCCCCACGAAATGCACGCTGCGCGAAGGCATTTACCCATCGTAACCGGTCGGCCGACGCTGCGGGACGCATCGAGAGACCTGGGTGGGACACGGTCGGCGCGGGCCGATCCACATCGGGTGTTTGCACACAATTTACGGGCTCGCATTCTCGGCGAAGCCCGGGCGGCCGCGGTCGCCCCTAGACTCGCAGCCACGTCTCGCACATCGAGACGACTCGTCGTTCGACCAGCGCCGTGCGAACACCGTCCCGCGCCTCGCCGAGGCGCCACCCAGCTGTCCGGGCTCGATCCGGCGCACCCGTGCCGCCGGTGAACCGCCCCGGACCGTCCCCCGGGAGGTAACGATGGCCGTCTCGCACAGCACCGTCTCGCACGCGGAAGGGACCACCGTCCATCTCCGGACGCCGGGCGAATCGTTCGCCACCGGACCGCAGCGCGCGGCGACGCCGCCGTCGACGACGATCCCCGCCGCGGCGGAATCCGGACCGCCGCGGCAGTTGAGCGCGCTGGACCTGCATCTGCTGGACAGCGAAACCGCCTCGTCGCCCATGCATATCGGCGCCGTCATGCTGCTCGACTCGGGTCGCGCGCCGCGCGGCGCCCTGGACGTCGGCACACTGCGGCGGCTGTTCGCCGCCCGGCTGCACCTGGTGGCACCGCTGCGCCGCCGGGTCCGCACCGTGCCACTGGGCCTCGACGAGCCGTACTGGGACGACTGCGCCACCGTCGACCTCGGTTTCCACGTGCGCGAGGTGCGACTACCCGACGGGGCGACCGACGCCGACCTCGCCGACTATGTCGCCCGCCGTCACGCCCAGCCGCTCGACCGGTCCCGCCCGCTGTGGGAATGCCACCTGGTCTCCGGGCTCTCGGGCGGCCGCCAGGCGGTCTATACGAAGGTGCACCACGCGGTGATCGACGGCGTGTCCGCGGCGGAGATCATGGGGGCGATCCTCGACATCTCCGAAACACCCACGCCCACACCGCCTCCCGAGGCCGGCATCCGCCGTGACCGCACGCCGTCGATGGTGGAGATGCTGGCCCGCAGCGCTCCCAAGGCGGTGACCCGCCAATCGGCCCGCACGCGTGCCGCGCTCGACGCGGTCCCGACCCTGCTGCGCACCCGGGACGCCTTCCGCGCCAAACACGACGCCGTTCCGTTCAACCACCCGCTCACCACGACCCGCAGCGTCGCCTACACCTCGCTGCCCCTGGATGCGGTCAAGGCGATCAAGAAGTCGATCGACGGCACGGTCAACGATGTCGTGATGGCCCTGTGCACCTCGGCGCTGCGCAACTGGATGCTCGACCGCGAAATCCCCGTCGACCGGCCCCTGCTGGCCGCGATCCCGGTCTCGGTGCGCACGCCCGAACAGTTCGGCACCGCGGGAAATCAGTTCTCGCTCATGCTGTCCCCGCTGCCGATCGGTGAGCACGATCCGCACGCCCGGCTGAAACTGCTGCACAACAATCTGCTCGTGGCCAAGGACCGATTCGGCAAACAGCCACCGACCCTGCTGCACGAGCTGACCACATTGCTCACACCGGCCCTGCACGGCCTGCCGACGCGGGCGCTGCTGCGCGCCGCCGCCCCCACCCTCCCGCTGGTCAACCTGCTCGTCTCGAATGTCCCGGGACCGCAGATTCCGCTGTATCTCGACGGTATTCGCGTGCTGGCCAGCTATCCGGTCTCGGTGCTCACCGAGTTGTCCGGCAGCCTGAACATCACCGTGATGTCCTACGACGGGCACCTCGATTTCGGCATCGTCGCCTGCCCGGAGGCCGTTCCCGACGTCTGGGACCTCACCACACACCTCGCGGATGCGCTGGCCGAGTTGCAGCAGAGCTCGTGACGCGGCGCACGACCCTTTGGTAATGGCCGGCGACGGATACAGTCCCGACCCCGGACACGTCGGTCCTCCGGAACTGTTCATGGGACGCGATACCGCGACGCGCCGGGAGCCGATCATCTGCAATCACCGTGGCCACCATCACCTTTCACGACGATGCGGATGTGACACAGTGGCTGCTGTACAGCACCCGCGTCGTCTACGCCGGATGGTGCGGGCGTTCCGGCCCGCCGATACCGCCACCCGCGCCCGCGCCGGCACCGTACTCTGACCACCCACACTCGGGGGCACACCTTCGGAGGAACATATGGAGTCGTCCGGCTTCGCCGATTGGCCCGACTACCGCGTCGACGTGCGGCGAATACGCAATCTGGTCCGCGTCCTGCACGACGATCGGGTACTGGCCGAGACCACCGCGAGCCTGCTCGTCGCCGAACAGGACCACGGGAGTACCACGATCCCTATCCGGAGGTGGCGTTGATCCGGGACCACATCGGCTTCTATCAGGATCGGGTCCGCCTCGAGATCGGTGTGGCGGATCCGGCCGTGTCCGGCCTGCGGCACCGTCCCGAATCCGGCCGGACACCGCACGCCGAACGACCCACCGATCCTCAGCATCCTCCGTCCGGGGTGAAGGGATAGCGCAGCTGCGCCGAATAGGCGGTGGGATAGTGCGGTTTCGCCGCCATACCGAGTTCGGCGGAGCTGAATCGGTGCGCCGGATCGTAGGAGTAGGTCCGGTAGAGGTGATCCCAGATCAGCGTGAAGAGCCCGAAGTTCACGTCCCCGACACCGGCCCACTTGAGGTGGTGGAAGCGGTGTCCCTCGTTGAGGGCGAGCACGTATGTCGCGGGACCGACGCGGTAGTCGGCATTGGAATGCTGGAGCAGCAGTTGCACGGCGACGGCCAGGGCCAGCACGCCGGCGACCGGGGCCGGCAGGCCGACCAGGATCAGAGGCGCCACCCCCGCGGCCGTTTCGATCGCCTGGTGCAGCGGGTGTTTCATCAGGCCGTTGAGTCCGTAGAACCGGGTGACACTGTGGTGCACGGCATGGAATCGCCACAGGACACCGATCTTGTGGCTGGCCAGATGCATGGTCGTGATCCCGAAATCGGCGACCATGATCGCCACCAGGACCTGAGCGAGCAACGGCCAGTGCCGCGGCCACAGATCCGGGGCCGGGACCACGGACGCCAGCAGCGGAATCACCGCCACACCGGCCAGGATCATCGTTTCGTTCACCGCGGCATGGATGCGGTCGCGGCGGGTGTCGTCGTGGTCGGTGTTCCACGACCGCTCGTACGGGATGACCCGCTCGGCGAGGAACGACGACACCACGGCGATCGCCAGCAGGAGTAGCAGCCAGGCCTCCGCGGCACCGGCGGCCGACAGCGCGATCGCGGCGCCGTCGACACCCAGCACCATGAACGGCGCATAGCCGTAGCGCAGAATCCGCTGCGGGACAGTGATTTTCGCAGTATTCGAGGTGGCTGTATCGGTCACCGTTCCAGACTGGCGGAACCGCCGCGGAAGCGATTGAACGATTCGGCTAGATCGCGGAACCGATCTCCACGCGGACGGTGCGACTCAGTGCGGACGGTGGCAGGCCGAAGGTGGCACGACACGTCCGGGACAGGTGCGCGCTGTCGGCGAATCCGGCCGCATGCGCCGCCGCGGTCACATCGTCGCCGGCGGCCGTCCGCGCGACGGCGGTCATGACCCGCAACCACAGCACGTACCGGCGCAGCGGCAATCCGACCTGATCGGTGAACACATGTGTCAGCCGGCTCGTCGAGATCCCCACCCGCTCGGCGAGTGTGCCGGTACGCACCGGGCCCTGCGCGATCAGCTCCGGCAGCAGTTCGAGCGCCGCGCTGACACCGGGGTGCCGCGACGGCGTCACGGCACCGGCACCCACCGACCGGGTCAGCGCCGATACCGCGGCGCGCGGATCGCCGCTCGCCGGATCGAGGCCGGCCAGCACGTCGGTGTCCGCCCAGGACGCGCCGAGACGGTTTTCCACCGCGTTACCCAGCGCGGATTCGGGATCGACGAACAGCGCGACCGCGGGCTGCGCACCGGCCGTGATCGCATGCCCGGTATCGGAGGGGATCCCCATCCGGTTTCCGGTGTGCACACCCCCGTCGTCATCGACGACGCGTAGCTCACCCGCCGCGACCATCAGCTGCACCGCATGGTGCGCATGCCGCTCGGTCGGTCCGATCGCGCCCGTGTACGCCAGCACGCCCGGCAGCAGCAGGGCCGCGCCGGACCACCGTCGCGGATCCGGAACATTCGATCCTGCAACGGGTTTCGGACGAACGTCCGCCGCGCCGCCCCCCTGGCCCGGGCAGCCTCGGCTAACGGTGAAGTCACTCGGCATGCGTCGACCCTAGGGCGGCGAGGTCGGACCGCCCCATCCCGACACCTGTCCGCGGCACACCGACAGGGTTACCGCCAGAGCCGGATCAGGCGAGAACCTCTTGGAGTTTGCCTGTGGCGACATCGAACACGAAGCCGCGCAGCGAGGTCGTCTTCGTCACGAAAGGGCTGGCCTCGATGCGCCGGATCGACTGGCGCACATCCACATCCAGATCGTCGAAAGCCTCGGCCGCCCATGCGGGTTTGAGGCCGGTCTCGTCCTGGATTCCGCGTTTGAACTCGTCGTCGGTGAAGGTCAGCATGCCGCAGTCGGTGTGGTGGATGAGGATGATCTCCGTGGTGCCCAGCAACCGCTGACTGATGGCCAGCGAACGGATCTCGTCGTCGGTCACCACCCCGCCCGCGTTGCGGATGACGTGGGCCTCCCCCTCCTGGAGTCCGAGGATGCGGTAGACGTCGAGCCGCGCATCCATGCACGCCACCACGGCGACGTGCTTGCTCGGCGGCAGCGGAAGCGGTCCGCTGAACTGTGCTGCGTAGTCGGCATTGTTGGCCAGAAGCTCGTCTGTCACGGTCATGATCGCGCCCTTCGTCGGGGTAAGTGCGGACATTCACATGTGCGCATGGATCGTGACTCCCTGCGGCCGCGAACACCAGGTATTCGCTCAGCGTGAAGTCAACGGTTGCCGATCGCGTGACCGGAACGCCCCGATCGGCTGCCACCGTGCGGGGATCAGGGACGCATCGTCTTCACGGCCTGCGTGATGCGGGATTCCGGGTCGGCGCGGCGGGTACGCAGGCCGTTCACCAGCGCGAGCACGGCGCCCAAGCCGACCAGGATCAGGCCGCGCGCCCAGATCTCGGCATCGATGCGGGTGAACAGGTAGAGGCAGGAGGCCAGCGCCAGCCAGGGAACGAGCGTCGGGACACGAAAGTGGTCGGCGTCGACGGGATGGCGGCGCTCGAGCAGAACCGAGCAGTTGACCGCCGCGAAGACGACGAGCAGAAGCAGGACCAGGGTTTCGGCCAGCACGGCGACCTCGCCGGTGAGTGCGAGGGCGATGGATGCCCCCGAGGTCACCACCACCGCCACCCAGGGAGTGCGACGGCCGGGAAGCAGCCGGGTGAGCACCGCCGGCAGCAGTCCGTCGCGAGCCATACCGTAGGCGAGCCGCGAGGCCATGATGCCGGTCAGCAATGCGCCGTTGGCGACGGCGACCAGTGCGATGACACTGAACAACCGGTCGGGCACGCCGCCGGCGCGGCGCACCACCTCGAGCAGCGGACCGCTCGATCGTGCGAGTTCGTCGGTGGGCACGGCGGCGCTGGCGACCACACCGACCAGCACGTACACCACCCCGGCGGTGAGCAGGGCGCCGAACAGCGCGATCGGGTAGGAGCGCCGTGGATCGCGCACCTCCTCCGCGAGATTCACCGAGGTCTCGAACCCCACGAAGGAGTAGAAGGCCAGCACCGTACCCGCGAGCACTGCCGCGACCGGACCGTGTTCCGCAGTCCCGATCTCGGTGAGCCTGCCGGGATCGGCGTCACCGCGCAGCAGGATCCACGCGCCCAGGCCGATGATCAGCACCAGCCCGCTGAGCTCGACCAGGCTCGCCGCCACATTGGCGCGCAACGATTCTTTGATCCCGCGGATGTTGAGCGCCGCGAGCGCGACCAGGAAGACGACGATGACCACCGCGGTCGGCGCCGATACGAGCGCCTGGAGATAGTCACCGGCGAACGCCCGGGCCAGCGCTCCCACCGACACCACACCCGCGGCGAGCATGCAGAAGCCGACCAGTGAGCCGGCGGCCGGTCCCAGCGCCCGCGTCGCATAGTGCGCGGAGCCACCCGCCCGGGGGTACTTCGTCGCCAGTTCGGCATACGACGCCGCGGTGAGGGTGGCCATGCCGAGCGCGACGGCCAGCGGTAACCACACCGCACCACCCGATGCCTGAGCGACGGAACCGATCAGCACGTAGACCCCGGCTCCGAGCACGTCGCCCAGGATGAAGAAATACAGCAGAGGCGTACTGACGGCGCGCTTCAAGGAACGGGGCATACCGGCCACGTACCCGCCCAGCGCGCATCGAACCGGTGGCGTTCGCGACCCTACCTGCGAGCGCACTCCAGTTCGATCCAGCGGCAGATGATGTCCACGGCGTATTCGCGCTCCCGCGCGGTCAGTTCCCTGCCCTTGGCGATGCCGTGCGTGCGCTGCAGACAGCTGCGACAGCAGGTGGCGGTGGCGTGCTGAGCGCGAAAGACCGGATGACCGCCCCAGGGAGTCTGCTTGCCGTCCTTGGCCGGATGAGCCGGTGCCAGCCGCTTGCCGATGAGATCGGCAGCGTGCTCCCGCACCACCGTCATGCCGCGCAGCGCGACGAACTCCACCTCGGGCGCGCGGAGGTGGAACTTCGCCCGAAACGGCTGCCGGGCGATGGCCTCGAGGCGACCGTCGAGCGTCGCGTGGTCCAGCCGCACCACACCAGCCTAGATATGGATGTAGCCGCCGGTGAGCATGCCGTCGTCGAGACGAGGGGCGATGGACTCTCCCCCGAGTGCGGTGCGCAACTCGATCTGCTCGTCCCGGACGACGTGCATGACGGCATTGATCAACGCCAGATGCGTGAACGCCTGGGGATAGTTGCCCCAGTGCCGGCCCGTCACCGGGTCGATCTCCTCGGCGTAGAGGCCCAGCGGGCTGGCGTAGCCGAGCAATTTTTCGCACAACTGTTTGGCGCGGTGATTCTCACCGATTTCCGAGAGTGCGGACACCAGCCAGAACGAGCAGATCGTGAACGTGCCTTCGGTGCCCGCGAATCCGTCGTCGGTTTCGTCGGTGCGATAGCGCAGGACGAGTCCGTCGCTGGTGAGTTCGTCGGCGATGGCGAGCACCGTTTTGCGGACCCGTTCGTCGTCGGGAGGAAGGAACCGGACCAGCGGGATGAGCAGGGTCGAGGCATCCAGTGCCGTGCTGCCGTAGTACTGGGTGAACACACCCCGCGAGTCGACGGCGTTGGCGCAGACGTCGGCGCGGATCTCGTCGGCCGCACGCTGCCAGCGGGCGGCACGTTCGAAGTCCTGGTGGATGCGAGCCAGTCGCGCCCCGCGGTCGGCGGCGACCCAGCACATGACCTTGCTGGAGGTGAAGTGCTGCGGCTTGCCGCGCACTTCCCAGATACCGTGGTCGGGTTCGCGCCACACCGCGAGCGCGCTCTTGACCGCCCAGCGCAGCAGCGGCCAGGTGCGCGCGTCGATCTGGTCCTGATGGCGGGCGTAGAGGTAGACCGAGTCCAGCGCCGCGCCCCAGACATCGTGCTGGCGTTGGCGATACGCGTCGTTGCCGACCCGCACCGGGGCGGCGTTCTCGTAGCCCCGCAGGTTGTCCAGGGTGTGTTCGCGCAGGTCGGTTTCGCCGCCGATGCCGTAGACGATCTGCATGTCCTCGGCGTTCTCGGCCAGGTTGATGATGTGGGAGAAGTAGTCGTTGGCTTCCCAGTTGAAGCCCAGCGTGTACAGGCCCCACAGCGCGAAGGCCGAGTCCCGGATCCAGGTGTAGCGGTAGTCCCAATTACGTTCTCCGCCAGGGGTTTCCGGCAGCGAGGTGGTCGGTGCGGCGACGATGGCGCCGGTCGGGGCGAAGGTCAGGCCCTTGAGGGTCAGCGCGCTGCGCGTGAGCTGGGCGCTCCAGGGATGATCCGGGAACCGGCCGCCGGCCAGCCAGTGCCGCCAGTGATGGACGGTCCCGACCAGGCGCCGATTGGCCTCATCGACGGTTTCGGGAGCCTCTCGGCTGCCCCAGGACAGCGCACAGAAGCGGGTGTCGCCACTCTTGAGCAGGGTGCGGGCGACCGCGCGCGAGCCCTCGATGCCCAGGCGCAGATCGGTGGTCAGGCGCAACGGCAGCTCGACACCGTCGGCGTCGGCCTGGGCCAGGTGATAGCTGTCGAGGTATTCCCAGGTGGCACGCGCTCGCCCGTAGTCGTAGGCGGGCTGGCAGTCGAGCACGAACTGGATCTGCCCGGTCTCGCAGTGCACGATGCGCACCAGGATGTGTTCGGCGTCGTAGTCGGTGGGTGCGCGGCGATGCGCGCTGCGACCGGGTTGCTGGTGCCGCCAGGGGCCGACGAGCAGGACGTCGCGCACGGTTGCCCATCCTTCGCCACTGCGCCAGCTCGTCTCCATGACCATCGTGCCGGGGATGTACCGGCGATCGGCCGGGGTCGCGATGTCGTCGGGCGCGAAGCGGAACGACCCGGCGGAGCGATCGAGGATCGCACCGAAGACGCTGGGGGAATCCATGCGAGGCAAGCACATCCATTCGATGGCGCCGCTGGGCGCGATCAGGGCTGTGACCTCGGAATCGGAGATGAACGCATAGTCGTCGATGCGCGGGAAAGCGGTGACCCGGGGCGTGTGTTCCGGATGGTCGTTCATGCGGTGCTCCCATTCGCCACCTGCTCGGCCCGCTCGGGCACTGCTTCGATCGTATGTCCGCCGGTGCACGGTTTCCACCGGCACGGACCAGCCGATGCGGACACCAACCGTGTTCTCTGGAAAGTTGCCGAACACCGCATGGGGACCGCGCCACCCGACGACCATGAGAGGGTGACCGATCGAGACGGCAGGAGCGCCGTAGCCACCGTTCAGCATCGAGGCCGCGAGGTGCGGCGGGCGTGGATGGAGACTCTCGGGCCCGGCGAGCGGTCGGCGGTGTGGGCGTGGGCCGCGTTCACGGCGACCTTCGGGACCACGCGGGCCCTCACGCACTGGATCCGCGCCGGCCACGGACCCAGCGGTGGCGGAATCAGTCTGGGCGGCAAGCATTTCCACCACTACAACATCGGGATCGCGACGCTCGCGGCGGTGGGTATGGTGGCGTTGCGCGGCACCGAGCGCGCCCGCCGCCATCCGGTGGTGGCCACCTCCTACGGCGCCGGTTCGGCCCTGATCGTCGACGAACTGGCGCTGCTGCTGGATCTCGAGGACGTCTACTGGGCACGCGAAGGGCGTACCAGTGTCGATGCGGCGGTGCTGGTGATCGGCCTCGGCGGTCTGGCCACCGCCGGATTCGAGTTCTGGCCGCGCGCTCACCGCGCGCTGTGGGGGCGGTGAGCGCGCCGGTCGCCGCGGTGACGGAGGCAGAGGTCAGCGTCCCTCGGTGGGGCCGCTTCTCGGGACGTCGTTTCGCGGAGTATCGCTGCGATGGGCATCGTTTCGCGCGGCATCGGCTCCGGACGTGCGGCCGCGCTCGGCGTTTTTTCCCGGCTCGGGGGTTCGCGCGTCCGGATCGACCTTGTCGGCGCGGTGGAACTCCTGGGTGAGTTCTTCACGCGAGGTCGAGACCTCGTTGTGGTGGGCGGCTGCCTGTTCCTTCAGCCCAGCAGCCTGCGCCGCCTTGATGTCGGCCTCGGCCGACGCCGCCCGGGCCTTGGCCGCGGTTTCGTCGGCGAGCGCTTGGCGACGGCCGACCTCGTGGGAACGCTCGGTCGCCTTCTCGCGGATCTCGGCGGCCTCGGCGCGACGATGTTCCTTACGTTGAGCCACGGCCACGCGGGCAAGCGCGGCGATGACCAGGATCGCCACAACCACGACAACAACGATCACGACGATCGTGGTGGTACTCATCTCGACTCCTCGAACTCGCTCGGGCGTTCCGGCATGCGGCCGGCACCGGCGTCAGTAGTAGTGGCGTCGACCGCCGACGGCACGACCCATCGATCCCATTGCCAGCAGCACCAGACCGATGACGAGGACCACGATTCCGATGATCCAGATGATGTGGATCTTCAGCAGAAAACCGACGACGAGGAGAATGATTCCGAGAATGATCATGGTCGATACCTGATTCGGCGAATGACGCGACAGCCCTGTACAAGGCACTCCGACGGTCTGCAAAGCTACCCTTTGGCTACACGCTGTAAAACAACTCAACCACCGCGAACCCACCGTGTCAACGGTGTTCGACTCATGCCTGCAACCGGTTCCCCGGTCGCGGCGGCCGGTGGTCCCGGTGCCGATGCCCGGCGCAGCGCGCGTCCCGGTCATCGGGAGCCGGATCGCCGTGAGCGCCGGTCAGCGGGACGACATCTGCCCGGGAGCGATGCCCTTTCCTAGCGTCGAGGGCGGAGAAACAGGTCTCCGGCGAAAGGTATCCGACTGTGACCCCCGAGACGACATCGTCCACTGGGAATATCCGTACCGGCGTCGATGTGGTGATCGTCGGCGCAGGCATCGCAGGGCTCTACGCGATCCACCGGCTGCGCGGGCAGGGTCTGCGCGTGCGGGCGTTCGAGGCCGGCGACGGCGTGGGCGGCGTGTGGTACTGGAACCGCTACCCGGGCGCGCGCTGCGACGTGGAGAGCGTCGACTACTCGTACTCGTTCGACGACGCCCTGCAGCAGGAATGGAACTGGAGCGAGAAATACGCCACCCAGCCCGAGATCCTGTCCTATCTCGAACATGTCGCCGACCGCTACGATCTGCGCCGCGACATCGAATTCGGCACGCGGGTAACCGATATCGTGCTCGACGAGACCACGCTGCGCTGGCGGGTCCGCGTCGACAGCGGCGCCGAGGTGACGGCGCGGTTCGTCGTGCTGGCCACCGGTCCGCTGTCCAATGCCAACACCCCGGACATCGACGGGCTGCCGACCTTCGCCGGCCGGCTGCTGCACACCTCCAGCTGGCCCGCCGACGGTGTCGACTTCACCGGTCAGCGGGTCGGCGTCATCGGCACCGGATCCTCGGGCATCCAAGCCATTCCGCATCTCGCCGAACAGGCGGAGCGGCTGTACGTCTTCCAGCGCACACCCAATTACAGTGTGCCCGCGGGTAATACGCCGCTGGACGAGCAGACGCGCCGCGAGCAGAAGGCCGGATATCCGGAGCGGCGTCGGCTGTCGATGGCCAGCGGTGGCGGTTCACCGCACCGGCCGCATCCCGAGAACACCCTCGAGGTTTCCGAGCAGGAGCGCCGCGACGCCTACGAGAAGCGCTGGCAGCTCGGCGGTGTGCTGTTCAGCAAGACGTTCCCGGATCAGATGGTGACCGCCGAGGCGAACGAGCCGGCGCGCCTGTTCTGGGAGCAGAAGGTGCGCGCGGTGATCGACGACCCGCGTGTCGCCGACCTGCTGATTCCGCGCGACCATCCGATCGGCGCCAAACGGATCTGCACCGATACGAACTACTACGAGACCTACAACCGCGACAACGTCGAACTGGTGGACCTGCGCACCACCCCGATCCAGCGGATCGACGCCGCGGGCGTGCACACCACCGACGCGCACTACACGCTCGACACCCTGGTCCTGGCCACCGGTTTCGACGCGATGACCGGATCGGTCGCGAAGATGAATATCGTCGGCCGCGGCGGCGAAACCCTGAACGAGGCGTGGCGCGAGGGCCCGAAAACCTATCTGGGCCTGGGCATCAGCGGCTTCCCGAATCTGTTCAACCTCACCGGGCCCGGCAGTCCCTCGGTCCTTGCCAATATGGTGCTGCATTCGGAACTGCACGTGGACTGGGTTGCCGACGCGATCGACTTCCTGGACCGCCGCGGCGCGGCCGCCCTCGAGGCGCGGCCCGACGCGGTCTCGGCCTGGGTCGCCGAATGCGCCGAGCGGGCGGCGAAAACTCTGATGCCACAAGCCAATTCGTGGTATCTCGGCGCGAACGTGCCGGGTAAGCCGCGGGTGTTCATGCCCTTCGTCGGCGGATTCGGCGTGTACGGCGAGATCATCGCCGAGGTGGCCGCGGCCGATTACAAGGGCTTCGACGTCATCGACGTCCCCTCGGACCCGGCGTAATCGGAGAGCCCACCGTCGGTGGGCGCGGGTGTCACCGGGGCGCGAACAGATCCGTTTCGAGGATGTCCGTCCGCGCGCCGCTGCGGATGAACCATTCGGTACCGAATGCGCGAGCGAACGCCGGATCCGGCATCGCGAGGAAGAAGGACTGCTCGTCGATCTGGCTCCGGTGTGCCCGCATGGCTTCGCGCTTGTGTCCCAGATAGGCGGAGACGTCGACGGCCGTGGTCAGCATCGATTCCGGTTTCCCGAATTCGGCGACCTGGCTGATGTCGGGCGCCTCGATTCCGGTCGCCCCGGCCTGCTCGGCGATCTCCTTCATACCGCGCACGACCTCGTCGCGGTTCATGGTGCTCTGGAAAACCCGTGGGGTGCCGGCCAATTCGGCGGCCCGCATCCCGACGCGGTGGACCTGGATATGGTCGGGATGACCGTATCCGCCGTTGTCGTCGTAGACGGTGAGCACCTCGGCGTTCTCCTCGGCGAGGATCGCGGCCAGCCGCCGCGCGGCGTCCTCGACGGGAGCGGTCCAGAACGATCCGGCCGCGTCGTTGGTCGGCGTCCCCATCATCCCCGAGTCGACGTAGCCGAGGAACTCCACCCGCGCGACGCCGAGAATCTCTGCGGCAGCGTGGGTTTCGCGAACCCGTCGCTGCCACAACGGCTCGCCCTCGTCGAGGAATCCGTCCGGCACCTCGCCGTGCTCGCCGCGTGTCGCGACCACGAGGACCACTCGATGCCCCTGCTCGAACGCCTTGCGCATCACCCCGCCACAGGTGATCGCCTCGTCGTCGGGATGGGCGTGGAAACTGACCAACGTTGCCATGGCGCAACGCTACGGCACGGTCACGGCCTCGTCTGCCTCACCGGTCACGGCGCCGCGATCTCAGCCGGTCACGGCGCCGTGGGCCGCGGAGCTGACCAGCTTGCGGTACTTGGCCAGCACTCCCGAGGTGTACTTCGGCGCAAGCGGCTCCCAGCCGACCTTGCGTGCGGCGAGTTCGGCCTCCTCGATCTCGACGTCGAGGATGCGGTTGGCGACGTCGAGAACGATGGGATCGCCGTCGGCGACGAAGGCGATCGGCCCGCCGTCCACGGCCTCAGGCGCGACGTGGCCGACGCACAAACCGGTGGTCCCGCCGGAGAATCGGCCGTCGGTGAGCAGCAGGACGTCCTTGCCCAGCCCGGCGCCCTTGATCGCGCCGGTGATGGCGAGCATCTCGCGCATACCGGGTCCGCCCTTGGGGCCTTCGTAGCGGATGACGACCACATCGCCCGCGCCGATCGTACCGTCCTCGAGCGCGTCCATCGCGGCGCGCTCACCGTCGAAGACCCGCGCGGTGCCGCGGAAGACGTCGGAGTCGAATCCGGCGCTCTTGACCACCGCGCCCTCGGGCGCGAGGGTGCCGTGCAGGATGGTCAGGCCGCCGGTCTTGTGGATGGGGCGATCGAGCGGGCGGATCACGTCACCGTCGAGACCCAGCTCGATGTGCGCCAGATTCTCGGCCATGGTCGCGCCGGTCACGGTCAGCACATCGCCGTGCAGCAGGCCCGCGTCGAGCAGGGCCTTCATCACGACCCGGATGCCGCCGACCCGGTCGACATCGTTCATGACGTAGCGGCCGAACGGCTTGAGGTCACCCAGATGCGGCACCTTGTCGCCGACCCGGTTGAAGTCGGCGAGGGTCAGCTCGACTTCGGCCTCCCGCGCGATGGCCAGCAGATGCAGGACGGCGTTGGTGGAACCACCGAGCGCCATGACCACGGTGATGGCGTTCTCGAACGCTTCGCGGGTCAGGATGTCGCGCGCGGTGATGCCGCTGCGGAGCAGTCCGACCACGGCCTCGCCGGACTTGCGGGCGTAGTCGTCGCGGCGGCGGTCGGGGGCGGGCGGCGCGGCCGAGCCGGGCAGGCTCATGCCCAGCGCTTCGGCGGCCGAGGCCATGGTGTTGGCGGTGTACATACCGCCGCAGGCACCCTCGCCCGGACAGATCGCGCGCTCGATCCGGTCGACGTCCTCACGGCTGATCAACCCCTTCATACAGGCGCCGACCGCCTCGAACGCATCAATGATCGTGACATCGCGGCCGTCGACGTTGCCCGGCAGCGTGGAACCGGCGTAGAGGAACACACTCGCCAGATCCAGACGCGCGGCGGCCATCAGCATGCCCGGCAGGCTCTTGTCGCAGCCGGCCAGCAGGACCGAACCGTCGAGCCGTTCGGCCATCATGACGGTCTCGACGGAATCGGCGATGATCTCGCGACTCACCAGGGAGAAATGCATCCCCTCGTGACCCATCGAAATCCCGTCGGAGACCGAGATCGTGCCGAATTCGAGCGGGTAGCCACCGCCCGCGTGCACGCCCTCCTTGACCGCCTTGGCCAGGCGGTCGAGCGACAGATTGCACGGAGTGATCTCGTTCCAGCTGGAGGCGACGCCGATCTGCGGCTTGGCCCAGTCGTCGTCGCCCATGCCGACGGCGCGGAGCATGCCGCGGGCGGCGGTCTTCTCCAGCCCGTCGGTGACATCCCGGGAACGAGGCTTGATGTCGTGCGCCCTGTCGCGATCGTGTGCCATGGGGCAAGCCTACGACCGGCGCAAACCACGGCGCGGTTGATCCGGCCCGGGTCGCGTGGCGTGAGCTTTCGGCGCACAGTCGTCCACTCGAATGGGCGCACGATGCCGGCAGCAGTGCGGCGGCGCGGGCAACAGGGCCGATTTCGGAGAACCTCGAGAACGTGTGTGTACCCGCGCGGGAAGGTGGTATACAACCGCACGTAGGCACAGGCGTTTCGAGTGTACGGGTGTACACGGAAGTGAGGGCTTCCATGGATCTGTTGAAATGGAGTAAGCGGCCTGCCGCCGATATCAGCGCCAAGAAGCCACGAGTCAACGTCGTGCGCGGGCTGGTGGCGCGGGCCACCACGCCCCTGCTTCCCGACGACTATCTCCGCTTGGTCAATCCGCTGTGGACCGCGCGCGAGCTCCGCGGCAAGGTCGTCGACGTCGTCAAGGAGACCGCCGATTCGGCCACCGTCACCATCCGTCCCGGCTGGGGCTTTCCGACCACGTACACGCCCGGTCAGTACGTCGGCATCGGACTGCAGATCGGCGGCCGCTGGCATTGGCGTTCGTATTCGCTGACCTCGATCGGCGGGGCCGACGACAAGACCATTTCGATCACGGTGAAGGCGAATCCCGACGGGTTCCTGTCGACACATCTGGTCGACGGCGTCGAGCCGGGCACCGTCATCCGACTGGCGGCGCCGAAGGGGGATTTCCATCTCCCGGAGCCGGTGCCGGACAAACTGCTGTTCGTCACGGCGGGCAGCGGGATCACGCCGGTGATCGCGATGCTTCGCGCCCTCGAGACCCATGAGCAGGCGCCCGACATCTGCCACATCCATTCGGCCCCCACCCGCGACGACGTCATATTCCTGGACGAGATGCAGAGCCGGGCCGCGGCCACCCCCGGCTACGACCTGACTCTCCAACTCACCCGGGAGATGGGCAATTTCGATGCCGCACGACTCGACGAATGGGTGCCCGACTGGCGCGAACGCCACTGCTGGGCGTGTGGCCCGCCGGCGCTGCTCGACGAGATGGAATCGCACTACGAAGCCGGCGGACTGCGCCATCGTCTGCACACCGAGCGATTCACCATCGCCCGCACCGACCACGGCGGTGAGGGCGGCACGGTGTACTTCGCCGCATCGGGGAAGAAGGCGGAGATCGACGGCGCCACAACACTTCTCGAAGCAGGAGAAGAGCTGGGCATCGGGATGCCCTTCGGATGCCGGATGGGCATCTGCCAAACGTGTGTCGTCCCGCTGGCGGGGGGATATGTGCGCGATCTGCGCAACGGCGCGGAGCGACGCGAAGGAGAACGAATCCAGACATGCATCAGCAGCGTGTCCGGAGAATGCACCCTCGATCTGTAGGAGCCCCTATGGCCATCACCGATATCGACGCCTACGCCCATCTGACCACCGAGGACATCGAGGCGCTCGGCGCCGAACTGGACACCATCCGCCGCGATATCGAGGAATCCCGCGGTGAGCGGGACGCCCGCTACATCCATCGCACCATCGCCCTGCAGCGGGCCCTGGCAGCAGGCGGCCGGGTCACGCTGATGTTCAGCAATCGCAAGGTCGCATGGCTCGCCGGCACGGCGATGCTCGGGCTGGCCAAGATCATCGAGAACATGGAGCTCGGCCACAATGTGATGCACGGGCAATGGGATTGGATGAACGATCCGGAAATCCACTCCTCGTCCTGGGAATGGGACACCACCTGCCCCAGCGTGCAATGGAAGCATTCGCACAATTTCGTCCATCACAAGTACACGAACGTCGTCGGAATGGACGACGACGTCGGCTACGGAATTCTGCGGGTGACCCGCGACCAGCGGTGGGAGTGGTGGAACATCGGAAATCCGGTATACAACCTGGCATTGGGAACCTTGTTCGAATGGGGCGTCGCGCTGCACCACCTCGAGGTGGAGAAGATTCGCCGCAAGGACAAGACCTGGCGGCAGGCGTTCCGGGATCTGCGCATCATCGGAACGAAGGTCGGCAAGCAGGCGGCCAAGGATTATCTGATCTATCCGGTGTTGTCGGGGCGCAACTGGAAGACGACGCTGACCGCCGACGCCACCGCCAATCTCATCCGCAACTACTGGGCGTACATGGTCATCTTCTGCGGCCACTTCCCCGACGGCGCGGAAAAATTCACCACCGAGGAGCTCGCGGAGGAGGATCAGCCCCGCTGGTATCTGCGACAGATGCTGGGGTCGGCCAACTTTCGCGCCGGACCGCTCATGCGCTTCATGAGCGGTAACCTCAGCCACCAGATCGAACACCACCTCTTCCCCGACCTGCCCAGCAACCGGTACGAGGAGATCGGCGTCCGGGTCCGGGAACTGTGCGACAAATACGACCTGCCGTACACGACCGGTTCGCTCGGCCGCCAGTATCTGCAGTCGTTCCGGACGATCGCGAAACTGGCGCTGCCCAACGCCCTGCTCACCGCGACCTCCGATGACGCCCCGGAGACCGCTTCCGAGTTGCGGTTCGCGATTCGCGACGGGATGCGTGCGCATTTCGGCGTCGACCCCGAGACCGGCAAGCGCCGGGGGCTGCGCACGGCGCTGCGCGAACTGAAACAGGCGCCGGTGCGAGCGGCATCCTGAACGCAGCACCCGCATCGAACGCCGGACCGCCACTGTGTCGCGGTCCGGCGTTCGGTGGCGATCAGCCGATGTCGTAGACGTAGCTCAGCCGACCGTCGGGCAATTGCTCGAATTTCCGGAGCTCGAGCGGATGGCGAACGCTCGCGGCCGCGAAAAGGGACGGCCCGTTTCCCGCGATGAGTGGGTAGACGATCAGTCGTATCTCGTCCACCAAGCCCGCGTCGAGCGCCGCGCCGGTGAGGGTGGCGCCGCCCATGAGATAGATGTCCTTTCCGGGTTGCGATTTCAGTGCCGCGACGTCGTCGAGACCGCGCAGGAATCGCGTATTCGGCCACGCGGCCGTACTTTTCGATGTGGAGACGACGTAATGCGGTGTGCGCCGGGCGAAATCGGCCCATTCGAGCTCGCCCGGCGTCGGCGCCGCGCCGGTCTGGGGCAGGGGTTTGTCCGGGTCGTCGCCGATCGCGGTCCAGTACGGTTCGTAGCCGTCGTACATCCGGCCACCGAGCACACAGGCGTCGACCTGCGGCGTCACCCCGTAATCATCGGACCAGCCGTGCACCCAGTCCGCGTATCCTTGTGCCCCTTCGTATTTCCCGTCCACCGAGATCTTCATCGCTGCGATGAGCTTGCGCATCGGTTCCTCTTCTTTCGTCGGTCGAACGGCGTACGCCGCCGATCACGGCAGGGCCGTCAGGCCGTCGGCAGTGAGTTGGTAGGACGCCGCGGGTTCACCCGCGCAGGCGAGTTCGAGCAGCGCCGCGCCGGCGATCTCTGGAGTGAGCGGTTCACCCGACTGCTCGATGTACTCCTGCACGCTCCGGCCGGCACGGGCCGCATAGGCGCGCACCGCGGGCAGGCCGAGGCTCGTGGCGGGAGTGATCCGCGGCAGCACCGTGGTGAAGGTGATGTCCGCGCCGGCGCGCCGGGACTCGTCCTGGGCGTAGCCGGTGATGAACCGCTGGGTTGCCTTGGCTCCGGCGTATCCGCCGCTGAGCGGTGAACCGTGGACGGCGGCGCCGCTGCTGACGACGATCACGCGAGCGCCGGGCGGCAGCGGCGTCAGCAGCGCTTCGCGCAACCAGTGAAAGGCGATGCGCACGTCCGTATTCCAGTTCGCCGAGAACGTCTCCCAGGTGTGATGGTGCAGCGGCCGCATCAGCGGTGTCGCCCCCGCGACGATGATCAGGATGTCCGGCCGGTGGCGGTCGAGCAGCGCCCCCGGCACGGTCGGATCGGCCGCGTCGGCGACCTCGATGTCGATGCCGGGTGTCTCGGCGGCCAGCTCGCGCAGCGCGGACTCCGTGCGCGCCACGGCCACGACCGGCGCACCGGCGCGCGCGAACGCCACCGCGATCCCCCGGCCCAGCCCGCGGCTGCCGCCGACCACCATCGTCGGCCGCAAGGCGTTCATGACGCCACCGCCACTGCTTGCACGGCAGCGGCATTCGCGCGCTCCAGACTCTTGACGACCCCGTCGTCCCACCCCGTCGCGAGCGATGCGGACATCGGATCGGGGAAGATCTCTTCCCGGCCCTGTGCGCGGCCGAGGCCGCGCCCGGCCCCCGTGACGAGTATTGCCTTGCCGGCCACAGTGTTCGGGACGGACATGCTGTGCTCCTATTCGGTGAATTTCGATGTCTTCACCTGTGTGACGCACGCTGGGTCGGTCCGTCATCGGTGGTGTCGTCGCGCGACCGCGGACAGCACCAGGGCCCCGGGGCCGGGATTGAGCAGTCGCCGCACCGGTACGGCGGCGAGAGCGAGGACAGCTCCGGCGGCGAATCGGGCGCGTCTGCCGCTGCGGCATTCCAGCTCCAGTTCGCCGCTGGTCACCACGACGAGGGTGTCGGCCCAGTCGGCGGCCGCGTAATCGAGTGCGTCCCCCGGCTGCAGCACCACGCTCCAGCGCCGCACGCGCCGAGCGTCCATCAGCTGTGCGGCGGCAACGCGGGCGGCAGCGCGAACGCGGCGAACAACTCCGGCCGATGGAACAGCGCGATCTCGGCGAGCGCGTCGCCGTCGACGGTCAGCACCCCGATCGCGAACGCGTCGAACGCGTCCGCGCCGGGCTCGCGCCAGTACAGCCCGAACGCCGGTTGCCGATTCGCGCCGGTCGGCCGAAGCCGCCAGCCGCTGCCCATCTCGCCGAAGACGTGGTCGGCGAGAAATGTGCCGATGTCGCGGCGACCGGCGAACCACACCGTCCCCGGCGGCATGATCAGCGTCGCGTCGTCGCGCAGCAATGCGACGAGTGCGGTCGGATCCGCGCTCTCCCACGCGCCGATCAGTTTCGCCAGCGCCCGGCGTTCGGATGCCGTCGACACCGGATGCCATCGATCTCGTTGTGCGGGAAGATGTTCCGACAGGGTGGCATGGGCACGCTGCAGCGCGCTGTTGACCGCCGCCCGGCTGACCCCGAGCGCGGCCGCGGTGTCGGCGACCGACCAGTCCAGCGTGTCTCGCAGGATCAGCACGGCGCGCTGACGCGCGGGCAGCCGCTGGATCGCGGCCAGGAACGCCAGCTCGATCGTCTCCCTCGCGGTGACGACCGCCTCCGGTTCTTCTCCTGCGGCGGCCACGTCCAGCAACCGATCGGGATACGGCTGCAGCCACGGCACATCCACTGTGCCCAGCTCGTAGCGATGCGGGTCCGCCGGGCCGGCCAGATCGGCCGGCCACGCCCGGGCCTTGCGCCGCCGCAGCGCGTCCAGGCAGGCATGGGTCGCGATCCCGTACAACCACGCGCGCAGCGGGGCGCGCCCGGCGTAGGTGTCCAGCCGCGACCACGCCCGCAACAGCGTCTCCTGCACGGCGTCCTCGGCGTCTTCCACCGAGCCGAGCATGCGATAGCAATGCACCTGCAGCTCGCGCCGCACCGGCTCGACCAGATGCGCGAACGCGACCTGGTCGCCGTCGCGCGCTGCCTCCACTCGCTGATCCATATCTGTATGACGCATCCGGGCCCGATCGGTCATCGGTCTGCCGAAATCGACTGAGCCGCGCGGCCACTCGGACAAACGACCAGGTGAGCGGATGGCGCACTGTGTCCGATCCCTCACGACCCGAATCGGGCGCTTCCGGTTTAGCGTGGCCGATACCGGTCATTCTGAGGAGGACGTTCTCGGCTCTACACGGAGGGTCGGTTCGTTGTGTGTCGGTACGAAGAGGTTCACGTCATCCATGGGCTTTATCCCCACTGGCCGCAACGACAGCGATCCCACCGCCCACGTCGCGGTACGGAATGCGCTGTCGCAGGCTTTCGAACTGGTCGACGCGATGCTGCGGTCCGATTACGCGGACCCGGAATCCCGTAGCGGCGATGCGGTATCCCTCACCCCCCAGCGAGCGGCGGGCGACGGCATCGTCCCGTTCCCGCGCGGCGCCGGACTGCTCCAACGCGTCGAGCGAGTGGTGCAGCGCTGCATCGGCCATACCCAGCTGCGCAGCATCGTCGCGGTGACCGGCCCGGCGCAGCAGGTGCCGGATGCCGTGGCCGACCACGTCGAAGCAGTGGTCGCCGACACCGCCTCCGCTGCCGCCGCGCGAGCGGGCGTCGCGGCGATCGTCGTCACCGTCACCGTGGCCGACGTGCTCACCGTCACCATCGACACCCTCGACCCCACCGGCACCACCACGGCCGACGCCCTGCCGACGGCAGTGGTGTCGACGGTGCACGCGCGCGCCCGCGACGTCGGCGGCTGCTGCCGGGTCTTCCGCGGTGGCCGGGTCTCCTGGACGGCGCCGCTGCCACCGCACGGTAAGGACGCGATCGCCGCCTACCCGCTCGGGTTCTGACCGCGACCGGCCGCGGTCAGTGCGGTACTCGCCGCTCGGTGATCGTGTCGCGCAGCTGGTCGCGTTCGGCGGTCAAGGCGGTGTTGTGGGCGCGCAGAGCGCTGTTGTCGTCTTCGAGGTCGAGGATCCGCGCGATGGCCGACAGGTGAATCCCCTGCCGGGTGAGGGCGGTGATGCGCTGGAGCCGAGCCAGGTCGTCGCCGCTGTAGCGCCGGGTCCCGCCGGCGCTGCGGGCGGGGGTGATCAGGCCGTGTTGCTCATAGAGGCGCAGGGTGTGGATTTCGATACCGGCCAGCTCGGCGGCGACCGATATCGGGTACACCGCCTGGCTCGACCCCGGCAGATGTCCCTCGCGCCGATCCGAACCCATCCTGCTCCCTTCTCCGTGCGGCAACCAGTTTATCTCCCACGACTTCTTGCACTCTCCTAGCCGGAGTGCTAAATAAATCTGTGTCAGGTAACAGAGGTTATCTGAGGTTCCTTCGACTGATATAAGGAGTGAACTGGAGGTGGCGACCATGCTGATGCGCACCGATCCGTTTCGCGATCTGGACCGTTCGACGCAGCAGGTGTTCGGCACGCAGGCTCTACCGGTAGCGATGCCGATGGACGCCTGGCGCGAGGGTGACGAGTTCGTAGTGGAGTTCGATCTACCCGGCATCGACCCCGATTCGCTGGATGTGGATATCGAACGCAACGTGGTCACCGTGCGGGCATCGCGCCCCGGAATCGACTCGGGCAGGTCGATGATCGCGGCCGAACGCGTCCGCGGGGTGTTCCGGCGACAGGTGATGCTGGGTGACAGCCTCGACACCGATCACATTCGCGCCGACTACCGCGACGGCGTACTCCGGTTGCGAATCCCGGTGGCGGACAAGGCCAAACCACGCAAGATCAGCGTGGACCGGGTCGCCGGCGACCGGCAGGCGATCACGGCCTGACCAGAATCTGTATATCCCACGGGTGGGCTCGGTCAGCTGCGGCTTCCGGGCCCATCCGGCCCCTTTTCCGATCCGCACCGGCGCCACCGCGCCGGTGATTGCTCGCAGAAGGAGTCCGTGATGACCGTATTTCCCGCAGGCAGCGACGCCGACCGCGCCGAACAGCAAGCCCTGGCCGACATCCGCGACCGCGACACCGGCCCGAACTTCACCGGGGTGCATCCCCTGGCCGAACGCATTCGCCACGCTTTCGACACCGCCGACCGCATCGATCAGTCCTGGACTCTCCCCCATGCCGATGACGACTACGACTGCCTCGCCTACTGACCACACTTCGCCACACCATGCAGGGCGGCCCGAGATGGTGGAAGCGGTCGTGCACTGGCCCGACCCCAGCCCGCTGCAATCGTGGTGGGATACCGTCATGCGGCCCGCCCGCAGGACCTCCCCCGAGGCCGCGAGGAGGGAGCTCTCATGCCGATAGCGCTCACATTGACCGGCGGCGCCGGCATCGCCGCAGCCGTCGCCGTCGCCTATGTCACCGTCGCGGCGACCTACTGGTGGGAGATGCGCGCATCCCGGCCCGGCTCCGGCGCGGACCCGGCGCACGACATCGACGGTGAGGACCGGCGCGGTCTTCCCCGCATCCGATCGGGGCATCCCGCGGCGGCGCATCGACCGGGCCGCGAATAACCGTCGAAACCGCTGCTCGCTGGCTATGCTCGCTTCGACTGTGGCGTCGGCGGGTTCGGGGCGGTCGTCGGCACCGTGACAATCGCGAGCGACCGAGGAGCCCCGGTGACCGTCATCCACAACCTGCCCGCGCACGTGTTGTTCGTGCATTTCATCGTGGTCCTGATGCCGTTGACCGCGATCCTGGAAATGGTGTGCGCGCTGTGGCCGGCCGCGCGCCGCGGGCATCTGGTGTGGCTGACGCTGGTGCTGGCGGTGATCGTCATGGTGCTGACCCCGATCACCATTCACGCCGGACAGTGGCTGTACAACCTGCGCCGCAATCCCGACGAGATCCTGCGCGAACACGCCGAACGCGGCGAGACGATGCTCTACTTCGCCATCGCCCTGCTGGTCGTCGCGGTGGCGTTGACCGCTCTCCACCTCGCCGAACGCCGTGGCACCGATCTGCGCACGCTCGTCACGGTGGGTGTCGCCGTCCTCGCGGTGGTCGTCGGCATCGCATCGATCGTGCAGACCTACCGCGTCGGCGATGCCGGGTCGCAATCGGTGTGGGGCGACGAGATCGCACGCCTGCAGAAGAGCCGCGGCGACTGAGCGACGCCGCGATCCTCATCACAGATCGGGCTGGATGACGCCTGTCCGGCCGAGACCGCGCAGGCGGGCGCCGACGAACTCGACTACTTCGGCATGGCGGGCTTCGACGGTGCCTTCATCGCGTGGCAGGCCGACACCGCGCGCGGTCTCACCGGGCTGCTCGCACAACTCGCCGACGCGCTCGCCGCGCTGGGTGCGGGGATCGTCGCGAGCCGGCGCGGCTGATCTCGGCCGCTGTCACGCCAATTCGCGTCCCAGCTCCGCGGCCGCGGAGCGGAGTACGGCGACATAGCGCGGCAGCGACCGCTTCTCGTAGCGGACGCTCGGCATCGAGACCGACAACGCCGCGACAGCGGCGCCACTGCCGTCGCGCACCGCGACCCCGACCGCCACCACGCCGCGTTCGGAACGGCAAGATGCGTTCTCCAGATCGGAACAGGCTCCACGATAACCGCCTGGCTGACAGACCCATCTCCACCTGGCACGCCGAGGTTGCGGATCGAGGGACCGGCGGTCGCCCGGCAGCGGTCCCACGCACCGAACGACGGTCAATGAGATTGCGCGCCAACACTTTCGATGCTCAGCGGGTACTCGCGGTCCTCGACGTATTCGTTGTCTTCCGGAGCGACGGTGGGCTGTCCCGGTTCGGTCGGGCGGCGGGAGGGCAGGAGCGCGCCGACGGCGGTCGCGGTCGCCGCCGAGGTGAGCGCGGTGGTCCAGCCGACCGGACCGAGGGGGCGGCAACCGAAATAGGTCGACAGTCCGGGTGTCATGACGACGGTGCCCAGGAAGGCCGCGCTGCCGGCCGCGGTGAGCCAGACCTGTGGGCTGTGGCGGGCGGCCAGGACCGTCTGCCCGAGCTGTGTGCCCACCAGCGCGACCAGGGCGACGGTCGCCGCCCGGCGTTCGGTACCGGTCCAGCGGGCGATCGACCACGCCACGGTCGAGGCGGCCGCGGTGGTGGAACCGCGGATCACGATCGTGCGGCGCAGATCCGCGGCGACATCGGTGCGCGGCCGCGCGGCGAGCTGTTCGGCGAGCAGATCGGCGCGTTCCTGGTGGCCGGTGGGCTCCTCGTCACCGGACCGCTCGGTCGACAGCGCCACGGCCATCGCCGGGAACATGTCGGTGAGCATGTTGACCAGCAGGAACTGCCTGGTGCCCAACGGTGCCCGGCCCGCGAGCGCGGTGCCGAGGACCGTGAACGCGACCTCACCGGCATTGCCGCCGACCAGGATGCCGACCGCATCGGCGACGCGCCGCCACATGCCGCGGCCCTCGATCAGCGCGTGCAGCAGCACCAGCGGGTCGGGATCGGTCAGCACCAGATCGGCGGCATTGCGGGCGGCGGTCGATCCCTGTGCGGTGAGTCCGATGCCGACGTCGGCGGTGCGGATCGCGGCCGCGTCGTTACCGCCGTCACCGGCCATCGCCACCACCTCGCCACGCCGCTGCAGCGTGGTGACGATGCGCACCTTCTGCTGCGGGCTGACGCGGGCGAAGACGCTGCTGCGCGCGATGAGCTCCGACTGCGCGGCATCATCGAGTTCGGCCAGATCGCTTCCCGTCACCACCGGATCGGCGTCGATACCCAGATCGGCGGCGATGGCGGCAGCGGTGACGGGATGGTCGCCGGTGATCATCCGCACGCGAATGTCGTTGCGCTGCAATGCGCCGACGAGTGGGCGCGCCTGCGGACGCGCGGTGTCGGCGAGTCCGATGAAGCCGAGCAGGGTGAGCTTCTCGACGGCGCTCACCACATCCCCCGGCGCAGCGGACAGGTCGCGGCGGGCGACGACCAGCACCCGCAGCCCGCGTTCGGCCATGCGATGAATCATGCGGTCGGCCGCGCGGCGATGGTCGGCGGACATCGGTTCGTCGTGATCGGCGCCGTCGCGACGGGTCCGGATCGCGGTGCAGCGGGCGAGCACGATCTCCGGCGCCCCCTTCACGATGAGCCGCCAGTGCCGCCGCCGCGTCTGTCCCAGCGTCGCGGCGTATCCGCGATTCGATTCGAAGGGCAGTTCCTCGACCGTATCCCAGCGTTCGTCGCGGTCGAGCAGCTCTGCGGCGTCGAGCACCGCCTGATCGGTGGCGTGCACGATCGGGCCGTCGTCCGGATCGGGGCAGGCGTGGGCCGCCGCCCGCAGCAACCGACGGGCACGGGGGTCGTCGTCCTCGGGCGACCACTGATGCTCGAGGTCGGCCAGGGTGGTCAGCCGCAGGCGGCCGAAGGTGAGGGTTCCGGTCTTGTCGAAGCAGATGGTGTTCACCCGGCCCAGCGCCTCCACCGTCCGGCTGGCCCGGACCAGCAGGCCGTGGCGAGACAGGCGCCGGGCGACGGCCAGCTGCGCGACCGTCGCGACGAGCGGAAGTCCTTCCGGCACAGCGGCGGTCGCGACCGCGACCCCGTCGGCGATGGCCGCGCGGATGCGCTGGCCTCGCAACCATCCCAGCGCCGTGACCAGCGATCCGCCGCCCAGCGTCAGCGGCAGCGCCTGATCGCTGAGCGCACGCAGCTGTGCCTGCACTCCCCCGAGGCGCGGCGGCACCGCGACCGCGGCGGCGCGGTTGGTCTCGGTGTCGGACCCGACCGCGACCACCACGGCCACCGCGGCGCCGTTGACGATCGTGCTGGCCTCGTACACCATGCAGCGCCGGTGATTGAGGTCCACGCCGGGAGTGGCGGGACTGTCCTTGGGCACCGTGACCGATTCGCCGGTCAGGGCCGATTCGTCGACTTCCAGATCGTCGGCTCGCAGCAGCCGCGCATCCGCCGGAACGACATCGCCGGTGCGCAGCGCGATCACGTCACCGACCATCAGGGCGGTACCGGGCACCGATTCGCTCGGCGGCTCGGGATCGTGGTCGAGCACGGCGCGCTCGACGCGGCGGCCGGTGATCCGCTCGTGCGCGATCAGGTCCCGCAGCGCGTTCTCGGCGCGTTGGCGCTGCAACGCCGACACCACGGCATTCACCGCCACCACGCCGGCCACCAGCGCCGCATCACCGGGCGACCCCAGCACGGCGGAGGCCGCGGCGCCGACACCGAGAATCGGGGTGAGCGGATCGGCCAGCTCGCGGCGCACGGTGGCGAGGAAGCGCGTCGCCGGGGACAGCTGCGCGGGAATACGGGCGAGCGGCGCGGTCCACGATCGCGTGGGAGCCGGTTCGCCGCGTTCGGGCTCCGGCAACCGGGTCAGCACTTCGTCGGGTTCGAGACTGTGCCAGGGAACCAGCGGTGCGCCCGAGTCCGGGAGCCGGCCGCGTGCGGCCTGCACGCCCGCCCATGTGCCCTGCAACAGGCCGCTGGCCTGCGCCGCGGTCACCGGCCACGCGTCGCGTGAGCGACCGGCGGCCAGCAGCAGGCCCGCGAGCGAACATGCCGAGAGCGCCAGGACGCGGCCGCGTTCGCTGACCTGGCGGGCGGGAGCCACCGTCAGCAGCACCCGCATGACCTGATCGAGATCGCCGCAGACCACATCGGCCGCCCACGGCATCGCCTCGACCTCGACGGCGCTGATCCGGCTCACACCGATGGCGACATCCGCGCAGTTCAGATCCCCGGCGGAATCGGTGGCGACCAGCCCCACCGCATGTCCGTCGGACTGCAACCGGCAGACCAGTTCCGCCGCCGACCCTTCACGTTCGACGAATTCGTCTGCCAGCGAACGCAATTCGAATGCATCACGCTGTCCGCGCACCACCACCTTCAGGCCCGAGGCCCGGGCGGCGAGCATCAGTGTCCGCGCGCGCGGATCGAGTTCGCGCCCGACCAGGACCCGGCCCAGCACGTCCGTTCCGTCACAGACGTCGTACCAACCGGGAATCGAGTCGCCGGGATTGCGGTCCGGGTCCGGTCGCAGCCGGAGGTCGCCGGTATCCGGCGTCGCCGCGGTGGCGTCCGGTCCCGACCACAACAGTCGCTGAGCGGCGTTCCACACCTGAGCTGTGGTCCAGTCCGACGCAGATTTCTCGGCATTCCCCGGTTCGGATTCGCGGGTTTCGGCATCGAGCACCAGGCGTCCGCTTCCGTACAGCACGGCGCCGTCGATCACCAGGGCGCTCAATCGATCCAGCCGCCGCCACACCGAGGGATCCATCGTCAGCACGCCGGACGTCGCCAGCAGCGTCGATACGGTCGCCGCGAAACTCTCCCGGCTCGCCCGCGCGGCCTTCGGCGCCGCGAGCGACAACGCCCGGCCCACCGACGACAGGCCCTGCCCCGCGGCCACGGCAGCGGCCCCGGCAGCCGCGGCGGCCGAGGCCTCGTCCGCGCACCGCTCGACCGGGCCGGGCGGCAGTTCGACCGGACGCTGCCGGTGTGGCGGGGACTGCAGGATGTCGCGGGCCCGGCGGTGACCGTGTTCGACCTCCCACAACCGCCAACGGGCATGGCGCACACCGTGTTCGGTGACGGCCAACGCCCGGTGGAGCGCATCGACCAGGACGTTCGCGGGGCTGTCGCCGGCGGCCTGGGCCAGCGCGTTCGCGGTGGTGAGCAGCAGATCGGTGCGGGCCCGGCCGACACGCTGTTCCAGCAGCCGCCGGATGCGGGGCTGGGAGTCGGCCAGTGCGACCAGCGACTGCAGCGTCGCCACGCCGTTGCGGCCGGGAATGGCGGCTCCGACGAAGGTGACACCGGCGGAGAGCAAGTCCCCGGCCAGCGAAATCGCCGCCGAGACAACGGGTTCCAGATCCGCGGGATGTTCGGCACTCGGGTCCCAGACGGTATCGGCGACGCCGGCGTCCTCCTCGGCGGCGGCGATCGCGTCGACCAGTCCGGGCACCGCTCGATCGTCGCGGACCGCGGCGACCACATCCCCGGTCACCGCATTCACCCGCATCCAGCGCACACCGGGCAGCGAGCCCACGCGCCGGTGCACGGCCTCGGCGACCTGTTCGCTGCGCTCCGAACACAGGCCCCGCACTTCGACGATCACCCGATCCTCGACGGCGGCGATCCGTCTCCCGTCCCGGCGCAGCGCCGGGTTCAGCAACGACCGCACCTCGCGCTGCAACTGCCCGGCGATATCGTCGGCGACTTCGGTCAGCCGCAGCGCGGTCTGGCCGGCGGACACCGCGCGCACGGGCAGCCGCGCAGAGCCGCCGATGAGAGCCGTCCCCGTCCGGCCGACCCCCGACACCACACCGATCAACGCCTGAAACACCGGACCTCCAAGCCCGTACGAGTACCGTCGTCCGAGCTACTACCCAGGATTGCGGCGGCCAACCGCGAAACCGGCAGTCTGAGCGGGGCAGATTGTTTCCGCCGCCGATGTGGTGCGGCTACCGGCATGCGGCCACCGGCATCCGATCGGCAACCTCGTACGCGGCGGGTGCGGTGAACCACCCGGCCGCGTCGGCCGGCGGCTCTTCCGAGGGGATCGGGTCGTGGAACCGGGCGCGTTCGAACGAGCTGCCGACCGTGAACGCGACCCCGTCGAATCGGGCCGGTCCCATGAAGTCGGCCGCGCCGAAGTCGGCACGGCCGCGAAACTGCGCGCTGTCGAAGTACGCCCCGCCGCGGAATGCCGCCCGGTGGAATCGAGCGTCGCCGGCGAAGTCCGCCAGGGGAAATTGAGCGCTGCCGCGGAAGGTCGTTCCGTCGAACCGGGCCCGCGCGAATCGCGCCCCGAAGAATCTGGCGGAATCGGTGAACACCGCCTCCCGGAACCACGCGGTATCGAAGGCCGCATCCTGGAAATGGGTGTCCGCGGAGAATCTCGCACCGTCGAATCGGGTGACGCCCGCGAGATTCGCACCCTCGAATATCACGGGGCCGCCGAAAACCGCGTCGGTGAAATCGGCATCGTCGAGCTGGGCGTTGCGGAAATCGAATGTGGCGCGCGACCAGCTGCGCCGCGCGCCGCGGCGGAGGTGCTCGGCGATGACGGCCGCAATGGTCCGCCGAACCGTCCGGTCGTAGCCGCCGAGCCGCCCGGTCGCGCGGGGCAGTCGAAGATAACCGCAGAGTACGTCCACGCATTGCTGGCGCGGCGTGGACGCGGAGGCGTCGGCGATATCGGCCAGCGTGCGCACGGCGGACACTTGCGATCGTCCCTCACCCACATACAGCTGCGCCGCCGCCGAAACGAACATGTCGGCCAGTTGCCACGGCCACCGAAAACGCTTGCGCCGAAAAGAATCCGCCGAATTCGCTTCACTGTCGAGCAAGAGATTCGCCGCCGCGGCCACCGGTGCCGGTCGGCGTTGTACGAGCACTACCATTCGAACCTCCTAAACGCCTGCAACGCCCAGAAAAGCTCTTCACTCGCTGTAACGACGGTATAACCGGTCGACATCCGCCATAACAATCGTCACCGAAAAGTAATCGACCGGCTACGGCGCGCCTGTCGACCTGCGCGGGATTCGAACCCCCGAAGTGCGGGAAAATCGCTGTCGGATAACCGTCCCGGGCGCGATAAAATTCACCATGTCTCGACGTCTCATCCCGGAGTGACCAGCACATGGGCGCTCGACCGGAAGGCGATGCCACCGCCGCCTTCGACCCGTTGGCCGATCGGACGGTGAACACTGCCCGCCAGCCCGCCGAAGCCGAGGAATCCACCGGCACGCTCGGGCCGGAGCCGACCGCGGCCCCTCCCGGCACCGACCTCGAACCCGGCCGCCGGATCGACGATTTCGATCTGCTGCTGGAATTGGGCCACGGCGCCTTCGCCAAGGTGTTCCTGGCGCGGCAGCGGTCGATCCAACGATTGGTGGCGGTGAAGATCTCCGCCGACCACGGCACCGAACCCCAGACCCTCGCCCAGCTGGACCACGAATTCATCGTCCGGGTGTACGACCAGCGGGTGCTGCCGGAACTAGGGCTGAAACTGCTGTATATGCAATATGTTCCGGGCGGAACGCTCGCTTCGGTACTGGCGCGGGTCCGCGCGACGGCACCGGAGCGACGCAGCGGCCGGCTGCTGCTGGACGCCGTCGACGAAGCATTGAAGGACAAGGGCGAGATCCCCATGTCGAGCAGTCGCGCACGGGAGGAGGTCGCGGCCCTGTCCTGGCCGGAAACCGTGGCCTGGCTCGGACGTCGGCTCGCCGAAGCCCTCGCGTACGCCGAACGGCGCGGTGTGCTGCACCGCGATATCAAGCCGGCGAACGTCCTGCTCGCCGCGGACGCCGCACCCAAACTGGCCGATTTCAACATCAGTTTCAGCGACCACCTCGCGGGCAGCAGTCCGGTGGCGTACTTCGGCGGATCGCTGGCCTACATGTCGCCCGAACATCTCGAGGCCAGCCACCCGGGCCTGCCCGGCACGGTGGACGACCTCGACACGCGCAGCGATATCTACGCCCTCGGTGTCATGCTGTGGGAGCTGCTGACCGGGCGGCGGCCGTTCCCCCTGGCCGAGGCGAAGGATTCCCAGGGCTCGGTCGAACAGCTGCTGGAGATGCGACGCAGTCCGATAGCGCCGCAATTCCTCGACGACCTTCCCGCCGACTGCCCGGCCTCGCTGCGCCGCGTGCTGCTGACCTGTCTGGCACCGCAGCGCACCGACCGCTGGAACAACGGTGCGGAGCTGGCCCAGCAATTCGAGCTGTGCCTCGACCCGCGGGCCCGCGATCTGGTCGACGCGCCCTCACACGGCCACCGGCCGCGCGGACCGCTGTGGCCGATACCGATTCTCGCGATCGCGATCGCCGTGCCGAACCTGACCGCCGCTTGGTACAATTACTACTACAATAGGACGTTGATCGTCGGCAAACTCACGCCCGAGGTGCAGCAGTCCTTCCACGATGTGGCCCAGGTGCTGTATCCGCTGGCCATCGTCGTGGCCACCCTGCTGATTCTCTACACCGCACGCCACCTCCTCGAGATTTCCATCGGACTGCACAAGGGGCGCGGCTATCCCGACGCGGTCCTCACCGGGACCCGCATCGAGGCGTTGCGACTCCCCAACCGGGTGGCCGCGATCGCTTTCGTGTTCTGGTTTGCCGGCGGCGTGCTGTTTCCGGTGATGCTGAATCTCGTCGCCGGTAGCGTTCCGCGCGGCACCTACGCGCATTTCCTGCTGTCGCTGGTCGTCTGTGGTGCGGTCGCACTGGCCTACCCGTACTTCGCGATCACCTGGTACGTGGTCCGGTTCCTGTACCCGATCTTCCTCGCACACGGCCGGTCCGACGCCGCCGACGTCGAACACCTGCGCCGGCTCGCCCGGCGCACCGGTATCTACCTCACCGCGGCCGCCGCCGTACCCCTGGTCGGCGTCACCGGGATCACGTTCCTGCCGGCGCCGGACATCGAGTCCATCATCTGGGCGGTCCGCATCCTGTGCGTCGGCGGCATCATCGGCTTCATCCTCGCCTACCTGCTCTACGGAGTCATCGGAAAGGATCTCCGAGCCCTCGAACGCGTCGCCGCCACATCCACGACGGATGCGGGCGTCGAGTAGGCGAACGCCGGTCGCGCCTCTCAGGACAACAGCGGTCCCTCGGCCCAGCGGTACAGGTGGGCGATGGCCGGGTCGACGATGGAGTCGGGAATTTCCGGGTCGAACCACCGGTCGACGCAGGTCCAGTGATAGGGGTGGAGCAGGTAGTCGGCGTTGAGGCCGTCGAGGTCGGCGAATTCCTGCTCCCAGGCGTGTGTCCACCGCGGGTGGTCGGCGCGACTGAGGGTCCACGACCCGATCGCCGCGATGTGTCCGGGCATCGCGGCCAGGTCGGCTTCGAATCGGTCCACCACGGCCGGTTCGGTTTCCGGACGCACCCGCAACAACAACGTGCGCTTGATGCGCTTGCCGGACATCGCGACCCGCGCGCCGACGAGGCGGGTCAGCGCCACGGCGTCGGCGCCCGCCGGTCGACCCGGCCAGGCCGCGTCGATATCGTCACAGCTCACATCCCAGGTCATCCCGAGTCCGCCGACGCTACCGGGCAGATCGTGTCCGCCCTCGGCACCGGACGGACCGTCGACTCCCGCCGGTGTGCGAACGACCCAGCGCGACATCACCGCACCTCCTCGAGGACGCGCCGCGCCCGTGACAGCGCGAGCGAATCGGTCCACTGCCAGAAGCTGCTCACCGCGTCGTCGGCGCCCGCCGCCGCGCGCATCCCGTAGAACTCGTAGATTCCGGGCAGTTCCCACTGGATCTCCAGCATCACCGTGTCGGGGGAGGTGAAGCGGCGGCACTGCCGGACCACGCGCATGCCGCGGTCACCGGCGCCGGGCAGGTAGTCGCTGCGCCAGCGCCGCGACCACTCCTCGACACGATCCCGGGGTATGGCGATCTCGTCGATCACTGTCACCGTCGTGGTCACAGCTTGCTCACCACCTCGTCGAGGTACCGGGCGATATATCCGGGAAGCCCGGCGATCCCGGCGGCGAACAGCGACTCGTCACCGAACAGGGGCGGGTTCACCACCAGCCGCGACGCGCCCGCATCGGTGTAGCCGCGGACGAAGTCGACGTCGAATTCCCTTGCCGGATCGCATGATCCGGGCCACGCCGTCAATTCGACCGCGCTCTCGGCACGCCCCGCGGCACGCGCGTGCGCACGCACTTCGTCGGCGCGCGCGGCGAAATCGGCCGGCGTGATCGTGTACGGAAACCAGCCGTCGGCCAGGCGACCGGCCCGCCGCACCGCGGGCGCACTGTTGCCTCCCACGACGATCGGCACCGTGCCCTTCGACGGGCGGGGTTCGCAGTAGACGCGATCGAAACGCACGTGCTTGCCCGCGTAGCTCGCCGGAGCGTCCGCCCACAGCGCACGCATCGCGCCGATCCCGTCGTCGAGGCGCGCGCCACGATCGGCGAAGGGCACGCCGATCGCCGCGTATTCCTCCTTCTGCCAGCCGATTCCGAGCCCGAGCAGCAGCCGGTCACCGGAATGCAGCGCGATGGTGGCGGCCCGTTTGGCCAGGACCACCGGACTGTGCAGCGGCGCGACCATCATCGCGGTGCCGAAGCGCAGCGTGCGCGTCGAACCGGCCAGAAAGGCGATCGTCTCCAGCGGATCGGTCATCGGCGCCCCGTGCTCGGCGCCGGGCATCCGCCCGTCCGGCGAATACGGATACCGCGGGTCGTACTCGTCGGCCACCACCACGTGCTCGACCGCCCAGGCCGACTCGACCCCGCATTCCTCCAGCGTCCCCGCCAGATCCTGCAGAAATCCGCCGGAACCGATCATTCCGTCCACATAGGGCAACAGCATTCCGATCCGAATCATGCGGTTCAGCATCAGTCGTGATCCACGACACACCTACGCTCGATCTCGCCCACCGGGACACCGGTGCCACTCAGCGAACACGCGCGACGAAACCGACCGCCACGATGAAAGAGGATGTCTCGCAAGCCCTCACCACATCCGGTCACGTCGCCGGGCTCGACATCGTCACCGAAAGGAAACCGCACCGGCCACGCGTGGCGGGATGCGGTAGTGGTATTCCGAACACATGCGCCGGCGATGCGACTGTGCGCGGATCGAAAACTGCTGGGAGGTAGAGGCTGTGGCGGTCGGATCGGAGCCGGCGCTTCGGTACCGGATGTTTCGCCGGGCCGAGGTCAGAGTGGTCCTGCGTACCGTGCGCGCGGCGTGGTCGGACGAGTTGTCCGACTGGGCGGCGGCATTGACGTACTACAGCATGTTGTCGCTGTTTCCGGCCCTGCTGATCGCCATCGTCGTGCTGAGTGTCGCCGGACCCGCCCCCGCCGACTCGCTCGCGGGCGCGGCCGGTCGGCTGGGCCCCGGCGGCGGTACGTCACTGATCTCCGACTCGATCCACCACCTGCAGTCGGTCAAGTCGCTGTCCGGCCCGATGGCGGTCGTGGGCCTGTTGTCGGCGTTCTGGACCGTATCGACCTACCTGGGGGCGTTCATCCGCGCGGCCAACGACCTCTACGGGGTGCGGGAGAGCCGATCACTGTGGCGCACACTGCCACTGCGATTCGCACTGGGCCTGATGCTGGTGGTCGCCGTGGTCGTCACCGTGCTCGGCTTCGCCATCACCCCGGGCCTGGCCGAACACGCCGGCAACCGGATCGGGATGGGTTCGGCGGGCCTGCTCGTCTGGTCGATCGTGAAGTGGCCGCTGCTGGCCCTGCTGGTGAGTGTCGCACTGGCGCTGCTGTATTGGGTCGCGCCGAACACCGAGGGGCAGCGGTTGCGCTGGCTGACCTCCGGAAGCGTGATCGCCGTGGGCATCTGGATCGCGGGATCGGCCGGGTTGGCGCTCTACGCAGCCCATTTCGACTCACTCGATCGCGTGTACGGATCGTTGACCGCGGCGATCGTCCTGCTGATGTGGCTGTGGCTCACCAACTTCGCGATCCTGCTCGGCGCGGTGGTCGATGCCCAGATCACCCGGGAGCGAACATTGCGCAAGGACCCGGAGCAGTGATCGCTGTCGCCGTCACGAGGCGCGTGAGCGCCGGGCCGGTGTCGCGGAGTTCGGGTCCAGGCGGCGATTCGTGGCCGCCAGCTGCCAGGCCGTCGCGGCCGTGAGCCGATCGAGCCGGGTGCGGTCGAGCCGGGCGCAGATGTGATCCCAGTGCAGCGCGAGATGGTCGCCCACCTCGATATCGGCGGCATCGATGCCCGCTCCGGCCAGTTCGATGCGGCGCGACGTCTCCGCCGAGAGCGAGAGCCGAGAATCGCTCCAGCACAGCCGCCGCATGCGCACCGTCGCGGTGGTGGCGTCGCGCGCACAGACCCGTGCCCACGTGATCCGGCAGTTGTCGAGCACGCGCAGCGGCAGATCCGCGGGACCCCGGCCGAGCAGACGGGTCCACGGGTAGATGCCGAAGACGTGGAAATTGTGGTTGGCCGCGCTCTCCTCGGCCAGTTCGGGCCCCAGGTGACGCCAGTACCCGCCGGCGATCGGGCCGATCACCGACAACAGCCTCGACAGGAATTCCGTCCTGTCGATCCGGGCGCCGACTCCCCCACCGAGCCAATAGGATTCGACCAGTCGCGGGTCGAGCGGATCGGCGATTCCGGTCATCGACGACAGCACCCGCAGGTACGGCCAGGCCCCGGAGAAGCGCCGTGCCACGGCCCGGATCTCGGCATCGGTCCCGCCGGCCAGCGCGGGGGCGTCGGCGGGTCCGCAATAGCCCAGCGCGTTCGGCGCGTAGGCGAAGCGCGCGAACATCTGCGGCCCGCTCATGTTTCCTCGCGTCGCCACAGGATCAGCGCCAGCAGCCAGGTCGCGACGAACAGCGCCACCACGACGAATCCCATCGCCCCCAGATCGAGACCGCCGATCCAGGCCAGCGGGCCGGAGGTGATGCCCAGTGCGCCGGTGACCACGGAGACGATCTCCTGGGCGCCGATCAGCAGGGCTACCGCGACCGACAGCCCGGTCACCAGCAGGTTGTAGTAGATCTTGCGGGCCGGCGCGGCGCAGGCCCAGCCGTAGGCCGCGTTCATACACGCCCCGTCCAGCGAGTCGAACAGAGTCATACCGGCCGAGAACAGCAGCGGCAGCACCACGATCGCATACCAGGGCAGGTCGGTGTCGGCCGCCGCACCGCCCGCGAGCACCAGCAGACTCACCTCGGTCACCGTGTCGAATCCCAGCCCGAACAGCACACCGATCGGATACATCTGCCCCGGCCTGCGCACCGCGCGCACCAGTGGCGCCAGCACCCGGTTCAGCGCCCCGCGCGCGTACAGCCGGGAATCCAGTTCCCGTTCGTCACCCTCCCCTCGGCGCACCGCGCGCAGTGCCCGCCCGATACCGATGAGCGACACCAGGTTCAGCACACCGATGAGCAGCAGGAAGGTTCCCGATACGCCGCTGCCGAAGGTACCGGTCCAGCGCCGCAGTCCGGAGCCGTCGTCCTCGACGCCGGAGGCCAGCACCCGCGCGCCCAGTGCCAGCGCACCGACCATGACGAAGACGACGGTGGAATGGCCGAGCGAGAACCAGAATCCGACCGACACCGGGGTCCTGCGCTCGCCCACCAGCTTGCGGGTGGTGTTGTCGATGGCGGCGATGTGGTCGACGTCGAAAGCATGCCGCATCCCCAGCGTGTATGCGGTCACACCCAGGCCCGCGCCGAACACCACGTTCCCCACCGCGTAGTGGTTCGGGATGACCAGGGCTGCCAGCAGCCCCCAGCCCGCGACGTGCAGCGCGACCACCGTCACGGCCATGCCGGTCACGCCGCGGCGCCGGGCGCGCTGTTCTCGCGCCCACTCCCGAGGGGGCGATACCGTCATCGTCGGCCGCATCGTATCTCCCGCCCGCGAGCCCGCCGGGCGCTCAGCAGATCCGCGGAAGCTGTTCGCCGGCAGGGAGATCCACCACCCGGGTACCGCCGAGGGCGGTGCGTGCGACCACCATCCCGGGATGTTCGTCGACGCAGACGCCGATCGCGCAGGCCCGCGCGCCCAGCGGATGCGCCCGCATGGCCTCCAGCGCACGGTCCGCGTCCTCGGCGGCGACGAAGGCGATCGCCTTCCCCTCGTTGGCCACGTACAGCGGATCCAGTCCCAGCAGTCCACAGGCATCGCGGACCGCGTCCGGGATCGGCAGCGCGCGCTCGTCCAGTCGCACACCGGTATTCGCGGCTTTCGCGATCTCGTTCAAGGTCGCCGCGACCCCGCCGCGGGTGGGATCGCGCAGCGTGTGGACATCGGCGCCGGTGGCGAGGAGGGCGGCGACCAGACCGTTGAGCGCGGCGGTGTCGCTGCGCACGGTGGTGCCGAATTCCAGGCCTTCGCGGCAGCTCATCACCGCCACCCCGTGCACACCGATGTCGCCGCTGACCAGCACGACATCGCCGGGCCGGGCGCGCTCGGGACGGATGTCGACCCCCGCGGGCACCAGCCCGATGCCCGCGGTGTTGACGAAGATGCCGTCCCCGTGGCCGGCGTCGACCACCTTCGTATCGCCGGTCACCAGCTTCACCCCGGCCGTGCCGGCGGCCTCGCCCATGGCCTCGGCGACCCGGGCGATCTCGGCCAGGTCGGTGCCCTCCTCCAGAATGAATGCCGTCGACAGCGCCAGCGGCTGCGCACCGGCCATGGCCAGGTCGTTCACGGTGCCGTTGACCGCCAGCTCGCCGATCGTGCCGCCGGGGAAGACGAGCGGTTTCACCACGAACGAATCGGTGGAGAACGCCAGCCTCGTGCCGCCGACTTCGACCACCGCCGCGTCCCCGAGCGCGGCGTCGGCGGCGGCACCGAACGCGGGCAGGAACAGGTGCTCGATCAGCTCGCCCGACATCGCGCCCCCACCGCCGTGCGCCATCACGATCGTCGGCGAATCCCGCAGCGGCAGTGGGCACACCCAGCTCTCCGCATCGAATACCGGTGGCGGAGTGGAGGTTTCGGCATGGTCAAGCATGAGCCACCTCCGCCGGCAGATCCAGGCGGCGATACAGGTAGTAGGCGGCGCAGGCACCCTCGGAGGACACCATCGTGGCGCCCAACGGGTTACGCGGTGTGCAGCGGGTGCCGAACGCCGCGCAATCGGTCGGCTTGATCAACCCCTGCAGCACCTCTCCGGAGCGGCAGACCGACGATTCGGCGGTGTGGATATCGCCCACGCTGAATCGGTATTCGGCGTCGTAGTCGCGATAGCGCGGTGAGAGCCGCCACCCGCTGCGCGGAATGACGCCGATCCCGCGCCAGGCCCGGTCGGTGACCTCGAAGACGTCCTCCAACATGGCCTTCGCGGCCGGGTTGCCCTCGGCCGGTACCGCACGCGGGTAGGCGTTCTCGACCTCGCAGCGGCCCTGTTCGAGCTGGATCACCGTGCGGCGGATCCCCTCGAGGATGTCGAGCGGCTCGAATCCCGTGACCACCATGGGAACTCGATATTTCCGCGCCAGCGGCGGGTATTCGCTGATACCCATCACCGAGCACACATGACCGGCGGCCAGGAACGCCTGGACCCGGCAGTCGGGCGATTCCATGATGGCGGCGATCGCCGGCGGGACCAGGACATGCGAGACCAGCAGCGAGAAGTTCTCGATGCCCAGCCGCTGGGCCTGATACACGGTCATCGCGTTGGCCGGGGCGGTGGTCTCGAAGCCGATCCCGAAGAACACCACCTGCCGGTCCGGATTCTGTTTCGCGAGGGTGAGCGCGTCCAGCGGCGAATACACCACCCGCACGTCACCGCCCTCACTCTTGACCCGGAACAGATCCTTGGAACTGCCCGGCACGCGCAGCATGTCGCCGAAGGAGCAGAAGATGACCTCCGGCCGGGCGGCGATCTCGAGTGCCTTGTCGATCACTTCCAGGGGCGTGACACAGACCGGGCAGCCGGGGCCGTGAATCATTTCGATGGTATCGGGCAGCAGTTGGTCGATGCCGTGCCGGATGATCGAATGCGTCTGGCCGCCACAGACCTCCATGATCGACCAGCGCCGCGAGGTGGCGGCCCGGATGCGTTCGAGCAGACGCTGAGCCAGGTCGGGATTGCTGAATTCGTCCAGATATTTCATCGGTTCACCTCGTCGTCACGGGCGGGCTCCGACGGCGCGCCGGAGGTGGGATCGGGAAGACCGGACTGCCGGGCGGCGATGGCGAAGCCGTCGCCGAATTCCTCGTTCAGTACACCGAGGTGTTCGAATTCGGCCAGGGTGGCCAGCGCCGATTCCTCGTCGAGGCGCTGAATGGCGAATCCGACGTGCACGACGACGTAGTCGCCGACCGCGGCATCCGGAATGTATTGCAGGCATACGTCTTTGTGGACACCGCCGAAGTCGACCACCGACATCAGCGTGCCGTCGCGCTCGTACAGGTCGAGCACCTTCCCCGGGACTGCCAGGCACATGATCGGTTCCTTCCTTTCGCTCATCGAGCCCCGGCGGCGAGCAGCTGCCCGAATGCCAGGCCGCCGTCGTTGGGTGGCACTCTGTGATGAGTGATGACCTGAAAGCCCTCGTCCCGCAGCCGGTTTCGCGAGAGCGAGAGCAGCAGCGCGTTCTGGAACACGCCACCGGAGAGGGCCACCGGCACACCCGGTTCGCCGAATCGGCGCGCCAGTGCGACCACGAGTTCGGCGACCGCGACATGGAAGCGCGCGCCGACGAGGTCCGCCCCGGCCCCCGCCGCGATGTCGTCGAGCACCGCGGCCAGCACCGGAGCCGGATCCATTCGCACGGCACCGGCGTCGGGGTCGGGTGCGCCGAGCGCGAATCGGTAGCCGTGCCCGGGGTCCGCGTCCCGCGAGCGGGCCTCCAGTTCGATGGCGGCCTGCGCCTCGTAGTCGACCACGTGGCGCACACCCGCCAGCGATGCCACCGCGTCGAACAGCCGCCCCATGCTCGAGGTCGGGACACAGCCCAGTCCCGTGTCGAGTTGATGGGCCAGGACCCGGCGCTCGGCGGGTGGGCACGCCGCGACCGAGGCGATGGACTCCTCCCACGCGATGCCGGCGGCGTGCAGATGGGCCAGCGCCATCCGGTAGGGCCGGTGCACGCTGGCGTCACCGCCCGGCAGGGGGACGTAGGCCAGATGTGCCAGGCGGCGGAATCCCTTGTAGCCGGCGGCCAGCACCTCACCGCCCCAGATCGCCCCATCCGGTCCGAAACCCGTTCCGTCGAAAGCGATTCCGAGGACGGTCGACGATCCGGGCAGGCCGTGCTCCCCCATCACCGCCGCGATGTGGGCGTGGTGATGCTGCACGGTGTGTACCGGCCGCCCGGCGGCGGCGCGCCGCGCCCAGGCGCTGGAGCGATAGCCGGGATGGGCGTCGACCGCCAGCTGCGCCGGGTGCACGCCGGTCAGTTCCTCCAGATGGCGTTCGGCCGCGCCGAAGGCGCGCAGCGTGGCCAGATCGTCCATATCGCCGATGTGCTGACTCAGCCACGCATACCGGCCCTCGGCGACCGCGCAGGTGTTCTTCACATCCGCGCCGACCGCGAGAACGGGCGCCGAATCCTGCGGCAGCGCCAGCGGCAGCGGCGCGTATCCCCGGGAGCGCCGGATCGGCAATTCGATTCCGTCGACCAGCCGGACGACCGAATCGTCGCAGGGCACGAGGATGCGGCGGTCGTGGTCCAGCACCGCGTCGGCCAGTTCCGGCAGACGTCGCGCGGCGTCCTCGTCGGTGTAGCACAGGGGTTCGCCGCCGAGATTCGCCGAGGTCATCACCAGCGCGACGGGACCGGGCGGATCGCCGGGCAGTCCGAACAGCAGCAGATGCAGCGGCGTGTAGGCCAGCATCACCCCGAGCTCGCGAAGGCCCGGCGCCACCGATTCCGCCGGTGCTCGCTCACCGCGCGGCAGCAGCACGATCGGCCGCTGTGGCCCGCTCAGCACCGCCGCGGCGGCCGCGTCGACACGTGCGAGGGTGCGGGCCGCGGCGAGATCGGCGACCATGACGGCGAAAGGTTTCGCGCCGCGCCGTTTGCGGGCGCGCAGCCGTGCCACCGCATCCTCGTCGTCGGCGGCGCAGGCCAGGTGATAGCCGCCGATGCCTTTGACCGCCACGATTGCGCCCTCGCGCAACATCTTTCGCGCGGCGGCCACGGGGTCACCGGTGCCGGGACCGGAGTAGCGCAGGGTGGGCCCGCAGTCGGGGCAGGCGATCGGCTGAGCGTGGAAGCGGCGGTCGGCGGGATCGTGGTACTCGCGCGCACAGCGCTCGCACATGGCGAAATCGGCCATCGAGGTCCGCTCACGGTCGTAGGGCAGACTCGCGATGATCGTGAAGCGGGGGCCGCAATTGGTGCAGGTGATGAACGGATGCCGGTAGCGGCGATCGGCCGGATCGGCCAGCTCCCGTGCACAGTCGGCGCAGATCGCCACATCGGGCGAGGCCAGGGTGCGACCGCCGCCGCGGGTCGTGCCGGCGATCCGGAATCCGGTGCCGCCGCGCACCGGCATATCGGTGCGCTCGACGGAGTCGACCACCGCCAGCGGCGGCGGGTGGCGGCGCACCCGATCGGTGAATTCGGCCAGCGCCCCCGGTGTTCCCTCGATGTCGACGATCACTCCGTCGCTGTCGTTGGAGACACTGCCGGTCAGCGCGAGTTCGGCGGCGGTGCTGTAGACGAAGGGCCGGAACCCGACGCCCTGCACCACACCGCGCACCACCAACCGGCACCGAGCGCGCCCGGAGTCGGCTACTCGCCCCGTGTCGGTTTTCACCGCTCGGCCCGCCTCGGTATTCACCGCTCGGCCCGCCTCGGTACCCACCACTCGCCTCGCCTCGGTACTCACGGCTCGCCTCGGCTCAGCAGTCGCAGTCCGGCGAGTGCCTCGCGGGCGCCCGCCTCGTCGGTGCGCTCGACCGCGAGACCCATGTGGATGATCACCCAATCCCCCGGTGCCACCGGATCGTCTTCCAGCAGGCCGATATTCACCTTGCGCTCGGCGCCGGAGACGTCGACGAGCGCCAGCTGACCGCCGTAGCCGTCGACGATCTCCACGACCCGGCCCGGAATCCCGAGACACACGATCACACCTCCGTTCGCGACATCCGCACTTGCGCGACCACCCGCGCCACGGTCGCGGCGCCCTCGTCCACCGCGGCCGCCACGGGTGCGGACAGGCCGATCCCCTCGTCGGTCGACAGCACCTGACAGCCGACGACCACGGTGGGTGGCACCACCCCGCCCAGCGCCCGGACCCCTGCGAACACCGCGACCGGATCCATCCCGTGGGCGTCCAGGCCCACCGGCGCCTGCCGGCCCGGTTCGGCGCGCATCACCTCGATGCGGCCCGGCGCACCCCGATTCGGGATCGCGTCGACGAGGACCAGCGCATCCCAGGCATCGAGCAGGTCGTAGGCCAGATGCATACCGCGGATGCCGTAGTCGACCACCCGCACGCCGTCCTCGCGGTCCGGCGGTATCCGCCGCACCACCTCGGGGCCGAAGCCGTCGTCGCCGAGAAAGATGTTGCCGATTCCGGCGACCAGCACCCGGCTGCTCACATGCGCCGCATTCGCAGATAGCGGCGCATATCCGGAATCGAGCGGATTCCGACCAGCGCCAGGACGACAACCGCCGCCGCGACGACTCCCGTCGCCACCATTCCCACCGTCTCCATGACATCCGTCCTTTCCTCCGGCCGCGCTACTCGCCCGGTCCGTCCAGCGGCTCCAGTTCGTCGGGATCGAAATACAGGTAGCGCCCGTACCATTCGTGCAGATCGGCTCCGGGATCGTCGGCGATGACCACACCGACGTGGGTGCGCCCGTCGACGTCGGCGTGCACCGAGGTGACCCGCGCGTCGCGGCCGTCGAAGAACATGTCGTGGATATCGGCGCGCCGGGCCGGATGCAGCCGCACCCGGCTCCCCTTGCGCACCAGCGTCCCGGCGATGGGCACGGCATCCGAATCCGGCCGCACCGCGCCGTCGGCGACCGGATCCCACCAGTCGATCCCGGGCGGGATCTCCGGCACCAGCCGGTTCTCCCCGGCGCCGGGGTCGCGCAGCACGCCGTGCAGTCGCGCCATCTGCTCGGCGGTCATCGCGTCACAGCTGTCCACGATGCGGGCCGCGCGCGGATCGGTGGCGCGCGCGGCCGCCTTCTCCTCGTCGGTCATGGCCATGACGCGCAGGGTGAGAATTTCGTCGATCTCGGTGGCGTCGTAGAGCGATTCCGCGCTCTGCTCGGCGATCTCGGGATGGTCGTAGAGGATGATCGGCGAGATCAGCATCAGGCCGCGGTCACCGGGCGGTCCGGCCAGCACCGGGAAGCAGCGATGCTGGGCGCACCGCGCCACGGCGGCCTCGGCCTCCGGCGGCGGTTCCAGCAGCGAGACGAATTCCGCGCCGGTGGCCTCGGCGATCACGTGCGCGCCGAGCAACGAACGGGCCAGGGCGTCGCGGCGATCGACGGCCGGTTCCCCGGTGTTGCGCACGGTCACCCGCACGAGCCGATATCCGGCCTCGATGGCGACGGCCAGCTCCAATTCGCCGCGCAGCGGGCGGCGAGTGCGCACGACCGTGCCCGCCGCTCCGGTCGCCGGATCAGGCAGGGGTTCGGTCTCGCGGCCTCCCGGAATCTCGAACGGCACCGTCGTGTCGGCCGGGGCGCACGGTCCGACGGTGACCTCCCGTTCGACGGCCTCGTCCCAGTCCGGCCAGGTATCGCCCGCGACGCTCGTCTCCGCGACGGGCGTGCCGTCCAGGTCGTGCACACCGCGATGCTGCAGTTGCAGGAATCGGAGCGTGAACCGCAGGACCGGGTCGCCGTCCGGGACCATCGGCATCTGCCCGGTGAGTTCGGACTCCTCCCCCAGTCCGGAGGCGTGCGCACCGGCGGGGCCGAGGACGCCGAATTGCCAGCGGCACCGGTTCTTTCGCGCGTCGGCCCGGTACGGATAGAGCAGATAACCCTCGTAGAGCACCGCGTCGGCGACCGCGCGGGCTCGTTCTCGGCTCGAGCGCGCGGTACTCACGCCGACTCCTGTGCGCCCGCGAGCAACCGTGCGACCGTCTCGTCGAAGCCGAGCAGACCATGCTCACCCTTGTAGGCCGCGAGGGCGGCCAAGGTGTCCTCGTGCAGCCGCAGCCAGCCCGTGGCCGGGAAGTGCGCCGCCATCAGCTCACGCCACACCGAGACCGGCATCTGGTAGCGGTCGTCGCGATCCCAGGGGATCTGCTGCACCGCGAACCCGTGACTGCCGCGGATGAATACGGTCCCGCTGAACAGGAACAGCAGCGGCACCTCGCCCTCGCGCAGCGCGTGCAGGTACTTCGATCCGGCCACCTCGAGGTCGTAGGTGCACGGCATCGGCAGATCCACCTCCGCGCCGCCGGTGAAGCCGGGAACCGTTGTGGCGCAGTGCATCCAGAGAAACGAGCGCTGGGTGTGGTCCCAGCGTTCGCGCGGACCGAACAGATCCAGCAGTCCCGCGCTCTCGGCGTCGGTGTAGGACCGGCGGTTCGGCTCGATGCGCACCTGGGCGCGCAATGCGATGGCGTGCACGGGTTCGTCACCGACGGAGGCGATTCCGATCCGCGCGGACAGGATCGGAGTGACCGCGTATGGTTCGGGCTTCATCCCGAGCACCGCGAAGGTGGTGGCGTAGGCGGGGCTCACGGCGCCTCCCCCGTGTTTCCCGGATCGAATGCGCGGGCCCGCGCCGTCATCTCGGCGAAGAATCGCGCTATGTAGTCGCGCACATCCGAACCTCCGTCGAAACCGCGCCACAGCAAACGGATCCGGCCCACGAACTCGTAGCAGGCGTCGATCGGCAGCAGCAGGCAGCGTGCCGCGCCGGCGTCGCGTTCGGGAACCTGGATCAGCAGGGCCTCGACATCGTCGGCGAGATCGCCGAATTCCGGGTGCGACTCGGTGAACGCCTGCCAATTATCCAGGGGCAGTTCGGATTCGGTGGCCCCGGCCGGTCCCGGATAGAACGCGACGGTGCGCCCGGCCGACGAACTGTGGAAGAAGAAGGCCAGTCCGACCGGAATCTCGAGGCCGTCCCATTCCGGCAGGCTCATCCGGAAATCAGGGAACGAGACGTACCGCTGCGGCACCGCCCGGTAACGCAGTGCCGCGGCCCGATCGGTGAACAGCAGATAGCAACCCCGGCACACGCACAACATGTGCCGGCTCTCGGTGTCGACGACGTGCTGATGCGCCGCGCCGACGGGTTCGGCGCACATCTCGCACCGCTCCCCCGCCACCGGCGCCGGAGGGCGTTCGGCCGCGAGGCGGCGCAGTGCGCGCACGGTCGGATTCATCCGCCCACCCCCACCGGAATCGCCACCGACAGTTCGCCGTCGCGCACCAGAACCGGCAGCGGCTCGAGATGTCCGCTCCCGTCGAGGCGGGCACCGGCGTGGACGATGTCGAAATGGGCGCGGCACCCGGGACAGCGCAGCACCGGGTCGCCGTGGACCCCGCGGTGCAGAACCGCGCCGGCCAGCGACCGGTCACAGTTCGGGCAGTGATCGCGGTAGACGTAGATCTCGTCGCCGACCCGGCAGGCGAGTACCGTGAGCCCGCCCAGGGCGAAGCCGCCGACCTCACCGGCGGCCAAATCAGCCAATTCCGGTGCGCCGATCCAGTTTCCGCCGGAGCGCACGTGCGCGAACAGCGTCTCCGGGGCGATCACCGCCGTGTCGGCGGCCGCCTCGGCGGCGACCACCTCGATCGCGGTGATCTCCGGTGCGGCGGCGCGCACGGCGTCCTCCACCGCCAATTCCAGTGTCACCGAGGACGACGGGCAACTGCGGCAACTCCCGGTCAGCTCCAGCCGGACCACCGCATCCTCGCCGACCTCGAGCAAGCGCACATCGCCGCCGTGCGATCCCAGATACGGCCGCACGCTGTCGAGCGCGCCGGCGACCCGGGTCCGCACGTCGTGGGGATGCAGGCCGTGCACCAGCAGCAGGCTGGCGACCAGATCGTCGGCGAGCAGTCGCTGCACCGTGGCGTCGTCGAGGACGGCGAGGATGCGCCGCAGTCCGGCGCCGTACAGATCGACCACCTCGCCGACCAGTGCCTCGGCCCGTTCCCGGGCCACCGCACCACCCGCGGAACTGGCATCGAGCAGTGTCTCGATGCGATCACCCGCGCTGCGCCACCGGTCGTCGCCGACCGTCGCCGCGGACTCACCGTCAGGACGCGTGGATACCGCCTCCTCCTGCCGTCGGTACCGGATCTCCGGTTATTCGGCGGTCGATATCTGTGCCGGTGAATGCACCAGGTCCAGGGTCGTGCCCTTTCCGAGGTACATGTGCACACCGCAGGGCAGGCAGGGATCGAAGCTGCGCACCGTGCGCATGATGTCGATGCCCTTGAAGTGCTCGCGGTCGTTCTCCTCGAAGATCGGTTGTCCCTGTACCGCGTCCTCGTAGGGCCCCGGCGTGCCGAAGCTGTCGCGCGGGCTGGCATTCCACGGCGTCGGCGGATAGGGGTGGTAGTTCGCGATCTTGCCGTCGCGGATCACCATGTGATGCGACAGCACGCCGCGCACGGCCTCGGTGAACCCGCAGCCGATCCCCTCGTCGGGCACGTCGAAATGCTCCCACGTCTTGGTCCGCCCGGCCCGGATCTCTGTGAGCGCCTTCTCGGCGAAATGCAATGCGCAGGCTGCCGCGTACGCCTGGAAGTAGGTCCGGGCGCGATCGCGTTCGATGGTGTTGCTGCCGTACTCCGGAATCTTCCATTCGAGTTCGACGGGCCCCTTCAGCGCCGTCTTGGGCAGGTTGATCTGCACGCTGTGCCCGGTCGAGCGCACGTAGCCGATGTCGACCAGACCGGCCAGCGCCGTCGACCACAATCGGGCCAGCGGGCCGCCGCCGGTGTCGAGGGCCAGATGGTCCTTGCCGTCGAACCAGCGCGGTGACATCACCCAGCTGTACTTGTCGTCGAGGTCGCGTTTCTGCGGCTTCGGATTGGTGTGCTGATTCCACGGATGGCGCCGGTCCACCGGATTGCCCAGCGGATCGGTCTTCACGTACATGTCCTGATCGGTCCAGTCGTCGTAATACGAACTGCCCAAAAGGATTCGGAGCCCTAGATTGATGTCGAGCAGCGAGGTGGTGACGAGTTTGCCGTCCACCACCACACCCGGCGTCACGAACATCCGCCGGCCCCAGTCCTCCATGTCCTTGTACTCGAAATTGCAGATCTCGGGATCCTGGAACGAGCCCCAGCATCCCAGCAGAGTGCGCCGCAGCCCGACCCGCTCGTATCCGGGCACGGCGGTGTAGAAGAAGTCGAACAGGTCGTCGTGCATCGGCACGACCTTCTTCATGAATTCGACGTAACGCATCAGCCGCGACATGTAATCGGTCATCAATTGGACCGTGGCGACCGTGCCGACGCCGCCGGGATACAGCGTCGAGGGATGCACGTGCCGGCCTTCCATGAGGCAGAACATCTCTCGCGTATACCGGCTCACCTGCAACGCCTCGCGGTAGAACTCACCGGTGAAGGGATTGAGCGCTTCCATGATGTCGCCGATGGTGCGATAGCCGTGCATCGCGGCGTGCGGCGCCTCGGCCTTGCGGGCGGCGTCGAGGACACTCGGATTGGTCTCGGCGACCATCTTCTCGCAGAAGTCCACTCCGACCAGATTCTCCTGGAAGATGTTGTGGTCGAACATGTATTCCGCGGCCTCGCCCAGATTGACGATCCACTCGCCCAGATGCGGCGGCTTCACGCCGTAGGCCATGTTCTGGCAGTAGCACGAACAGGTGGCGTGGTTGTCACCGCAGATTCCGCAGATGCGGCTGGTGATGAAGTGCGCATCCCGCGGATCCTTGCCGCGCATGAATATCGAATAGCCACGGAAGATGGACGACGTGCTGTGACACTCGACCACTTCCCGGTTCTCGAAATCGATTTTCGTGTAGATACCGAGGCTGCCGACGATCCGGGTGATCGGATCCCACGCCATTTCGACGAGCGAATCCGGCTCGATCGTCTTGTGCGACGCCTCCGGGATGATCTGTGTCATCGCGAGATTCTCCTACCAGGTGCGAGTCGCGCCCGTATCGAGTTTCTCCCCCTTGTGCCGCCAGTGCGGCTCCTTGTCGACCGTGCGGCCGGTGATGTGGCGCAGGCTGCGGATCACCGATCCGTACAGCCCCGACGCGGTGGACGAGAGTTTCCCGCCGGGCGGTTCGTCCATGAACGGCATGAACATGTCCGGGAATCCCGGCATGGTGCAACCGATGCAGATGCCGCCGACATTCGGGCAGCCGCCCACACCGTTGAGCCAACCACGTTTGGGCACATTGCATTTCACCACCGGGCCCCAGCATCCTAATTTCACGATGCATTTCGTGGAACCGTATTCCTCGGCGAATTCGCCCTGTTCGTAGTATCCGGCGCGATCGCAACCCTCGTGCACGGTGGCACCGAACAACCATTTCGGGCGCAGCGCTTCGTCGAGCGGAATCATCGGCGCCTGGCCGGTGGCCATGTACAGCAGATAGGTCAGCGTCTCGGAGAGATTGTCCGGCTGGATCGGACATCCGGGCACACAGACGATCGGAATATCGGCCTTGGACGTCCAATCCCAGCCGAGATAATCCGGAACTCCCATCGCTCCGGTGGGGTTGCCGGCCATCGCGTGAATGCCACCGTAGGTGGCGCAGGTGCCGACCGCCACGACCGCGGTGGCCTTGGGCGCCAGCCGGTCGAGCCATTCACTGGTGGTCATCGGCTGATTCGTCTCCGGGTTGTTGCCGAAACCGCACCAGTACCCGTCCTCGTGCAATTGCTCGTTCGGGATCGAACCTTCGACCACCAGAACGAAAGGTTCGAGTTCGCCGCGGTCGGCCTTGAAGAACCATTCGAGGAAGTCGTCGGCTCCCCCGTTCGGACCGCATTCGAAATCGATCAGCGGCCAATGTACGGCGATCTTGGGCAGGCCGGGAAGCGCTCCGAGCGCGATTTCCTCGACACTGGGCTGGGTGGCGGCAGTCAACGCCACCGAATCACCGTCACAACTGAGGCCCGCGTTGATCCACAGGACGTGTATCAGCGTCTCTTCGGCCCGAACTGCTTCCTGGGTTGGCATGAACGCCGCCTTCCCGAGCCGGGCGGGGGCTGGCCGATCCGGCTCGAAGCCGTCTCAATCTGTGATACAGACCACACAGATATTAGTCTCGCGTCAAATGAACCTCAATGGGTGCGGCGGCTACCGACGAGCGTTGCCCGGCGAGCCAGCCGTACCAGTCACCGAGGCCCTCTCCGCTCGTCGCGGACACCGGGAGCACCGTCACCCCGGAATTGATCGTCCGGACGTAGCGCGTACAGGTGGCGAGATCGAAGTCGACATAGGGCAGCAGATCGATCTTGTTGATCAGTACGAGGCCGGCCGCGGCGAACATGTGGGGATACTTCAACGGCTTGTCGGTTCCCTCGGTCACCGAGACGATGACGACTTTCGCGCGCTCGCCGAGGTCGAACAGGGCGGGGCACACCAGATTGCCGACATTCTCGATCAGGACCACACTCTCGCGCGCCGGGTGCAGTGATTCGAGTGCGCCGCGAGTCATCTGGGCGTCGAGATGACAGCCGGCGCCGGTGTTGATCTGCACCACGGGGCAGCCGGTGGATTCGATCCGCCGCGCGTCCAGCAGGGTCTCCTGGTCGCCCTCGATGACCGCGATCGGCATGCCCGGGCATTCACGGATGGTGCGTTCGAGCAGCGTCGTCTTGCCCGCGCCCGGCGAACTGGTCAGATTCAGGGCGAGGATGTCCCGCTCGGCCAGCCAGCGCCGATTGTCTTGTGCCAGTTGATCGTTCTTGGCCAGCACCTTCTGTTCCAGAGTCACCGTCTCGGTCGGCGGACCGCCGTGCTCGTGCGGGTGGGAGTGGTCGTGCGGGTGTGCGTCGCCGTGGTCGTGCGGGTGTGCGTCGTCGTGATCGTGAGCGTGCCCGTCGCCGTGACCGTGCGCGTGCCCGTCGCCGTGGTCATGCGCGTGCCCGTCGCCGTGGTCATGCGCGTGGCCGTGATCGTGATCGTGCCCGTGGTCGTGGTCGTGGTCGTGGTCGTGCGGATGGTCGTGCTCGTGCGGACCGGTGATCACCGCCTGGGTGTCGTCGCCGCCGCATCCGCAGGTTGCGCACATGTCTCACTCACCTCCATGGAGCGGATTCGCAGCTCCCGCCCGGCGCGGATGTCGACGTCGGCGCTGCCGCAGGCGCACAGCGGGATCAGATCGGGCAGACCGAATTCGGCGCCGCAGGTGCGGCAGCGCGCCCGGCCCGGAATTTCCTCGACGACGAGTTCCGCGCCCTCGGCGAGAGTGCCTTCGGCCGCGAGGCCGAAACAGAAGTGCAAGGCATCCGGGACCACCGCGCAGAGCATCCCGATCGCAACGGTCACGCGGTACACCCGCCGCCCGGCAGCGTGTTCACACGCGCCGCTCACGATCCCCTGCGCGATTGCCAGCTCGTGCATGAGTTGTCTCGATTCATCGAGAGGCCGATTCATCGAAGGCCGACCCACTCAGCGTACTCCGGCAACTTTCCCGCACAACCCGCTCACCAGGACCATCCGGTCGTCTCGGCTGTGGGAGCACCGCCCTGCGGGTCGCCGGTAGGCTCGGCGCGTGACTTCCGCTCTGCCGCCCAACAGTTTTCGGTCCGCGCTCGTACTGGGCGGAGGCGGAACGGTCGGCACCGTGTGGACGGTCGGGCTGCTGGTCGGCCTGCGGGAAGCCGGGATCGACCTCGCTTGTGCGGACCGTGTCGTCGGCACCTCCGCCGGCGCGGTCGTCGCCGCGGTACTCGCCGACGGCGGCGACGTCGCCCGCTTGCTCACCCCGCCCGCGCCGGGGCAGGAATCCACCCCGGCCGTCCCCGCCGACGCCGCCGAACATGTCGCGCGAATGGACGCCCTGCTGGCGATGCCGCATTGGCCGGACCGCGATCTGGTCATCACATCGGTCGACGCCGAATCCGGCGACCTGCGCGCGTGGACCCGAACCGACGCGGCGTCCGTGGCCGAGGCAGTCGCGGCGAGCACGGCGGTGCCGGGAGTCTTCCCGCCGATCCCGATCGACGGCGGCCACTACGCCGACGGCGGCGTACGCTCCCCGATCAATGCCGACCTCGCGGCCGGCGCCGAGACGATCGTGATCCTGGAACCCGGCGCCCACCTCTACCCACGAGCCGACACCGACGACGAACTCGCCTCGGCCACAACGGTTTCCATTTCTCCGGACGCGCAAGCCATCGCCGTCACAGGTGCGGACGTCTTCGACCCGGCCGCTCTGCGCCCCGCCTACGAAGCGGGACTACGCCAGAGCACGGTCGCCGCCGCGCGGTTGCGGGGGATCTGGCCGGCGTCTTAAGGCCGCAGGACCTCAGGAATCGAAGCGGTCGAGGATTTCGGCGGCAACCACGCTCTGCTTCGGCGCTGAGATTCGTGCGGTCGGGGTAGTCACCGCCCACCGGTCACCACCCCGACCGCGACTCCGATGACCGCAGCGTTGTAGAAGAAGCCGAGCACCGAATGCACCAGAACCTGTACGCGGATGTCCCGATGGTGGGTCTCGACATCGGAGACCGCGAAGGACACTCCGATGGTGAACGCGAAGTAGGCGAAATCCAGCAGATTCGGTTGCTCCGATCCCGGGAACGCCAGCGTGCGGTCCGGCAACAGCGCGTAATAGGTCCGCGCATACTGTTCGGCGAAGCCCAGGTGCAGCAGAAACCAGGCCAGCAGGGCCGCGACGGCCGAAACGGCTTTCGCGGCTGCCCCGAATTTCTCGTCGACATCCGCGATCATCGATACGACCGCGACCAGCCCGACCGCACTGGCCAACCCGATCGCCAACAGCGCCGCCCAGTTGCCCTGCACCTCGGCGAGCCATTCCTCGGGGTCGTCCTCGCGCCGGTTCCGCAGCAGCCGCACCGCCCAGATCACGACGTATACGGCCGCCAGAACGTCCCAGACCACGAGCCAGTCGTTCGGGTCGCCGGCCCACAACACGGCCAGCCCGACCACCACCAGCCCTGCCTCCATCGCCCGGCTGAGGATCACTTTCGGCCTGATCATGATCCGATCATCGTCGCAGTCGGCGCTCGGTTGCCGGAGGTGCCGTCGGGCGAGCTCCGCGTCGCGATACGTCCCGCAGTCACCGCGATTTCAGGTGATCCTCAGCGCCGCGTGATGAAGACGCCGCGGATCCGGTTTACCGTTGTGCGATGGGTAAGCGATTCGCACCGGTCCCGGCCTTCGTCGCGGCAGCCGGTCTGATCGCCGCGGTGAGTGGATGCGCTCCGTTACACGCCGCTCCGGCCGGAGACCGGACGGTCACAGTGGAGTCGAGCGGCCTGCCACGGCAGTATCTGATCCACGAACCGTCATCGCCCGGGCCGGGGAAACGACCGGCCGTCCTGATCTTCCACGGCGGCGGCGGGTCGGCCGAAAACATGGCCGCCACAACCGGTTTCGATACCCTGGCCGACACCGAGAGTTTCGTCGCCGTGTACCCCGTCGGCTCCGACAAGAGCTGGAACGACGGCCGCGGCGCGGACACCACCGCGGGCGCGAAGCGGATCGACGATGTCGCCTTCGTCTCCGCGATCATCGACCGCCTCGTCGCCGACGACGACGTCGATCCGAACCGCGTCTATGCCACCGGCCTGTCCAACGGCGCGATGTTCACCGAGTACCTCGGCTGCCGGCTCTCTGCGAAGATCGCGGCCATCGCGCCGGTCGCCGGACCCCTTCCCGTCGCCGATGCCGCCGACTGCGCCCCCGCGCACCCGCTGTCGGTGCTCGAAATCCACGGCACCGCAGATCCGGTCGTCCCCTACGACGGCGGAGTCGTGCGGATGACCTCCGGCCGCCTCGGCCCCGGCACCAGCCCCGTCCTGTCCGTCGACGCCACCCAGGAACTGTGGCGCACGAAAAACCGGTGCGGCTCCGTCACGACTGCCGAACTGCCGACTGTCGTCGACGACGGAACCACCGTCCGCACCGCGACAGCCGCGTGCGCCGACGGCACTCGGGTAGCGGCGTATTCGATCGACAACGGCGGCCACACCTGGCCGGGCGGCCCGCAATATCTGCCGGACGTTCTCATCGGCAAGGTCAGCCGTCAATTCGACGCCGCCACCGTCATCTGGCAGTTCTTCACCGGCCGATAGCGCCGACCGGGTCCGTGGCGGCTACTTCGCGAGTGAGCGGCTGATGACCAGACGCTGAATCTGGTTGGTGCCCTCGAAGATCTGGGTGATCTTGGCTTCTCGCATGTACCGCTCGACGCGGAAGTCCCGGGTGTAGCCGTAGCCCCCGAAGACCTGCACCGCGTCGGTGGTCACTTTCATCGCGGCATCGGTGGCCACCAGCTTGGCGACCGAGGCCTGCCGCGAATAGGGCCGTCCGGCATCGCGACGCCGCGCGGCGTCGAGGTAGGTGGCCCGGGCCGAGTCGACGGCGGCGGCCATATCGGCGAGCAGGAATCCCAGGCCCTGATGATCGATGATTTTCTTACCGAAGGTGCTGCGCTCCTTGGCGTAACCGACGGCCTCGTCGAGCGCGGCCTGCGCCAACCCCGTCGCCACCGCGGCGATCCCCAAGCGCCCGGAATCCAGTGCGCTCAAAGCGATCTGGAGACCTTGCCCCTCGGCGCCGATCCGCCGCTCCGCGGGCAGGTACGCGTCGTCGAAATGCGCGGTGGTCGTCGGCACCGCGTGCAGGCCCATCTTTTCCTCGGGCTTGCCGAAACTCAGACCCTCGAGGTCCTTCGGCACCAGGAAGCACGAAATCCCGCGCGACCCGTCACCGGTCCGCGCGAAGACGTTGTAGAAATCCGCGACACCACCGTGGGTGATCCAAGCCTTGGTGCCGTTGAGCCGATACCCGCCGTCGGCGGGCACGGCCTTGCACGCCACCGCCGCGGCGTCGGATCCGGCTTGCGGCTCGGACAGGCTGTAGGCGCCGATTGTCGTGCCGCCCAGCATCTCCGGTAACCATCGGCGCTGCTGTTCCTCGGTCCCGAACATCATCAGCGGATGACACGCGAGGCTGTGCACGCTCACCGCGACCGCGACCGCCGCCCACCGCGCCGCGATCTCCTCGAGCACCTGCAGATACACCTCGTAGGGCTGACCGCCACCGCCCCACTCCTGCGGATACGGCAGACTCAGCAACCCCGCCTCGCCGAGCGTGGCGAATACACCGCTCGGATACGACTCCGACCGCTCGTGCTCATCGACGATCGGCGCGAGCGCCTTGTCCGCGATGTCACGGGTGAGCTGGATCAGCTCGTGCGCCTCGTCGGTGGGCAGCAATCGATCGACAGCCACGACATCCTCCCTCTCGGCCACGCATGGCAGTACTCTGTTATCAGCCAGAGTACTGTCCGGCGGACAGTACTGCAAGACTCTTTTGAGTACTATTCAGGCATGACGCAGACGACTCGTGGCGGTTTCGGTACCCGGCGGCGTACCGAACTGTTCGACGCGCTTGTCGACCTCTTCCTGACCGAGGGCTTCGCGCATCTGACCCTCGACGAGATCGCCTCGCGGCTGCGGTGTTCCAAGAGCACGCTCTACACACTGGCCGGCAGTAAAGAACAACTGGTCCGCGCCGCCACCGTGCACTTCTTCCGCCGCGCCACCGACGATGTCGAACTGCGCATCGCTACCACCACCGGGGCCCGCGAACGCATCATCGCCTACCTGTCAGCCGTCGGAACCGTCCTCGGCGCCGCATCCCAGCAGTTCATGACCGACCTGGACGCCTTCGCACCGTCCCGAGAGGTGTACGAGCAGAACACCCGCCTCGCCGCGAGACGAGTCCGCGAACTCGTCGACGACGGCGTCGCGGCCGGCGAATTCCGGGAAGTCCACGCCGCTTTCGCCGCGGACCTCGCCGCGACCATGATGGTGCGCATCCAGCAGGGCGGCGTCCGCACCGAAACCGGCCTCGACGACGCCGACGCCTACCGTGAACTCGCGACCATCCTCACCACCGGCATTCAGCGATAGAGACCGCGCAGTGCCCGGCACGCGGCCTCGACCATCTCCTCGGCGCTCACCTCGATGGCGCCGTCGAGCCAGGCGGTGACCAGTTCGGCCATACCGCCGATGAACAGCAGACCGGAGGTTTCGTCGGCGGCCCGGCTGCGGCCGGAATCGCCGAGCCACGTTCGTACTTCGAGGGCCGACTCGTGCGCCAGGTGCCGCAGCAATTCGGTACGGCGCCTGCGCAAATGGGGAAATGCCACCGATTCGACGATCGCGACTCGACCCTTGCGCGGATCCTCGACCAGCAGCCGCACGAACGCGCCGATCGATGCCCGCATGCGCGCTTCCGGATCGTCTCCGGCAGCCTCGGCGGCGCTGCGGCTGGTGTCCTCGATTTCGACGGCGATCTGGTTCAGGACGGCTTCGAGCAGGGCGTCGAGTCCGGTGAAACTCTCGTAGAAGTAGCGCTCGCTGAGTCCGGCTTCGGCGCAGACCGCGGTCATCGTCGTCCGGGTTCCCGCCTCGGCCCACACCGTGAGACCCGCGTCCAGCAGGCGCGACCGGCGTTCGGTGGCCCGTTCGGCGGCGGTCGCTCCGCGATAGACCCCTGATTGCACGGCCATGACCCCCAGCATGCCACAGCGACTTCGCGATCAAGGTTGACAGGACGCCCTTCCTGAATCAGGCTGTGACGTGAGCGGCATCACAGAGACGAGGTGTGCGATGACGGCTGACGCCCTGGAGACCAGGCCTCTCCCGACCCAGCGGCGCGAGGATCGTGGCTACCCGGTGCTCGGGCAACTGCTGCAATACGCACAGGACCCGCTGGCACTGTTCCAACGCGAATGGGATCACTACGGGCCCGTCGCCCCGATGTATTCCCTCGGCCGGACCGCGGCCCTGCTGCTCGGTCCCGACGCCTGCGGGGAAGCGCTGCTGAACAAGGATGGGGCACTGGCCAACGAGCCCGCCTGGTCGCGGCTGGTCGGCCCGTTCTTCCACGGCGGACTCATGCTCATCGACTTCGACGAGCACAAGCGGCATCGGCGGATCATGCAGCAGGCGTTCACCCGTCCCCGCCTGCAGGCCTACACCGAGCGGCTGCATCCGGCGATCGAACAGGGTGTCGCGCATTGGGACGAGAGCGAATCCTTCCCCGCGTATCGGAAACTCAAGCAACTCACCCTCGACATCGCCGCCGACCTGTTCATGGGCGGCGCCGCCGACACCACACCGGCCGAGATGGACCGGATCAACAAGGCGTTCATCGCATGCGTGCAGGCCGCGGCCGGAATCGTGCGCGGCAATGTGCCGTTCACCCGCTGGGGCAAGGCCTACCGCGGCCGGAAAGTCCTCGAAGACTTTCTGCGCCACTACCTCCCCGCGAAACGCGCCGAACAGACCGACGACATCTTCTCGGTGCTGTGCCACATCGAAGACGAGGACGGCGCCCGCTTCAGCGACGACGATGTGGTCAACCACATGATCTTCCTGATGATGGCCGCCCACGACACCTCCACCATCACCACCTCCACGATCCTGCAGTATCTGGGACAGCATCCGGAATGGCAGCAACGGTGCCGCAGTGAGGCAGCAGCACTGGGGCCCGCACCGGCGATGGCCGAACTCGAGCGGCTGGAGTCCATCGATCTGGTGATGCGCGAGGCGCTGCGACTGCGCGCCCCGGTCCCGGTCCTGGTCCGCTACGCGGTGAAAGACACTGTGATCCAAGGGGTTCGGATTCCGGCCGGCACCGATGTCGTCATCGGAATCCAGTTCACCCACCTGATGCCGCAGTACTGGACCGACCCGCACACCTTCGATCCCGACCGCTTCGGCCCCGAACGCCGCGAGGACAAATCGCATCGCTTCGCGTGGGAGCCCTTCGGAGGGGGCGCGCACAAATGTATCGGCATGCATTTCGGCGGAGTGGAAGTGAAGTCGATCATGCACCGCCTGCTGCGTGACTACCACTGGCGGGTGGACCCCGCCTACGTCCCGCCCCTGGACTATCACTCCCTGCCCTATCCCAAGGACGGCCTGCCCATCACCTTCGTCCGTAACTGAGTGCGCTCCCGCTACTTCCGCGGCAACCCCATGACCAGGGTGGCGATCGTGTTGAGCTGGATTTCCAGTGTCCCGCCGCCGATCACCCAGCTCGGGATGTCGAGTTCGTGCAGGACGACCTCGCAGTCCTTCTCGTTCAGCGCCGCGGCGGGACCGATGAGTTCCAGAGCGGCGGCCGCGGCGTCGGTGTGCAGCATCGAGGCCGCGGCCTTGGACATACTGGTGGCCGGGCCGATCCCGTGACCACCGAGGCGCCGAATCGTCTCGCGCAGATTCATCGCCGAGATGGCGGCTCCGCGCGCACTGATCCGGCCCAGCACGCGCAGGGCGTTCTCCCGGCTGCCCGCGTACTCCCCACGTTCGATGATGTCGACGATGCGGGAGTTGTGCCCAGGATCGCGGACGCCGCCGATGAAAAGCCGTTCCTGGGCAAGGGTTTCCAGCGTCAGCGCCCAGCCCTGCCCGACCTCGCCGAGCACCATGTCGTCGGGAACGAAGGCGTCGTCGAAGAACACCTCGTTGAATTCGGCCTGACCGCTGGACTGGGTGATCGGGCGGACCGTCACACCCGCACCGTGCATATCGACCAGGAACATGGTCAGGCCGCGATGGCGTTCGGCCTCGGGATCGGTGCGCGCCAGCAGCAGTCCCCAGTCGCAGCGATGCGCCAGCGTGGTCCAGATCTTCTGGCCGTTGAGCCGCCAGCCGTCACCGTCCTTGGTGGCGCGCAGGCTCAGCGACGCCACATCCGAACCCGCTTCCGGTTCGCTCATCAGCTGACACCAGATCTGTTCGCCGCGCAGTGCCGGCGCGGCCAGCCGGGCGAGCTGTTCGGGGGTGCCGCGCTGCAGCACGATCGGCACCACCCATTGGCCGATTCCCATGGAGGGCTGCGCGATTCCGTGCCGGTCGTATTCGTCCTGCAGGATCAGCTGTTCCAGCGGGCCTGCCTCGATCCCCCACGGTTTCGGCATCGGCGGCGACACCAGGCCGGAGTCGGCGAGCAGCGTGCGGCGAGGACCGGTATTGGTGGCGTCGTGGTCACCGATCTTGCCGGGAGTCGGGTTGTCCAGGGCGGCAGCACGATCCAGAATCTCCGACACCCATGTGCGGAACGAGGAATCGGTTTCCGGCAGCGGCACCGCGAACGTGCGCGGGCCACCGAGCGCCACTTCGCCGAGCCGGCGTTCCCAACTCTCCGCGGAGCCGCCGAGCCCGGCCAGGGACATGGCCCGCCGCCAGTACAGATGCAGATCGTGCTCCCAGGTGAAACCGATCGCGCCGTGCAGGCACAGACATTCCACGGCCGCGTGCACGGCATTGCCGAGGGTGGTGAGCGCGGCACCGGCCGCGGCGTGCGTGCGCTGCGCCGGTTCGTCGGCCAGACCGCGCACCGCGTCCCAGGCCGCCGAGGTGGCGAGCTCACTGGTGATCAGCAGTTGTGCGGCGCGGTGCTGCACGGCCTGAAAGGAACCGACGGGACGGCCGAACTGCTTGCGGGCCTTGATGTATTCGGTGGCCGTGTCCGAACACCAGCGGATCACCCCGGCGGCTTCGGCGGCCATGAACGCGGTGGCGACCGCCTCGGCATAGCCGGTGTCGATGCCGGTGAGCTCGGTTCCGGCGACATCGCGCAAACGGACGACGGCGAGGTCGCGGCCCAGATCCGATCCGGCACACGCCTCGATCTGCACACCCTGGGCGTCACGTTCCACCAGGAACCAGCGAATGCGGTCGCCGTCGGCCGCGGCCACCAGCAGCACATCGGCCGCGGCGGCGCCCAGCACCGGGCCGGTCTCACCGCTCGAGCCGCCCTCGGCGAACCGCACCCCGTGCACCGTGTCCACCGTCGCGCCGGTCCCGCCCTCGGCGAAACGCCGCAACGTATCACGCACCGCCGCAACGGATTCCGCTGACGCGACGACGGCGCTAGTGATCACTGAGGGCAGGAGCGGACCGGGTAGCAGCGCCCGCCCGGTTTCGGCGAGCACCACCGCCATCTCGTCGAGCGTTCCGCCCTGCCCACCCACCTCCTCCGGCAGATGCACACCGGGCAGTCCCAGCGCGACCAGATCCGCCCAGAAGGTGGGCAGTTCGCCGGCGGCGAGCCGATCGGTGTGCTTGCGGGTGTACTCACGCGTGTGGTGGCGGTCGGCGAATCCGCTGACGGCCTGCGCCAGCGCCGCCTGATCCGCGGTCAGAGCTAGGGGCACGATCTCACTCCGCTCGGCGTCGATACGGTCCGGGTTCCGGCCCGGACACCCCGATTAGAACAGGTTGCATCGAGTTGCGGAGCCGTTCCCCGCGACGACGTGCCGCCCCTGAGTGGGAGTGGTCGATCTCGGTGCCGGTACAGCCGGGCTGCAATGGGTAGTCGATCCCGCAGACGATTCGACGACCGAAGGAGTGGAAATCGATGGTTCTGAACGAGACGTACACGCTGTCCAACGGGGTGCGGACGCCCAAGCTGGGCTTGGGCACCTGGTTCATCGACGACGACAAGGCCGCCCGGGCGGTGGTCGATGCCGTCGGCATCGGATACCGCAACATCGACACCGCGCAGGCGTACGGGAACGAACGAGGCGTCGGCGAAGGGGTTCGCACCAGCGGCGTCGCGCGGGACGAGCTGTTCGTGTCCAGCAAACTGGCGGCGGAGATCAAGAACTACGCCGACGCGGCCGCCGCCATCGACGGCTCCCTCGCCACGATGGGGCTCGACCACATCGACCTCATGCTGATCCACAGTCCGCAGCCCTGGGCCGATTTCCGGGGCGGGGACTACGCGGACGGCAATCGGGAGGCGTGGCGCGCGCTCGAAGACGCGTATCGGGCGGGCAAGCTCCGCTCCATCGGCGTCTCCAACTTCGAACAGCACGATCTCGACAACATCCTCGCGGCCTGCACCGTCGCACCACAGGTGAATCAACTGCTCGTCCACGTCGGAAACACCCCCGCCGACCTCATCGCCTACTGCGAGAGCAAGGACATCCTCGTGCAGGCCTACTCGCCCATCGCACACGGGGAAATACTCGACAACCAGGACGTGGCCGCGATGGCGGACCGCTACGGGGTAACCGTGCCCCAGCTGTGCATCCGCTACACCCTGCAGCTCGGCACTCTCCCGCTACCGAAAACGGCGAATCCGGAACATATGCGAAGCAACGCTCAGGTCGACTTCGTGATCTCCGACGACGACATGCACACGCTGCGAAACATGGAACAGTTCCGGGATTACGGCGACGCCGGCAAGTTCCCGGTCTTCAGCGGCAAGTAGCCGAGACCGCTTCGCCGAAACTCGTTATGCCCCAACGGAACACGTCTACGCCGTCCGGGCCGCGGTCGGCGGGACGCCGAGCGCGAGCAGAGCGGTGTCGTCGTCGACGCCCTCGAATCCGGCGAGCATCTCGGTCAGCGCGGCGACCAGCGCGGGCGCGGTGACCGGGCCGAGGGTGTCGATGAACTCGCGGAGGTGTTCCTCACCGAGGCGTTCGCGGCCACGGACACGGGCCTCGGTGAGGCCGTCGCTGTAGAGCAGCACCGTGTCGCCGGGAACGAGTTGCACTGTGCGGGCGGCGAATACGGCGTCGGGAAGTGCCCCGACCAGCATGCCGCCCGTCATCTCGATCACCTCGGTGGTGCCGTTCGCGCGGATCACCACCGGAGGTGGATGTCCGCCGGCGGCCAGGATGAGCGTGGCGCCGGTGGGGGTCGGCCGCATGGACCCGTAGACCACGGTGCAGAAACGTGGTGTGCCCGTGTGGAATTCGCGGCACAGCACCGTGTTGAGATGTGCCAGCACAGCAGGCGGGTCCGGGTCGTAGACCGCCGCGGCACGCATCGTGTACCGCGCCGAGGACGTCACCACCGCAGCGTCGGCGCCTTTACCGCAGACGTCGCCGAGGAAGAATCCCCAGGAATCGGGCGTGAGCGGAAACAGGTCGTAGAAGTCGCCGCCGACCTCGTCGACGGACGCCGGATGGTAGTAGGCGGCGACCTGCATCCCCGGCACCGCCGGCAGTTCGGACGGCAGCAGGCTGCGCTGCAAGGTCGCGACCAGTGTGAGTGCCCGTTCGCGTTCACGCTCGGCGGCCTGGCGAGCGCGCAGAAGTTCCTGCTCGTAGGCGCGGCGTTCGCGGGCATCGAAGATCGTGGTGCGGATCAGTTGTGCGGTGCCGTCGGAACCGCATTTCACCACGGATGTCACCAGCACCGGCAGCCTCGTTCCGTCGGCGCACCGCAGATCCAGCGCCAGGCCGTTGACTTGGCCGTGCATGGCCAGCATCGGCGCCATATGGGTCTCGTAGTAAATGCGCGCGCCCACCGCGAGCAGATCGGTGAAGGTGCGGCGTCCGATCAGCTCGGACTGCTCGTAGCCCAGCCAGCCCACCAGGGTGCTGTTGATTTTCGCGATCGTGCCGTCCATCAGGGTGGACAGGTAGCCGCAGGGTGCGTGGTCGTAGAGGTCCTCGGCGCTGTCTTCCAGCATCGCCGAGAACGCGTGATCGGCATTCGGCGACCGCTCGCTGTCGCGATGTTCCGCCTCGCCCTGCGGGCACATCATCAGCGGCTCATCGTGGACTGGTCGGCGAATGCTTCGATGGCGGCGGCGGTGAGTTCGGGGGCGCTCAGCTGCGGGCAGTGCCCGGTGGCGTCGAGGGTGACCAGTTCACTTCCCGCGATCTGGTCGCGGACGAATCGGCCGACCTCGCGCGGGGCGATCGGATCCTGCGCGGTTTCCAGGATCAGCGTCGGCACACTCACCTGCCGCAGGTCGGCGCGATTGTCGGACAGAAAGGTCGCGCGCGCGAAAACCCGAGCGATCGCCGGATCCATGCGGCAGAAACTCTCGGTCAGCTCGGCGCCCAATTCGGGCCGGTCCGGATTGCCCATGATCACCGGGGCCATGGATGCCGACCAGCCGAGATAGTTGGCCTCGAGCGCGTCGAGCAATTCCTCGATATCGGCGTGACTGAATCCGCCACGGTAGTCACCCTCGTCGATATACCGCGGTGACGGTGTCACCAGCACCAGCTTCGCGAACCACTCCGGCGCCCGATTCGCCGCCAGCACCGCGATCGTCGCCGCCACCGAATGGCCGACCAGCACCACGTCCCGCAGCTTCAGCTCGGCACAGATATCGACGATGTCCTCGGCATACGCGTGCAGGTCGCCGTACCGATCGCTCGACCACGCCGAGACGTCCGAGCGGCCCGAGCCGACATGATCGAACAGCACCACCCGAAAACGCCGCGCCAGAATCGGGGTGACGAGGCGCCACATGTTCTGATCACAGCCGAATCCGTGCGCGAGCAACACCGTCGGCCCGTGCGCCGAGCCGACCACTACCACGTTGTTCTTCTCACGCACACCCACTCGACATGCTTACCACGTCGGCACCGGACCGGCGTTTTCCTCGGTGCCTCGTGTGCCGAACGGCCGGGGCCCGCACCGGTGAGCCGTCGGACCGGCCGGGTGCGGCGTCATTCCGGCAGCGCCGGCTCGGACGGGCGCAGACCGAGGCGCGCGAGTTCGCTCAGCACGACCGCGACGACGTCCGGGACAGCAGCCGCTACCGGACCGGACATGCCGACACCCAGGTCGAGGCTCTGTGCCTCGACCGCGACGACGACCAGTTCGGCCGGAACACGGCCCAGGACTCGTCCGAGCGGCAGCACGTCGGGAATGCCCAGCGCGTGCGAGCCGGTGGCGCGAGCGCACCCGCGCAGGGCATCGACCGTGGTTCGCCACACCCGGCCGGGATCCGACGGATCGCAGCGAACCGCGTCCACGACCACCGCGAGCTCGACATCTGCCCACAGGTCGAGAAGACCGGTGGGGTCGCCGTCCCACCGTGCCACCGCTACGGCGGGAATATGCAGCGATTCGAGGCGGCGGGCCACGGCGGGGCCGATGCCGTCGTCGCGCCGGTAGTCGTTCCCCACACCGATCACCACGGCCCGCGGCTCGATCATCGACGCACCAGGTCGAGTTCGAGGAAGTGGGCCGAGCAGGAGATGCACGGATCGTAGTTGCGAATCGTGAGTTCACACAGGTGGGTGAGTGCCGCGTCGTCCAGTTCGAGGTTGGCCTCCACCACCCGGCGCAGGTCGTCCTCGATCGCGGCCTGGTTCTGCGAGGTCGGCGGGATGATGGTGGCCGCGCTCACCACTCCGGCGTCGTCGGTTTCGTACCGGTGGTAGAGCACACCGCGTGGCGCTTCGCTGACGCCGTGGCCGACGCCGGCACGGGGGCGGGCCGTGATCGCCGGTCGCGCGGGCCGCTCGTAGTCCCCGATCAGCCGCAGCGCTTCGTCGAGCGCGTAGACCAGTTCGACGGCGCGAACGAGGATGCTGCGGAACGGGTTTCGGCACTGCTCCCGCAGGCCGGCGGCCGCGGCGACCTCGCGGGCCAGCGGTGACAACTGCGCGGAGTTGAGGCTGTAGCGGGCGAGCGGACCGGCCAGATATCGCCGGCCGTCCAACCGGGCGTGCAACGCGGTGGAATGCGGCACCTGCCGTTCGACGACGTGGGCACCGAAATCGGCTGCGGTGAACGATGTTCCGATGTCGCTGCGCAGGTCGCCGTCTTCGATGGCATACCCGTCCGGCGCGGTGACGGCGAGCAGGTCGTGATCGAGTTCGAGGTCGGGAAATTCGAATCTCGCGGCGAATTCGGCGGTCTCGACGGCGTAGTCCCGCGCGCGACGCAGCTGTTCGGCGACCGGCTCGAACCGGGCCCGATCAGGCACCGCGTAGAAGCCGCCGACCCGGACATTGATCGGATGGATCGAGCGGCCCCCGAGCAGTTCGAGCAGGCTGTTGCCCGCCTTCTTCACCGCCAGACCGTGTTCCACCAGGTCCCGGTGGTCGGCGGCCAGCGCGACGGCATCGGGATAGCCGAGGAAATCGGGCAGGTGCAGCAGATAGATGTGCAGCGCGTGGCTGGCGATCCACTCACCGCAGTACAGCAGCCGCCGCAGCGCCGCCAGCGGCGCGTCGAGGCGGATACCGCAGAGCTGTTCGAGGGCGTTGCACGCGCTGGTCTGGTACGCCACCGGGCAGATCCCGCAGATGCGGGCGGTGATATCGGGCGGCTCGGTGTACGCTCTGCCCCGCAGGAACGCCTCGAAGAACCGTGGCGGCTCATAGATGTTCAATTCCGCACGGGTGACCGTGCCGTCTTCGACGACCACCCGCAGCGCCCCTTCCCCTTCCACCCGAGCCAGCGAGTTCACCGTCAATCGCCTACTGCGGCGGGTCATCTCGCCCCCTCTCCGCGAACGGCGGTGCGGCCGCGGCAACTGTGTGGAACACTCGATCGACATCCTCGTAGGACATACCGTTGACGCGCAGAATCGGAAGCAGCGCACCGATATTGGGTCGCGCCATCGGCCCGAAGCATCCGAAACAGCCGCGATGGTACGACGGGCACAGGGCGCCGCAGCCGGCCTGGGTGACCGGGCCCAGGCACGGTATGCCGTCGGCGACCATGACGCAGGTATTGCCGCGGCGCTTGCATTCGGTGCACACGCTGGTGTTCGGCAGATCGGGCGCCCGACCGGCCAGCAGGGCGCAGAGGGTGTCGAGGAGCTGGCGGCGGTCGATCGGGCAGCCGCGCAGTTCGTAGTCCACTCGCACATGCGCGGCGATCGGGGTCACGGTGTCCAGCGTCGAGATGTACTCCGGGCTCGCGTACACGATCGAGGTGAACTCGCCCATATCGGCGAAGTTGCGCAGTGCCTGAATGCCGCCGTGGCTCGCGCAGGCGCCGATGGTGACGAGAATGCGTGACTGCGCACGGATTTCGGCGATCCGATCCACCTCTTCGGGGGTGGAGACCGACCCCTCGACCAGCGACACGTCGTAGGGCCCGGGTTCGACCGCACTGGACGCCTCGGTGAAATGCGCGATCCGGATCCGGCCCGCGAGCGTCAGCAGCTCGTCCTCGCAGTCCAGCAGGGTGAGCTGGCAGCCGTCGCAGGAGGTGAACTTCCATACCGCGAGTGTCGGGACGGCCATCACAACTCCCGCACCGTCATCAGCGGCCCGGCCACCGCGTAGTCGACGACGGGACCGTCGCGGCAGATCAGTAGCGGACCGAGCTGGCAGTGGCCGCATCGGCCCACTCCGCACTGCATATTGCGCTCCATCGACAGCCGGATGTCGCCGCGTGCGATGCCGTGACGAATCAGGGTCTGCGCGCAGAACCGCATCATCGGTTCCGGCCCGCACAGGAACGCGGTGGTGCGTGCGGGGTCCACGACGAGCGTGCGGAGGGGTTCGGTGACGAAGCCGACCCTTCCGGTCCAGCCGGGAGCCGGGTGATCGACGGTCTGATACAGCTCGAGCCGGCCGTCGGCCCGCCATGCGCGCTGATCGTGCCGGAAGAGGATCTCGCCGGGGGTCCGGGCGCCGGTGATGACCACGATCCGGCCGTATTCCGATCGCCGCGCCAGCGCCTCCAGCACGATCGGACGCAGCGGCGCCACTCCGACTCCGCCGCCGACGACGACCAGATCACGGCCGGCGGCCGAATCGAGATCCCACCCGGTACCGAACGGCCCGCGCACCCCGATCACCACACCGGGCGGGGCGTCGTACAGCGCGGCGCTCACCGCGCCGACCGAGCGAATCGTGTGCTCGAGGAAATCACCGGGGGCACACGGATTACCGCTGATCGAAATGGCGATCTCGCCCACCCCGAATCGGTAGAGCATCATGAACTGCCCGGCCCGGAACCGTTGTGCCGCACCATCTATCGGAGTGAGGATCAAGGTCGCGGTATCGGCGGTCTGCGCGATCCGGTCGACCACCCGATAACGAAGCATGGTGTCCGGATCGGTCACCGCGGCCGCGGCCGGCGCGCTGCTCACCACCCACCTCCGCTCTCCCTCCGGCCCGGCGCGGCGGTGGTGGCCGCCTCGCCGGGGTTGCGGTAGAGGTTCAGCAACCTCGCCCGGGTGGCTTGCAGCCGCTCCACGAGTGCCTCGAAGAGCAGCAGGGTGAGGGTGTAGCCGAATTTCGGGTCGGCGTCGGCGATGTCGGCCAGGCGGGCCGCGTCGAATTCGATCGCCTCCACGGGCTCGGTGGTGACCGCGCCGAAGTGCCAGCGGTACGGCGGCACCAGCCACGACCATCCGAGCAGATCGCCGGGTCCGAGGGTCTGTACCACGACGGGATCGCGGCCGGGAAGCGCCGCGTCCACGGCCACACATCCGGATCGGAGGAGCCAGCACCGGTCGGCGCGGCGGCCCTCGGTGATCAACCGCTGCCCAGCGGAATAGCGGACGCTTCGCCCGGCTCGCGCGAGCGTGTCGAGTTTGCCGCGGTCCAGCGAGGCGAGCGGCGCGAAGGCCGACAGCTCCTCAGCGGTGGTCATCCTCGCCTCCCTCGACCGTTTCGGCCAGGCGGGCGACCTCGACGGTCAAGTCGATACCCGCCGGGCACCACGCGATGCAGCGCCCGCACCCGACGCAGCCGGAACTGCCGAATTGGTCGTACCAGGTACTCAATTTGTGGGTCAGCCACTGCCGGTACCGGCTCTCGCCCGACTGCCGGACACTGCCGCCGTGCAGATGGGAGAAGTCGAGTTCGAAGCAGGAGGCCCAGCGCTCCCAGCGCTCGGCATGGGTGCCGGTGAGATCGGTAACGTCCTCGGTCGTGGTGCAGAAACAGGTGGGGCACACCATCGTGCAGTTGGCGCAGGTGAGGCAGCGGCTCGCGACGTCCTCCCAGTGGGGTGACTCGTGGGAGCGGCGGAGCACATCGCGCACATCGACATCCGGCATGCTGCGTCCCATCCGGCCGGCCGCCGCCGCGACCTCGGCGCGTGCCGCCGATATCTCCGCCTCCGAACTCGGTTCGGTGACCAGTTCGGCGGCGATGCGCGCACCCGCCTCGGTGCCGACGTCGACGAGGAAGCGGTGCCCGGCGTCGTCGACGCGTTCGGTGAGGGCGAGGTCGTAGCCGGAGGACACGTCCGGGCCGGTGTGCATCGATGCGCAGAAGCACACTCCGCCGGGCTCGGTGCAGTTCACCCCGATGATGAACAGCTCCCGGCGCCGCGCCGCGAACGCCGAGTCGGGATGCGCGCCGCCGCCGAGCACCTGCCCGAGCACGCCGATCGCGGCCATATCGCAGCCACGCACGCCGAGGAAGGCGGTGGGCGTCGGAATCTCCTGCGCCGGTTCGGCATTCAGATCCGCGTCGAGCCGGGCGATCCGGCGATGAGGCGGGTGGAGGAATTGTTTCCACGACCCCGGGCCGGCCGAATGCGAGAAGACGGCTTCGTCGTCGCGCCGGAACAGCCGATATCGCCCCGGCTCGGTGTGCACCCCCCACCCTCCGGGCAGCCGGTCGCCCGAATCGAGCTCGTCGAGGACTATCGCCCCATCGCGCACTTGCGGGCCGATGACCCGGTAGCCGTGCTCGACGAGGACGGTGACGAGCCGATCCAGGCCCGCCCGGTCGATCGTCACGGTGTCGCCGATGGTCATGGGGAGCCTCTGTTCGCCGCACAGTCGGCATTCGTCGCCGGTTCACGTTCCAGCCTCGTCGCGGGGCTGCCCAATCGGGAGCGCCGAAGGTCCCGGCCGTAGGGCCGGAAGGCCCGAATCGGATCGATACACGGCCACGCCGGCATCCCCGCCGGTTCACCTCTCCGGGCATCGACTTGGCCGGCAACGGGATCGCCGGAGAACCGGATTCGTACCGACGGTGACAGGTACACTTTCGCCGCGTGCGGGAAGCGGCCGAGTCGCCGATTCCCGTCGCCCGCAACACGTTCGACACGGCACTCCGAAGGTCGCCGTTGCCACTTCGTCTCGGAAAGGACTGCGACGTGGAATCCGGCTCCCCTGTCGACCTGCGACAGAACCAGCCCCACACCGCCCGCATGTACGACTACTACCTCGGCGGCCAGGACCACTACAGCGCGGATGCGGAAGCGGCCGAGAAGGTCGTGGCGACCTGGCCCGGAGTGCGGGTGGCCGCGCAGCAGAACCGGGCCTTCATCCACCGCGTCACCCGGTTCCTGGCGAACGCGGGGATTCGTCAATTCCTCGATATCGGAACGGGTATCCCCACCGAGCCGAATCTGCATCAGGTGGCCCAGCAGGTCGCCCCCGACGCACGGGTCGTCTACGTCGACAACGATCCGATCGTGCTCGTCCACGCCCGGGCGTTGATGATCAGCTCCCCGGAGGGACGCACCAACTACATCTCCGCCGACGTCACCACCCCCGAAGCGATTCTCGACGCACCCGGATTGCACGAGACACTGGACTTGACCCGGCCGGTCGCGGTCAGCCTCAACGCGCTGATGCATTTCGTCCCCGACGAGCAGGACGCCTACGGAATCATCGAGACGCTGATGAAGCGGTTCGTACCCGGCTCGTACCTGGTGATGACCCATGTCACCCCGGACTTCGATCCGGCGGCGATCGGCACCGTGGTCGAGATCTACCGCCGCAGCGGCCTGCCGTGCCAGGTCCGCAGCCGCGACGAGTTCGCGCGCTTCTTCGACGGTATGGACCTGGTCGAGCCGGGTATCGAGGTGCCCCACCGCTGGCGCCCCGACGGCGTGGCCCCGCCGAAGAAGATGGACGCGCAGGTGTCGGCCTACGCGGGCGTCGCCCGCAAGTAGTCCGGTCTCCGCGAGCGGGGCGTCCGGGCAGCCCGCCGACGACGATCAGTCCGTGGCGGCAACGACGACGACCTTGCCCGGCAGCGTCCCCACGGCCGCCCGGGTGTGCACCGAAGCCAGCTCGGCCAGTGGCGTACGCTCGTCGACGTCCACGATCAGCTCGCGAAGATCCACGCGCGCAACGAGTTCCGCCAATTGCCGCGCATCGCTGCGGACGTAGACATCGACCGCACGCACCCCGCGTGCCTCGTCCGCCGGGGCGGGCATCCACACGGTGGTTCCGACCACGACGCCACCGTCGCGGACCAGGCCGGCCAGCGCCGCGTACTCGGCCGGGCCGATCGGCGCGAGGTTGAGCAGGACGTCGACCGGCTCGGTCACCGCGGCGGTCACCTCGGTGGTGGTGTGGTCGACGACCTCGTCGGCACCCCGCGCCGCGACGCGCTCGCGGCTGCGCGGACTGCCCGTGGCGATCACGTAGGCACCGGCCGCCTTGGCCAGCTGTACTGCATAACCACCCACGGCGCCGCCGGCGCCGCTGATCAGAATCCGCTGGCCGGGCTTCAGTTCGGCGTGGTCGAACAACGCCTGCCACGCCGTGAGACCGACCACCGGCAGCGCGGCCGCATCGGTGAGCGGGATACTTGCCGGCGCCGCCGCCAGAATCTCCGCGGGCGCGAGGACGTACTCCGCGGCGGCCCCGTCGTCGGTGAACGGCAGGAAGCCGACGACCCGCTCACCGACCGCCCACTCGGCGACGCCCTCGCCGAGTGCGTCGACCGTTCCCGCGACGTCCACGCCGGGAATGTGCGGCAGGGTCAGCGGCATGGGGCCCTGCATGAACCCCGCGCGAATATTGCCGTCGACGGCGTTGAACGAGGTCGCCGCGACGCGCACCCGCACCTGCCCGGGACCGGGAACGGGCAGGTCGACGTCCTCGTAGCGAAGAACGTCGGGATCGCCGTACTCGTGAAATCGGATCGCCTTCATCGGGGGGCCTCACTCTCGATGTGATGTGCTTCGAACTCGAAGCACTACGCAACCGTAGCAGTGCTTTGAATTCGAAGCAAGAGGTTCGAAATCGAAGCAAGTGGTACAGTCGTGCCATGTCCGACACCCCGCGGCCCCTGGACGCCGCCCAACTGGGCGCGTACTTCGCCCTCATGGAGGTGGCCGGCCTGCTGCGGCATGCGGTCGAGCAACAGCTGCGAGACGCCGGCGATCTGAGCTACGTGCAGTTCCAGCTTCTGGCGCGACTCGGCCTCGACTCCCCCACCGGCAGTGAGCGCATGACCGACCTGGCCGACGGCGTCGTCTACAGCCGTAGCGGATTGACCTATCAGGCAGGTCTGCTCGAAAAGGCGGGCCTGGTCACGCGTGCACCCTCCGCGGACGACGAGCGCGGCATCACGGTCACGATCACCGACGCCGGCCGGGCGTTGCTCGCCGAGGTGCTGCCCGGCCACACCGAGGTCGTCAACCAGCAACTGTTCGAGCCGTTGTCACGCGAGGACACCACGACGCTGGCCGATCTGCTGTCTCCGGTGCGCGACCACATGCGTGCGGCGCCACCCCGCTCGGCAGCACCCCGCCGGCGGCGATAACCCGTCGGCCCGGCCGCTACGAATCCTTGGTGAGGTGCCCGCACGGGTTCGGACGAGGAGCTGAGGGCATGCGCATCGTGGTCGATCTGAACAAGTGTCAGGGATACGCGCAGTGCGTTCCGCTGGCACCGCAAGTGCTGCGATTACTGGGCGAGGAGGCGCTGACCTACGACCCCAACCCGGACGACGAGCAGCGCCGCCGGGTCCTGCGGGCGGCGGCGTCGTGCCCGGTCCAGGCCATCCTGGTGGAAACCTGCACTCCCGACGACGCCGAGCCCGCGCCATGAGGACCGCCTCGCTGCTCGAGGACCTGGTCGAGACATTCCGGGCGGAAGGCCGCATCGTCATCGTGGGCGCCTCACTGGCCGGACTGCGCGCGGCGGAAGCGTTGCGGGAGAGAGGCTTTCACGGCAGTCTGACCCTTATCGGCGACGAGCCGCACGAACCGTACGACCGTCCGCCGTTGTCGAAACAGGTCATGCAGGGGTGGGTCGGCGCCGATCACACCGCACTTCCGCGGATGCGGGCCGTCGACGCGGAATGGCGGCTGGGAGTGGCCGCGACCGGTCTGGACCGAGTGAACCGGCGGGTCCTGCTGGCCACCGGCGACACGGTGCCCTACGACCGGTTGCTCATCGCCACCGGCGTTCGAGCCCGGCCGTGGCCCAACCCCGCCGAGGGCGCGCTGCGGGGAGTGTTCACGGTGCGCACCCGTGAAGATGCGGCGGGGCTCCAAGCCGCGCTGAATGCGAATCCGAAGCGCGTCCTGGTCGTCGGCTCGGGATTCATCGGCTCCGAACTGGCCTCGGTGTGCCGCGAGCGCGGCGTGCCGGTGACCGTCGCCGAACGCGGCGGCGGACCACTGATCGGCCCGCTCGGCGGGGTGATCGGCGATATCGCCGCGCGGATGCAGCGCGGCGCGGGGGTCGACCTGCGCACCGGTGTGTCTGTCCGGTCCCTCGACGGTGACTCCGAGGGCCGGGTGCGCCGGGCCTGCCTCTCGGACGGAACCACATTGGACGTCGATGTGGTGGTCGCGTCGCTGGGGTCGATCCGCAATGTCGAATGGTTGCAGGGTGCCGGGCTGGCCGCCGGTTTCTGGGGCGTCGGATGTGATGCGGGCTGTCGTGCCTTCGACATCAACGGGGTGGTGACCGACAACATCTTCGTGGCCGGGGATGTCGCCCGGCAGCCGCACGTGCTGTACGAGTACCAGTTCATCTCGATGGAGCATTGGGACAACGCGGTGTGCGGTGCGCAGGTCGCCGCGAACAACATGATCAGCCTCGAGACCGAACGGCGACCGCACCTACCGCTGCCGTCGTTCTGGTCGGCGCAATTCGGGGTGAACATCAAAGGTGTGGGGGTCTGCTCGTTCGGTGACGAGATCGCCTTCACCCAGGGCCGTCCCGAGAACTATCGGTTCGCCGCCGTCTACGGAAGGCGGGGCCGCATCGTCGGTGCGGTGACGTTCGATCACGGCAAATGGCTGCCCTACTACGCGGCGATGATCGAACGGTCGGCGCCGTTTCCGCCGCCACCGCCGGGCTACGACCGAGCCCCCGATCCGGCGCCCATACCGGCCCGCTTCCCCGACCCGCGCGTGCCGACCGGCATTCCCGACGTGGTGCTGACCGGCCACGACCCCACCTCACGAGGCGCCGAATTCCATTGAGCGCCGAGTTCCACCGAGCGAGGAGGACGCATGACCGCGGCGACCGCCTGGGCCGAGGCGATGAAATACGAACACCGCGCCGACCCGTACCCGTACTTCGACCAGCTGCGCCGGACCCCGGTCGCGCGTGTGGCCGACAATCTGTACGTGGTGACGGGATATCAGGAACTGCTGAGCCTGGCGCACGACCCCCGGGTCAGCTCCGATATCAGCCGCAGCCCACTGGGCAATCCCCTGGCGGGCACCGACGCGACGAGCACACCGCCGCCGCACACTCGCCCGCAGAGCATCATCGCCTCGGATCCTCCCGCACACGATCGGGCACGCCGCCAGGTGATGCGCCACTTCGGCCCACCGCACTCCCCGCACGTCATCCCCGGCATGGAACCCGTCATCGTCCGGTTGTGCGACAAGCTGCTCGACGACTTCGAGGCAAGCGGCAAGGCGCGGCTGGACGTGGTCGACGAGTACGCCTATCCGGTACCGGTGACGGTGATCAGCACGATCCTCGGCATCCCGCTCGCGGACGAGCCGCGGTTCCACGCCTGGATCTACGACATGCTCACCGGCACCGATCTGGGTCCGGATGCGGATACCGAAGACGGCAGAAGTCGCGCCGGCAAGGCCCACGCCGGCCGTGACGCCCTCACGCGATATCTGGCGGACCTGATCGAACAGCTCCAGCACGAGCCCGGCCCGGGGCTGCTGTCACGACTACTACACGACGACGGCCCCGACGGCCCGATGCCGGCCGAGCAGGTATTGGCCAATGCGGTGCTGCTGTTGATCGCCGGTCACGACTCGACGGTCAACACCATCGCCAACTGTGTGATGACGCTCCTGCGCAACCCCGGCTCCTATGACCAGGTACGCGATCGACCGCAGCTGATCCCCCGCGCGATCGAAGAGGTCCAGCGGTTGCAGGCGGCGGTGCAGTTCTTCCCCAGCCGCAGCGTCACCGCCGATATCGAGATCGCCGGCACCGTCATACCGGAAGGGGCCGCGGTGCATCTGGTCTACGCCGCCGCCAACCGCGACCCGAACCGATTCGCCGACCCGAACCGATTCGACCTCCAGCGCCCCGACAACGAGCATTTCGGTTGGGGCAGTGGCATTCACACCTGTCCGGGCGGCCCACTGGCCCGACTGGAAGTCAATCTCGCGCTGGAGATTTTCCTGCGCCGCGTGGCGACCCCACGGCTGGTCGTCGATCCGCCACCGTATCGGCGCAGCCAGATCTTCCGGGGGCCACGGCATCTGCTCGTCGACGTCGACTCCGTCACCGGCGGAGACGATCGCTGATCGCGGCGGAGACCACGGATCAGGGAGCGACGATTCCGCGGCGGACCTGCCCGGGGCTCGGTGTGACGGTGGGCGGCTTGCGGTTCCGCGAAGAGCGCAACTGATAGGGCACGCTGGTGACCATCACACCCGGTTCGAACAGCAGGCGCGCCTTGAGTCGCAGCGAACTCTGATTGTGGAGCAGGTTTTCCCACCAGTGCCCGACGACGTACTCCGGAATGTAGACGCTGACGACGTCCCGGGGCCGTGAGCGGCGGACCCGCTTGATGTATTCGATGACGGGGCGGGTGATTTCGCGGTAGGGCGACTCCACGACCTTCAGCGGGATGGTGACATCGTGGCTCTCCCAGGACTGGGTCAGTGCCCTCGTATCACTGTCGTCGACGTTGACCGTGATCGCGGTGAGGGTGTCGGGACGGGTCGCGCGCGCGAATTGAACCGCTCGCCGAGTTGCCTTGTGCCAGTCCGAAACCAGCACGATCGCATGCACCCGGCCGGGCAGAGTTGTTTCCTCGTCCGGATCGATATCGAGTTCGGCGCGCACGCTCGTGTAGTGGGTGTGGATGGAATACATCATCAGCACCAGCAACGGCATCGCGATGACCACGAGATAGGCGCCGTGGCCGAATTTGGTGATCATGACCACGACCAGCACGACACCGGTGAAGCAGGCGCCGAACGCGTTGATCGCCCGGGCTCGGTGGATGCGTTGTCGTTGCGCCGGGGCCGTCACGTCGAGTAGCTCGCGATTCCAGTGCCGGACCATGCCGGTTTGGCACAGCGTAAACGAGGTGAACACGCCGACGATATACAGCTGAATCAGCCTGGTGGTCTGCCCGTCGAAGGCGTAGATCAACCCGGCGGCGACCGCAGCGAGCAGGATGATGCCGTTGGAGTAGGCGAGCCGGTCCCCGCGCGTGTGCAATTGGCGCGGCAAGTAGCGGTGCTGAGCCAGAATCGAGGTCAGCAGCGGGAACCCGTTGTAGGCGGTGTTCGCGGCGAGGATCAGGATCAGCGCGGTGGTGACCATCAGGTAGTAGAAACCCGGGCTGGTGTCGCCGAACACCGCCCCCGCGATCTGCGCGATCACGGTTTTCTGGGCGGCGGTGCGGCAATCCCCGGGAAATCCGATCAGGTCGCAGGTGTTCTCGGCGACGCGCGTGTGGGTGATCATGGCCAGCGCGGTTACACCGGCGAACATGGCGATCGCCAGCACACCCATCGCGGTCATCGTCCGGGCCGCGTTGAGCGACTTCGGTTTCCGGAACGCCGGTACCCCGTTGGAGATCGCTTCGGCGCCCGTCAGCGCCGTGCATCCCGAGGAAAACGCCCGCAGCGCGAGAAACGCCACCGCGGCCGTCCCGAGGCCGGCGTGCGCGGCGTTGATCTGGTAGTGCGCGCTCTCGGCGACCGGTGCGTGCCCGATCAGTGTCTCGATCAGGCCGATGGAGATCATCACCATGACGCCGGCGACGAATCCGTAGGTCGGCACGGCGAACGCGCGGCCGGATTCTCGCACCCCGCGCAGGTTCATCGCGGTCAGCGCCACGATGAACCCGATATCGATCAGCACCCGGTGCGGGTTCAACGCCGGTGCGGCGGAGATGATGTTGTCCACCCCCGCCGCGACCGACACGGCCACGGTCATGACGTAGTCGACCAGCAGCGCCGCCGCCACCACCAAACCCGGTATCGCACCGAGGTTTTCGGCGACGACCTCATAGGATCCGCCACCCGAGGGGTAGGCGCGCACGACTTGGCGATACGACAACGCGACCACCGCCAGCAGCACCACGACACCGCCGGCCACCCACGGGGTCAGATACAGGTAGCTGAGGCCGCCCAACGTCAGGATGAGCAGAATTTCCTGGGTCGCATACGCCACCGAGGACAGCGGATCGCTGGCGAAGATCGGCAACGCCAGCCGCTTCGGCAACAGCGTCTCACCGAGCCGATCGCTGCGAAACGGTCGTCCCAGCACAACTCGTTTGGCGACGTCGATCGGTGAAACCACGATTAATCAGCCTAAATCCGGCAAACCCGAACCCGGCTGCCGCGAGGCGTAGGGAAAACGTTAAGAATCCGCCGCCGTCGTGTCGCCAACCGCACAGAAATCGCCGGCCGGTGACGGGATCCGGTGCAGTATAATTAATTAGATAGGCTAAGCAACGTGGATTGACCCCCGGCGCCACGCCGCATCCACTGTCCGGCCCATCCACAGCAACCGAACGTTGCTCTTCACCGAACAAGGAGCTGAACGCAGGAAAGGCAGTTTTGACCGCGACCCGCACCGACGACTTCCAGACCACCACCGCCCCCGATTCGCTTGCGCCTGATCTGCCCGCACCACCACCGGCACCGCCGGAACGCACGGGCGGGATGTTCGCCTCCCTCACCGTCCCGAACTATCGCTACTACTTTGCGGGCCAGGTGGTTTCGAATACCGGCACCTGGATGCAGCGGATCGCGCAGGACTGGCTGGTGCTCAGCCTCACCGGTAGTTCGTTCGCCGTCGGCATCACCACTGCCATGCAGTTCCTGCCGATGCTGCTGTTCGGTCTCTACGGCGGCGTCATCGCCGACCGCTTTCCCAAGCGGGGGCTGCTGGTCCTCACCCAGGCCACCATGGGCGTGCTCGCCGCGGTACTCGCGGTCCTGACACTGACCGGCACGGTCGAGGTGTGGCACGTCTATCTGCTGGCGCTGCTGCTGGGCATGGTGACCGTGGTCGACAACCCGACCCGTCAGTCGTTCGTCCCGGAAATCGTTGGCCGGCAGCGACTGCGCAATGCCGTCAGCCTGAACTCCGCGAATTTCCAGGCCGCGCGACTGGTCGGGCCGGCGGTCGCCGGAGCGTTGATCGCCGCCGTCGGGTCCGGCTGGGCCTTCGCGATCAACGCCTGCTCCTTCGCCGCGGTCATCGCCGGTCTGCTGGCCATGCGACCGTCCGAGCTGACACCGGTGCCGCGCCTGCCCCGCCGGAAAGGTCAACTGCGCGACGGTCTCCGCTACGTGAGCGCACATCCGCAACTGCTCTGGCCGATCGTCATGGTGGGCTTCATCGGCACCTTCGGCTACAACTTCCCCACCGTGCTGTCGGGCTTCGCCTATCACGTCTTCGATGTCGACGCCGGCAAGTACGGACTGCTCAACACCGCCCTGGCCGTGGGTTCGCTCGCGGGTGCGCTGCTGGCCAGCCGCCGCGGGCGGGTTCGGATGCGGATGCTGGTGGCCACCGCGGTCGGCTTCGGAGTCCTCGAGGCGGTCACCGCCTTCGCACCGGACTTCTGGCTTTTCACCGTTCTGCTCGCGGTGGTGGGTCTGCTCGGACTCACCTTCAACACGTCCGGCAATTCGATGGTGCAACTGGAGACCGACCCCACCATGCGGGGGCGGGTGATGTCGCTGTACATGATGGTCTTCACCGGCGGCACCCCTATCGGCGGCCCGATCGTGGGATGGCTCACCGAGGAGTTCGGCCCCCGGTTCGGGCTGTTCGCCTGCGGGGCGGTCTCGGCGGCATCGGCGGCGCTGATCGGTGTCGTCCTCTCCCGTGCCGCCGGCCTGCGGCTACAGATCTCGGGCAGGCGCGTCGCGCTCGTTCCCCGCGCCGGCTCCCCGGCAGCCGTCTCGACCGGCCGGCTGGGATAGCCGCCGGATTTCCGGTCCGCCACCCTCGAAGTTTGCTATAAAATTGCCCACCTGAGATGTCGATCCGACCGAAGTGGTTCGTAGCGACGAAATCGTGGATGCGAGCCGTGCCGTGGCCCGGCAGTGGCCCGGAGAACGTCGACCCGAAGGCGGCTCTCGATGACAGACGTGGACTGTTGCGTGATCGGTGGCGGATTCGCCGGATTGACCGCCGCGCTGCGACTGAAGCAGGCGGGTCGATCGGTGGCGGTGCTCGAAGCGCGTGACCGGCTCGGCGGGCGCACGTTCACCGAGGTGCGCACGGATGGTTGCTGGATCGATCGCGGCGGCGCCTGGATCGGGCCCGGACAGGACCGCATCCGTGCCCTGATGAGCGAGTTCGGGATCGGGAGTTACCGGCAGTACACCGACGGCGAGGCCATGATGGTCGTCGACGGCGAGCAGTACCGCTACACCGGCACGATCCCGTGGACGATGAGTCCGTGGGCCTCGATCAACCTCGGCGCCGGCTTCGCCGAACTCGCTCACCTGTGCAAGTCGATCCCGCTCGAGGCGCCGTGGGACGCCCGCAAGGCCGAGAAATGGGATCGGATCACGTTGGCGCAGTGGCTGACTCGCATCCGGTCGAAGACCGCCCACGATCTGCTGGAGACCGCCATCGCGGGCAGCTACACCTCCGCCGCCTCGGAAGTGTCGATGCTTTTCGCGCTGTATCAGATGGCGTCCGGGGGCGGGCCGAACTTCATGTTCAGCGTCCGAGGCGGCGCCCAGGACTCGCGGCCCGTGGGCGGCATGGGCGCGATCTACGGTGCGATGGCCGACCAGGTCGGCGACTCGGTCCACCTGTCGCAGCCGGTGCACGGCATCGAGCAGGACGAGGCCGGGGTGACCGTGCACGCCGGAGCGTCGACGCTGCGCGCGAATCGGGCGATCGTCGCCGTCCCGCTCGCGGTCGCCGGCCAGATCCGGTACGAGCCGATGCTGCCGGTCGATCGTTCGTTCCTGCATCAGCGCGTGCCGAGTGGCTCGATCATCAAAACCTCCGTCGTCTACGACGAGCCCTTCTGGCGCCACGACGGATTGTCCGGTCAGTCGGCCGCGCCGGGGTCACCGGCCACCGTCACCATCGACGCCTGCACCGATACCGCGCGGCCCGGAGTGCTGTGCGTCATCACGGAGGGGCCCACCGCACGACGGATCGGCCGGCTCGACGCCACCGACCGCAGGACGGCGATAACGCGTGAACTGGTCACCCGGTTCGGGAACAGAGCCGGTTCCCCGGTCGACTACGTCGAGCAGGACTGGAGTGCCGAACGCTATTCCGGCGGCGGAATGCTCAGTCACCTCCCGACCGGGGTACTCACCCAGTTCGGCCGTGCGCTGCGCGAACCGTGCGGACGGATCCACTGGGCCGGAACCGAGAGCTCGGCCGTGATGTGCGGGTGGGTCGATGGAGCGGTTCGCTCGGGTGAACGCGCCGCGAGCGAGGTGCTGCGGCACGAACTCGCCGCGGTCTGAAAGCCCGAAGCGTTCAGCGCGGACCCGCTCTGCGTGCCAGACTCGTTCCATGGCTACGGCTTCCGCCCCTCCGCCAGGCTTTCATTCGGTGACACCGCGCATGGTGGTCGACGATCTACCTGCCGCGGTCGCGTTCCTGCGAACCGTTTTCGGAGCCACCGGCGATGTCGAACCGAACCGGCCGGCCGAGGCCCGCATCGGCGACTCGCTGATCATGGTGTCGGAATCCGGTGAGCGCGAGGCCTTTCCGGCATTTCTCTACGTCTATGTCGACGACGTCGAGACCACCTTTCAGCGGGCGACGGCCGCGGGCGCGGTCGCGCTGGAGGCACCGCTGGACACGCCGTACGGTGACCGCCGCGCCATGGTCCGCGACCCGTTCGGCAACGTCTACCAGATCGCCAGGCGATCGACGACCGCCGACTGACGGTTCGAAGCGCCGCTTCGGGGCCGCTCAGTCGACGACATAGCGCAGCATGACCGCGGTGTCGAAATGCTTGGTTTCGGCCAGTCGGACGTGAATACGCTTGTCCAGCAAGGGAAACATCGGGGTGCCGCCGCCGAGCACCACGGGCAGGACGAACACTTGATACTCGTCGATGAGCCCGTGCGGAATCAGCGAGGCCGCGAGGGTCGCGCCCCCGACCTCCATGACGCCGTCGCCCTCGGCCTTCAACCTGCGCACCTCCTCCACCGCGTTCTCGCGGACCAGCGTGCTGTTCCACTGCACCTCGGTCAGCGTCCGCGAGAAGACCACCTTCGGCTTCTCCGTCCACAACCTGCCGAATTCACGCTGGATGGGCGGCGCGTCCTCGGGCACGTGCGGCCAGTACTCGGCCATCAGCTCGTACAGGCGGCGACCGTGCAGCGAGATCTCGATGTCGCGGTACCGGTCGTTGTGGAACTGGTGGAGCTCGTCGTCCGGATTGGACCAGTCGATGTTGCCGTCGCGGTCGTTGATGTAGCCGTCCAGGGACATGCTGATGCCGTAGCTCAGTTTCCTCATGACCGCATAGACGTCGTGCGCGCTCGAAATTCATCGGCGCACAGCGGAACCGATTCGATCGGCCGAGACGCGGTCATCGCCGCAGATCAGACCCGTTCGAGATAGAAGTACGCGTAGCGGCCGTTGTCGAGCGCGTATTTGCCGTCCATGATGCCCATCACGGCCTGGTCGTCGATCTTCTTGAAATGGTCGTGCACCGGCTGCCCGTCGAAGACCATCGTCGCGGTGACCTCGCCGCGGAATTCCTCCATCCAGAGGCTGCCTTCGCCGTTGTCGGTGTTCGAGTATTTGTTGCCGTCGGCGTCCAGACAGACCAGCGGCTTCACATCGGTGGCCGAATCGAACGTCTTACCGAACCAGTTGATGAGAGCCAGCGTTCCGTTCTCCCGGTGGCCGGTGTCGAACTCGCCGCCCTGCCATTCACCGATCATGAAATCGATGGTGGCGGGCTCCAACATGGCCCAGAACTCGTCGAGATCGGCGTCCGGGATGAACGAACGCTCCGGTCCGCTGACGAGACGACGCCCGGCGCGTTCCTTGAGTTCGGTGAATGTCTTGCGAGCCAATTCGTCGCTCACGATGCTCTCCATTCCGACGGCGGAGGCTTGTGAATACAGTACCGCTACGCGACAGGGCAAGCTATCGGCAAACATGCGGCCGAAGCGTCCGCCGCGATTCGCGTGGAGGCGAACACGGCCGAAACCGGGGACCCCACCGCCGACCGAGGCGACACGGATGGTGGGATACCGAACGTGACGGGCTCGCGATGGTGGGATCTGCTGATCGCGGTCGCCGCCGCGCTCATCGTGTGCTGGATTGCGCTGATCACGGCGCTGATCATCGTCCGGCCGCGCGGCAACCTGCTGCGGGAAGCCATGCGGATCCTGCCCGACACCCTGCGCCTGATCCGCCGCCTGGCCGCCGACCGGTCCCTGCCACGCGGCGTGCGGATCCGGCTCTGGCTGGTGCTGGCCTACCTCGCCTCACCCCTGGACCTGATCCCCGACATCATCCCTGTCATCGGATACGCCGACGACGCCATCATCGTCACCGCGGTCCTGCGCGGCGTCGTCCGCGCCGCCGGCCCGGAAGCCGTCCGCGCCCACTGGCCCGGCACCGACGACGGCTACACCGCCCTCGCCCGGCTCACGGGACTGCCGGTGCGGTAGTCGTCACCGCCGCCGCGCCCGCAGAGCTGCTTCGCGGTCGGTGACGATCTGCTTGCGGCGTTGCGTCATCGCTTCGGCGGGTGAGGCGGTGCCGACGATCGCGTCGAAGACCGCGCGGGCGTCCTCGAGCGCGTCGCGGGCGCCCACTCCGGCGGCCGGGGTGATCGCGTGGTCGGCGTCACCGATGAGGATGGCCGAATCCTGCGGTGCGCGCGCACCTTCCAGGGGGACGTTGCGCGCGTTGCTGACGTGCACCGATTCCGTCCGCGACAGGAAGGCCGACACCAGCGCGCGGCTGGAAGGTGTTGCGGCCAGGACGGTTTCGGCCCACTCGTCGACCGGTCGCATCCCGATATCGTCGCGGGTACCGGGGAGCGGATCGCGCGGGATCCGCACGAACCACAGGGCTGCCGGATCCTCGGGACGCCAGATGTGGCCGAAAGTGCTTCCGGCACTGCCATCTTCGGCGACCTCGGCGTAGAAGTGGAGGACTGCGGGGGTGGTGGGCGGCGGGGGATCCAGTGGCGTGCCGGTCATTCCGTACAGCACGACGTCACCGGCGTAGACGGGGGTGCGGGCGGGTTCCAGGGCCGCACGGACGACGGAGTCGATGCCGTCGGCGCCGATCAGCAGTCCTTCGGCGGCGAGGACTTCGGAGCGGCGCCGGATCGCGTGGTGGTCCTCGCCCACGGTCACGCCGGTGATCGGCTCGCCGTAGCGCAGCTCGGCGCCGGAGCCCGCGACGAACTCCGACAACACACCCATGAGGTTGCGGCGCAACCAGAAACGATGACCGCGACTGGGCATTGCGCTGCGCCGCCCGCGGCTGTCCTCGTAGTCGAGACCCGCCAGTGGATATGAAACCTCGTGCAACGCCGGACGATCGACGCCCATCGCCTCCATCGCGTCGTGCCCGCGCCCGTCGACGAACAGAAACGCCCCGGCTCCGGGCCCCGGGCGCTGTTGTTCGTAGACCGCTACCCGATGTCCTCGCCGGGCGAGACCACCGGCCAGGCAACTGCCCGCGATCCCACCACCGATAACGCTCACCATGTCCTGCGACCTCCTGGCGTTGTCGTGCCGACGGCCCCCCGCCGGGAGAGGCACGTGTCCAGAGTGCCACGCCCACGCGGACATTCGCCTCGTCTCCTCTGAGGTGAAGACTCAGCTGGGCGGAATTCGCTTCAAGCTACCCACGCTGAGCGATCCGTTGGCCCCGGTCCGCAACGCCGCCTCCGCCGCGCGTACATAGCCGGCTGGGTCTTTGTCGACGGACACGACACCGGCGTAGTTGCGCGCCTCGTACGCGGCGAAGGCCACGGCAAGTTGATGACGGCGCTGCAACCCGGCCAGCCGACGGAAATCGGTGAGCCCCTCACGCTCTTCCTCGGCCATATGATCGCTGTTGGCCAGATTCGCCGCCGCGACCGCCGCGTACCACTCATCGGTGCCCACCTGGTGCCGCCCTACTTCGGCGATCGCGTCCCTGATCTCGTTGTGGTCACCGATCGCGTCGAGCGTCTCGTCCTCCGCCCCGCTCGCCCGCCGAGCCGCGATCCCCACCTGCAGCAGCGCCGGATAGAAAATCTCCTCCTCGGCCTGCGCATGCAATTCGAGAAAGGCCGCCAACCTGTCCCAGATCGCCCCCAGCGCCCCGGTGTCCCCCCGATCGATCTGCTCCAGAATCGCGAACAACCGCCGCTGCTCGTGATGGTCATCGAGGATCAACTGGGTGATATCCACATTTCCTCCCTGACGCCGCATCGCTGGTAAGCACGGAACTCGACGGCCAACTGCCGCGCGTCAGCCGGAACCTCCTGGGAACCTGACGACAATCTACTACCGAGTCGCGGCCCGATCGGGCTGGATCAACCGTTCGCAGGCACTCCGCACGAGCTGCAACTACTGCGGCGCGACACCGGCGGCCACCGTGAATCACCCCAGTCCGACGAGATCGGCTGACGTAGTCCACAGTTCGTCGATGAGGCGGCGGTTGTGGGCTTGGGGCGACTCGGGGCCCTTTGCGCGGTGGCGGTGAAAGTAGACGCCGTTGATTTCCGGGTCGGCGCCGCGGCCGGCCAGCTCGATCAGGGGTTCGGCGCCGCGGGCGGGAGTGATGGTGCCGACGTGGCGCAGCGGGGTGCGGTAGAGCAGGCCGACGGCTCGGGAGTCGCGGCCGAAGCTCGAGGCCACGGGGCCGGGATGGACTGCGGCGGAAACTATTCCGTCCGATGTCCAGCGCTGCGCGATTCCGCGGGTGAACATGATGTTCATCAGCTTGCTCGACCCGTAGGCGCGCCATCCGAAGGCGCGGCGGCGCCGGTAGTCGAGGTCGGAGATGTCGACGCGTCCGAACAGGTTGCCGACGCTCGCGGTGTTCAGCACGAGCGCACCGCGGGCGGCGAGTTTGTCGTGCAGCAGATTGGTGAGCAGGAACGGGGCCAAGTGGTTGATCTGGAAGTTGGGTTCGTGCCCGTCGACGGTCCGCTGCTGCGGCTCGAAGAGGCCGCCCGCGTTGTTGAGCAGCACGTCGATCGCGCCGGCATGTTCGCCGATCTGCTCGGCGAGACCGCGCACATCGTCGAGAACGGCGAAATCGGCCGTGAAGGCGGTGGCACCGGTGTCGGCGGTGACGGCGGCGAGTTTCTTTGCCGACCTGCCGACGATGACGAGATCGACGTCGGGCGCGGCTAGCGCCCGCGCGGTCACCGCTCCGATGCCGTCGCTGGCACCGGTTATGACGATCGTGCGTCGCGGGTTCGAGGCTGATCGGCTCTCTGTCACCAGGGTCTCCAGTCGGTGGGTGCGTGGCGTACAGCCGCGCGAGCTGTCATGGGATTGTGGTGTCGTACGACGCGACCGCCTGCGTCCGCCACCAGCTTACGATCCGGTCGGCGCGAGGGTCATCGTGTGCCCTCCAGCTCGCAGATACGCCATCGAACCCGCCGCCGCCGCCCAGCAGGCATTCACCGAGGACGTCGAGCGGCTCGGCGAGGGCTCGGTGTGGACGGCCGGTGGCTGCACGAGCTGGTATCTCAACGACAACGGCCGCAACACCAACATCTGGCCCGGTTCGACGTTCGACTTCCGCCGTCGGACGCTGCGCTTCGATCCCACCCGTCATCTCCTGCATCGCCGCAGCCGGGAGGTGGTGGCATGAGTGCCGGGGCATTGGTCACCGGAACCCCCGGCGCCCCCACGGTGGTCCTGATCCACGGCCTCGCGAGCTCGTACCGAGTGTGGGACCGGGTCGTACCGATACTCGCGGACCGCGCGAATATCGTTGCGGTGCATCTGGATTCGACAGGAAGCATCGAAGACGACGCCGACGACACCGCGCGGCTGCTCGATCGCCCTTCGGTCGTGGTCGGCCACTCGCGCGGCGGGCTGGTCGCCACCGCCCTCGCCGAACGTCGACCCGATCTCGTCTCGGCCCTGATACTGCTCTGCCCGCCCTGGTCGCAGGCGAGCCGGAAGTCCGCTCGGCTGGCCCGGCTGCCACAACCGGCCCGATTGGCCTTCGGCGAACTCGACGCACGGATTCGAGCGCCTACCGTGGAATTCGACAGGTCTCTTTGGACAACGCTTCGAGCGGTCGGGCATACCCCGCCGTGGGAGGCGCCGGAGGCCGTCGCGGATCTGATCACCCGATCGCTGCGAGCGGCGGCACCCTAGCCGTCGCTCGTCACAACTACAGGAGGTAAGCGAAAATGCCGAAAGTCCTGTTCGTGATCTCTGCCGCCGACCGCTGGACCTTGAACGACGGCGAAATACACCCCTCGGGTTTTTGGGCCGAAGAGGTGGCGGTGCCGCACCGCATCTTCTCCGAGGCGGGTTGGGACATCACCATCGCGACCCCGGGCGGAAAGGCCCCGACCCTCGATCGACTCAGTCTCGGAATCGCCGGCGGCCTGCCCTGGAAACGCCGCGACGTGAAGCAGTATCTCGACAGCATCGACAGCGCCCTCGCCCATCCGGTCGCGCTGGACAGCGTCGACCCGGATGCTTTCGATGTCGTGTTCTACCCCGGCGGCCACGGTCCGATGGAAGATCTCGCTTACGACGCGACCTCCGGGGCGCTGCTGACCGAGCGGCTCGCCTCCGGCAAACCCCTCGCCCTGCTGTGTCACGCCCCGGCCGCCATCCTGGCCGCGACCCCACCCGCCGGGAAGTCACCCTTCGCCGGCTACCGGATGACTGGACTGTCCAACCGCGAGGAACTGTTGAACCGGTTCGCGAAAAAGGCGCCCTGGCTACTCGAGGACAAATTGAAGGAGACCGGGGTCGAATACTCCAAGGCCCTACTTCCGTTGCGCCCCTACGTAGTTGTCGACCGCAATCTGTACACCGGCCAGAATCCCCAATCGTCGGAGAAACTCGCCCAGCGATTGCTCGCCGATGTCGGCTCCTCGGCGTAAAACGACGAAATTTCAGCGAAGTCGCGGGATATCGAGGATCGCCGACACCGCCGCTCGCACCCGTTCGTCGACGACCTTCTCGGAGGACGCATCGAGCTTTCCATCCAGGTGCAGGAAAGCCAGACCGTGGACCAACGCCCACATCGCGGTCGCGGTGGGCTCCGGGTCGGCGTCCGGAAAGGTCTGTCGCACAAGGGATTCCAGATACTGATGGATGGCCTCCACCGCCGCGACCCGCTCCGGGCCGGTCGTATCGCAGGACTCGGTGAACATCACCCGGAACATCCCCGGCCGGGTCAGTGCGAATCGGACATAGGCGACGGCGATGTCGCCGAGGCTGCCGGTGTCCACCCGCTCCGGGTGGACGGCGGCCAGATGCGCGGCCAGATCGCGATACCCCACCGCCGCGACCGCGGACAACAACGCATCACGGTCGGCGAAATGGCGATAGGGCGCGGCAGTGGACACGCCGGCCCGCCGCGCCGCCCCGCGCAGCGACAGCTCCGACGCCCCACCTTCCTCGAGCAGCTCGATCGCCGCACGCACCAGCGCATTGGGCAGATCACCATGGTGATATGGCGTCGCCGACGTTGCCATCACAACCAACCTCAACAGGTATCAGTCACCGATTTCCAGAACCTCCACAGTAGCGGCGGACGTCGTACGCGCTGTCGAGCACTCACCCTCCAGCGACGTCGTGTCGACAACCACGACCCACCCGGCAGACGTCGAGCGCCGGAACGAACCCCAGGACGACCGTTCTCCGTACCGATGTCGTACCGCGCGGCGATGCTGTGCGGCGATAAGCCGAGCCGCACCGCCGCCGTGGAACCGGGGCGCCGTTCACGCTCGCCCACACCGTAATGCGCTGAGCAGCACCGAAACCCGGATCCATCTGCGGCGGTGACGTCGTTACTTTCATCCGTTCGAGCCACGCCGAGCGATCAACTTTCTACGTTGCTGTCAGCGTATGGACCGACGGGGCGGCCGACCCGAGTAGACCGCTACTCGAATTCCGCTGCGGCCGCCCGCAGTCCGCGGCGGCGGCCCGAAACAAGCTGCGTCACATGCCACCTGCTCGCCGTACTGTCGGCTCCGTTTCCCGCCCACACCGACGATCGGCCCGGACCATCCTGGCTGTTCTTTTCTCCGCAGCCCGGCCATGTCACCGAGAGGGAGAAACTACGGGATCTAATAAATAGATGCGCATATAGCAGTAGACAGATAGGTGGCCGGCAGCTGGCGCTCGCAATGGAAGTGGTTCAGGCGGCCAAGGCTCAGCCGGCCGCCCACTACCGCCCTGTCCCGATTCGAGCGAGGAATGCGGGGAGTTTGGAGGCAGCCATGAGCGCGCGGAACTGCCAGCTGTCGTCGCGAGGCAAAACTCCGCCGCGCTGAGTGGCGTCGAGGAAGTCGTAGAGGGTTTCGCCTTCTTCCATGAGTCCGTCGGCGTTGAAGTGGTAGCGGTCGACGGCCGGGCACTGGATGAAGCGTCCGTTGCCGTAGATCACGGGTGCGGACTCGTCGTAGGGGTACAGGCGCAGCGGGCCGGTCCAATGCCCGCTGCCGATGTAGCGGATCACGGTGCGCACCTTGCCTTCCGGCGTCACGTCCAGATAGACCTGGTTCGGCAGCGGGTCGTAGCGCCAGTCCGGGATGGCGTCGAAGAAGGCGAAGTTGTACTTCACGAACTCGTCGATGCCGACGATGGTGCGCCCGAACGTCGTGACGTCGGTGTAGCGGATGTCGGGTGCGTAGAGCTCGTGATTGAGGCTCATATCCCGGACCAGGAAACTCCACCAATACTTCTTGGCCCATTCCAGGACCCAGCTCAGATCGACGCCGAGCTTGCCGTAGAGCTCTAGTTTGCGTTCGAACTCGCCGAACCACTCGAGGGTTCGGGCCCGCAGTTCCGATTCGGGAATCGCCCGAATCGGCACGGCGCGATTGGAATTCAGGAATTCCGGTACCGGTTTCGACAACCTCGGCTGCCGCAGCGCCTGCTGGAACTGTTCCTCGTCGAACATGAGTGACCCCTTCACACGATCGGTGCGACCGGCCACAGTGCCGGTGCTGCGCACCCCAAGATGAATCACATGATTCATGTAGAATCAGGTGATGTCAATGAGGTGTGCGGAGGGGATGCGAGGATGATCGCGTGAGCACCGCACCCAAACTCTGGCGAGGCCAGACGCTGCAGGACCGTTCCGGCGAACGCCGTGAGCTGTTGCTGGAGTGCGCTTTCGACCTGCTCGGGACAGCGGGAGCCGGGGCCGTCACGATGCGGGCGGTGACGCGGCAGGCGAATCTGAGCCCGCGCTATTTCTACGAAAGTTTCGAAGGCCGCGAAGCGCTGATCCTCGCCGTCTACGACCGGGTGGAAGCGGCGTTGCGCGAGCGGCTGTCGGTGATCGCCGCGGGCGTCGACCCGTATGCGGCAATCCGGTCGGCACTGCACACCTGCGCCGACTTCTTCGACGAGGACCCGCGGCGGGCGCGGGTGCTGCTGCGTGAACCGTTGGCCGACGACGATTTACGGGCGCACATCACCCGCCGGACCCCGGCGGTGATCCGAGCCCTGGCTCCGCTGCTGGGCGACAACGCCGGGGACCTGTTCGCCAGCAGTGATGCCACGCTGGCCACGATCGGCACCGCGCTGGCCGGGGCGTTGACGTCGGTGTATCTGGAATGGACCGACGGGCACCTGAGCATCGAGCGCGACCGGCTCGTCGACACCTGCACCGGCATCGTCGCCGCACTACTCGGACTCGCCCTCGGCCCACGATCTCACTGAGCCCACCCGGCGCCCCCGAGGCGCCGTCGGTGCGAAATGTCGGGTCAGGAACCCGGGCAACGTGTGGGCGAGCGCACGCACAACGCCGCGGTCTCCCGAGGGGCGCACGCGTGACCGAAAACCCTTGTCAGGCATCGGATTCGGCCGATCGCCGATCGCCCTCGGTGCGGTCGCCGTCCACCGACCCTTGTCGCCGCAGTCGCAGAGCCAGCTCGACATGTCCGTTGTCGAGCAGAAACCCCAGAAACAGCGCACGGAACGCCGCATGCACCGAATCCGGCGGCAGCGTGCCCGGGACGGCCATTTCGTGCAGCGCCAACCCGTGCGCCAGGGCGGTGAATGCCGGTGCGGCCGTGTCGGGTTCCGGGGAGCCGGCCGCGCGAACGCCCGCGGCGGCGGCGCGGCGTGCGGCATCCAGTGCCCGCGCGGCGGCGTCGCGGAACTCCGGGTGCCGCGCGGCGTGCAGATAGGCCTCGAACAACGCCGGTGTCTCCGGCGAGCGCGGGGCCGCGGCCGACGACAGCGCGGCGGCGATCTCGTCGGGTGTGCTGTGCGCCTCGGCCAGCGCCTCGGCGAGCGCGACCTGGGTATCGGCGTCGGCGTCGGTGTAGACGCGCAGCGCTTCCTCGGTCAGCGCGTCGATCGAGTCGAAGAAGTAGCCGACGGTGGTGAGCGGCAGGCCGGCTTTTTCGGTGACCGCGCGGTGGGTCACTCCTGCCACACCCACGGCTGCGGTGACCTCGACAGCGGCCGCGAGCAAGGCTTCGCGGCGAGCCTGAGCGCTGGGACGGTGGCGGCGCGGGGTCACGCGGCCCACCCTAGGCCATCTCTGTAACTCCTTACAGTTTCCCTCTGGGCAGAGTCTGTAAATTCTTCTAGACTCAGCCGCCATGACGTCCCTTCACGCCTTTCGCGACGATGCGCTCGCCGAGCACGACGCGGTCGCCCTCGCCGAACTGGTCCGCGACGGCTCGGTCAGCCCGCAGGAGCTCGCCGCCGCCGCCATCGAGCGGGCGCGCGCTGTCGACCCGCAACTCGACGCCGTCGCCTGCGCGATCTACGACGCCCCGCGCTACCACTCGCGCTCCGATGCCGCCCTCTACGGCGTGCCGACCTTCGTGAAGGACAACTCCGACGTCGCGGGCCTGCCGACCAACCACGGCAGTGAGGCGTTCCGGGCGCGGCCCGCCGCGAAGAACGGCGCCTACACCGACCAGTTCCTCGGCACCGGGCTGACGCTGCTCGGTAAATCGCGACTGCCGGAGTTCGGCTTCAACGCCACCACCGAATTCATGACCGAACCGCCCGCGCGCAATCCGTGGGATCTGGACCGCTCGGTCGGTGCCTCGTCCGGCGGGTCGGCCGCACTGGTCGCGGCGGGCGTGGTTCCGATCGCGCACGCCAACGACGGCGGCGGATCCATCCGCATCCCCGCCGCGTGCGGCGGACTCGTCGGGCTCAAGCCGAGCCGCGGCCGCCACATCGACGGCGAACAGGTGCGGAGCCTGCCGATCCGCATGATCTCCGAAGGCGTGCTCACCCGTACCGTGCGTGACACCGCGGCATTCGTCGCCGCGGCCGAGAATGGCTGGCGCAACCCGAAACTCGCCCCCATCGGCGAAGTTCGGGGCCCGGCGCAACGACGGCTGCGAGTCGGGCTGCTCATGCACAGCGTCACCGGTGCCGAGGTCGACGCACCCACCCGGGCCGCGGTCGAGCACACCGCCACGCTGCTGGAGAAGGCCGGGCACGTCGTCGAACCGATCGCGCTCCCGGTCACCGCGCAGTTCGCCGCCGATTTCGTCCAATACTGGGCGCTGCTGGCCGATCTCGCGGTGAGTACGGGCAAGCTCATCCTGGATCGCTCGTTCGACGCCGCCGCCACCGACGGACTCACGCGCGGACTGCGGGCCCATCACCGGCGCAACTTGCACCGCACACCGGCGGCACTGCGCCGACTGCGGCGCATCCCGGCCACCTACGCGCGAATGTTCGCCAACCTGGAAGTCGTTGTGTCGCCGGTACTCTCGCATACGACCCCGCCGCTGGGCCACATCGCACCGACCGTCCCCTTCCCCGAACTCATCGACCGGCTCACCCGCTACGTCAGCTATACCCCGCTGAACAACATCGCCGGCACCCCGGCAATCTCGCTTCCCATGGGCCGCACACCCGACGGCCTGCCGGTCGGCGTGCAACTGTCGGCCGCGTACGGCGACGAACGCACGCTGATCGAACTGGCCTACCTCCTCGAGGCCGAACAACCCTTCCCCCGCATCCAGGAGCAGGCGACGAATTCCTCAACTCGGTAGTGCCGCGATCGGCCCCGGCTTCACAGCGACCCCGCGGCAGCAAACCCACGGCGCGCAATGCGGCATGTCGTCCGTTGACGCGATGCCCCCTCGGTGACGTGGAGGGAAACGTCGATTGAATACTTCCGCACAGCGGGCGATTGTGACTCGAATCCGAGCGCTGAAGGTTTGCTGCCACTAGCGGAGCGGGTAACAGAGAAGTGAGGCCGACGTCCTGCCCGGCGCCGGCCCGCGCGCAGACCGAAGGCATGACGGGCTGCGCGAAAGTCGTTGCGATGCCGCCGGGCCGATCGCCACCCCGGCGGCATCGCTTCGTTCAGCGACACGACTCAGGCGTCGGTCAGGGCATCGGCGGCAGTATCCGAGACGGAGGCTCCTGAACCGTGACGAGAACGACGACGTCGCCGTAGGGGGCGTTTCCCCGCGCCAGCCGATGACCGAACTTCGCCAGCGGAATTCGCCACCGATACTTGGCTTCGATCTCGGCCTGAACGAACGACACCAGCGTGCCCGCGGTCACCACCTGCGCCTGTCCCTGGCGCTGGTGGGATCCCAGCGCCGGATGGCCGCGCCAATCACCAGCCTGGACCAGCACCCGGCCGTCGCGCACCAGATCGTCGGCTTCCGGCGCCTGCGACGAGACACGAAACGCCAACTGGCCGAACCCGATAGGAACAACCAGCCGCGGGACGGTCACCAATTGCTGCGGGCCGGCGACGCGGGTGACGAGCACCGCCTTCGCCTCCTGCCACTCGCTCGCGGCCCGGGTGACCGGGACCGGGCGTGCCGAGGTCGCCCGCGCGACCGGGACGGGCCGTGCGAGCCGAAGGGGTGCGGTGGGAATATCGGTCAGGGTGTCTGTCATCGCATTCGCTCCTCTCCGCGACGATTCCGTTCGCTGCTACCGGCGCCAAGGTCTGCCGGGGCCGGCGCGGAACACCAGCCGTGACCGGGAGCAGGGCTCACCGTTCACGATGTGAGAGTGACGAGTCGTGAAGGGATTTCACGCATCCGGCGGCCGGGCCCGCTCGAGCATCCTTGATCGGCCGATTTCGATAGTGCACGCACATCCGCGCGTCGGCAACGATGCTGGTCACAGCTGGTAGACCTGCCGGGAAAACCCGCAGCCGACACGAGCCCGCACACCGTGCTCGCGACGGAGTCGGCGGCTAAGTTGCCGATATGGTTCTCGCGCTCGACCCACCCGTGGTCGCCTCCGCGACCGACACCGGCCTGATCCTCGACATCGTGAGCATCGCCATCGCCGACCCCCTCGGCCGCGGCGAACCCCATCTACGACTACGCGACGGAACCACGGTCACCCTGCCCGTGCCGCTGCGCGACTGGGCGATGGCCATGCTCGTCACCCATCATCACCGCGCCGACGCCGAAGTCCCGAGCTTTCCCTGCCGCATCGAATTCGGCATCCGGGACGGCCACATGTACGCCCGCCCACTGACCGCCGGCGAACACCACGACGTGCCGTAGCACTGCGAAGGTGCAGCACCGAGGCATTACCGGCACGGTGTAGACGAGGCCACGGGGGTAATCGAACAGTGGGGTGGTGAGCGGAAGGAGTTCGACGTGAGTGATATGGCGATCGGGCAGCGACTCAGAGACCTTCTCGACGAGGATCCGGACTTGGCCGCCGGCCTGGAGCGATCATTGGTGCAGGCGCGCCAGGTCGCTGAGCAGGGGCTGAAGGACGAACTGCTGGCGGCGTTACCGTGGCCGCAGTCGGTCGCGGAATACATCGACTACATCGATGACTTCGCTCGCTGGGTACCGCGGGAGAGCGACTCGCCCGCATGGCGCGCACAAGCACCACAACACCGGTACGCCCAGGAGGTCAGCGACCGGCTTTCCCACTTCTTCTGGATCATCGACCAGAAGACGGACGACCGCGACACGTCCGTGGCGTACGGCTCGGACACATTCCGGGAATGGGTCACCGACTTCGCCCGCGACTGGGGCAGTTTTCTCGACACTCCCGAATCCTTCGGGCCGGACGTGCTGAAATCGTTCGTCGACAATGCTCCGGAATATCACGTGGGCGATTCCATGATCGACGGCAAGCCGAACGCCCCCAGCGGCTGGATGACTTTCAACCAGTTCTTCGCCCGCGAATTGAACGGAGGTCTACGACCGGTCGCCGAACCGGGCGACAACAGGTCGATATCCTCGCCCGCCGATTGCATGTTCCAGCACCGTTACGGCATCGACGACGCCTCGAACATTCCGGCGACGACGATCAAAGGCACGCACAAGTACGGAAATATCGAAACGTTGCTCACCGGTAGCGAATACGCCGCGAAATTCGCCGGCGGAACCTTTGCCCATTACATGCTGCCGACCAACGCCTATCACCGCTTCCACCTACCGGTGAGCGGTGTCGTCAAAGAGTCGTTCGTGACTCACGGGCAAGCGTTCATGCAGGTCGAGCTGTCCGACCACGGCTTGAAGGGCCAGGACAACGCCGAAACCGGCTTCGAATTCTTCCAGACCCGCGGCGTGGTCGTCATCGACACCGCCGAATCCCCCGACGGCGACATCGGAACGGTCGCGGTCGTGTGCGTCGGCATGCAGAACGTCGCATCGGTCACCCTCACCTGCACCCCCGGAAAACATATGGCCAAGGGAGACGAATTCGGCTACTTCACGTTCGGAGGTTCCGACATCGTGCTGCTGTTCCAACAGGGTGTCGAGGTCGACGTGGATACCGCCGAGGAAACCCGTTTGGTCGGAGTGCCGGTAGCGCGGTGCCGCTGACCCGCCGACCATATGCCGAAGCCGAACTGACACAGCCGTTTCGGCGACGAACGGTCGAAGCACACCGCCGAGTGTGTCACCCGGAACACTATGCGTGCCGGTGCCGCTTCGGCCGTTCACCACTACTTTCCACGAGTGGTCGGCGTGAGATCCCCTGCGCTGCCGAATCACCGAATTCATCTCTGCCGCTGTGTCTTACGGCTCGAGAGCCTGGGGCACCGCATGCTTCCGACGCTGCCACGACCTTCCATATCCGGAGAGAAAGTCCGGTTGAAGAGAAGTAGTGTGCGCGCAACGATGTCGCCGCGTCAAGACCACAACCGATATCGAATGCCGCTAGCTCACCGGCCGACACGACGCTACGCTGTTCTACGTCCTGCGCTCCTTGCGGACGTGGTGAAAGTGGTCTGGTTGTTCCGGGCGATTCAGCTCCGTAGAAAATGCCGGTCCCGAAGCAATGATTGTCGTTCGTAGCCTCGACAGCAGAGGCGGCCGGCTTCCCGCACGAGGGAGTTGCTTCACGCGCTCCCACAGACGACGAGGGAGAGTGGCACGAATGAGTAGTGCTGCGACGGTGAACCAGAACGTCGATTCGATGATGACTCTGTGCGCCTTCTCGCCGATCGCCGCCGTTCCGCTGCCGGACGGTGAGACGTCGGTAAAGCAACAGCAGCGAATGCTCGACGGAATCCGATCGATGATGGCGAAGACACCAGGCCTCGACTCGTGGAAAGTCGTGTGGCTGGGGATGAGTTCTTTGCGCGCGAACATGGCGTTCGTGGTCCAGAACGTGAATGACACCTCGGAGCTGGCGGTGTGCTTCCGTGGGACGGTGTTCACCTCACTGATAGATCTGGCCGAGGATTTCGAGGTTTTCACGCAGGTGCCGTTCCCTCAGGGCGGCACGCCGCCTGCCGGTTCGAAACCCGTGATCGCGAAGGGCGCCTCGGCGGCCTTCGACGAGATCATGTCGGCGAAATGTGTTCTCGGTCTGCCGGGCGGATCCGGGACGCTGGTGTCCGCGCTGCAGACTCTCTGCGGTCCGAGCAAACCGGCTACCGTGCACCTCACCGGCCACAGCCTCGGCGGCTGTCTCGTCACGACAGCGGCGCTGTTTCTGCAATCCCAGTTCGCGAAGTTCAACCCCAAGGTCGCCTTCGACACCTATACCTTCGCCGCCCCGACCGCCGGAAATCAGGACTTCGCCACATGGTTCGACACCCAATTCCCCCATGGCCAGGCGATATGGAACAAATACGACGTGGTCGCGAACGTGTGGTGGAACCTGGGCCCGGGCCCGACCAGCATCCAGTCCTTCTTCCCCGCTCCCGGCCCGTACGCGAGCGAATGCAAGGACGACAAAGGCCGGACCGTCCAGTCCCAGATCCAGGACCTCGCGCAGAAGCTGGCCGAGAGCGGCGTGTCACCGTACGTGCAGCCGACCCAGCAGGCCCCGATGAACACCGACTACACGCACCACTCGATCGATGCGCTCGGCAAGACCGAGAAGGATTGGATGGGCCAGCTCGCCTATCAGCACGCCAACAACACCTACCTCACTCTCCTCGGCGCACCGACCGTGAACATCGATGTGCCCCAGATCAAGTCGCTGTCCCCCAAGAAGGGTCCGGGAGGCACGACGGTGACGATCGAGGTTCCGTCGACCGCCGCGTTCGCCTCCGCCTGTGTGGTCTACTTCGGGTCCGAGCGCGGCACCGACGTCAAGGTCGGCACCAACTCGATCACGGCGACCGCGCCGCGCCATCTCGGAATCGAGACCGTCGCCGTCTCCATCACGAACCTGTTGACCATCTCCGACACGAAGAAGACCCCCGCCAACGAGTTCACCTATATCTAGGCCGGTCGAATCCACTGCTCGGGACGAAATAACGTCCGGTGACAGTGGCTGAGTCGGACACCGAGTCGAAACCTTCGTTCAGGATCGGTTCGATTGCGAATGCACCCGTCGCGCCTGCACCACGCGCGGCGGGTGCTCTCGCGAGCGCGGAACTACAGCCGGCGGTCGGTACGTCGCCACACCGCCATGCGACCTCCGCTGGCGAGAAGGGCCGCGCTGTCCGCAAAGCGGACGAAAACGGACCTGAGGATCCATTGCCGAAGTGCGTGCGCTGGAGGGTTACTGGAGACGAGCGGCTGTACCGGCTGGGCGGTGCCGCTGCGGGAGACCCTTTTTCACTGATCACCAGTAGAAGGCAAGACAATGGCGCCTGTAATCACTTCTCTGACACCCTCTTCCGGCCCTGCGGCAGGGCTCAACTCCGTCGTCATCACCGGCTCCGGATTCAGTGGTGTCGGCCCTTTGACTGTCCGGTTCGGCACGACGGCAACCACATTCACCATCGACTCCAACACCCAGATCACAGCCATCGCTCCCCCCGGGACCGGCACGGTGAACGTCACCGTGCAGGCCGCGCTGGATGGCACCAGCAATCCGGTGCCCTACACCTATGCCGGGGTTCCTACCTTGAGCAGCATCAGTCCGGCTTCGGGGTCGGCGACCGGTGGGACGACGGTCGTGCTCACCGGGACGAACCTGACCGGTGCGACCGCGGTGAGTTTCGGTGGCACACCGGCAACGTCGTTCACCGTGAATTCCTCGACACAGATCACCGCGGTCACGCCCGCCCATTCGGCCGGAACGGTGACGGTGAAGGTCACCACGCCCGGCGGAACGAGCAACGGCGTCTCCTACACCTACGTCGCGGTGCCCACATTGACCACCATCGCCCCGAACGCCGGTCCGGTAGCCGGCGGGACCACGGTCGTGCTCACCGGCACGAACCTGACCGGGGCCACCGCGGTGAGTTTCGGTGGGACACCGGCGACCTCGTTCACCGTCAACTCTTCGACACAGATCACAGCGGTGACACCCGCCCATTCAGCCGGCACGGTGTCGGTCACCGTCACCACCGTGGGCGGAACCAGCAACGGCGTCGCCTACACCTACGCCGCGGTGCCCACATTGACCACCATCACCCCGAACGCCGGCCCGGTCGCCGGCGGGACGACCGTTGTCCTGACCGGGACGAACCTGACAGGTGCGACCGCGGTGAGTTTCGGTGGGACACCGGCGACCTCGTTCACCGTCAACTCTTCGACACAGATCACAGCGGTGACACCCGCCCATTCAGCCGGCACGGTGTCGGTCACCGTCACCACCGTGGGCGGAACCAGCAACGGCGTCGCCTACACCTACGCTGCGGTCCCGACACTGACGACCATCACCCCGAACGCCGGCCCGGTGACCGGCGGAACCACGGTCCTGCTGACCGGCACGAACCTGACAGGTGCGACCGCGGTGAGTTTCGGTGGGACACCGGCCACCTCGTTCACCGTCAACTCTTCGACACAGATCACCGCCGTCGCCCCCGCCGGATCGGCCGGGACGGTGTCGGTCACGGTCACCACGGCCGGTGGCACCAGCAACGGCGTCGCCTACACCTACGCTGCGGTCCCGACACTGACGACCATCACCCCGAACGCCGGCCCGGTGACCGGCGGAACCACGGTCGTCCTCACCGGAACGAACCTGACAGGTGCAACCGCGGTGAATTTCGGTGCCACACCGGCCACCTCGTTCACCGTCAACTCCGCCACCCAGATCACCGCCGTCGCCCCCGCCGGATCGGCCGGGACGGTGTCGGTCACGGTCACCACAACCGGGGGAACCAGCAACGGCGTCGCCTATACCTACGTGGCCGTACCGACCCTCACCGCTATCGCGCCGAATGCTGGTCCGGTGGCAGGTGGGACGACGGTTGTACTGACCGGCACGAACCTGACCGGTGCCACCGCAGTGAATTTCGGTGCCACACCGGCCACCTCGTTCACCGTCAACTCCGCCACCCAGATCACCGCCGTCGCCCCCGCCGGATCGGCAGGAACGGTGCTCGTCACCGTCACCACAACCGGGGGAACCAGCAACGGCGTCGCCTATACCTACGTGGCCGTACCGACCCTCACCGCTATCGCGCCGAATGCTGGTCCGGTGGCAGGTGGGACGACGGTTGTACTGACCGGCACGAACCTGACCGGTGCCACCGCAGTGAATTTCGGTGCCACACCGGCGGTTTCGTTCACCGTCGACTCCGCCACGCAGATCACCGCCGTCGCCCCCGCCGGGTCGGCCGGGACGGTACTGGTCACGGTCACCACCGTGGGTGGGACGAGCAACGGTGTCGCCTACACCTATGTCGCGGTGCCGGCCCTTACGGCAATCGCCCCGAACGCGGGTCCGGTAACCGGCGGAACGACGGTCGTGCTGACCGGCACGAACCTGACCGGCGCGACCGCGGTGAATTTCGGTGCGACACCTGCAGCCTCGTTCACCGTCGACTCCGCCACCCAGATCACCGCCGTCGCCCCCGCCGGGTCGGCCGGGACGGTACTGGTCACGGTCACCACCGTGGGTGGGACGAGCAACGGTGTCGCCTACACCTATGTCGCGGTGCCGACCCTTACGGCAATCGCCCCGAACGCGGGTCCGGTAACCGGCGGAACGACGGTCGTGCTGACCGGCACGAACCTGACGGGTACGACCGCGGTCAGTTTCGGTGCCACGCCTGCAGCCTCGTTCACCGTCGACTCCGCCACCCAGATCACCGCCGTCGCCCCCGCCGGGTCGGCAGCAACGGTGTCGGTCACAGCCACGACCGTCGGCGGAACGAGCAACGGGGTGTCTTACACCTACGTCGCCGTGCCGACACTAACCTCCCTCGCGCCTAATGCTGGTTCGGTGGCAGGCGGAACGACTGTTGTACTGACCGGGACGAACCTGACCGGTGCAACCGCTGTGAATTTCGGTGCCACACCGGCGGCCTCGTTCACGGTCGACTCTGCCACGCAGATCACCGCCGTCGCCCCCGCCGGTGCGGCCGGGACCGTGTCGGTCACCGCCACCACCGCAGGAGGAACCAGTAACGCGGTCTCCTACACCTACGTCGCGGTGCCCACCCTCACTACGGTGGTCCCCAATGCCGGCCCGGTAGCAGGCGGGACCACGGTCGTACTGACCGGCACAGCCCTGACGGGAGCAACTGCGGTGAATTTCGGTGTCACACCGGCGGTTTCGTTCACCATCGACTCCGCCACACAGATCACCGCCATCGCCCCCGCCGGGTCGGCCGGGACGATACTGGTTACCGTCACCACTGTGGGAGGAACCAGCAATGGTGTCGCCTACACCTACGCGGCGAACCCCACGCTGACCACCGTGGCACCCGACACCGGCCCGGTCACCGGCGGCACCACCGTCGTGCTCACCGGCACGAACCTGACCGGGGCCAGCGCGGTCGATTTCGGTGCCACACCGGCGGCCTCGTTCAGTGTCGACTCCGACACCCAGATCACGGCCATCGTCCCCGCCGGGTCCGCCGGGACAGTACCGGTCACCGTCACCACCGCGGGCGGCACAAGTAACGGGGTCTCCTACACCTACGTCGCGGTGCCCACCCTCACCACGATCGTGCCCGGCGCGGGTCCGGTGGCAGGCGGGACCACGGTCGTGCTCACCGGCACGAACCTGACCGGCGCGACCGCGGTGAATTTCGGTGCCACGCCGGCAATCTCGTTCACCGTCGACTCCGACACCCAGATCACCGCGACCGCTCCTGCCGGGTCGGCCGGGACGGTACTGGTCACCGTCACCACCGCAGGAGGAACCGTCGACGGCGTCTCCTTCACCTACGCGGCCGTGCCTACCGTGAGCACGGTCAATCCGACCTCGGGTACGGCGGCCGGCGGGACCACGGTCACCCTCACCGGGACGGATCTGACGGGTGCGACCGCAGTGAGTTTCGGTGGCACACCGGCAACCTCGTTCAGTGTCGACTCCGCCACCCAGATCACCGCGATCGCCCCTGCCGGAGCAGCCGGAACAATACTGGTCACCGTCACCACACCGGGAGGAACGAGCACCGGGATCTCCTACACCTACCTCTGACAGCGGGTGTGGCTGGGCCGTCGGCGGGCAATTTGCCTACCGACGGCCCAGCCGCGTAACCGTTTCATCGTCATGGCATCAGGATGAGTCGCCCGCGGACGCCGCCCTTTTCGAGACGGTGGTGTGCTTCGGCTGCTCGCGCCAGGGGCATCGTGTCGGCGATCCGTGCGGTCAGGGTTCGGTCGGCGAGCTTCTGGTCGATCACGGTCGCGGCGGCGGCCAGGTCGGTGACGGTGGCGTTGCTGATCGCGAACCCGGCCACGGTGACGTCGTGGGTGTAGGCGCGGTCGACGGGGAGCGGCACCCGCGCCTGTGGTCCGGCCGCGGTCAGCAGGAGCCGGCCTCCGCGGGCCAGCAATCCGACCGCTCCGTCGATGTCGTGGTGGCCCGAGGTGTCCCAATACACGTCCAGCCCCTGGGGCGCCGCCGCCCGGATCTGCTCGACCATGCCGGTGTCCCGGTAGTCGACCACCACAGCGGCCCCCGCATCCCGGACACGCTCGAGCCCGTCCCCGGAGGCGGACGCGATGACCCGCGCGCCGGCCGCGCGCGCCAGGCGGACCGCGGCATCGCCGACGTTTCCGGCGCCGCCGCCGATATAGACGGCGTCTCCCAGCCCGAGCCGAGCGTGCCGGAACAATCCCAGCCATGCCGTGGCAGCCGGATGTGCGACACCGACCGCCTGGACCGGATCCACCCCGTCGGGCAGGTGGTACAGCCGGTCGACCGGGACAACCGCGTACTGCGCGAACGAGCCCTGCCGGCCACCGTGGCCCAGACTGTTGCACCACACCGCGTCCCCGACCGCATAGCCGACTGCACCGTCGCCGACCGCCGCGACGTTTCCGACCAGGTCGCGGCCGATGATGAACGGGAAAGGAGTCGGCGTCGCATAGGTCCCCGACCGCACGAACGTGTCCACCGGGTCGACCGTGACCGCGTGGACGGCGACCAGCACATCGGTGGGTCCGATCTGCGGGACGGGCAACCGTCCGTAGTGGATCGCATCGGCCGGGCCGAGCGCCTCCACGTAGGCCGCGTACATCATGTCCGGAATCCCGGCCATCGTGCCTGCCTCCTTTCGGCCGATGAGGCGCCGACACACCGCTCACGGCCTGGGACTTACCCGACCCCGTACGTCTTGGCCCAGGCCGCCCGCAGCTCGGACTCCGTGGCATGCCCGAACTGGTAGGCCGGCGAGTCCACCGGCATGGCGCGGTCGACGGTCACCAATACCGCTTCGATCGCGGGATATCCCGGTCCCTGCGTGGCGAGCAACCAGTCGTGAATCCACTCGAACACCCGGCTGCCGGGGCCGTGGAATTCGGCGGTTCCCTTGAACCGGTACCCGCGTCGTTTGAGGAAGTCGACAACGTTGATCTCCAGTCGGGGATCACGCCGCAAGTTGGCGACCGTGCCCGGCGAGGCCTGATTCAGGAACACCAAATGGTCGTCGTCGTAGACCCGCACGGTTCCCTTCGGGGACAGGTTCGGTGATCCGTCGGCGCACACCGTGGCGACGAACCCCAGTTTGGCGCTGTCCACGATCGAGCGCATGTCCTCGTCGATGACACCCATGCCCCCTGCCTACCCCCGGACCTCCCGGCGAATCCGAGCCCGCGCCCGTCACGATCTTTGCGACGGGTGCACGACTCGGGCCACAGCGTCCATCCTCAGTGGGAGGTCTCGCCGGCGGGTTACTCAGCGCGTTCCGGCCGACGACAGACGTGCGAGCTGATTCCGGAAACTTTCACGCAGGGCAGGTTCCGTGAACGCCGAGCGGGCGCTGGGATCTCCGGCTACCCGGGTCTCCCAATGCAGACGAGCATCGTTTCTCGAGATCCTCTTCGCTCCGTGCCCGGGAAGAGCCCGGTATGCGCCGGGCCGAGGGACCGGGCGGTGCATGAACGCCCAGCCGCCGGTCCAATCGATCCGCAACTGCAGGCGCGCACTGGGATAGAAGTCGAGAAGCCATCCCCGTCCTGTCAGCAGTGACCGCTCGCGGGACGGGACCTGCCGCGCCCGGCAGGTTGCCGCAATTTCAGGCGCGAGACGGTCGAGGGCACTGATCACGTCGTGCCATGCCACGGGTGCATCCGTCGCCGGCGCAGACGTGTTCGATTGCGGCTCGACTTTCGGTGTCTGCCAGCGAAGCCGCTGTCCGATCCCCACGGATGAAAAGGCTCGCACGACTACTGCATTTCATGCAACCGAGCGGGCTCGAAGTGGAGTTGCGGCAGGTCCAATGATGGACAATCGCTGCCCTGACAGTACGGGCCCGAGCGCGCGGACGGGGATACTCTGGCTGGTACCCGCTGGTAGATCACGAGTAGCCGATGGTCGAGAATGATCCGTGCAAGACCCAGCGTGATGTCGGCATCGATGTCATCACGGAGCTGAGTACTGCGGGCTTCGAGGACGCGGAGGAGATCGGCCGGGGTGGATTCGGAGAGGTTTATCGATGTCGCCAAATCGGCGTGGAACGCACGGTAGCGGTCAAGGTGCTCACTGAGGAATTCGACGAAGATCGCGAGCGATTCCTGCGCGAGCAGCGGGCGATGGGGCGATTGACCGGACATCCGAACATCGTCGAGATGTTGGAGGTCGGCGCCACCGGCAACGGTCACCCGTATCTGGTGATGCCGTATCACTCGCACGGTTCACTGCATTCGCGCATTCTCCGCGACGGTCCGCTGCTCCTGCCGGAGGTTCTCCATCTCGGAGTGATGATCGCGGGAGCGCTCGAAACCGCGCACCGCGCTGGCGTGCTGCACCGCGACATCAAGCCGGCGAACATCTTGCTGACCGACTACGGTGAACCGGCATTGACGGATTTCGGCATCGCCCACATCACCGGTGGATTCGAGACCGCCACCGGCACCGTCATCGGTTCCCCCGCCTTCACCGCGCCCGAGGTACTTCGTGGCGACGCGCCGAGCGAAGCCTCGGACGTCTACGGGTTGGGCTCCACACTCTTCTGCGCGCTGACGGGTCACGCCGCCTATGAGCGCCGCGCCGGTGAACAGGTGGTCGCCCAGTTCCTCCGGATCACCGAACAACCGATTCCGGATCTGCGCGACAACGGCATTCCCGACGATGTAGCCCGGGTGATCGAAGCCGCGATGTCGCACGATCCGGCCCGGCGTCCCACCGCCGCGATGTTCGGAGATCAACTCCGGCAAGTTCAACGCGAGCACGGTTTGCTCGTGGACCGGATACCGCTGCCGGACGAGTGCGGAGCCCCTGTTTCGCGAGAGGTGACACCGGCCGATCCAGTGGCAGGTGGTTCCGGGAACCTACCGCCCGAGCTGACCAGTTTCGTGGGCCGGCGCATTCAGGTGGCAGAGGTCAAGAACCTGCTCGCGGTGTCGCGTCTGGTGACGTTGACCGGCATCGGGGGTGTCGGAAAGTCGCGGCTCGCGCTGCGGGTGGCGCACAAGATGACGGACGACTTCGCCGACGGCGTGTGGCTGGTCGAGTTGGGCGATATCCGAGATCCGGCCCTCCTGGTCGACGTCGTGGCCAACGCACTCGGGCTCCGCAGCCGGGGCGCCGGACCGATACTCGACGTCCTGCTCGCCTATCTGTCCACGCGTGAACTACTGGTGGTGCTGGACAACTGCGAGCAGGTGATCGATGCGGCCACGGCACTGACCGAGTCACTGTTGCGAACATGTCCGCAGGTACGGATTCTGGCGACCAGCCGGGAGCCCCTCGACGTCGGCGGAGAATCGGTGTTCGCCGTCCCTCCGCTGACGATTCCGGATCCGGTGGCCGAGCCGGCATCGCGCGTCGCCCACGACGACGCCGTGGCGTTGTTCGCCGAACGAGGCGCCGCGGTGGTACCCGGTTTCGAAGTCACCGCGGACAACAGGGCCGACGTGACCCGGATCTGCGCTCGGCTGGACGGGCTGCCGCTGGCGATCGAACTCGCTGCCGCGCGGCTGCGCGCGATGTCGCCTCAGCAGATTTTGTCCGGGCTCGACGACCGCTACGGTTTGCTCACTCGCGGCCGGCGCGGTGCACCGATGCGGCAGCAGACGCTCGCCTGGTGTATCGGCTGGAGCTTTGACCTGTGCACCCCGGACGAGCAACGGCTGTGGGCCCGATTATCGGTGTTCGCAGGCGGTTTCGAGCTCGACGCCGTCGAGCGGGTGTGTGGCGACGGCCTGACTCGGCCGCAATTGCTCGATGCGCTGTCCGTACTGGTGGACAAATCGATTCTGATCCGGGAGGACGTCGATCACACGGTCCGTTTCCGGATGCTCGAGACCGTTCAGGAGTACGGCCGGCACAAGGCCGAAGAGAGCGGCGAATACCTCGATTCCGCTCGGCGACACCGGGATTGGTGTCTGGCGCTGGCGCTGCAGGCGGAACGCGAATGGATCGGTCCGCAACAGCTGCGGTGGGTTGCGCGACTGGAGCGAGAACTGCCGAATTTCCGCACCGCACTGGAATTCGCCATATCGGAATCGACCGACGTCGCCATCCGGATGGTCACCGCCCTCAATCTGTTCTGGATGATGCGGGGCCGGCTCAGTGAGGGGCGCCGCTGGACCGCTCGCGCACTCCCCTATGCCGGAGCAGCGCCGGCCGTCGATCGGGCCAAGGCGCTCTATGCCGCCGGGTCGCTCGCCGGCATACAACGCGACTTCGCCGACGCCACGGACAAATTGACGCAGCTCGAGCACCTTGCCGAGCAGACCGACAGCCCCGTCGTCGACGCGATTCTCGCGCACGCTCGAGGCGCCATCGTGCTCATGTCCAGCGACGGTGATCCGGACCGCGCCCACCACCTCATGACCGAGGCCATCGACCGCTACGAGCAACTCGGTGAGCTGAGCCTGCGGCTGGACGCCCTGATCTCCCTCGGCTGGTCGTGCGCGCTGCTCGGTGCCACAAGTTTCGCGACCGAATGCTTCGAACAGGTAGTGACCATCACCGAAGCGGCCGGCGAGACGATGCTGCGGTCCTGGGCCCTGTGGGGTGAGGGATACGTCGCGTGGCGGGTCGGCGAGCCCGATCGCGCCACGCGCTTGCTCGAGGACGGCATTCGCTGCGCCCGGCTGGTTCCGGATCCCCTCGTCGCCGGGGCGTGCACGGAAACCTTGGCGTGGGTCGTGTCCGAGCAACGCGATCACCGGCGCGCCGCCGTGTTGATGGGCGCCGCCGATTCGCTGGTCAGTGTGGCCGGCAGCGCAGCTTTCGTCTTTCCCGATCTGCTCAGGCACCGCACGGATTGCGTCCGTGACAGCCGAGAGGCGCTCGGCGAGCGGGCATTCGAGACCGCGCTGGCGGAAGGTGCTGCGATGACGTTCGATTCGGCCGTGCCCTTCGCCCTGCGCGAACAGTCCGAGGTCCGCGTGCCTCGACGTGGCGGCGGAGCACTGACCAAACGTGAGATCCAGGTCGCCGAACTCGTGGCCCGAGGCCTGTCCAACAAGGCAATCGCCGCGCAGCTGGTCATTTCGCAGCGCACCGCGGAGGGACATGTGGAACACATTCTCACCAAGCTCGGTTTCACCTCGCGCTTACAGATCGCGACCTGGGTCGCCGCGCACCCCGAACTCTGAGGCCGCCCCCGTTACCCTTCCGGCCGAAGGGCTGCGGATCCTGTAACAATCGTTCATTCGGCAAGCGCGTTTCGGGGCGCAGCGAGTGACCGAGCGGTCCGTCGGAACCAGCGGCTGACCACGTCCACGGGGGGCCGTCCGGTCCGGGCAGGGCTCGAGAACCATTGCCTCTGAGCATAAACCCACCGGTGGATGCGGGTCTGTGCGCGGCCGGGTCGACCGTCGAATCGTGAAGCCGGTAGCGCGGGCTGTCAGAGCACGACCGTCTCGGTCGTGACCATTGTCGTGACGGAATTCGGATCGATGAACCTCGCCTCGTCCGGATTCACCAGCGTCTTGTAGTTCTCCGACGCGAAGAAGGCGTCGTGGTCTGCCCAGCCCTCGAACCAGATCTCGGTGAGACCGTCATAGGCCGGACCGGGATAACCGGGAGCCGCCACCGGGTGGGAAACGGTGTACTTCCTCACGTACTGGCGAGCCTCGGGGATAGAGGTGAACAACGGGGCATGGTGGTCGCGGTGGTACTCGACGAATTGCTCGAAGGTCAGTCCTTCTGCAGTGCCGTGTATGGCCGACCCCAGCACGAGAAAGGCGCAGCGCGCCATGACGACGATGGAACGTGAGCGAAACCGGCTGTCGTCCGCGATCAACAGCCTCGCTCTCGCCCTGGACAAGCTCGACGGCCTGATCGACGATGTCAACAGGAGCTACCTCGCCGAGCATCCGGACAGCGCGGTGGCGCGCTGATCATCATGCTGCGGCGTTGGCCCGCTTCGACACCGAGATCGAGGTGACCCGACCGCCGGAGCTTTCGGCTATGTACCTCACCGCCCGGACAGCGGTTCGCCTGCCGTCAGCCGGGTACTGCCTCGGTAAGTCCCCGCATCCGCCCGGGCGTATGCGGGGACCTAGATCGTGCCGGTTCAAACGAGCAGCCGGCGCGATCGCACAACGGCGCGAGGGCCGGTCGCTGATCGAGTTGCCCTGCCGGCGGCGTTGCCGAATCAGATGATCGCAGTCGACCGTTGTTCGGCAGCGGCGGTCCGGTCGCTGGCCGGCCTGCCACGCCCGGTCTCGGTGGGGTTGGTGATCAGGTGGCGACGCCGGCTCGGCATCATCAAGGTGGGATGGTTGACGCTCCACATGGCGCCCTTGCAGATCAGCTCCTTGATGCGTGCTGCTTTGCGGCCGACGTCGACCTTGGAGGTCGGCTGATCCTGCTTGGTGACCTTCTGCACGATGGCGTCGCGGCGGCCGAGGCTGATGCACTGGCTGTTGTAGCCGATCGGGACGTTCGGGACCTTTCGTCCGGTCAGCCGGGCGGCGATGACGTCGCCGCCCAGCCAAGCCATCGGTGAAGCGGTGGCGCAGCCCATGCGCAGCGTCTTGCCGCCTACTCCGGCGGCGTGCGCGGCATCGCCGACGGCGTAGACGTCGGGATGTGAGACCGAGCGCAGGGTGTCGTCGACGACGATGCGCCCGGCCTCGGAGACGGTGAGCGTGCTGGCGGCCGCGATCGGGTGCACGGCGAAACCTGCTGTCCAGACAATCGCTCGAGCCGCAATCTCCGCACCCGTTCGGGTGACGACGCCGCCTTCGGTGACGCGAGTGACGTCGGCGTGTTCGTGCACGGTAATTCCGAAACGCTCGAAACCGGCGCGCAGGTGGGTTTGTGCCTTCTCGTCGAGCCAGTCGCCGACGCCGCCGCGCGCTGCCATGGCGACCTTCAGATCCGGTCGCGCCTCGGCGATCTCGGTCGCAACCTCGATGCTGGTCAGGCCGCCGCCCACGATCAGCACGGTCTCACCCGTCACCAACTCGTTCAGGCGTTCCCGCAACCGCAGCGCGGCCTGTTTGCCGGCCACATTGTGGGTGTGCTCGGCGACCCCGGGCACGCCCATGTCGGCGATGGTGCTGCCCAAGGCGTAGACCAGGGTGTCATAGGCCAGCGTCTCGGCGCCGTTCTCGCCGAGCAGTTCGACGGTCTTGCGGTCCGCGTCGACCGAATCCACCCACGCGACCCGCACCTGAACGCCGGTGCCCGCGAAGATCGTCCGCAGCGGACGGGCCGGCAGATCCTGTCCGGCGGCGAGCTGATGCAGGCGGATCCGTTCGACGAAATCGGGATCGGCATTGACCAGGGTGATCTCGATGTCGTCGCGGTGCAGTCGCTTGGCCAGGCGGCCGGCGGTGATGGCTCCGGCGTACCCGGCTCCGAGGACGACGATGCGGTGCTTCATGGTTGTGCTCCTGTCTCGGTGGGGTTCGAAACCTGAACCGGACAGGAACACGAAGTCTGACAGTCACGGGATGTGATGTGCGTCACCACAGTTCGGGCAGGGCTGCTCCCGGTGCGCGGGTGGCCCACTGCCGGTTGGCATATGCCAGCTTGTCGGGATTGACGTGGGCGTGCACGGCGGCGATGCCGTCGACGGTGACCTGCAGGACCACGATGCCGACCACCCGATCTTCGGAGACCAGCACCAGCGCGGGCATGCCGTTGGCGATCGCCGCGAACATCTCCGGCTTGCCGCCGAGCTTGTTCCACGTGCCGTTGGAGGGCTTGATCGCCAGACACACGAAGCGTGCGATGCGCTGCGGGCCGAGAAGCGGCCGGCTCAGCGTCGCGAGGAATCCGCCGCCGTCGCCGACAATCGAGGCATCATCGGTGAGCAGTGCCACCAGCTTCTCGGTCTGCCCACTGACCGCCGCGGCCAGGAATTCCTCCACGATCCGTCGAGCGGCGGCCTCATCGACCTCGATGCGCGCCCGTTCCACCGACAGATGCTGTTTGGCGCGGCGGTAGACCTGCTGGCAGTTGACTTCGGTGATGTCGAGCAGCTCGGCGATCTCGTGGTGCGGGTAGCCGAATGCCTCGCGCAGCACGTACACCACGCGCTCCTTGGCGGTGAGCCGCTCCATGAGTGTGAGCATGGCGATCGAGACCGATTCCCGCTGTTCCACGGTGTCGGCCGGCCCCAACATCGAGTCGCCGGCCAGCACCGGCTCCGGAAGCCACTGTCCCACATACGTTTCCCGGCGGGCGCGGGCCGTGGTGAGCTGGTTGAGACAGAGGTTGGTGAGCACTTTGGTCAGCCACGCCTCGGGCGTCCGGACGTACTCACGGTCGGCGGCCTGCCAGCGCAGGTAGGTCTCCTGTACCGCGTCCTCGGCATCACTGGCCGAGCCCAGCAGGCGATAGGCGATCGCTTCCAGCCGGGCCCGGAAACTCTCGAACACATCGGCTTCGCGCGTGAGCAACATGCCAACATCGTCGGCCACACATATCGGGAGCGTCCACCCGAGCCACGGTCCTGGTCGTGACCGATCATGGAATGCTGTTCGACCACTCCGGACGAAAACAATTCAGGGTGATCCACCGGCGAATGACTGAGGCGTGTGCGCGGGATGATTTCGGCACGAACCGTATATGCGCCACAGACGAGGGGCCCGGCGGCTCGGATCCGCCGGGCCCCTCACTGCTCACCGTAGAAGAAGGCCATCGGATCTGCGCGACGAATCGGGGTGGCGGTGACCCGGTTGCGCTGCGGGCCATCGGCGCCGGACGCGCCGTGATCGTCGCTCACCACGCCGAACTTCGTTGAGCCCTAGGCGGTTACAGGCGGAGTCCCGAGCTGTGAGCAATACAGTCCGCCCGGACCGGTTCATGCTCCGATATCGGCGGTGGCGCGGAAATCGCTGGGGCGGATGCCGCGACGGCGCTTGAACGCCGCACTGAAGCCGAACGCGTCCGCATAGCCGACGGCCTTCGCCACCTGCGCCACGGTGAGACTCCGGTCGGCCAGTAGTTCCTCCGCCTCATCCATCCGGCATTCGGTGAGATACGCCAGCGGCGACTGGCCCATTACCTCGGAGAACCGTCGCGCGAACAGCGCCCGCGAGACCCCGGCCTCGGCAGCCAGGGACGCGACCGTCCAACCGGCGGCAGGCCTTCCGTGCATGGCCTCCAACGCCGGGCCCACGACCGGATCGGCCGGTCCGCGATACCAACCGGGCGCGTCCGCCTCCAGCCCGTCGAACCAGTCGCGCAGTGTGCATACCAGCGCCCAGTCGAGTAGCCGGTCCATCATCGCTTGCGCTCCGGCCGGTCGTCGGGCCGCGTCCGCGGCCATCGACTCCATCCACGCGCACACCTCCACGTCATCGTTCACGACCAGGACCGGGGGTACCGCTCGCAGCAGCCGTTCATGGCGCCGCCCGGACGCCCGGTAGGCGCCGACGATCAGAGCGGTCTCGCCGGCGGGGTCGTCGTCCCAGCGAACACCGTCCAGTTCCGGATCGCATTTCGCGTCCGGCGCGAAGCAGGCGACCTCGTATTCCTCGTGCGGCAGGGCTGCGGTATCGCCATTGTCGACGAGGACGAACGTTTCCGGGCCGCGCACGATCGCGGTGTCCCCCAGCGTGATTCGACGTTCGAGACCATCCGGTAGCAGCAGTGTGCCCCCACCCCGCAGCACGGTGACCATGGTCAGCGGCGCCTGGTCGGCGAATCGGATGCGCCACGGCGCTTCCAGGACCGCGGTGGTGAGCACAGCTCCCTCGGCACGAATACCGCCCAGCAGTTTGCTCAGTGGATCCATACGATCGAGCGTAGACGAACTCCTATCGAATGTAGATCTTTACCCATAGATCGTCCATCGTCCTGGGTGTGGAATTGATCCCGGAACGCACAACCGAGCGTTCGGACACCCCGCATCCAGGAGGCCCCGTGCAGCACAACCCGACCGTGGATACCTCGACGACCCGCACCGCGCTGGTCGTCGTCGCTCACCCCCGGCCCGAGTCGCTGACCGCCCATATCGCCGACCTGGCGACCCGCCGGCTCACCGCCGCCGGATACCGAATCGACCTGCTGGACCTGCACGCCGAAAACTTCGATCCCCGGATGACCGCCGCCGACCTCCCGGAATGGGGCAACCGGGAGAAGATCTATTCCCCCGAAGTCGCGGACCATATGCGACGCATCCTCGCCGCCGATGTGATCGTCGCGGTGTTCCCGGTGTACTGGATGCAGGTCCCGGCGATTCTGAAGGGCTGGATCGATCGCGTGTGGAACTACGGATTCGCCTACGGCCGAAGCAAACCACGACTCGCGGGCAAGCGGATGCTGTGGCTGGGCCTGGCGGGCGTGGCAGACGACGACGCGCTCGTTCAACCCATGCAGGATGCGCTGAGCGCGCAGCTCGACGACGGAATCGCCTACTACTGCGGCCTCACCCAGTCGTCGGTAGGGCTGTTGCCGGGCGCGGAGGAAAAACGACAGCGCCTGGATGCCGCGGGGAATCTGCTGCTCGACGAGGCACTCACCGGTGCGGTTCGCGACGCCCACTATGCGGGTTTCGAAGACCGGGCGCTGGGCTTCGTCGACGATTTCCTCGCCGCCGACCAGGTTCCGGCCTGACCACGCAGGCTCAGGTGAATTACCGGACACCAGCCGTGGGGATTCCGCCATGCCCCACCGTCCACCGGACGCGACACCCCGCGGAGCCGGATGCTCCCTGACCGTGCGGGCAGGTGGATAGGCTGACCGCGCCGACCCGTGGTCGGCGGCCGTATCGGATTCGGTTCTCACTCCACCGAGGGAGAGTGATCATGGATCTGCATCTCGACGGAAAGATCGCGGTTGTCACCGGCGCCAGCCGAGGCATCGGGCTCGCGATCACCGAGCACCTCAGCGACGCCGGTGCGCACGTGGTTGCGGGAGCACGCACCATGAGCGATCGCATCGCCGAGCTCCAGTCCGAGGGCAGCGTGACGTTCGTGCCCGGAAACCTCGCAGGCGCCGACGCCCCTGCGGAGCTGGTCGCGGCCGCCTCCCGGCTGGGAGGAACCGACATCCTGATCAACAACGCCGGTGCGGTCACCGCGAGACCCGGTGGATTCACCACCGTCACAGACGAAGACTGGCAATCCTCCTGGACCCTGGGAATGATGGCGGCCGTCCGCACCACGCGCGCGGCGATCCCCGAAATGCTCCGCCGGGGTGGCGGCGCGATCGTCACGATCGGGTCCGTCAACGCCTTCTACCCCGACCCCGGGGTGGTCGACTACTGCGCGGTCAAGGCAGCTCTGACCAACCTCACCAAGGCGCTGTCGAAAGAATTCGGCCCGCACGGGATCCGGGCGAATTCGATCAGTCCTGGCCCGGTACTCACCGACCTGTGGCTCGGCAACGGAGGAGTCGCCGAGACGGTCGCCGAGGCCAGCGGCAGCAGCGCCCGGGAAGTCGCCGACCGAGCAGTAGCCGGCACACCGACCGGACGATTCACGACCCCCGACGAGGTCGCAGACCTCGCACTGTTCCTGGCCTCGGACCGGGCAGCCAACATCACCGGCACCGACATGACGATCGACGGTGGATTCATCACCACCTTGTGAGTGTTGCCGGCAGGCTCAATGTGGTGAAGGTTGTCTCGCGCCGGATTTGGTGCAGGTGAACTGCATGACGTCGAGGTGTCCGCGGCGGAAGTTGTCGGCGGACTCGGTCAGATAGTTGCTGTAGGCGTCGTAGGTGTGTTGCCCAGCGAGTTCGATCGCCCGGTCCCGGTGCTCGTGCAGAGAGATGGCCCACCTGTCCAGGGTGGTGGTGTAGTGAGACCCCAGTTCCTGAATGCGGGTGAGAGTGAATCCGGCGTCCTGCGCGTACTCGGTGATTCCCCTGGGGTGGTGGCCGGTCGATCGCGGGAGCTGACTAGCCGGGAATACGGTGCCGCGCAGGAACGCGAATTCGGCTTCGGTCGCCGAGCCGGGTCCCCGGTGCGCTTGCGCCGCGTGCGGATCATGGGCGACGACGGTTTGCACCAGCAGCACTCCGTCGTCGGGCATTACCCGGTAGGCGAAGTCGAAGAAGTCCGGGTATCGCTGTGAGGGCATGTGTTCGAGCACGCCGATGCAGACGATGCGGTCTACCGGACGGTCGAATTGGTGCCAGCCTTGCCGTCGCACACCGCCGTAGGGGCAGCCGCGGACGAGCCGGTCGACGAGGCGGTCTCGTACGTATCGGTGCTGGTTGCGGTGCGGCGTCAGCCCGATCGCGTTGACACCGTAAGTGTCCATCGCACGCAGCATCGTCGAACCCCAGCCGCAGCCGACGTCGAGCAAGGTCATCCCCGATCGCAGATCACATTTGGCCAGTGCAAGGTCGATCTTGGCGGACTGGGCCTGTTCCAGGGTGTCGTCCGGGCGAGTCCAGTACGCGCAACTGTAGGTGCGAGTCCGGTCGAGGAACTGCGCGAAGAACTCGTCGGGTAGCTGGTCGCGCGACGGGATTCGACGGACGGCGGGGGCATAACCAGTCATCGTGCGGGTCTTTCCTTGCGGGCAGGGCCGAATCGTGTCGGTGCCCTCCGCCGTAAAGCTGAAGTCGAACCGCCTCTCACAACGCAGATGTCTGCGAGTCGTCGATCGGGCGGCTGGGGGTGCCTAGGTCGGGTGGCATCCGAACCCGAGACTACCGATCTCACAGGGGTGCGAAACGGTGCGTGAGCAACATTTAACCAGGTAGTAACGGTGACACTCGTCAGAGAGACACTGGTTTGCGACGAGCGGCGGCGGCGGAAATCAGCCAGCCCGGCGCTACCCGAGCCGCCCCGGAACATCCAACGACGACTCCCTCGCCACACCATCGACCAACTCGTCCACGCCTACCGCGACGGCGCAACCACACTGAACTCGCCGACCGATACGGCATGGCGGCGAGAAGTGCGAGGTCGCGGGCAGGGCGACGGAGTCACACATTGATCAACCAGCCTTTCGCAGGTTGCCTCCAGCCATTGTTTCCGCGCGATCACTGCCGGAACCCGTTGCGGCTCTGTCTGTTTCAGTGCCGATCGGCCAGCCGGACGACGAAGCGCAGACCCGACCACGTGTCATCGATGGCACACGTCTTGTTGTCGACAAGTCCTGCGGCCAAGCCGAATTCGCGCACGACGGTATCGCTGAGATCGGTAGCTACCCCGCTGGACTTCTTGGGCCAGGCGACCCAGATACCGCCCGCCTGGGCGAGGCGGGCGCGCCACGTGCCGAATCCTCGCTCCAGGGATCGGTAGTCGGGACAGAAGCCGACGATCACGTCATACTGCCCGCGCCCGGCGCGCCGCTGCAGGCAGACCTGCTCGGGGAGCGGTTCGAGCGCGAATCCGCTCGGGGCGTGAGCGAGCAGCACGCGGCTGCCGGGCCGGATGCCGAGCTTGCGGGCCAACGGGGCACCGGAACATCCCGCCATGCGCCCACGATACGTGCTTCGCGATCTGCGAGTGTGCGGCGGCGACGAGGAGCGCCGGCGGGAAGAGCCGATTCCTGCTACTTGAACGGTGAAGCAGCCAGTGCGCGCAGCCGCGCGATGGGTTTGCGTACTCCGTAGGCGACGACGGTTGCCTGCCCTGTGTCATGGTGCCAGGTAAGTAGCGCCGATCCGTCGGCGACATCGCCGTCTACACGGGTGGGTGCGCCGCTGAGGGGCAAGGGCCCGACGACTTTGATTGCTGTTGTGAGGATTTCGGTCCAGAAGTAGTTGTCGTCGGGTGCTCCGGTCGGCTGCAGTCCCAGTGCCGACGCGGCGGCGACCTTGCCTTGGGCGACGGCGTTGGACCAGAACGGGGCACGCCTGTTGTCGGCGCGTCGGTAGGTGACATCACCGGCGGCGTAGACATCGGCGACTGTGGTCCTGCATGCGTTGTCGATGCCGATGCCGTTGCGATCGGCCAAACCGGTGCCTGCCAGCCAGGAGGTGTTCGGGACTTCGCCGGCGCAGGTCACCACGAGATCCGCGGTCAGAACGGCACCGTCGGGAAGAGCCACTCCGCTGACCGGGTCGCCGGACAGAGTGACGAAGTCGGTTGTCCGTACTACTCGGACGCCGTGTCGTTCGGCGCGGGCGCTGATCACGCCGCTCAGATAGGAGCCGAGGATGGTGCGCAGGGGCGGCTCGACGTCGATGACGGTAACCGGGATCGCACGGGCGACACAGGCACTGACGACTTCCATTCCGAGAAACCCCGCGCCGACCACGATCACGGACGTGGCGGTGTCGAGGCGTGATCGCAGTATTCGCGCATCATCGAACGTCCGCAGCACGAGTTCGCCCTGTTGCCCGGGTTTCGCGATGCGGCGGGCTTCGGCGCCGGTCGCGATGATCAACGCGTCGTAGGACAGTGTGTCGCCGTCACCGGTGACGATGGTGCGCCGGTCGACGTCGGCGCTGACCGCACCCGAGCGCACACCGGTGAGGTCGAGGTCGTCGAGTCGGTAGCCCAGGGTGTCGTCGGCTGCGGAATCCTCGAGCACCGCCTTGGATAGTGGTGGCCGGTAATAGGACCCGTATGGGTCGGCGCCGACGAGGGTGATCGTGCCTCGGTGCCCGAGAGCCCGCAGTTCGCGTGCGGCGGTGACACCTGCGACGGATTCGCCGACGATGACGGCGCAACGCTCGCTCACGATGCTTCCCGCAGGGCGGCGACCGGGCAGGAAACGATGGCGGCGCGCGCCGCGGTGACCTTGTCATCGGGAACGTTCTCGCCGTCGAAGTGGTAGATCAGTTCGGCGTCGTCGTCGAGACCGAACACCTCAGGTGCTTGTTCGGCGCACAGTCCGTGTCCTTCGCAGCGGGCGTAGTCGACGGTGATTTTCATCGGTGTTCTCTTTCAGGCGGGGATGAGTCGCAGGGGCAAACGCGCGTAGCGGTGGATGATGTTGTTCATCGCCCATTCGGGCTGTCCGCCCACCTCGATGTGGTCGATACGTTCGGTGAGCGCACGCAGGATGGCTTGGGTCTCCATGCGGGCAAGGCCTTGTCCGGCGCAGCCGTGGGCGCCATGCCCGAATCCGAGTTGGCGGCCCGCGTCGCGGCGAATATCGAAGATGTCGGGGGATTCCCATTCGAGCGGGTCACGGTTGGCCGAGCCGTAGATCACCACGACTCGCGCTCCCTTTTCGATCGAGGCTCCGGCGAACTCGACGTCGCGAACTGTCGTGCGGGAAAACGCCCTTACCGGAGAGTGGTAGCGGACAACTTCGTTCACCGTGTCGGGGATCAGCGAAGGGTCCGATTTCAGCAGCCGCCACTGCTCGGGATGTGTGGCCAGCAGGTACAGGGCGCTGGAAATCGCACTGATCGTGGTATCCAGTGACGGCGCCAGATAGTCGATCAGCAGCGCTGGGCATTGCGCACGCGGAAGCGTGCCTTCATCGGCGGCTCTCAGCACATCTCGGCCGGCGCCGCCGGGCAGGATGGAGCGCTCGCGGGCGACCCGGCGGGCGAAGCGCATCATCTCGACGCCCGATGGTGTGGACCGCGCGGTTTGCCAGTTGACGGGTCCGAGTGCGTCGAAAGTCGCTCCTGCCCAGCGCAGGAGGTGTTCGCGGCCTTCGTGCGGCCATCCGATGAGGTCGGGCACGACCGACATCGGCAGTGCGGTCGCCAATTCGACGCCGTCGACGTGGCCCTGGTCGGCCGCGGCCGCGACGACCGCGTCCGCCTGCTTGTCGACAGATTCCCGCATCGCGCGCAATGCTCGTGGCGTCAGATGGGGGGACAGTAGCGCTCGACGGCGTGCGTGGTCGTCACCGTCGCTGTTCAAGGTGGTGCCGCGCGAGAGCCGGTTGGTGAGCGGGTTCAGGGCGACGCCCGCGCCGGAGATGAACGTCGTGTCGTCGAGCAGCGCCTGCTTGCATTCGGCGTACCGCGGCAGCGCATAAGCTTTCTGGCGCGCCAGCCACACCACCGGGCCGAGTTCCCGCAACCGCGCATAGTGCGGATAGGTGTCTCGAACTGCTTGGGGGGAGTACAGATTCGGTTCGTAGGTGGGGATTCGGGCGTGTTTACGCATCGGGACTCCTGTACAGATCGGGGTGATCCCCGCACTGGGATCGGTGTAGGCCGGCGGGCCCGGAGCCGCTGCCCGGGAGCACGCCGAGCACCGAACCGACTGTCCGTGCTGCGGTCTGGACCGTGCCATCGGGACGGACGAGTGCGGCGCGAGCCCACTTTCGGCGCAGCCACACGCCCAACTCGCTGCCCGCCTCGACCGGAACGAGAACAGCCCCGCGCCGCGCGATCTCGATGCGCTGCACCAGGGTTGGTTCGGCGACGGTGACAAGCGTGTAGCGGCCGCCGGCGACGGTGTCGAATCGGCGGTCGGCGTCGACCATCACGTTCGGTATCAGCGTGCCCGCCAGGCCACGGCCGAAGCGGCGGCGGGTGTTCAACGCCGATCGCCGCAGCGGTGGCGTCTCGTCGCCGGTGACGACTCCGGTGAAGCCAGGTATGCCTATCAGCCGCGGCACGATCAGGCGGCGCAGTACATTGCCGAATTCGCCGCCTTCGGTCATCGCCCTTCCGGTCAGTGTGGCCAGCCGGATCAGGCTGCGCGCGTGAGGTTTGCGTTCGATCTCGTAACTGGAGAGCACCTGCGGCGGCAGAGAGCCGCTCAGCACAGCAGCCAGCTTCCAGGCGAGATTGGCCGCATCGCGCACACCGGCGCCCATGCCCTGACCGATAAAGGGAGGAGTGAGGTGCGCGGCGTCGCCGAGCAAAAAGATGCTCCCGGCCTGCCATCGATCAGCGATCTGGGCTCGTGAGATGTATTCGGCGACGCGGACCAGCTGGAGTTCGTCGAGCTCGATGGTCTTGGTCCAGGGCCGGATCAGCGGATACAGATCGGCGATACCTTGGAAGTCGGCGTCCGATTCCCCTCGCAGCAGGCGAAATTCCCACCGGTATCGGGTTGCTCCGATGCGCATGTATGTGGCCGCGCGGGCCGGATCGCAGACCTGGTGCACGCCTTCCCATTCGCCGAGTTCGGCGGTGGTGGCGATATCGACGACGAGCCAGCGCTGTTCGAACCCGAGGTCGCGCATGGCCGACCCGATCGAGGCGCGAACGACACTGTTGGCGCCGTCACAGCCCAGGACGTACCGGCCCCGGATCGATGCGGCGGCGCCACTGGTGCGGTCGGTGTAATCGACACGCGCCCAGTCGCTTTCCTGCACCGCTGCGGTCACCTCCACGCCGCCGCGGATCGTGATTTCGGCGTGTCGTCGTGCGTTGCGACGTAGTACGGCCTCGAGGTCGGGCTGGTCGAACAGATTCGCTTCGGGAAAACCGCTACGCCCGCCGGCCGGGTCACGATCGAATTGGGCAAGAACCCGCAGTGCGGGATCGACCAGTCGTAGCCCGAGCGCGGGCCGGGAGAGTGCGGCGAACTCCTCGTCGATACCGAGGCGGGCCAGGATTCGCCGGATCTCGCCGTCGAGGTGCACCGCCCGCGGCTGCGGGTAGACGCCGTGCCAGCGGTCCAGCACCACCGATTCCACGCCGTACCGGGCAAGCAGACTCGCCGCGGTGAGCCCGGTCGGGCCGGCACCGACGATGACCACCTCGGTGTCGAGGGTGTTCATCGACTCGTCCCTGGCAGCGCCACCAGGTAGCAGACGCAAAGAACCCCGACGACGACCGCGGGCGCGAACTGTTGTACGCGGTCACGCACCCGCAGGTGGGTCACGAGGGCGCCGATCATCAGCACTGTCAGACCGATACCGGCGGCGGCGCCGATCGGCCACCACGCGATGCCGATCAGCAGCCCGAGGGCTCCGGCGATCTCGAGGCATCCGATGACTCGATATGCGTCGACGGAGAAGCCGGCGTGGTCGGCTCGTCGCCGAATTTGCGGTAGAGCCGCAATTTTCGCGGCACCCAGCGGCGCGAACAGCACCGCGAGCACGACAGCCAGGATCGTGGCCAGGGCAGTCGTCATCGGACCACAACTTTCCATTCGACCGCGTATGCGCTCAAAACGGCTTCGGCACGGGCGCGATGAGCGTCCGATTCGAGTTCGACTGTCGTGATGATCGAACCGTCCTCGATGACGGCGGCCACGCTGGTTACACCGGTGACTTCGGAGAGAGCGTCGCGGACTTCTCGTCGCGTGGCATCAGCGCGTAACCCGAGCTTGTAGGGCTTTCCGACATCGGTGACGGGCAGAGCGTCCAGCACGACAACTGCTTTCGGCGCGGCGGCCCGTTCAGGGACGTGCTCCCCCGCCCAGGCAAGCAGTTCGGATTCGGTGGTCTCGTCACCGGCGGTCAGAGTGACGTAGACCACCGGCACCTCGCCCGAGTGCACATCGGGTCGCCCGACCGCGCCGGCGGCGGTCACCGAGGGATGCGACAGCAGGGCGTCTTCGACGAGCGCGGGGTCGATGTTGTGTCCGCCGCGGATGATGAGATCCTTTGCGCGCCCGTGCAGATGGATGAAGCCGTCCTCGTCGATATGCGCGAGGTCGCCGGTGTCGAGCCAGCCGTCGACGAGTTTGCCGAGACCGTCGAGGACATGCCCGCGCTCGCCGGGACCGCTGACATATCCCGCGAAAACGGTCGGCCCGCTGATTGCCAGAACCCCCGTCTCACCGGCGGGAAGGTCATGCCACGTTCCGTCGTCCCCGATGCGGACGACCTTGAGCTGCTGGTATGGCATGCGTTGCCCGACCGCGCCCGGGCGCGGCTGGTTCGGGAAGCTGCGCGCGCTCGCGCAGGTAGCCTCGGTGAGGCCATATCCTTCGACGAGGGTGACACCGGTGTGGGTTTGGAAGTTGTCCCGCACTGCCGCCGGCAGTGGAGAGGCACCGACCATTGCGTAGCGCAGCGTGCTGATGTCGGCATCGACGGGGCATTGCGCCAGTACCGCATACACCGTCGGGACCGCGCTCATCGCGGCGATCCGATAGTTGGCCACGATTTTCCAGAATTCCGCGTAGAGGGCGAAATCGCGGTAGCCCAGCGGGCCGGCCCACACCACCGCTTGCCCCTTGAACAGCGGCGCGAGCAAGGTGACGACAAGTGCGTTGACATGGAACAGCGGCAGGGCGGCGAATACCACCGCTTGCTCGTCGAGCAACGAATTGGCCGCGATCATCCAGGCGTTGGCCACCTCCCCGCGATGGGTATGTGCGGCCAGCTTCGGAACCCCGGTGGTACCGCCGGTATGAAAGAGCCCTGCCACATCGTGCGATTGTGGTGGCTGTCCGGCGAAGCTACGTGCGTCTTCCTCACCGGCCGACTCGTCGAGGTAGCCGAGGCGAACACCGTCGACCGGCGATACGGGCTCCGGGGTCGACGCCGCTGCGGTGGGTCGCAGCAGCAGTATCGAGTCGAGTAGTCCCTGGGCGGCCAGCTGACGCGCGCAGGCCCACGTGGTGGCGTCGAGTTCGGGGCCGGCGGCGATCAGTACCCGCGCACCCGAACGTTTCAATAGTTCTGCGACATGGTGCTGCGAGAGTGCGGAATTGATCGGGGCGGCGATTCCGGCCAGTTGCGCGGCGAGGGTCGCCGGGATCAGTTCGGCGCAGTTGGGGGCCATCAACGCGACCGCGTCACCACGCCGGATGCCCAGGCGGTGGAGCAGGTTCGCGTACCGATGTACCTGTGCCAGCAGATCGGAGTAGGTGCACTGCCACGGTTGCTGCCACCGGGCAGCTTCGGGAAGGACGGTCAGCGCTGTCCGATTCGGCCACAGCTCAGCCGCTCGCACCAGCAGCGCGTAGGTCGATTCGGGCAAACCCCGCTCTTCCAGGGGTATCGCCTCGACAGCGGGCAGGTCGGCGGGTTCGGCGTAACGCGGCCACAGCAGTTCATGATCGATCAGTTGCTCGGTCATCGCGCGTACCTCACAACGGTGCGCTGACGCCCGAGGTCGATCTTGCCGTCGTCGGTAGCCACGCTCGCTTCGATCACGTCACCGTCCTGTAGATACTTCCGGTTCTTGGCTTGGGCTTTGAAGAACAGTCGCCATTTCGTCGCGGCGGGAAGCAGCGAGCCGATGATCTCGACCGGTTTGGGCGGGGCACTGAGCGCGGTGCCGACCGGCGTTCCGGTGAGCAACAGGTCACCGGGGGCGATGTGCTGGAATCCGGTCAGCGCCTGCAAAGTCTGCACTGGGTGGTAGATCATGTCCGCCACGGTCATGTCCTGGCGGATTTCGCCGTTGACCGACAGCCGCAGCCGCAGTTCGGTAAACCGTTGCAGCTCATCAGCATCCAGTAGCACCAGCGCCGGGCCGACCGGGGTGAAGGTGGGATAGGACTTGCCCTCGTAGAACTGGGTTTTCGGTAGCTGCACATCGCGAGCCGAAATGTCGTTGGTGACGACCAGACCTGCGACGTAGTCGGCGAGATTCTCAGCGGTGATGGTGGTGCCCACCGGCATGTCCCTGCCGAATACGAGGCCGATTTCGACCTCGTAGTCCAGCAGCCGGACATGAGCGGGCCGGATGACCTCGTCGAACGGACCGCTGATCGAACCGGAGGACTTCCGAAAGAACGTCAGGGGCACGGTATCCGGGTCTCCGCCCGCGTCGGTGACGTGAGAAGCGAAATTGGTCATCTGAGCCACCACCCGGCACGGTGCGGTCACCGGCGATACCAACGACAGACTGTCGGCAGGTACGAGTCGAGTGCTCGCCGATGCTGCCGCCAACGCCGCCCGATCGGCCAACAACTCCCCGGTGGATGTCGCGGTCGTCTCCACCCGGGCTGCGCCGGCAGGTGTCGACACCCACCAACCATCGGTGGTGCGAAGAACGGAAATACTCATGACGAGGCCACTTTCAACAGGCCGCGCAGGCGGCGGAGATCGAATTCGTTGTCATCGCGCAAGGCGCCGAGCGCAGCCCGCGCCTCCCGCAGCATTTCTCGGCTGGGATTGATCCCGAGGAAGTCTCTGCTGACCGGCGGGCCCCACTGAGCAAGGCCCGAGGCAGTCATGGGTGCCCAGCCCGGTTCGACCGTGCAGTCGAACATGTCCCCGTCGGTGAAGTGTTCGACAAGGAATCCGTCGGGATCGCGCCAGTAGTCGAACAACTGGCTGCCCTGAATATGACGTCCGATTCCCCAGGATCTGCGGTAACCGCTGTCACGGAGGTATTCCCCGCCCGCGGCAAGGGCATCGAGATCCGCGACCTGATAGGCCGAGTGGACATACCGATTCCTCGGCCCCAGCACCAGAGCCAGCGTGTGGTGGTCGGCGGGAGTGCGGCCGCGGTCGCAACGGATGAAGCTCATGACCGGCCCGCGGTCACGCTGACCGCGGTAGTACTGGAAATCGCTGACGATCATGCCCAGGTATTGCAGATACCAGTCCAAGGTCTGGCGGTACTTGGTCGTCTGAACTACGACATGGCCCAGGCGCTGCACCCGAGATGGTTCTCGCGGTGGTCGCTGTGTGCGATTGGCGCGGGCGAGTGCACGGCCGACGTTGAGGGTGTGCGGTGGTTGCGCCGGCAACTCCGCGTGAACATCGGTGTCGCAGACGAGCCGGACCCTCAGTCCGCTGGGATCTGCGATATCGACACTCACGCCGCCGAGGCTTTCCGGCAGCGGGGCTGCCACCGCGCCGGTCGCAGCCGAAAACCGTGGCAGATCTTTCCGGTCGGCCACCGAAAAGGCCGGACCGACGAATCGGGAGCGCGCGCCGCGGCGAATGATCACACACGGTGAACCGGCGTCCACGCCGCGCAGGTGCAGCTCGGCCGAGGTTCGCATGATGGTCGTGAAACCGAAAGCGGTGGCGAACTTTTCGGCACCGACAAGATCGCGCTTTTCGAATTCCAGCCATGCGAGGTCGTGCACCTTGACGATCGGATTCAGCGCTCGCCCCGGATGTTCGCCGGCGAAGGCGCCGTGCTCGCTGTGCAGATCCGCATGGGGGTCGTGCAGGTCGTTCATCGACCGCTCCCTTCGGTGTATCTGAATATATCCTCACTTACGAAGAAGTTCTCAGTCAAGACGTATCTGAATATTTCCTCATAACTGACAACGCGAGGTAGGATCGGGCGGAGATCAGAGGAGGCGAACAGGATGGCCGAGCAGGCAGTCCAGGGACCGAACCGCCTGCAGAGACGCAAGGCACGCACCCGCGCCGCACTCGTCGGCGCGGCGCAGATGTTCATCGCTCGAGGCAAGATGAATGTCCCGATCTCGGATATCACTCAGGCGGCCGATGTCGGGATGGGGTCGTTCTACAACCACTTCCAGACCCGCGACGAGCTGTTCGCCGCCGCCGTCGAAGAGGTGCTCGACATCCTCGGCGCGACCCTCGACACGCTCACCGAAGACATCGAGGACCCGGCCCAGGTATTTGCCCAAGGCTTCCGGCTGACCGGCCGCCTGCACCGCAGAAGTCCCACCCTGAGCAAAGTCCTGCTCAACAGCGGGATGAGTCTGGCAGTGTCGGAGAAGGGCTTGGCGCCACGCGCTCGCCGCGACATCGAGGCCGCCACCCGAGCCGGCCGATTTCACACACACGATGTCGAACTCGCCATGACCGTCGTCACCGGGGCCGCGTTATGCCTGGGGCAACTACTCCACGAGCATCCCGAACGCGATGACGCCGAAGCCGCCGATCAGGTCACCGAAGACTTGCTGCGGATGTTCGGCCTTTCCGCTGACGAGGCCCGCGAGATATGCCGGCGACCACTGCCCATCGTCGAAACGCAGCCGGGCAGCGATGACGCCGCGTAGGCAACAGCACGACCCGATGTTCAGGGCAGAGCCATCACGGCCAGCAGGACGACCAGAAGCGAGACCGCGACCGTGATGTGGCTGCGCCGGTAATGGGTCGCCAATACCGCGACGAATTCGCGCAGGAAGGCGGCCGGCAGGAAATAGGCGGCGGTCCGAGATCCCAGGACCTGCGCATCGATACCGAGGCGGCGGGTCAGCGCGGCCGTCCGGAGAACGTGAAAGTTGCTGGTTACCACCGTGATTCGGAGCTGATCCGGATCGATACCGCGCCGGTTCAATTCCCGCAGGCAGTTACGCAGATTCTCGGCGGTGTTGCGCGAGTGCCGTTCTCGGACGATGGCGTGTCCGGAGACGCCGCGGGCGGTGAGGTAGCGCGCCATCGCGTCGGCTTCGGTCGTCGCCTCGTCGGGACCCTGTCCACCGCAGGTGACCAGGACCGGCCGGCGTCCGGACCGCAGCGCTGTGCGGTAGGCGTCGATACCGCGGTCCAGTCGCGCGGCCAGCAGGGGCGTGACGGATCTGCGATTCAGTCCGCAGCCGAGAATCACGACGGCATCGGCTTCGGGACGAGCCGCCAGGCTGCCGTAGATCAGTGCGTAGCCACCGAACGCGATCAGATGCGCCACGAAATAGACCGCGACCGCGGCGACCAGAACCGTGGACCCGATGACCCAGCTCGGCATCGCCGGACCGGACGCGACCGTGACGACCGCGGCCACCGCGCCGATCAGGCCCGTCCCGAGCACGATTGGCAACGCGGTGGTCGCCGCGAACCCCTCCCGTGACATCAGCTCGATTCCGTTGACCAGCAACGCGATACCGGCCACGGCGAACGGAGCCGTGAGTACCACGACCACCCCGAACGACGACGGCGCGTCGGGGCCGAGTCCGACGACCGCGCTCGCGCCGCCGACGCCCAGCAGGGTGACCGCCGCCAGCAGAACGAATCCCGTCGAGAGCCGACGAGGCTCCAGGGCCACGCGGATCGCCGCGATGAATGCCAGGATCGCTCCGCCCGCCACCAGGAGCCCGCCGATCGACAGGTACGTCGCCGTCTGCATCCGTCCGAGACTCCTTCCGGCCCCTACCGGGCCGACGCGCCGAAGACACTTCGAAGTCGTCGGCGCGACGAGAAATCCGCGGCGACCGGGCGACATAGCGACGAATTCCCGTTCCGGGGCGCCGGAAACAGATCACGGGCAGACTGCGGCCCCAATTGATCGGGCGACTCCGCACCGAATTCCTGCGTCACAACCTCACCTGATCGAACCGCCGCTGTCCGCGATTTCAGCGTGAAAGCGGTTGGGTTGAGCCACGTTCCGAAGCGCCTCACGGTACGGTCGATGGAACCTGAACCCGTGTGTCGATAGCGTGTAAGGCCTGAACTGCGAGAGGACACCATGCACGCTCCTGCCTTTCTTTCCATCCTCGCTGCCGTCGGTAGCGCGCTTCTGTTTCAGGCCGCGCCGGCCTCAGCCGAGTCGCACACCGGTATGCCGACGCTGACTGCACAGTTCGATGGCGGCCCGTGCGCGACGACCATCAACGCCAAGGCCAACATCTTCGATGACAGAAACCAGGTCTCCATCGGCTACCAGACCGACGACATCGCCGGCACCGGCAGCGCCGGATGCGGGTCGTCGCTGGTCGCGGTCGTCAACTGGCGCAATCTGGACAGCGGCGGGGTGGGTAGCGTCTCCCGGCACATGTTCCACAACGAGACCAACTCGATATCCTTCGCCCCCGGCCCGGGACGGATCGCGATCGAGCTGACCACGCTCAGCACCCACTTCCCCGACACTTCCCGTCTCGAGGTCGTCATGCACGGCTGATCGCTGCCGGAGATGGGGTGTACATCCCGGCTGACTACGGATCGGAAGCCGAACTCGATGACCTCGGGCCCGAGGTCGACGTCATCCATATCGACTGTTCAGGGTTCAGCCGTGCAACGGCCCAAACCCTGCCCCCGAGTTCTGGATTCGCCGAAACGGTGGCCCGGGATGACGACCATGCTCGACGGTGACGCCCGGCGGAAGGACAGCCACCCGCCGACCATGAACGCCGAACAGACACCAGGATGCTGTAACCGGCAGGTTCATGGTTCGGGGCGGCCGGCCTCGGACCTCACGTCTCGCGAACTGGCGGCCCGGTGTCCGCTGGCGCGGGGGCCGTGGCGGATTATGCGGTGTGCATGGCGGCGGTGATCTTGCGGATCATCTCGGTGATTACCGGGCCGGGGCGGTCAAGCGGGTTCGTGCGGGTGGCCGGTGGGGTCGCTGCGCTGCTCATGCGGGGGTGAGCGACAGGTTCAGGTGCGCCAGGCGGCGCACGATCAGGCTCGGAACATAGGCGGGTTCGGGGCGCCTTAGCGAGACGGTGGCGGTGGCGGTGAGCAGTGCGCGCACGGCCTGGGTGGTTTCTTTGCGGGCGAGGTGGGCGCCGAGGCAGAAGTGGATGCCGCGGCCGAAGCTGTGGTGCAGTTTCGGCTGGCCGCGGTCGAGGTCGACGCGGTCGGGGTGGTCGAAGATGCGGGGGTCGCGGTTGGAGGCGCCCCACATCAGCATCAGTCGTGCGCCTGGTTCGAGACGTACACCGGCCAGCCGGGTGGGGGCGGTGGTGACGCGGAAATGGCCGCGGAACGGGCTCTCGATGCGCACCGCTTCCTCCACCAGCGCACCGATCCGATCGGGTTCGGCGCGCACCGCCGCTTGCAGTTGCTGATCGTCGGCCAGCAACCGTACCGCGGTGCCCAGCAGGCTCGCGGTCGATTCCGCGCCCGCGGTGACCAGCTGCACCAGCAGAATCGCACCCTGATCACGGGTCAGGGTTCCCGACGCGACCGCCGCGGCGACGCTGCCCAATACCCCCGCGTCCACGCCGGGGCGGGCCTGGTCGAGGCGTTCGCCCAGATACTGTGCGAATTCGAGCACCGCGAGTGCGGCCTGGCCGGCGCGTTCGGGACTTGCGACGCCGGAGACCAGATCGATCGCCGCGTCCGACCAGGCGGCGAGGCGCTGATGGTCGGCGCGCGGGAGCCCGATCAGCTCGCCGATCACCTGCACCGGGACCCGATGGGCGACCGTGGCCATCCAGTCACCACCACCGGAGGCGACCAGCCCGGCTACCGCCGGGGCGACCGCGGCGTCGATCAGCTCGGTCGTCTCGGCCACCGCGCGCGGGCTGAACCGCGACATCACCAGCGCCCGCTGCGCGGTGTGTGCGGGCGGATCCGCGGTCGCCAGCACGTCCACCCCGCCACCGGCCTCGACCACCGACACCGTCGCCGACCCCGACACCGCCGACAGCACCGCGACCAGATTGCTCGAATAGGTCTGCGGATCGGCCAGCACAGTGCGGATCGCATCGAACCCGAGCACCACATACACCTGTTGATCGGGCAGATAATGCACGTCCCCGATACCACGCAACTGCTCGAGCAGCGGATACGGGTGCTGTAGTGCCTCGGCGCAGAACAGATCGGGAACAGTCATCACAACCAACCTTTCACACGTTGTATAACACGTTATACAACGTGTTCTCGCTCTGCGGTACCCTCGAACGGTGGTCGACGACACTGCTGCCCTGCTGCGCGAGTCCCGCGATTCGTTGCGGATGGTCCGCGAATTCGGTCCCGCCGAACGCGCGCGCCGCGCCGAGATCGCCGCGGTCGCCCGCACGATGGCCTCCCGGCACGGCTACAAGGGCGTCACGATCCGCGAGGTCGCCGCAGAGGCCGGCACCACCCCGGTCACCGTCTACCGCTACTTCGGCTCCAAGGACGGCCTGATCCAGCACCTCATGGCCGACTGGGCTCTCGACACCCTCGACCGCCTCACCCGGCTACCGGCCGACCGCGGCGCTGAGCCCGCCGACCGGATCGCCTCCGCGTTCTCCCAATTCATCGGTTGGGCCGCCGAAGACCACAACCTGCTGCAAGCCGGAATGAACTCCGTGCACTCCGGCAACGGCCCCGGAATCAGGGTCTGGCGGCCGCTTTTCACCGAACTCGTCCGCGCCGCGCTGGCCGACCCCGACTGGACCGACGAACACGACCGAGCCCTGGTCCTCGGCCACGTCCTGACCACCTGTCTGCTCGACCTGACCACCAACCCCGCCAACATCACCGACATCCGCCACACCATCACCCGCGCAGCACAACTGCTCTTCACCACGACCAACCCGCCGCATCACCGATAAACCAGCGCATTCAGCTCGGCCACGATCTCGAATTCGATCTGTTCGAGGCGCTGCAGATGGAGAATTCCTTGCGACGGTCGCCGAGCCGGTGTAGGCCTGCCGGCCGCGTCGAACACCACATCCGGGCGAACAAAACGGATCCGGCGTGATGCCGATGCCGACGGCCGCAGCCGCATGCATCCTCGAACTCGACGCCACCGTCCCGGCCTTGATTACGCCGTCAACGGTTGCCCCGGTGGCATAGTCGAACCGTCCACCTCCGCTGAACCGGAAGGCATCGACATGGCCGATCACACCTATCGCGTAATCGAAATCGTCGGCACCTCCCCCGATGGCATCGATGCCGCTATTCGTAGCGGTCTGTCGCGCGCCGCGCAGACAACACACAACCTCGACTGGTTCGAAGTCCAGTCGGTCCGCGGCTACCTCGAGGAAGGAACCGTCGCCTACTACCAGGTCACCATGAAGGTCGGTTTCCGCATCGAGGACGTCGGACAGTAGCGCTGCCGCCGAGGTGACGGAAGGGTGCTCCATGCGCGCTGCCCGATCCGCAGCCGTGCCCACGGAACTCGCCGTGCGTTCGTATCCGTGGGCTCGCCGGCACCCTGCTATCGAACCAGGAAAACCTCACCGCCGGAATCCCATCCGACAACCCCGAACAAAGGCGACTAGCGCGACGTGCTCCGGTGTGGCCTATTCGCCGCCCGGTAACCCCTTACCTGCCTACTGTGCCGGCGAGCCCCGCGGCCAGCAATTCGAACGACTTGCGTCGGTCGTTCGGGTCGTAGAGGTCGGTCTTGATCAGAAGTTCCTCCGCGTCGGTCGCCTCTGCCAAGTCGTGCAACTGCGACAACACCGTTGCGGCTGCCCCGACGAAAACCCCGTCGAGTTCATCCGCGATGTCCCGTCCGGCCGCATATCCGTAGTGATCCGCGGTCTGCGGGCTGGGTAAGCGTATGGGCTGCCCCTCTTTTCGCCGCGCGGTCTTCATTCTGAGTGATCCGGACAGCCACTGGGCGCGTTCATCGCTGTCGGCAGCGATTGCCGACACGCTGACCATGACCCGCGGCCCGGGACACAACGGCGAGGGCTGAAAGGTCTGCCGGTAGACACGAGTGGCCGCGATGGCGTTTCCCGGCTCGAGGTGATGAGCGGCTACGAAAGGAAGCCCGAGCACACCGGCGACGCGCGCCGTGTAGTCGCTGCTTCCGAGCATCCAGATCTCAGGTCGGCTGCCTTGTGCGGGCACTGCCACGACGCGGCCCTCCGTCGTCGGAGCGAACATGCCCAGCAGATCCCGGATCTGTTCTGCGAAGGGGACGGCCGCCCTCTCGTGTGGGCTGCGGATACGGTCGGCAACTTCGCGTGGCCCGCCAAGGGCCCGTCCCAATCCGAGGTCGATACGGCCGGGGTGAAAGACCTCCAACGTGCCGAATTGTTCTGCGATCACGATGGGTGAGTGATTCGGTGTCATGACACCGCCGGCTCCCACTCGCAGATGACGGGTCACCGACGCGACGCGGTCGATGACGACTGCCGGTGCGGCACTGGCCACTCCGCGCATACCGTGATGCTCGGGTACCCAAAACCGGTGGTAGCCGAGCCTGTCGACGAACCGTGCCAGCTCGATACATTCGAGCAGTGCGGTCTTTGCATTCGAGCCCTGCACGATCGGCGCCGTATCCAGGATCGAAAAACGCAGCGCGGCAGGTTGTTTCGTCATCGAGCGCTCAGAATAGTCACCAACACGGTGCGCACCCGCGTCGTGCGTACAAACTCAAAACACCTACCGCACTGGTGGTTTCATCGTCCGGATGGGCCATCACCACCATCAATGCCGGCGGCGAGGCTGAGTCGGACGTCATCGGGGCCCTTCTGTCGTTCACCCGTCCTATCCCACCACGATCGAAGACGCCTCAGCGTAATTCGAGGTGAGTCCGCTCCCCCTGGCACGGCTGCACTCATCCCCTTCTCCTCGAGCGGCATGCGGACTCACCGAAGACGTTGTTCGGCCGAACCTCATTCCCCTGGATTATCCGCAGGGCCTCGTCATCGATTCGCCGCTGCAACTCCGTCATGGGGGCGTCGTCGAGACCGGTGAATGCGCGCAGAAACGGCCCGAATAGTCGCCAGCCGAGCTCGAGTGCTGCCACATTCGCCACCGCGAGCGCCGCCGCCGCGGATATCGCATAGCTGCTGTTAGGGGTGACTTCGTGGTTGTCCGCGCGGCGGGGTGGTTGGTCGGCGTGATGGAGGCTGGGTTCGTGGCGCCACGGGTCTGTCGTCGGAACTCGCGGCAAGTGAGCGATGAATTCCGCGGCTCGCCGTCGTCTGGTCGGTCCAATGCCGAAGCGACCCGTTCGGCCTCGAGCCACACCATGTCCGACTCTGCAGGTGCACAGGTTTGGAAGCCGGACACGCCGGGATGAGCGGACGTGTCGGCCGATGCAGGCGGTGCGCCTACCGTGGTCGCGTCGGGTTGTCTGCCCGGCGCCGCGCGTGAGCGCGGCTGGCCTGTCGAGCAGCTTGTCCAGCAAGTTTCTTGCGCTGTCGCGGGGAGAAGCCGGCCTCGTGGCGGCACGACCGGATCGGTACGACACCCCAGGAGGTCGAAAATGCGTGATGCTCGTTGTGCCCGGCCCCTTGTGCCCACCGCCTTCCTCGCCGCCGCGGCCACGGTGACAGTGTGGGCGCCGACGGCCTCAGCCGAGCCGCTCGGTCCGCTGCCGGTCTACACCTGCGACATCGCGGAGCAAGGGGTCGGTGTGACGGAACTCGACGGAACCAAGGCCATCAGGGGGCAGAACTGCCAGGCCGGCGAGGGCACGCCCACCAGCGGGAAGGTCGAGGAAGCGACTCTCATCCAGCCCAGAGATAACGACCTCGCCTACATCTGCAACGGCACGGTGTTCGTCCACCAGAACATCATCAACGGCCAGCTGGACGTCACGACCGATCGTTGCCGCATCCCCGGGCAGTGACGAATTCGGATACGTGCCTACAGATCTGGGCTTGTCCGGCGTTGCGAGCGCAGGCCGATCGAGACACCGCAAGCCGGCACGGACAGTGGTTACACCCTCGGTTCCGCGGCGTTGTAGCGCGCAGCATGATCCGGGACATGCCGGCGACGAACTTGCGGCCCTTGGCAGCGGAGTTGTCGAAAGTGAAGTGGTCATCGCCGAGATCGCCCGCTTGGCACGCACCGTATCTTTGATCTCCGCCTGCACGCTAGCCCGACGAAGCATCCACCCGATCCGGCTACCATCGCCCGCAGTCGGGGACACGCCAGCGCTCATGAACACGGCCGATCCAGAGCGAACTCCTCCGACGATCGCCCTCTCCGGCAGCCGGCGGCGCGAACACCGGATAGCGATCCCCTTCGACCGATATCTGAGATACCGGACTCTGTTGCCGGACTTCAGGATTCATAGAACTCGTCGAGCAAGGGCTGAATCGCGGCCTTCGCATCGAGAGTGGGGTCCAGAGCGGCGGCTGACCGCAGCGCCGCGCCTGCCAGCTCGATCAGACGTTCGACCACTGCCTCCACGGGGAACGGCTCATCGTTCTGCAACCAATACACGGCAGCCTCGTCGATCGCGCCGACAACCGAGCGGAGCATCATGCGCAGCGCCTCGTTCTGCGGGTCGAGACCCAGCAGTGAGATCCAGGCTTCGATCGTTTGCCAGCGCCCCGCCTCGAGCATTTCCCAAGCCTCGGGATCTGCGCCCCGACCGCCGAGCACCAGACGCAATGCGAGCCCTCGATGGGCGGCCAGATATCGGAATTGCGCGGTAAAGGCACTGCGAAGCTGTTCGACCGGCGACATACCGGGACGCAGCATGTGGGTCTGCAAGACACGATTCGACGTCTCCCGTACCGCTTCCAGGTAGAGGCCACGCTTGGTGCCGAAGTAATGGAATACCAACCCGTGGGCAGCATCGGCAGCCTGGCAGATGTCCGCCACGGCAACCTCGTCGTAACTGCGTTCCGCGAACTGTTCGACCGCCGCATCGACGAGACGTCGCCGGGTTTCGGCAGCCTGCGCAGCCCGCGAGGTGAGCCGCCCCCCATCGGTCGTGTTTGTCATCGCGCCCTCCATCGCCGAACACTCACCGAGCCCGATAGTGCACGCCCACCTGGCGAAAAACAAGTTGATTCTAAGTCATTGACACTGAATCAACGAACTGGCTAAGCTTCTGCGCAGATAATAACGGCAACAGTGTTACCGACATGTGGGCTATGACGTACACACCGCGCCCGGAGTCGAAATTGGAGGAGCGATGATCCCTGACAGTCGCTCGCTACCGCATGACGGAAGCGTGCTCACGATGAACGAGTCGCTGATCGGCCATGTATTCGGCGATGCGCTCATCGAGGGGACCGCTTTCACGGGTCGTGGAGGCTTGTCATGACATTCGACGTTGCTGTGATCGGCCTAGGCCCGGTCGGAGAGTTGGCGGCACTTCTTCTGGCACGTGCGGGGTTGAAAGTCCTCGCATTGGAGCGGGAGAGCGATGTCTACTCCAATCCCCGGGTCGGCGTGCTCGACGGTGAAGCCCTGCGTACGCTGCAAAAAGCGGGAGTGTACGAACGCGCCGCCAGCGACATGCTCCTCGGGGCGGGCGCCCAGTGGGTCTCGGCTCGCGGCAAGGTCGTCGCGACAACGCTGCCCACGGAGCAGCTTCAGGGACATCCGTGGATGTCGGCGATCTATCAGCCGTTGCTGGATAAGCAACTGCGGACAGCCCTTGCGGAGTACCCGGATGTCGATATCCGTCTAGGCCACCAGCTCACCGGTTTGACGCAGGACGACCAAGGGGTCGAACTGACATTTCGCCACGGTGACGGCGGCACTGCGAACGCGCGTGCACGCTTTGTCATCGGCTGCGATGGCGCCAAGAGTGCCACCCGCGACGCGGTCGGCGTCAAGTTGGTCGGATCCGAATACACCGATACCTGGCTCATCGTCGATGCGAAGCTGCCGGAGCCGATTGCTCATATTCCGTATTTCCAGATGACGCTGAACCCGGCGGCACCTCGCCTGACAGGTCGACTCGCCGCCGGAGGGCACCGCTGGGAACGGAAGGTGATGCCGTGGGAGGATCACGACGAGATCCTCACGCCCGAGGCCGCGCGACGAGTGATCGCTGAGGACGCCGACCCCGACACTGCGGAGATCCTGCGTCATCTCATCTACACCTTCCAAGCCAAGACCGCTGAGCACTGGCGGGTCGGGAGGGTCCTGCTGTGCGGGGACGCTGCCCATCTGATGCCTCCGATGATCGGACAGGGGCTGAACTCGGGAATCCGCGATGTAACGAACCTGACCTGGAAGATCGCGGCAGTCGTGAACGACGGTGCGCCACTGCGAATCCTCGATACCTATGAAGCAGAACGTCGGCCACACGCCGACGCGATAACCAAGATGTCGGTCCGGGCCGGCCGTCTGGTCACCATGCAATCGCGTTCGGCAGCGACGATTCGCGATGCGGTGGGCGCGGCGCTCGTGCGTATCCCGCCATTTCGAGAACGCGTTCGTCAAGGCCGGTGGCGTCCGCCCGCCCGGTACCGACGTGGTTTGCTTCTGGCATCGCCTTCACCGCGTTCTCCGGTCGGCCGCTTGTTCCCCCAGCCGCTCGTGCGAACCTTCAGCGGAACACACCATCGGCTCGACGACATCGCAGGTTCTGGCTGGCGCATCATCGGTTGGGAAGCCGATCCACGCGAAGCGCTGTCGGCACTCGGCCGCCGCATCGCAGACGATGTCCTCGAGGCAACCTACGTAACACTGGCCTCACCAGGGCGACGCCCCGTCCATTGTGATGCGACGCAGCAGATCCTCGAAGACCTCGACGAAGTTGCCCGCCCGTACTTCAAGCGACAGCCGTTCGTCGTGCTCCGTCCTGACCACTATGTCTGCACCAACCCCTCATCGACCGAGCTGGACAGCACTGTTCGGGAGTTGATGCGGCAGATATCGAATGAATCGCGAACCAGCCAGTTGCAGTCGAAGTCGCACACTGCGGCTTTCAGGCGAACCGGTATCCAGGAATTGGATCCCGCCACCGCGGACATCGGTTTCCGCGCCCGCGGGCTCTGGGGGCTGCGCTCACTCGACCTCCACCGCTGGCGCGGTCTACTGAAGGTAGCCAGCTCATGAGCATTTCCGTGCTCCGCACCAGCGACGCGCGGTGGGACGGCGAGGTAGTCGCGACCATCGAAACCGATCGCGATACCGATCACGCTGCTGTCGAGACGGCATTGAATTCGTTCGCCCTGAACTGGAGGGCAGTGAGCCGGCCATGAGCATCCCGACAATTACGCTGACAGTGCTACTGGCCGCGCAATTCACAGTATTCGGCATCCTGAAACTCGCCGCTGCGAAGCAAATGCGGGACCGTGCCGCCCACGTCGGTATGACGGTGACAACTTACCGAATGATCGGGGCCCTCGAAGTCGCCGGTGCTGCCGGGCTGGTGATCGGGACCGTCTGGTGGCCGGCGGGATTGGCCGCGGGCATCGGTCTGGTTCTGCTGATGGTCGGTGCCATCGCGACGCACCTGAGAGTGCATGACAAGCTCTCGGCGGCGGCCCCCGCGATTGTGACGTTCTTCCTTGCCGTCGGCTACGTCGCACTGGTCCTGACAGTAGATCGATGAACATCGACGATGCGCCGGTCGGCCTCGGGGGGCCGACGCCACCGGACCGCGATCCTGCTCTCCCAGCACCTATGAGACCGAGCGAAAACCACCTGCGGACAACCGTGCTGATCCGCCCGGACGGCATCGTCCAGCAGACCGGTAGACGAGTCGCGGATCTGCGAAATGTTCTCCTCCACTTCGATATTCGTACTCCGCCGCCATCTGTGAACGATGGTGCCCAGACCGACGATAGGAGCTTCGATGCCCAAGCGTGCTGACGTTCCGGCCTATCAGCCGGATCTCTACTCCGAGGCGGCGATCCGCGATACCTACCCCCACTACACCCGTCTGCGAGAGCTCGGGCCCGTGGTGTGGCTGGCCAAACAGCGCGCATACGCACTGCCACGCTATGCCGAGTGCAAGAAGGTGCTTCTCGACGACGAAGCCTTCGTGTCCGGCGAAGGAGTGGGGCTGAACCCGATCACCAATCGCCTCTCCCGTGGGACCACGCTCAACAGCGACGGCGACGAACATTCGCGGCGTCGCGCTCTCCTGTCCCACCGGCTGACCCCACGAGCGTTGCGGTCGATGCGCGAAACCATCGATGAACAAGCCGCCGCGGTTGTCGCGGAAGCCGTCGCACGCGGGAGCATCGATGGCGTCGACCTGGCCACCGCGCTGCCGATGTCGGTCGTGCCCGACCTCATCGGGTGGCCCGACCACGGCCGCGAACATCTCCTACGCTGGGCCGGAGCCACGTTCAATGCCCTCGGCCCACTGAATCTGCGGTCGGTGCGAGCGGCGCCGTCCGGGTTGGAAATGATGCACTTCGCCCGGCGCATCTCCCGGGATCGCGATATAAAGCCCGGCGGCGCGGGACAGGACGTGCTGCAGGCCGCCGACGAAGGCAAGTTCGCCCACGCGGAATGCCCGGCGCTGATGGTGGACTACCTGGCGCCGTCGCTGGACACCACGATCGGTGCCATTTCCGCCGCGCTGTACCTGTTCGCGACCAACCCGGATCAGTGGAACCTGCTGAAGGCCGACCCCGGGCTGATCCCCAACGCCGTCAACGAGGCTGTCCGCCTCGAGTCGCCCGTTCGGGCCTTCTCCCGCAAGGTCACCCGCGATACCGAGGTCGCCGGTACCAGGCTCCCGTCCGGCTCCCGAGTAGTGGTGATGTACGGGTCCGCCAACCGTGACCCCCTCGAGTGGGATGCCCCGGACACCTTCGACATTCGTCGTGACGCCTCACGTCAACTCGGTTTCGGCCACGGGACCCACGGCTGCGCCGGGCAAGGTCTGGCCCGCCTGGAAACCCAGGCCATCCTGCGCGCCCTGGTCGACCGAGTCGACCGCATCGAGATCACCGGCCCCACCGAATGGGCCATGAACAACATCATCCACCGCTTCAATCGCTTGCCCCTGCAACTGATCCCCGCTTGACAGAAAGGTTCCCAGATGAAAATCACCGTTGATTACCACCGCTGCGAGGGTCATGGTCTATGCGCCGAACAGGCACCTGCCATATTCGGTCTCGACGACGAGGGTGAATTGATCTATCACTTCGACGGCACAGACGTACCCGATGGACAGATCACCATCGCACGGGCCGCCATCAATTCCTGCCCGGTCGCCGCTCTGCGAGAGCAGTGATGAGCCAACCCGCCGCAGTCGTCATCGTCGGCGATTCGATCGCCGGAGTGACCGCCGCACGTGAACTGCGGACCCTGGGACACGGTGGCCGGATCACTCTCATCGGAGCCGATCCACACGGCGCCTACTCCCGGCCACCGCTGTCGAAGACCGTCCTCGAAGACGACTCCGCCGACACCACGCTCAGCTATCACCTGGACGACCTCGACGTCGAGGAACTACGTTCGGCAGCCGTCGGCGCGAATCTCGACCGGAAGCGAATCACCACCGCCGGCGGACACATTGTGGGCTACGACGCGCTGATCATCGCGACCGGCGCGCAAGCAAGACGACTCGCCCGGCCAGACCAGGACGGTGAACTCGTTCTGCGGACGCTCGAGGATGCACGAGCCCTGCGGACACGGCTCGAGACCGCCACTTCGGCGATCATCATCGGTGCGGGGTTCCTCGGCACGAACGCGCTCAGCGACACGGTGTTCGGCTCATTCGAACGCCAGGCTTCGTGACCCTTTCCGGAAATCCGGTACGTGGTATAGCCCTGCCCGACGGTACCGACTGGCCGGCGGACCTTGTGGTCAGTTGCGTCGGAGAAACGCCCAACACTGCCTGGCTACAAGGCACCGGCTTGGCCGATCACATCGGTATCGGCATCGATCACGCCTGTGCCACAGCCTTTCCGGATGTCTACGCCGCGGGAGACGTGTCCTACCTGCGGAACACGAACCGTCGGTCCGCGTTCTGGTCCAATGCCGTCGCGCAGGGACGGGTCGCTGCCTCGTCAGCGCTCGGTCACGCACCGACATCGGCACCGAGCGATGACTACTTCTGGACAGAGATCCTCGGAATGAGCATCAAAGTCGTCGGGTCCCTGCCGTTGATCGGCACACCGAGCCGCATCGACGGTGACCCGACCGCAGGGTCCGCCCTCCTCACCTGGAACCGCGCCGGCGAAGGCGCCGCGCTCGTCGCCTACGGCATCCGTAAGCCGGTCACCAAGCTCCGCACGATGGCCGCGTCGCTGGTTCCCTGAGCCTCCCGGTGAATTACTCGAAGCGCCCTCATCTCCGCTTCACCGACGTCCTCGACATCGACGAGCAAGCTCGCCGGGCGCAGCTCGATCGCCCGTATCAACGCTGCAGGGCAGGCGATCTCACAGCTCATAACCCCACCCGCATGTCCCCTCCGCCGTCGTCAGCAGCGCAACGCCCCTGGTGGAAGTGATGATGCGGCCAGAAGCGGGAGTTCTATACCGGCCAGCAGCTCGCGATAGCGGTCCGCCAACTGCGGTGGAGCCTGGCGACTGTAGACGACGATCTCGCGGAAAACTCCCGAGCCGACCCGGCGGGTATGACGTGCCCAGCCGCCGGGTACCGCGTTCGCCGGCGCCAAGGTGACGCCCAATCCTTCGACGGCGAAAGACAACCCGGCCGCGACTTGGCCGGTACGGGCGACCACGCGCGGAGCGAAGCCGATCGTGGCCGCCAGCCAGTCGGCCACCTCGCTCATCCCCTGTTCGGGCTCGTAGAGAACCCAGTCCGCGGCGGCGAGTTCCGCCGGGTCGGCGACGGTGCCGGGCACGTGCTCCTCCGCGCCGACGAGCACCATCTCCTCATAACCGAGCGACACCACCGGTCCGTCCCAACCGACCGGGCGCGGCCCTACCGACAGATCGCCTCGACCGGCGCGTGTGGCCGCTTCGAGATCGCGACGGTGGGAGAAGTCATGTAAACGCAGCACCGTGTCCGGATACATCGCATGCCAACGCGCGGCACTGGGCGGCAAAACTCCCGCAGCCACCGACCGGACCGTGAGCACATGTACATCACCGTTGCTTCCGTCGACCACGTGCCGAACAGCATCGGACGCGTCTTGCACCGCGTGGAGAATCCGACGCGCGATCGGCAGCAGAGCCCGACCCGCAGGGGTCAGTGACAGGCCGTGGTGTCCGCGTTCGAGCAGGGGCGAACCCAACTCCTTCTCCAGAGCCCGAATCTGCTGCGACAGTGACGGCTGCGACACATACAACCGTGTCGCCGCCGCACTGAAAGAGCCTGTGTCCCAGATCAGGACGAAATACTCCAGTTGTCGCAACTGCATCGCCGACGGCACCTCCTCTCCCACCGGTGACCGGTCGTAGCGGTGTAGGTCGCGTTCCCAGCCGGGGGTGGCCGCAGGTACCGGCACGAGCGCACCGGTTCGGCACGCTCAGGCCACAAGCACGACCCGGGGGTCACGGCGAGCGAGCCGTTCGAGCAGGTAGTCCACCTCGGAGCGGGTGTGCTCCGACAGTACGCCGCCGGGCGCTCGCTGCGCATCGCTGGCCAGTAGCCCACGACGTTTGAATACGTACTTCCGCACCGCCAAACCGATTCCCGGCTGCTGCTCGTAGCGCAGCAGCGGCAGGTGCGCGTCGAACAGATCATGGCTGTCCTCACGACGCCCGGCTGCGGTCCGGGCAACGACATCGACGAGCAGTTCCGGGAAGCAATAGCCCGTCATCGCACCGTCGGCGCCACGCTCGGTCTCGAAGTCCAGGAACAGCCCGCCATTGCCGCACAGGATCGACAAACGAGGCATGTCCTGGTTGGCCTCCAGATGCCGCAGTGTGGTGATCTTGTCGAGTCCCGGCCAGTCCTCGTGTTTGAGCATTACACAGCTGGGGATATTGCGAGCAATCCGAGCGATGACCGAAGGCGTCATCACCACCGAGAACGACAGTGGATAGTCCTGCAGAACCAGCGGAGTCTCCGGACCCACGGCCGCGGCTGCGCCTTGGTAATAACTCACGATCTGGTCGTCGGTGCGTAAGGTGTTGGGCGGTGCGACCATGACACCGACGGCGCCGGCGGCCATGACTTCCTGCGCGAGCGAGCGCATCGGCGCATAACCCGGCGCCGAGACTCCGACCACCACCGGAAGAGTGGTCTTTTCGAGAACGTAGGAGACTACGGAAACAGATTCGGTGTGTGAGAGCTTAGGCGCTTCGCCGAGCTGACCGAGCAAAGTCAGCCCGGTCACGCCGGTCCCCTCGTAGAAATCGATCAGCCGGCCCAGAGACGAATAGTCGATGTCGCCTCGGTCGTCGAATGGAGTCGGTGCGATGGCGAACACGCCGGAGGTTTCCCGGGTAAGAACGGCCATGTGGGATTTCCTTCTCGTTTCTGTTCGTTGGTCTCTCAGATGCCGGCGATCAGGCCGCCGTCGACACGGAGGACCGAGCCGGTGATATATGCCGCGTGCACACTCGCCAGAAATGCCACCGCGGCGGCGTATTCGGCCGGTTCGCCGTAACGGCCGACGGGTATGGAGGCGACGCTCTCCGCGCGTACCTGATCGACACTCTTGCCGTCGCGCTCGGCCTTGGCGCGGTCGAGATAGTCGGTGCGGCCGGTACCGATTCGTCCCGGCACGAGCACATTGGACGTCACTCCGTCCGGGGCCACCTCGCGCGCGAGCGTCTTCGACCATCCCAACAAGCTTGCGCGCAGCGTGTTGGACAAGCCGAGATTCGGAATGGGTGCCACGACACCGGAACTCGTGCTGGTGATCACCCGGCCCCAGCCACGGTCTCGCATACCCGGCACCACCCGGTCGGTGATCGTGATGACCGACAACACCATCGACTCGAAGCTGTGCCGCCAGGCGGTAGCCGGCTGCCCGCCGACCGGCGACGGCAGCGGTCCACCGGTGTTGTTGATCAGGATGTCGATCGGACCGAGCTCGCTTTCGACGGACGCGACCCGTTCCTCGACTATCGACAGGTCGGAGATATCCCATTCCAGAGCCACCGCACGTCCGCCGTCGGCGGTGATGGCGTCGGCGCGCACGGTGGCGGCCTCCGCCGCGATATCGGCCACCACCACCGCCGCGCCCTCCGAGGCGAGGCGCTCGGCGACCGCGCCGCCTATACCCCCACCCCCGCCCAGCACCAGCGCATTACGCCCGGCAATCCCCAGGTCCATGAAAATGCTCCGCTCTCGTTCTCGGAATGACCAGAAACTCATTTGTTTTTCGCGTGACATTAACACCGCCAATTGACGGAGAACCAATAACAATTTCCGAACCACCCCATAAGCTGAGCTTATACGTGCAGTTCACCCGGGTAATCACAGCGCGGAAAGCGGAATTCTCCAGTTCACCAGATTTGGACTCCGAGCACATTCTCGATCTACAGTCCAAGACGCCAATTGTGGATTTTCCAGCGAAAGGGTTCGGAATGTCTTTGCCGGAAACTATGACGGCAGCCGTACTCGGGGAACCCGGTGTGATTACCACTCGCACCCTCCCTGTGCCCGAAATAGCGCCGGACGAGGTGCTGGTTCGCGTACACCGAGCTTCACTCTGCGGTACGGATGTCAAGATTCGTAGCCGTCACTTCTTCGCAGACGGGGGCCCGGCGCCGGGCACTTTCGTCCCCGGACACGAATACGCCGGAACGGTTGCCGCCGTCGGGTCGAGTGTCGACGAGTTCGCTGTCGGCGATCGGGTGGTCACCGAGGCCCATCGAGGCTGTATGCGGTGCGCCAATTGCCTGGCCGGCGCGTACACCGACTGCCTGAACTACGGGAACCGCCGCAAGGGCCACCGCACCCAGGGCATGACCGTCAACGGCGGCTTTGCCGAATACGTCGCCAACCACGTTTCCACGCTCACGAAGCTGCCCGACGCCGTCGACTTCGACGCCGCGGTCGTTCTGACAACCGCCGGCACGGTTATCCACGCCTTCGACGCTCTCGGGACGATCATCGCGGGTGCCAGTATCGCGGTTATCGGCCCAGGACCGATCGGGTTGCTCGCTGTGCAGCTCGCCCGCCAGCTGGGCGCGCACCCGGTGACTTTGGTCGGGACCCGTCGAAGCCGCCTGGATATCGGCACCGACTTCGGCGCCGACCAGGTGATCAACTCCCGCGACGACGACGCGATCGCGGCGGTACGTGACAGCACCGGCGGACTGGGCGTCGACATCGTCCTGGAGTGCTCGGGCGCGCCGACCGCCGTGGACGACGCACTGCGGATGACGAAACGCTCGGGCACCGTTGTTCTCATCGGGTTCTTCCCACAGCCGGTCACCGCCGACCTCAACCACGCGGTGATGAACGGGATCTCGCTGCTGTCGGTGCGCGGCGAAGGCACCGGATCGGTACGCCGAGCCGTATCGCTGGCCGGGCAGGGACGCTTGCACACCGATTCTCTTGTCACTCACCACTTTCCGCTGGACGAGATCTCCGCCGCGTTCGAGACCTACACCACCCGCTCCGACAACGCCATCAAGGTGATGCTCGATGTCGTCGAATGAGGACGAGGTAGCCGTCGCAATGAGTGCGGCCACCCACGCCTGGCTCGAATCACTGACGCCCACCCAACTGGCCCATGCCCGATATGGGTCCCCGCTCGCGCCGGACGCGGAGGCCGAGCGGGTGCGGTGGTTCTACACCCCCACCGACCACGGCGGCTTGGCGCTCCGTGAACAGAGTCCACGCCAGCAGAGCCTGGCCATGCAACTTCTCGCAACCGGGCTCTCGGAATCGGGTTACGCCACCGTGGCCACCGTCATGGGCCTGGAGAACATCCTCGATCAGGTCGAGGGCTGGGGTGTTCATTGGGGACGAGAGCGCGGCCGCGATCCGGAGCTGTATTGGCTGAGAGTCTTCGGGAAGCCCGGCGACACTGTCTGGGGATGGCGGATGGGAGGGCATCACATCTCGATCAACAATCTCATCGTCCGGGGCCGTGTGGTCGCCACGACTCCCAATTTTCTCGGCGCCGATCCCGCCACCACGACACTGCTCGGCTCGTCCTTGCGCCCACTGAGGGGACTCGAGGAGCTCGCCCGTCGCCTGGCACGGAGCCTCGATCCAGCGCAGTGGGAGCATGCACGGCTGCACTCTTCCGCGATCTCCGACATCGTGTCAGGGAACAGGCCCCGCGTCGCACACGGCGACACGATGATGCACATGCAAGACCTCTGGCGAGGCCGATTCACCGATCCCGAACTCATCGCCTTGGTCGACGAAGTCGACCGACGCGCAGAAGCCGCCAGTGGATACACAGACGGCGACCATAGGGCGATGGCGATCACCGCCCCACCGAAAGGCGTCGGCGCGAGCCGGCTCGACCCACACCAACGCGATGAGCTGCGCCGATTGATCGGCCTGTACACCGGACGAGCGCCGAAGCCGATCGCGGACCGGCACACCGCGCACTACTCCCGCGACAGCGCACTCGACGAGGTGCATTTCGGCTGGGCGGGCAGCATCGACTCCGGGAAACCCCACTACTACCGGATTCAGGGACCGCGCCTGCTGATCGAATACGACAACACCCAGCGCCACGCCAACCACGCCCACTCGGTATGGCGCGACCCGGTCGGCGATTTCGGCCTCGACAGCCTTGCCGAACACCGGCACCACTCCGCTCACTGACGAATGGTCGTCGACCCGCCGGCAACCGGGGTGGTCATCGAAACCGCCAGGCATTCTCGCGGACCCAATCCTTGGCATAAGGCGGTCTCCGGGTCACCGCCGACACGGCACTCGTCAGGCATACCGGCCCGCCGGCAGCCATCTCGCAATGAGCACGCAGCACTGCCTCGACGCAATCAGGGTGCAGAAGTCGGGTCGCGAGCAGATGTTCGCGGTACTCGGCGAGGGTGATCTCCTTCCACCGCAGATCCCTTTTCAAGTGGCGCCCCACGGCCGAAGAGTATGAAGGACCGTTACGAGGGTTGCCAGGCGACAACATCGGTGTCGGCATCGTTCGCAGCGGACACCTCAGGAGCCGATATACAGGGATTTCGAAGCGTGCCCAGAGCTTCAATCTGCGAAGACAACACATTGCCCGCAGCCAGATAGCGTGGCGGGTTTTGAGATTGGCCGACCCCGGCCGGTGTGCCGGTGAAGATGAGGTCACCAGGGCGCAGTTCGCAGACACGAGACAGATAGCTGACGAGGAACGCGACATCGAAGATCATGTCGGAGGTACGTCCACATTGCATCTCATCTCCGTCGATCGCGGCGGAAATTGCCAGATCGGTCGGATCGTGCAGTTCATCGAGGGTGGTCAACCACGGTCCAATCGGCGCGAATCCTCGGTGACTCTTCGCGAGTCCGAATTGCGGCCGCTCACCGGCCATCTGGCCGTGTCGCTCCGAAACATCCTGGCCGACACAGTATCCGGCCACGAATTTCAACGCGCCGTCGACAGGTATCGCGCGGCCCGCGCGGCCCATGACGACGACCAATTCCACTTCCCAATCGCACGTGTCCGTCGGCAATACGATGGCGTCACCGGGCCCAGCCAAGGCGGACGCATACTTGGTGAATACCAACGGCTCAGCCGGCAGCGTCCGACCGGTTTCGGCGGCATGAGCGGAGTAGTTCAGCCCGATGGCGAAGATCTGCGAAGGATTAACCACCGGCGGCCCCAGCGGGGTGGGATCCGCAAGCAAGCTACCAGCGGTCAGCCTGCGATCCAGGCGCGGATGAGATCGCCGGTACCAATCGGAGACGTCACTCAGCATCAGCACGGCTCGGTCGGGGTCATGCGGCAGCTGCCCCCTCGACGCCGTATGGACGTCAACCACCCCGGTCTCCGTGACGATGGTGGCGCGACCTCGCAGATTGGCCAATTTCATCGGCTGCTGCCGGTGTCAACCGCGCAGCAATGACGCCGCGAACGAATGCGCGGCTAGATCACGAGCGCCCCCGAACGCGATGAGCGGACAGAGGCGCACCAGGATTCCGGCGCCGTCGTCACCGCTACAGTGAACCAATGTCCAGTAGGTCCCAGCCGATCCCAGAGACGACGGACGCAGCCCCGACCGACCGGGACGCCAAGCCCAAGCGGGGACGTGGCCGCCCCAGGGTCCCCTTGGAACGAATCGTCGCGGCCGCATTGGCTCTCGTCGATTCCGAAGGCGCCGGTGCATTGTCGATGCGCACTCTCGCGCAGCGCCTCGACACAGGAACTGCCGTTCTGTATCGGGCCGTGGCCAATCGATCGGAATTGGTCTCACTCATTGTGGACCAGGTCTTCAGTGAGGTCGTCTTCGACAACGCCTCGACTCGCACGGACTGGCAGGAGGCCTGCCGCTCGGCGGCACAAAGGTTGTTCGACACCCTCAACAACCATCGCGGAATCGCGCCATTGCTCATCGAACAGGTACCGGTCGGCCCGAGCGTGATGGCCCACCGCGAACAACTCCTGGCAATGCTGCTGGCAAACGGATTCAGCCCGGAGGACGCCGCACGCACCTACGCTACGTTGGCCCGGTTCGTGGTTGGCTTCGCCGCGCAGTTACAGGGTCACGACACAACAGCCAATCAGGATACCGCCCAGCTGGACAAACTCTTTCACCAGCTCGATCCGGAGGACTTCCCCGCGACGATTGCCACCGCGGACTGTCTGCCGACGATGACCCTGGAGAAAGAATTCAGCTTCGGCCTGGACCTGCTCATCGCCGGGCTGACCGCTCGTCACCATTCCGCCGTGGGGAACACGAAAGAAAGACGGTGACCATCCGGGCCGACCCCGAACTCAGGCACCGGTAACGCGTACCTGTTCCGCGCCCTTGACATCCCTCCATGTTTTCGGTCACAGTGTTACCGAAATAGGTCTCGCCGTCATCTCGCCCACCGGCTGCCCCGCCACAGAAGCGGACGCACGGACGGACGGACGACGGTGGACACACAGTGGAGGCGAAATGCGGCGGAAGATCCTGAAAGGGGCTCGGGTCATCACGATGGACCCGGGACGACCGGACCACGAAAAGCTCGACATACTCGTCGAGGACGACCGGATCGCAGCCGTGGCAGAGCGCGTCGACGAAACAGATGCCGAGATCATCGACCTGCCCGATCGGATCGTAGTCCCAGGATTTGTCAACGCACACCTGCACACCTGGCAGACGGCCCTGCGGGGCACGGGCGCCGATTGGACATTGCACGAGTACCTGGCACGCACTCACGGCGAAATTGCACGCCGATATAGCGCCTCCGACCTGCATATCGGCACTCTTGCCGGTGCGTTGAACCAACTCGACTCCGGCGTGACGACGGTCGGCGACTGGTGTCACAATTGCCGCACGCCGGACCACGCCGACGCCGCCATCGAAGCCCTTACCGAGGCAGGTATTCGCGCCGTCTTCCTACACGGGACCGCGCACGGCGGCCCGAAAAAACCTCACAACATCCACGAAGTAGACCGACTTCTGTCCGGTCCGATTGCCGAGAACGAACTACTGACACTGGGAATGGCGATCAAAGGACCTCAGCTGTCGTCGAGCGAGACCGCGTTGACCGACCTCCGCGCCGGCGCAGAACGAGGTCTGCTCGTCTCCATGCACCAAAGCGTCGGCCGCCCCAGCGCCGCCTGGACAAAGGTCTCAGACGCAGGACTGTGGGGCCCTCGAACCAATATTGTGCATGGCACCGGCATTTCCGGCCAGATGTTGCGAACGATGGTGGAGGCCGGCGCGACCTTCACCTCTACGCCTGAAAACGAACTCGCACAGGGCCACTGCACATCGATCGTCGAAGACTTGTTGGCCATCGGTGCGCAGGTGTCACTGGGAACCGACACCGAGATCGCCGTGGCCGGCGATGTCTTGGCCGCCGCCCGCATCTCGTTGGCACGCGTACGAGCGCGCGCCCACGATTACTCCCGTTCCACCAGCGGGCTGAGCGCACCCGAGGTCGGGACCAGCACAAAGCATGCGCTCAGTTGGATCACCACCGAGGGAGCCAGGGCTCTGGGATTGGACCACCGAATCGGGTCGATCAAGCCAGGTATGCAAGCCGATATCGTTGTCATCGACGCCCGAGCATTCAATCTCTTGCCGGCCCACAATCCCCTCGCGGCCACTCTTCACTCCCACCCAGGAAACGTCGAGGCCGTCATGGTCGGCGGCGATTGGCGCAAGCGCAATCATGCGCTTGTTCACCCCGATTTACGACGAATTGCACAGGAGTTGGAACGTTCCGCCGAGCGGTTCATCGACGAAAGCGTGTCCACCGGAGTAATGACCCGCGCCCGGCGAGAAGTCGTCCGCCGCGTCGTTCACCGCGCCATGCTCCGACAGGCACGATCCGGCGAGGATACGCCCACATCCCACTAATTGTGTGGCGTAGCAGCAGGTTCCGGCTTTCCCGGTACACAGGACGGAAGCCCGACGCGAATCTCGTCACGCGGCCGCGCACGCGCAGCGGACATGGAGCGCCGGTCCGCGCCGACGCCACACCCCTCACCCGTACCGACTCGCTCAGCCTCGACCGCGCGCCGCGGACGAGGACGTCAACTGAGCCTCAAAACGGAAACGCCGTCACCGAAATAGATTGCCGGAGACGTATTTATCAGCTACGGTGTAACCGAAAATACGCCGCCTCCGGTGCGACACACGCCCGCTCGCCCGCCACTCAGCGGGGCAAGCACCCGGGCCCCGGTCGCCGCCCTCGATTCACACCTGTCGGGAGACCAGCGAATGACCTCTGCGCTCCGCACCGCCCTGAGCACCTGTGTCGGCATCACGGCATTATTGACCGCCGCCTGCGCCTCGGCCCCGAACCCGATGGCCCACAAGACACACATCACCGCCGATTTCCGCAGTGTCGCAGGTGTATTCGAGGGCAACCCGATCACCGTGCTCGGCCTGGAAGTCGGCAGGGTGGAAAAAGTCGTCCCCCATAGCCAATACGTAGAGGTCCACCTCACCGTCGACAGCGACGTGCAGATTCCGAAAAACGTTACCGCCGCACTGATTTCGCCGTCCATAGTTACCAACCGGCACATCGAGCTGACACCCCGATACACAGGTGGACCGACATTACCGAACGATGCGCATCTCACTGTGGAGTCCACTCGAACGCCGGTCGAATTGGACACCATGATCAAGACCATCGATCAGTTCGCCGCTGCACTGAAACCCGCCGACGGTACGAATATCGGCCCGTTGTCGGGCACGGTACTCCATGACATGGTCGACGGCCAGGGGGCCAAAATTCGCGACACACTCGAGGCCTTGTCGGGCGCCTTGAAGGTCGGAGTGACGAACAAGGACGCGATCTCGCAGATCATCATCAAGCTCAACGAACTGACTTCCATGCTTGCCGACAACGATCAGCAAGTACGCGACTTCAGCGACAAGATGACGCAGATGACACAATTGCTCGCCGAGCAGGCACCCGGCCTGCAGGCAACCCTCGATCAGATGAACGCTTTCCTGTCCAACACCTCCGGAACATTGAGCCAGTACCAAGACCAACTGGCCTCGAGCCTGACCGAGTTGAAGGCAGTCACGGATCAACTGCGAGCCAACGCCGCCGGCGTTACCGAGGTCGTCGATACGGCACCGCTACTGATGCAGAACATCGCTCGGTCAATGGATGCACAAGGCGGGTATTTCCGCTCTCATGTCGTTCTAGGAACCGCGCTGTCCGGAGAAGTCGTCAGCTTGTTCTGCGAACGAATCCAGATGCGTGCCGACGGGTGCCGCACCGGAAGGATCGAAGATTTCGGCCCGGATCTCGGATTGACCGCAGCCCTGTTGGGTCTTACAAAATAGGAAAAGGATTGACAGCGAGCCACCAGAATGACGCTCCGGCGAGCTCTCGGCACGCAGAATTCAGCAGCTCCGAATCACAATCATCTGCGCAATCCGGACGACATATTCGTTCTCCGCCGCCGTAGCCGGACCGTGGGTCGCGTGCGAGCCCTCGGGCGCGGACAGGCATAGCCGAGTCACATGACGACCTATCGGCCCGGCTGAGGGCGAGATCCAGTATCGCCCTCACCGTGGGCTTCACCGCTGCGGGCACACCGCCACTACGCTCCGCTACGCACCGACGCCGTGTCGGCAGAAGCCGGGGTCATCGCTCGCGCCGCTGCCGTAATGGCCTCGACGCGACCGTTTCTGATCGCGATCGACGCGATGTAGCCGTCCGGACGGATCAGCAGCAGCGACGGTTCGTGCACCCCGTAGGTACGGGCGAAGCAGCCGACGATATCGGCGAGAACCACGTCCGCGTCGGCCGCCGGGCCGGCATCAATGGCAACCCGACGCAGCGGCGCGCCCGCAGCAGGCCACGGCAACACCTTCAGGTCCGCTGCGGCATCAGCGCCGTACGCGACAGCGGTGAAATGCGGGCCCTGCATGATCTCGAACAGTCGCTGTGGCCCGCCTGCCGCGGAGAGCAGTGTGGCGTCCGGCGCGCGGTCACCGACCTGCAGCGTGGTCGTGCGTTCGGCCTCGTGCGATGCCAGCGGTCCGCCACGGTAGGTAATCGCGAGCTGGCTTTCATCCCTGCCGCGTTTGATGCTGGCCGGATCGAGCTTGCCGATGCCGTCGTACTTGTCCGTCGACAACTTCAGCACTCCGGCCGCGATCGGAAGTCGTTCTGTTTCATAGGTGTCCAGCAGGACATCGGGTGCGCCGGCCAGCACCTGCTCGATCTTCCAGCCGAGGTTGTAGGCGTCCTGAATCCCGGTATTGAGCCCCTGCGCTCCGGCAGGGGTGTGCACATGGGCCGCATCACCCGCGACGAAAACGCGGCCGGATCGATACCGATCGACCATACGAATGTTGGGCCGGAATACCGATTTCCAGGTGATGTCGCTCAAGCGGATCTGCTTGCTGCGGGTCTGCGCATGAATACGCGCCATGATCGAGTCTTCGTCCATCGGAGGGTCCTCGTCCGGCCGCAGGCGAATCATCCACTGGAACTGGTCGGACCCCGGCAGCGGGCATGCCCCTACGAACCGCCCGCGCGGGCCCACCCAGATATGCCAGCGATCGCGGCTCAATCCCGATACGCCGGCGTCGACAAGAAGGATTCTGTCCGCCTCGTCCGTGGAACCGAGAAAGCCGAGGCCCACCCCCTTACGAACCGCACTCGATCCGCCATCGGCGCCGATGAGATAACGCGCCGTGATGGACTGTGCCCCTTGTGCGGTACGTACGTTCGCCACCACGACATCGGAGCGCTGTTCGAAGTCGATCAGCTCGCAGCCGAATTCGACGCTGTGGCCCAATGTTTCGAGGCGAGCATGCAAGGCAGCGTCCGTACGGTGTTGCGGTATCAACAACGTATTGGGATACGGAACGTCTGTCGACGCTTGATTGCGTGCTTGCATCCGCCATGGGATCGTCAAGGGGCCCAGATGAATTCCCATCAGCGGGTAATCGTCCCCCGCGGCAAGGACAGCCTCCAGGACGCCCAGATCTTCGAGGACCTCGAGACTGCGAGGTTGCACCCCCTTGGCACGCGATCCGGCAAAGGCGCGATCGGCCTTGTCGATAATTCGCACGCCGAGTCCGCGTCGAACAAGATCGATCGCCAACGCGCTGCCGGTCGGTCCGCCGCCGACGACGAGGACATCCAGAATTTCAGCTGACATCACTGCACCACCTGCCCCGCGTCACGGACGAACGCGTCGAATTCGGCGGCCACCTCAATGGCCCGTTCGTACGGTGCCATGTGGCCACACTCCGCCAGAACGCGCTCTCGAGAAGGGAGGAGCAGGCGGCGCATTTCGTTCATCCGGTCGATGGGCGTGACACGATCCTCGGCACCCCACAGCAGTAGCGACGGAAACTGTAATCGTCCTACTCGGCCGTACAGTTCGTGCCGGGCGGTCAAGGGAAAATCGGCGAGTGTCGAGAAAAGAGCAAAGATCGAGCCTTCGAACTCGTAGCAGGCACGCACCATCGATGACAACCTCACCGCCAGTTCCGGATCGCGCACGTTGTGCGACAAGTGATTGTTCAACAGCCGACCGCCCAGATATCTCCCTATCAGCATGCTGAGCGTGTCGTGACGCAGCAATTTCGTCGCTGCGATGGGCGCTTCGAGTCCCGCCGGTCCGGCAAGGGTCAGTGTGGCCGTCTGCTCGACGTGCTGTTCGACAAATGCCGATGCGACCACCGCACCCATCGAGGTGCCAACCACATGCCACGGCCCTGCCAGACCGAGCTGCGAGATCAAATCCGACAGCTGGCGCACGAACAAGGCGTCGTCATAGACCGCGCGGACCCGCTCGGAATAGCCGCGCCCGTACGCGCTGTAGGCGAGGGTACGAAAACCCCTACGGTGCAATTCATCCGCGAACCCGTCCCAGTAGAACAGCGGCACAGTCAGCCCGGGCGCCAGCACTACGAGCGGACCGTCCGGCGGACCGTTCAGCTCATAATGAGTCACGCCGTCCGAACATTCGACGAAGCTGCCGCGTAACTGCTTACGCAGATCCGCGTCCAACCGCCGATGTTCTCCTCGGGCCACGAAAAACTTCACGACTGGTCCTCCGTATCCGCAGCTTCGGTGCGCGGTTGCGTGGACAGAAAATGACTCACCTCGTCGGCCACCCAGTTCGGCGCTTCCTCGGGCAGAAGGTGCCCACCTCCGAGGTAAACCGCTTCCCTACTACCGGCGATGTCCCTGGCGAAGTACTGAGCGTCCATGTCCGCGCTGCGCAACACGAGGGTCGGCACCGCTATCCGCCAGATGTCGCCGGTGCGGTCGGGCTGATCCGTATTGGCGAAGTCGATGAACGCCTGCTGGTTACCCTCTCGGGTCAACATTGCGTGAACACGATCGACCATCGCCTCGTCCACGATCGACGCGGCGGCAGGCCCCACCGCCGAACGCAGGTTACGCTCCGTTGCCGATCGAGTGAGCAGACGGCGCACCAGCGGCCTTGTCACAGGGTTCCGAGCCAGCCGCAAACCCAATGGCAGCGACTTTCCGGGATAGCCGGTGGCATTGACCAGCACGAGTCGCTGCACCCGTCGCGGATAATCCAGGGCGAAATTCCAGGCGATATTTCCGCCCAGCGAATTACCCACAATCGACGTCGAAACCACGCCGAGTCCATCGAGAAAACCCGCCACCGTGCGCGTGTAGGTCCCGATGCGGTAGTCGCGATCGGCGCGAGGTCCCGTCAGCCCGAAACCCGGCAGATCCAGGCGGATCACATCGAACGACGACGACATCAACGCCGCCACCTTGTCGAAGTGGTGCAGCGAAGAACCACTGCCGTGCAGCAGCAGAACCGGCGGCCCCGAACCAGCCCGCTTGTAATGAACATTCGCGCCTCCGACCGTTGTGAAGCGCGACTCGGCATCGATGTAGTCGTAGGCTGCTCTGCGTGACACCATAATGGCAACAGTGTTGCCGAAACAGTGCGGTTCGTCAAGGTGCGCACACTTGACGCCAGCCTTCTTCACCCCTACATGCGCCGCCGAGCCTGCCCCGCTGCGCCATCACCGACTATGAAGTATCGGTTACATCGTTGCCGCAAACTCTTGACCGGGTCACTTCGGTCGACAACACTTTGGCCCCTATGAGCGAGCTAACAGCAACTCCAGGCCGCGTACACATGCTCGCAGGCGTGTTGGACGGTTTGCGATCTATCGCGCCGGACATGTCGGGCCACCTACCGATGGCAGCAGGCCGAGGACTGCGGCAAGCCGCGGACACGACACGAGCCGCATTCACCGATGTTGTTCTGCCGCAGTCTCAACGGGTAGAAGAAACCGCTTGGCGCGCTCATCGCCGGCCCGACCGGCGCTCTCCATCTCAGGGCGCGAACTCCGGAGGTTGCCCCGACGAGGGGACCACCACCCTCGCCACCACTGCCCTCGCCACAGAGATGGTGAGGGCGAAAAACTCCGTCGATGTTCGAACCGCCGCCGCGACGACGGTCTTCGAGCTGTTTCGCTCGGAGGGTGACGTTCACCTGCGAATCTGGCTCCAAGACGTCGCTTTCGACTATGTCGCCACCGCACCCGCGGCCCTGGCCTTCATCGATGACTGGAGCAGGCATCCCACGCATACGATCGAAGTCGTCCTCGCCACCCGCGATAGAGGCCCGCTGCCACGTTTGCCCAACGAACGATTGTTCTATCTCCGATGCGACGCGGCAAGTTTCGATGCATCGAACTGAGCTCGCCAACCCGACGATTTCCGCATAAAGACTTCGTTGAGCGCATTGTCACAGGTCCACCACCACATCCCGCCCGAGCGAGGGCCACTGGTCCGCCCTGCGCGCCCGCGCCCGGCCCGGAAGCAAAATACGTGATTTCACCACCACTCTTGTCCCAGAAGACCCAAAAGTCACAAACACCTAGCTGGATTCGAAACAGGAAAACAGCGACATTTCCGCAGAGGAGAGCGCTACAGGGGCCGGAATCCAACTCGCAGACAGCGGATGCCGAAACAGAAAAAGGCCCTGACCAGGGATTACAGAAAGTGGACCTGGCTGGGCGTTACGCGAAACGGGATGACCTGCGCAAACTCGAAAACCTCACCGCCGGAATCCGATCCGACAACCCCCCACCCAGGCGACGGCAGCGGAATTCGGCCACACCGGCGCAGCCCAAGCCGGCCCGGAACATCCAACGCCGACTCCCCCGCCACACCATCGACGAGCTCGTCCAGACCTACCGAGACGGCACAACCACCATCGAACTCGCCCGCCGATACGACATCTCCAAAACCGCGGTCCTGAACCTGCTCACCCGAGAAGGCATCACCCGCCGCCACCAACCTCTGACGGATGCCGACATCGACCACCTCGAAGCCCTCTACCTCGCCGGCCACCCCCTCGCGTCCTGCAGCCGACTCACCGGAACACCCGCCAGCACAATCAAAGACGCACTCCACAAACGCGGAACACTCATGCGCCCGACGGGCGGCCATCGAAACAACTCCCGTTGATCCGACACCGCGTGTCGACACGCCCGGAAGGCCACCCAATCCAACCAATAGCAAATCTTTAGCAATCGCCAGGCGTACGCCGCCGACGAGTGCCCCACGTCGTCGACCCACCAGCACCCCAGTCACGGAACAGCCCGGATAACCACGCACACCGACGCACCATGAAACAACGCTTAGCATCGACGGCCTTCATACAAGCTTCCAGACGCGATCGATTCGCAAGTAGGCGCCGGTGCGGTCGGGGGGCCGTCGCGTATCGGTCTGTCGGAGAATGGTTTTCGCGTTCGATGTCATGCCACTCCCACTCGTGATCTCACAACGCACCGAGCATCTGCCTGACCCGATGATCATTATCTCTCACTGAGCGTTCGCTTATTCAGGAATCGAAGACTCTACGCCGACGCCTTCACCATCCGTTCGGCCAGACCGGCGAACGCCGCACCCACGGCCTCGGCGGTGTGGAGTTCGCGAGAGGGGAACCAGCGGACGGTGTCGATGCACAGCGACAGCACCGACAGTGTGGTCGTGTCCACATTGTCGACGGCGAACTCGCCCGTCCGAACTCCTTCGGCGATGATCTCGCGCATCAGCTTGGTTATCTTCCTGCGCAAGCGAGTCACCTCGGCGCGGTTCTCTTCGGTCAGCGCCGTGCGTTCGTACTGGACGATGCGCGCGGTGGTGTGGTTCTCGGCATGCCAATGCGCGAAGGAGTACACCGCCGCACGCAGGCGCTTCGTGGCAGAACCATCCGTTGCGGCACCCGATTCGAGCGCGGCCAGCGCGGACGTGTGGCCCGCGATGCTCAAACGCAGCAGTACGTCCTGCTTGGAACTGAAGTGGATGTACATCGCGGCCGGGCTCATCCCGGCGCCGGCAGCGATCTCCCGGGTGGACGTCCCGTAATAGCCCTTCGCGGCGAAGGCGTCGCGCGCGGAGTCGAGCAGTCGCCGCTCCGCCTCGAGCTTTCCGCGGTCGGCACCGCCGGGCCCCTTCGGCCCGATCGCCGATGCTGCCATCAGTTCCCACCTCCGTCGCCGAGCGATCGGTTATCGCCACTCAGGCATTGACATTGTCACATCACCACTCCAGACTAAGCGAACGCTTAGCCATTCGGCCGCATTCGCGGTGGCCCGCAGCCGTACCCCGGAAAGGACGTGAGGTGGACAGGTCCGTCTACACCGACGATCACGAGCGGTTCCGTACATCCGTGCACGACTTCCTCGCACGGGAAGTGGCGCCGCGGGTCGAGGAGTTCGCCGATCAGAAGCTGATCGCCCGAGAGGTGTGGCGCGCGGCCGGCGATCAGGGTTTGCTCGGTCTCGAGATCCCGGAGGAGTTCGGCGGCGGGGCCGCGGGCGACTACCGGTTCAACGCGGTCGCGATGGAGGAACTCGCGGCCGTGACGATGGCGCTGGCGTCGAGTCTGAGCATCCACTTCGACGTCGTCACACCGTATGTCGTCGATCTCGCGGCCGAGGAGCAGAAGCGGCAGTGGCTGCCGCGGTTCGCTTCCGGCGAGGTGGTCTCGGCGATCGGCATGACCGAACCGTCTGCCGGTTCTGATCTGGCGAACTTGAAGACGACCGCGGTGCGCGACGGTTCCGACTGGATTCTGAACGGGTCCAAGACCTTCATCACCAACGGCTACACCGCCGACGTCGTTGTCGTGGCGGCCCGAACCAACCCGGAACAGCGCTCGAAGGGCATCAGTCTGTTCCTCGTCGACGCCTCCCTGCCGGGATTCGAACGGGGCCGGAAGCTGGACAAGGTGGGCCAGCCGGAGGCCGACACCGCCGAGCTGTTCTTCGACGCGGTCCGGCTTCCGGCCGACGCGATCCTCGGAGAGGTCGATCGCGGATTCGTGGCCATGATGGAGCGCCTGCCCCAGGAGCGCATCGGCGCCGCGGTGATAAATGTCGCGCACGCCAAGCAGATCCTGCTCGAGACCATCGACTACACCAAGCAGCGCAAGGCGTTCGGCTCCGCTGTCGGTTCGTTCCAGCACAACAAGTTCCTGCTTGCCGAGCTGGTGACCAAGATCGAGGTCGCGCAGGCATACGTGGACGCCGGGGTGGCCGCACACGCTGCGGGTGAGCTCACCCCGGTCGACGCCGCGAAGGCGAAGTGGTGGACGGCGCAGGTGCAGAACGAGGTGCTCGACCACTGCGTTCAGTTGCACGGCGGCTACGGCTATATGCGCGAATACCGCGTCGCCCGTGCCTGGATGGACGCCCGGGTTTCCAAGATCTGGGCCGGATCCAACGAAATCATGAAGGAAATCATCGGACGCGACCTCGCGCTCTGATCACACCTCCACGCACAGAAAGTCGACTCTCCGTGACCGAAGCTGTCATCGTTTCCACCGCACGCTCACCGATCGGACGCGCCGGCAAGGGATCCTTCACCGGGATCCGTCCCGACGACCTCGCCACCCAGATCATCCGCGCCGCCCTGGACAAGATCCCCGCGCTGGATCCGGCCTCGATCGAAGACATCTATGTCGGGGCGTGGGAACACACCGGTGAGCAGGGCGAGAACATCGCCCGCCGGATCGCCGTGCAACTCGGCCTCGACACCGTTCCCGGGGCCACTGTGAACCGAGCCTGCGCATCCAGCGTGCAGACCACCCGAATGGCCGCCAACGCCATCAAGGCCGGCGACGGCGACATCTTCGTCTCCGCAGGCGTCGAGTGCGTGTCGCGATACCCGCAGCAGAACGAGGTCGGCGCCGACGACGAAGCCTTCCAGAATCCGCTGTTCGCGGCAGCACAGGAACGCACCGCACAGCTGGCAGCCACCGGGGCCACCTGGACCGACCCGCGTGCCGGCGGGGCGCTTCCCGACGTCTACATCACCATGGGACAGACGGCGGAGAACGTCGCCACCTACCGGGGTATCAGCAGGGCCGAGCAGGATGAATTCGCCGCTCGCTCACAGCAATTGGCCGAGAAGGCGATCGCCGACGGATTCTTCGATCGTGAGATCGCGCCTGTCACTCTGCCGGACGGCACCGTGGTGCGCACCGACGACGGCCCACGCGCCGGCACGACCGTCGAGAAGTTGGCCGGGCTGCGCACTGTTTTCCGCGAGTCCGGCTCGGTGACGGCGGGGAATGCGTGCCCGCTCAACGACGGTGCCGCCGCGCTCGTGATCATGAGCGATCGTAAGGCCGCCGAGCTCGGACTCACCCCCCTGGCGCGGGTGGTAGCGACCGGCGTCAGCGGGTTGTCCCCGGAGATCATGGGTCTCGGCCCCGTCGAGGCGTCTCGGCGTGCCCTCGCCAAGGCCGGGCTGTCGATCGGCGACATCGACCTCGTCGAGATCAACGAGGCCTTCGCCGCCCAGGTGATCCCGTCCTACCGCGACCTCGGTATCGACCTCGACCGGCTCAACGTCAACGGCGGCAGTATCGCGCTCGGCCACCCGTTCGGCGCAACCGGCGCCCGTATCACCACCACGCTGCTGCACGCTCTGCAGGAGCGAGATCTGCGGTTCGGTCTCGAGACCATGTGTATCGGCGGCGGCCAGGGCATGGCTGTCATCTTCGAAAGGATCAGCTGACATGATCGGCACTGAAATCGTCACGACGGCAACGACATCCAATGTCACCTTCGACTTCACCGGCCAGACCGTCATCGTGACCGGAGCCGCCCGCGGCATCGGGCGCGAGATCGGTCGCTTCTTCCACACAGCGGGCGCGCATGTCTACCTCGTGGACTACGACGCCGACGCGCTCGACGCGGCGAGCGCCGACATCGGTTGCCACAGCGCCGTCGCCGACGTCAGCGACACACCATCGGTGCAGGCCGTCGTCGACAAGGTCATCGCCGAGACCGGCCGGGTCGATGTGCTGGTCAACAACGCCGGAATCCTCCGTGATCGGGTGCTGTGGAAGCTCACCGACGAGGACTACGAACAGGTGATGGCCGTGCACGCGGGCGGCACCTTCCGGTTCACCCGGGCTTGTGCTCCGCATTTCCGAGCGCAGCACCACGGCCGCGTCGTCAACGTCACCTCCTACACGGGCCTGCACGGCAACGTCGGACAGTCGAACTACGCGATGGCCAAGGCCGGCATCATCGGTTTCACCAAGACCGCAGCCAAGGAACTCGCAGGCTTCGGCGTCACCGTCAACGCGATCTCGCCGAACGCCGAAACCAGGATGATCGCGTCGATCCCCGACGACAAGCGAGCCGAACTCACCGCACAAATTCCGTTGGGCCGCTTCGCCGATCCACGCGAGATGGCCACCACCGTCGCCTTCCTCGCCTCCGCAGAGGCCGGATACATCACCGGCGTGGTGGTGCCTGTGGACGGCGGTATCTCGATATGACATTTTTCGACAACCTCGACGCGGTGCGCGCGGGTGCCGGCGCCGAACTCGGCGTCAGCGCGTGGATCGACGTGCCGCAGAACAGAATCGACGCCTTCGCCGACGCCACCGAGGACCGGCAGTGGATCCATACCGACTCCGCCGCCGCTGCGGCCGGGCCGTTCGGTACCACCATCGCCCACGGGTACCTGACGCTGTCGCTGGTCTCGGCATTCCTCGCAGATCTGCTGGCCGTCGGGGATGTGGCGATGGCGGTGAACTACGGGCTGAACAAAGTCCGGTTCCCGGCCCCGGTGCCGTCCGGATCCAGGATCCGCGGGCACGGCAGGCTCGCCGACGTCACCGACATACCCGGCGGCCTGCAGACAACCACGATCGTCAGCGTCGAACGCGAGGGCGTCGGCAAGCCGGTCTGTGTCGCCGAGGTCGTCACCCGATTCCACGATCGCACCACCACCTAGAAGGAAAACCACAGCATGGGAATCATGGACCGTTTTCGGCTGGACGGACGCGTCGCGGTCGTGACCGGGGCGTCCTCCGGACTCGGCGTCGCGTTCGCGGCCGCGCTGGCGCAGGCCGGCGCCGACATCGTGCTCGCGGCCCGCCGTCTCGACAAGATGGAGCAGACCGCCGAGCTGGTGCGTGCGGCGGGACGACAGGCCCTGTGCGTGCCCACCGATGTCGCCGACCCGGAACAGGCACAGCGGTTGATCGACGCGGCGGTCGAACGCTTCGGGACGGTCGACGTGCTGATCAACAATGCCGGAATCGGCACCGCGTACCCCGCCACCCGCGAAACACCGGAACAGTTCCGGCAGGTGATCGACATCAACCTCAGCGGCGCTTACTGGGTCGCACAGGCATGCGGGCGGGTCATGCGCCCCGGTTCGTCGATCGTGAACATCTCCAGCATCCTCGGCCTGACCACCGCAGGCCTACCGCAAGCCGCCTACAGCGCCAGCAAGGCCGGCCTGATCGGACTGACTCGCGATCTGGCCCAGCAATGGGGCACCCGCAAAGGCGTTCGGGTCAATGCGATCGCGCCCGGATTCTTCACTTCCGAAATGACCGATCAGTACCGTGACGGCTACCTCGAAAGCATGGCGCCGAGACTGGTCCTCGGCCGGATCGGTGACCCTGAGGAACTCGCCGCGACCGTGATCTGGCTGGCCTCGGACGCGGCAGGGTACGTCACCGGCCAAACCATTGCCGTCGACGGGGGATTCACCATCACCTGATCGTGTACGACACCAATTCGACGGCTGTCCACCGGATCGGGCAGAGCCCACTCCCTCGCTATGGCGATATCGGAGTCCAGGAAGATTCGTCCGCGTTCCGTCGCCGTTCGCCGATTCTGGTCTCGCTTCTCCACCAACGTATTTCGGCATACGGCGCGTGTGGTGGACGCCTCCTCCTCGCGTGTGGCGCCACTTCAACACCGCCTCCTTCACCATGCGTGCTGCTGTCATCGAAGCCGAACTCGGTTCATACTCGCTGTCGCAAATTCGCGGCTCCTCAGCGCTCGACGGTGATGTGCAGCTTCGAATACGCCAAGAACTCAGCACCACAACCAGCAGGCCGTGCCCTGCTCTGCCTTCGGCGCCGCCGCCAATCCGGCGCGCCGGTCCTGCGACAGGTCTTCGTGCCGCTGATTCGAAGACGGCAGCAGCGATCGAATTTCTTCTTCTTGGCTGTCCAGTTCCGGAGGCCACCCTCCTGGTCGAGTTTCCTCTCGCGCAGGTCGCGCGGCGCATATCTGTGAACCGTGGTCTCCTCCGAGAGCATCCGCGGCGATAGTCTGGATTCACCTGCTGGCAGTCCGACGAGTAGCCGATGGTCGAGAGCGATCCGTCCAAGACTCAGCGTGATGATGTCGATGTCGTCACGGAGCTGGACGCTGCGGGTTTCGCTGACGCGAAGGAGATCGGGCGGGGTGGGTTCGGACAGGTGTATCGGTGCACTCAGCTCGCCGTGGACCGCACCGTCGCGGTCAAGGTGCTGACCGCCGAACTGGACGAGAATCGGGAGCGCTTCCTTCGCGAGCAACGGGCCATGGGGCGGCTGACCGGTCATCCCAATATCGCGGGGATGCTCGAAGTCGGCGAGACCTCCGCCGGTCGCCCGTACCTGGTGATGCCCTATTACGCGCGCGGTTCCCTCGATGCCCGCATCCGCCGCGACGGCCCGCTGCCGCTGCCGCAGGTGCTGCGTCTGGGTGTGAAGATCGCCGGTGCGCTGGCGACCGCGCATCGAGCCGACGTTCTGCACCGCGATATCAAGCCGAGCAACATCCTGATCACCGACTACGACGAACCCGCACTCACCGACTTCGGCATCGCCCATATCACCGGCGGATTCGAGACCTCGGCCGGCACGATCACCGGCTCTCCGGCGTTCACCGCACCCGAGGTGATCAGCGCGGGCGCTGCGACCCGAGCCTCCGACATCTACGGACTGGGCGCCACCTTGTTCTGCGCACTGACCGGACATGCGGCTTTCGAACGCCGCAGCGGCGAGCAGGTCGTCGCGCAGTTCCTGCGCATCACCGAGCAACCCGTCCCCGACCTGCGGGAACGAGGCTATCCCGATGACGTCTGCGCGGTGATCGAGGCGGCGATGTCACGCGGGCCTTCCGATCGGCCCACTGCCGAGATGATCGGTGAACAACTCCGACGCATAGAGCACGATCACGGCTACACAGTCGACGAGATACCCCTGCAGCAGCCCTCGGACGCCGAACACAAGCCACCACCGAGCCCAGCGGAAAACACCGCCGGCAACCTGCCTCTCGAACTGACCAGCTTCGTCGATCGCCGCATCCAGGTAGCCGAGGCCAAGAACATACTGGCGGGCTCCCGCCTTGTGACCCTGACCGGGATCGGCGGCGTCGGCAAATCCCGGCTCGCCCTGCGAGTCGCCCACAAACTCACACCGGATTTCACCGACGGTGTGTGGCTGGTCGAACTGAGCGAGCTCCGCGATCCGGCGTTGGTAGCCGAAAACGTCGCCGCCACCCTCGGCCTGCAGAACCGCGGTGCCGAACGAACACTCGACATACTCATTCGGTACTTATCCAGCAAAGACCTTCTACTGGTCCTCGACAACTGTGAACATGTGGTCGACGAAGCCACGAAACTGACCGAGTCGCTGCTGCGAACCTGCCCGGGCGTGAGAATCATGGCGACCAGCCGCGAGGCCCTGGGCATCGGCGCCGAATCGGTGTATGCGGTTCCGCCCCTTGGGATTTCCGACCAGGCCGGAAGACGGGCCGCTCGCGACGACGCGGTCACCCTGTTCGCCGAACGAGCCGCCACGGCCGTACCGGGTTTCGCGGTAACCGAACGCAATCGCTCCGCCGTCACCCGCATCTGTGCCCGGCTCGACGGCCTGCCGTTGGCGATCGAACTGGCCGCCGCGCGGCTGCGCACGCTGTCGCTCGACCAGATCGACTCCCGTCTCGACGACCGATTCGCGTTACTGACCCGCGGCAGCCGCGGCGCACCGAAGCGGCAGCAAACCCTGCAATGGTGCATCGCCTGGAGCTACGACCTCTGCACGAGGGCCGAACAGCGACTATGGGAGCAACTTTCGGTCTTCGCCGGTGGATTCGAGTTCGACGCCGCCGAACACGTCTGCGGGAGCGACCTCGACGGCGCGGAGTTGCTCGACGCTGTGGCCGCTCTGGTGGACAAATCGATCCTGCTCCGCGACGAGATAGACGACCGGGTCCGATTCCGGATGCTCGAAACCGTCCAGCAGTACGGCCGACAGATGGCCGAAGCACACGGCGCCTATCCGGAAGATGCCCGACGCCAGCGTAATTGGTGCGAGCAATTGGCCCGGCAGGTCGAGGAGGAGTGGATCGGCCCGCACCAACTGGCGTGGATAGCGCGACTGGAACGGGAGCTACCGAATCTGCGAAGAGCATTGGAATTCAGTCTTTCCAATTCCGACGAGAGCGCTGTGCCGATCACGAGCACGCTCTATCTGTTCTGGCTACTGGGCGGCCGGCTCAGCGAAGGCCGCCGCTGGCTGGAACGCGAACTGGCCCAGCCGATCCGCTTCCCGCAGGCATACCGAGCCAAGGCGCTCTACGCCGCAAGCACGATGGCCGCGATGCAGGCAGACCTGCCGGCTGCTTTCGACAAGATACGAAAACTCGAAAGCCTGGCCGAAAATACAGCAGACCGGCTGTCCAAGGCACTGCTCGTCCACGCCGAAGGCAACATCTGCCTTACCGGCGGCGATGTCGAACTCCAGCATGGGAGGGACTTTCTGACCGAAGCGGTTGCCCTGTACACCGAACTCGGTGAGCTTGGTTTGCAACTCGACGCCCAGATCTCGCTCGGATGGTGTTATGCCCTTCTCGGCGACAGCGATCGAGCGCTGCCGCCTCTCCAGGAAGCACTGGCTGTCACCGAATCAGCGGGCGAAGTGATGCTCCGATCGTGGGCATTGTGGATTGCAGGTTTTGCCCTCTGGCGCAAAGGCGATATCGACACGGCCAGGCATATGCTTCGGATGGGGATACAAGCCGCCCGGCAGGTGAACGACCCCCTCGTCGCGGCGGTGTGCTCGGAGATACTGGCCTGGACAGCAGCACAGCAGCACGATTACCGCCGGGCAACGGTTCTCATGGGCGCCGCCGATACGTTGGGACACGCCGCCGGAATCTCCCCTTTCATACTTCGCGATTCGCAGATCTATCACGAACAGGCCGAGCGAGCCTGCCGGACAGCACTGGGCGCCCGAGCATTCGACGCCGCGCGCCAGGAAGGCACCTCGATGAACTTCCACACCGCGGCGGCCTTCGCCCTGAACAAAAACTCACCGGCCGCCGCATCGGCAACGCCACCAGCGAGACTGACCAGGCGCGAGCGCCAAGTCGCAGACCTCGTCGCCGAAGGTCTGACCAACAGGGCAATCGCCGCTCGACTGGTGATCTCACAACGCACCGCCGAGGGACACGTGGAACATATCCTGACCAAACTCGGGTTCACCTCCCGCTCCCAGATCGCGGCATGGGCGAGCGGGCACAGCGGGCCCTGAGTCGCAGCGGCGCACCGCCGAACGCCCCCCGGTTACGGGCCCAGGAAAAGCCGTTCGTTCGGTAACCTGCGCGTCGGCAGGTGCTCCTCCACCGTGTGAGCGATGAATTCGATTGCGCACCAGCGTCGTCGCTGCCAATCGCGAATCAACTGGTACGCCGCGGCAACGGTCGCCCGATAGTCGAACGCCGTGCCGCCCAGCCAGATGCGAAGGTGAACATCCCCTTCCGGCGCAGGCTCCGCACTCCCGCCCGCCCCCATCAGCGCACCGACCTGGCCGCGACCGAATCGTCGACCTTCCATGCCGAAGCCAAGGCGTCCAGCAATCCGCGCTCGAGCCACCGCGCTTCCTGATTGTCGGTCCGACGAGGCCGCAGGCCGGCATGCACCATCTCCACGAAACGCCGACGCCCGACTCCGAAGGAGACCAGCAACTCACCGGCGCCGGCACCGCCGAACGGTGCCCAGCGGATCGCGAAGTCGATCACCGGCCGCAGATCGACATCGACCGCCCGCGCCGAATACAGATAGTCCAACTGGCTCAACGAGGAGCGAACCCAGGACGAGTCATAGGTCACTCGTGGCGCTGCGCCGGTGAGTTCGCCCCGGGCGCGCGCCCGCTGCTTCGACGGCCGCTGCGCTGCGGGCGCGGCGCCGGAACGACTTCGCTGTCGATTCTGTGCGTGGTTCATGAGCGTCCTCGAGCGAGAGTGCCTGGTTCGTCGCTTCCAGCTTCCTTTCCATACGCATGATCAGCGACGGGGGAACTACCTACTCGCATACCTGTTCTCGTTCGATCGGGTGGCGGTCAGAGCGGGAGCTTCTGGTCCGAAGCGGTAACCTTTCAACATCGTCGAAGCGCGCAACGAGCTCTCACGCCTCGGACCGGGCGGCCTTCGTGCTTCTGGTCGACTCCGCTGCTTCACGGAGCTTGAACTTCTGGATCTTGCCGGTGGGCGTGGTGGGGAAGGACGCGACGAAATGGACTTCGTCCGGGACCATGAATTTCGGTGCACGCATCGCGACATGGTTCTTGATCTGACTCACAGTCAAGTCCGCCCCGGGTGAAGGCAAGACGTATGCGACGACGTCCTGCTCGGTGTTGCTGGATGCAACTCCGACCACCGCGCACTCGACAACCATTGGGTGCGAACGGATTTCGGATTCGACCTCGAACGATGAGATGTTCTCTCCACGTTTGCGCAAAGCGTCCTTCAGCCGATCGACGAAGTGGTAGTTGCCGTGTTCGTCCACGGCGAAGCTGTCGCCGCTGTGGTGCCAGCCGTCGACGATGAGTTTCGCGGTAGCCGCGGGATCCCTGTGGTAACGGAGCAACAGGACCCCGCCGCAGTCGTGGCGGACGCAGAGTTCGCCGGGTGTACCCGGCGGTGCCTCGGTACCGTCTTCGCGCAGGAGGCGCACGGTGAATCCGTCGACGGGCCTGCCGACGCCGGTAGAATTCGAGACGGCCGACCCGGGCGAGGGTGCGAGGGGAAGATTGACCTCCGTGGACGCATAGCAGGTGGTCACCGCGACCCCGAATTTTCGCCGGAACACGTCGAGCTCGTCGATCAAGGGCACGACGATCATGCGTTCCAGTGTGTTGTCCACGGCGGCCGGATCGTCAGGCGCCCCGTGCAGGAACTGGGCCATCGCACCCAGCAGGAACGTCTTCGTGGCTCTGACGTCGCGGCAGTCCGTCCAGAACTGCGACACGCTGAATTTCGGGGTGAGGACGCAGGTCGCGCCGCGCTGTAGGCAGGCGTACAGCGCCGCCCATTGCCCGGCGATATGAAACAGGGGCAGCGGCGCGAAGTAGATGTCGTCGTCGGAGAGTTCGAGAATTTCGGCGGCGTTGTGGGCGTACTCGAACGCGTGACGCTCGGAGATCACCCCGCCTTTCGCACGCCCGGTCGTGCCAGAGGTGTACATGATCGCCACCTCGTCCAGTTCGGAGCGATCGATCGGATCGCCCGGTGCATCCAGGTGCACCGGGCGGACACCCGGATCGGGAACCGCTAGCGCATGATCGGCGTCGACGACCAAGATCGTGCGCAGGGTCTCGGGCCGGACATCGAGGACACGGTCCAGGAAGCGCGACGAGGTGACGATCGCTCGCCCGCCGGAGTGAGTCAGGATGTGGCGCAACATCTCGCCCCGGTACTCGGTGTTGACAGGGACGGAGACCAGACCCCCCAACCCTGCGCCGACCGTTACCTGGGGAAAGGCAATCCCATTGTCCAGCATGACGAGGAGCGCGTCGCCGACGTGCAGCCCGGCTTCCTGGAACTGCCCCAGGAATTGCAGTGCGGTGCGATGCAACTGTTCGAAGGTGATCGTCTCGCCGCGGAATCTCACTGCTGTCTTGTCCGGCCACAGGGTGGCGGCACGGGTCATGACGGCGCCGAGGGTGCGGTGCTGATTCGGTCGGGTCATCGCCTTTTCTCCGCTGTGATGTGCTCGCTCGTGCTCCGGTGGGTCCCGGGGCATGGATGTCCGCCGACGATCAGTCGGCGGGCTCGCCCAGCGGAAGCATCACGTGCTTGGTCCGGGTGTAGTCGTCGAGGGCGTAGATCGAGTTGTCCCTGCCGTAGCCGGATTTGCCGAAGCCGACCCATGGCATTTCGGTGGTGAAGGCCAAATGTGTGTTGGCCCATACCGATCCGAAGTCGAGGCCCTCGATCATTCGCAGCGCCCGCTGCTGATCGCTGGTCCATACCGAGGCAGCGAGCCCGTAGTCCACGTCGTTGGCCTTGGACAGGGCCTCGGACTCGGTGGTGAAAGTTTCCACCGAGATCACCGGTCCGAACACTTCCTCACGCGCCATCGGGGTCCCCGCCGCGACGTCCGTGATGACGGTGGCGGGGTAGAAGAATCCGGGGCGGTCGGGAATGAAGCCACCGGTCGCGACCTTGGCTCCATCGCTGCGCGCCTGGTCGACCATCGCGGCGATGCGGTCGCGCTGCATGGCTCCGATCACCGGCCCGAGCTGCACACCGTCCTCTGCGCAGGGGTCGCCCGTGACGAGCGACTCCGCGCCGGCGACGAGCTTCTCGACGACGATCTCGTGAACCTCATGGTGACAGACCACCCGCGTGGCGGCACCGCAGTCCTGACCGGCGTTGGTGTACCCGGTCGCGATCAGTGTCTCGACCAACGCATCGAGGTCCGCGTCCGGGAACACCACCACCGGTGCCTTCCCACCGAGTTCGAGGTGCACCCTCTTGACGCCCGGGGCGCTGTCCCGCGCGACGGCCTGACCGGAGGCAAGGCTGCCGGTCAGCGCCATCATGTCGATTCCGGGATGCCGAGCGAGGGCGCCGCCGATCTCGGAGCCGCGGCCGATGATCACATTCAGCACACCTGGCGGCAGCACGTCGCCGGCCAGCTCCATCAGGACCAGCAGCGAAAACGGTGTCAGCTGAGACGGTTTCAGGACCATCGTGTTGCCGGCGGCCAGAATCGGCGCGATCTTCCATCCGGCCATCATCAGCGGGAAGTTCCACGGGGTTACCGCACCGACCACACCGACCGGCTCGCGCCGGATGTAGGAGAGCATGCCCGACACGTACTCACCGGCTGCGGGTGTCTGTGCCGTGCGGGCAGCGCCGGCCATGAATCGCAGGCAGTCGGATACGACCGGGATTTCCTCGAGGGCGGCGGCCAGCGGCTTGCCACCGTTGATCGATTCGATCGCGGCCAGCAGCTCGGTGTTGTCGTCGACGATATCGGCGATCGCGAACAGGATCTCGGCACGAGCTCCCGGTGTGCGGCGTCGCCACCCCGGTAGCGCCGCCCGGGCGGCTGCTACCGCGGCATCGAGCTCGGCTGCGGTGCCGTTGGCGAAGGTGCCCAGCACTTCCTCTGTCGACGGGTTGACGACCGAGATGTCTTCTGCGCCTTCCGCACTGTGGAACTGTCCCCCGATGAAGTGGGTGCGCGGCACATTTCGAATGCGCCGCTGCGCCGCGGCGATGACCTGGGGCGTGATCATGGTGATCTCCTAACCGATTGGGACAGTTATTGACTGGGCTGGCTCAGCGGGGCGTCGGCGCTGCGTGCAGTGGCGGGCAGCCGCGCCGCCCGCATCCGCTCCGCGACCTCGAGCGCATCTCCCGATGGCGCCGTTGACCGGCCCCACGGTCGCGCGACGACCATGTACCCGAGCCCGGAGACGATGACGACGACCAGGCCGGCCACTACGATCCATCTGTCGAGGAAGGCCAGGTCACCGCTGCCGGGGCGGGCAAGGATCAGGATCGCTGCGACTCCCCACATCAACGCGAGGACATTGACGCCGAATCCGGCTCGGCCCAGACGCCAATCACCGGCCGGCCGCCAGCCTTTGAACCGCATCCGCAATGCGGCGAAGGTGACCATATGGAAGCAGATGTAGATGCCGCAGACAGCGAACGCGGTGAACCGGGGCAGACTGTTCGGCGCGATCAGAACGAATACCGACAAGGCCACAGGTGCCGCACATGCGAACAACATCGCCACCCGCGGCGTGCCATGCTTCGACAGCCGCGACAGGTACGTACTGCCCGGCAGCATCTCGTCGCGGGCGAAGGCGAAAACCAGTCGGCTCAACGCCGCTTCCAGTGAGAGGACGCACGAGAGGAACGCGGTCAGAGTGACCATGAGAAACACCTTGGTGCCCCATGGTCCGACCGTGCCGTCGAGTATCGCCGATACGGGGTCGGTGGTGATGGTGCCGTCCACGATCGATTGCAGATCGGGCGCGGCGAGGATGAAGCCGAGGAAGGCCATGCCGGCCGACACCAGGCCACAGAGCACCGTGAGGATCATCGCCCGGGGAATGGTGCGCCCGGGACGCCGCACCTCCTCGGCCACATCACCGCACGCCTCGAATCCGTAGAACAAGAACAATCCGGTCAGTGCGGCCAGTAGGAAGGTCGACGAATACGGTGCACCGCCACCGGTGCCCATCGCGTGGAAGAAGACGCTGACGGAGTTGTGCCGCTGGAAGGCCAGCAGATAGAGGCCGTACCCGATCACTCCGACGATCTCGGCATAGAAGCCGATACGGGCTACTGCCCCAAGTGTTTTCGTCCCTCCCATGTTCATGGCCAGCGCGAGCAGCAGCAGACCGATCACAATGAGGAATCCCTGCGTGTTCGACGGGACGAACCCGAAAAGACTGCCGACGTAGGGCACCGCGAACTGCGTGAAGGACGTGATCGTGACGATCAACGCGCACAAGTAGATCCACGCGGCCAGCCACGCGTACCGCTTGCCCCACAGCCGACGGGCCCACGGATAGATGCCGCCGGTGATCGGGTACTGGGACACCACCTCGCCGAAGACCAGCGCGACGAGGAGCTGTCCGGCAGCGACGATCGGCAGCCACCAGATCGAGGGAGGTCCCGCGGTCATCAGACCGAAGGGCATGAGAGCCGCGATCGCGCCGAGCGGGGACATATAGGTGAAGCCGAGCGACAGCGTTTCGACCACACCCATCGATCGGGTGAAATAAGTCGAGTCGCCCTCGGCTGTGATTTCGCGCGAGTGCCGCGCTGCTTTGTTGTTGTTCATCGGATCAGTTGTTCATCGGATCAGTACGTGATGATCGTGCGGCCCGCTTGCCGGGCGCCCATCGCCGCGAACGCGTCGTTGATGTCGTGAATCGTGGCGTGGCGCGAGATGAGCTGGTCGAGGTCGAGCTTGCCCCGCATGTACAGGTCGACCAGACGCGGGAAATCCAGTGCCGGATGGCAGGATCCGTAGTTGCTGCCGATCAGCGACTTCTCCCGATCGGACATGAGCATCGGCGCGATCTCGATCGTGACGCCGTCGGCGGACTGGCCGACGACCACGGTGGTGCCGCCGGGTCTGGTCAGTTCGTAGGCCATCTCCAGCGTCGGCTTGAGGCCGATGACCTCGAACGCCCAATCGACGCCGTCGTTGCCGACGATCGCACGAACGCGGTCCGGGACCGATTGGTGGCCGGGGTTGATCGTCGACGTGGCGCCCAGCGATTTCGCCCGTTCGAGGGACTCGTCGCTGAGGTCGACGGCGATGATCTCACCCGCGGAGACCAGTGCCGCGCCCATCACCGCGGACAAACCCACACCTCCGCAACCGATGATCAGGACGCTGTCACCGGGACGGACATTCGCGGTCTTGGTGACCGCGCCGACGCCGGTGGCCACCGCACAGCCGATCAGGGCGACTTTATCGAGCGGAGCGTCCTTGCGGATCGGCACAGCGCCGCTGGCGGGCACGACAACTCTATCCGCGAAGGAGCCGGTGGTGAGGTAGGAGTACACGGTCTCGCCGTTGCGTGAGAGCCGAGAAGTGCCGTCGGCCATCACGTTCGCGTATGCCGTCTCCTGGACCTGCGGGCACAGCGCCGGCCGGCCGGACCGACAGTAGGAACAGTGTCCGCAGTAGGGCACCCAGGACAAGACGACATGGTCGCCCACCTCGACGGTGGAGACACCCGGGCCGATCTTCTCGACCACACCCGCTCCCTCGTGTCCCAGGACCAGCGGGCCTTTCGCTTCCCACTCGCCTTTGACGACATGGAAGTCACTGTGGCAGACGCCGCTGGCCACAAGACGGACGAGAACTTCCCCGGCCTTGGGATCTTCGAGCTCGAGCTCTTCGATGGTCATCTCCCGCCCGACGGCTTCGAAGACCGCAGCTGTCACCTTCATCTGTATACCTCTGTCTCGCTTCAGTTCTCGGTTTCCGGCAACCCGTGCGGGTAGCGCTTGTGCCAATCGGCGGGAGTCAGGGCGTAGAACCCCCGGGTGCCCGGGGTGCCCTCGTAGACGACGCGGGCGCCCTTGGCGATGGTCACGACCGCACCCGCGGGTGCGGTGATGGATTCGCCGCCCTCGACATGCAGGGTCAGCTCGCCGGAGATCACGACGATGATCTCCTCGTAGGGCAGCCGCCAAGGGTCGGTCTTGCCGCCGTTGTCGAATCGAATGAAGCCGCCGCCGAGATCGTCGAGACCTTTTCGGACAGTGCACAATTCGACCGTCATCGGGCCGTTGTCGAAGGTGTACTTCGCCTCGGCCGGGGCCAGGTTCACCGTGGCTTGGGACATATTCACTCCTCGGGATAGGACCACTACTGGGTGGTGTAGCCGCCGTCGACGTAGAGGGCCTGACCGGTCATGAAGTCCGAGGCTCGCGAGGACAAGTACACGGCGCTGCCGACGAAATCACTGGTCTGCCCCCAGCGCCCCATCGGGGTCTGACGCACGACCCAGCGGTTGCCCGCTTCGTCGGCGTGCATGTGGGCCGTCATTTCGGTGACGACGAACCCCGGGCACAGCGCGTTGACCTGGACCCCCTTGCGGGCCCACTCGATGGCGAGCGCCTTGGTCAGCCCGACGACGGCGTGCTTGGACATGACGTAGGCGGTGTTGTCGCGCACGCCGACGGCGCCCAACACGGACGCGATATTGATGATCTTCCCGTGGCCACCGGCTGCCTGCAGGTGTCGGCCGGCGACCTTCGACAGCAGCCAGACCGATCTGGCGTTGAGGTCATTGACGCGCTGCCACGTCTCCAGGTCGGTGTCCTCGATCGCCGAATCGTGGTCGTCGGCGGCGTTGTTCACCAGCACATCCAGACCACCGAGCTCGGCGGCCACGGCCTCGACCGTCTCCTCGACACTGCGTGGATCGCGCAGGTCCACCGCGCGCACCACGGCGGGCGCTCCGCCGGCTTCCTTGATCAACGCCGCGGTTTCGGCCAGGCCCTCCTCGCTGCGGGCCACGCACGCGACGGTGGCGCCGAAGCCGGCCAGTCCGACGGCGAGCGCTCGCCCGAGCCCCTTGGAGGCGCCGGTGATCAGAATTCGCCGATTCGTGAGGTCGAAGATCCCGCGGCCGACCTCGGACGCGGTCAGGGCTTCGCTTACAGGCATCGTTTTCGTTCTCCGTTCGAATGTGGTTGCGCGGCGTTACTTGTCGGCGAACTCCGACGCGCCCTTGGCCGCGTCAGGACCCAGTTCGGCCTCGATGGCCGCGCCGATCTCGAACTCGAGCGAGGACTCGAAGCTCGCCTGCAGGCCCCGGTTCACCAACGATTTCGCCGCTCCCAGTGCCCAGCTGGACTTTTCGCGCAGCTCGCCGATGATCTGTTCGACCGCCTCATCGAGCGCGTCGAGTGGGTGGACCTCGGTGAGCAGTCCCCAGTGCAGTGCTTCCTCGGCAGATATCGGTCGGCCCAGCAGGAACAGCTGCTTCGCCCGCACCGGGCCGACAGTGCGCGGCAAGAGGTTGGTAAACCCATTGGTGACCACTCGCCCGACCGACGCTTCGGTGAACTGGAACCTCGTGTCCTGCGCCGCGATCACGATGTCGCCGCTCAGGGCGATTTCCGCACCGCCGCCGATGGCGTAACCGTGGACCTGGGTGATGATCGGGACCCGGCAGTCGCGCATTGCGGTAGCCACGCGCTGCATACGTTCTGCCACCGCACGAGCGGACACGGTGTCGAGCGGGCCCGCGTCGGCGGCATCCTTCAGATCATGGCCACTGCAGAACGCGCGGCCCTCCCCGTGGATGACGATCGCGATCGCGCCGGCGGGAACGGCGGTGATCCGGTCGTGCAGGGCATCGAGCATGTCATCGCTGAGGGCGTTGAGACGCCGCGGGCGATTCAGGGTCAGGCGGTACACGCCGTCGACGAACCGGTCGACGAGATCAGGAGTAGTCATGATGGAACCTTCTGTGGAAAAACGGAATTGACGCGTGGCGCGAGGAACAGCCCGGTCTCAGGCGAGAGCGCGCGCGATGGCATCGGTGACCCGCGCCACGGCGGCACGACTGGCGGGGCTGATCTTGGTCATGGAGATGTATCCGTGGACCAGACCGCTCTCACGCAACAGCCGAGTCGGGACGCCGGCATCGCGAAGCCGTCCGGCGTATGCGATCGCCTCGTCCCGCAGCGGGTCGAACCCGGCCACAGTGACCAGAGCGGGCGGCAGACCGGTGAAATCGTCGTACAGCAGCGGCGATACGCGCGGGTCGGCGTGGTCGGCGTGCCTGGGCACATAGTGGTCGGAGAACCATTGGATCTGTTTGGTGGTCAGCGCGGGGTTGTCCCGGAACTCACGATGCGAGTCGCGCTCGGTCGTCAGGTCGGTGACCGGATACATCAGCACCTGAAGCGCGGGTTGGACTGCGCTGCCACGCAACTGATGCGTGAGAACCGCACAGAGATTCGCTCCTGCACTGTCTCCGAGCAAGACGATCCGCTCCGGGGTGTGCCCCCACACCGGCGCCTGCGCAACCACGTAGCGCCAAGCGGTCATCGCGTCCTCGACCGCCGCTGGGAACGGGTCCTCGGGGGCCAGCCGGTATTCCACCGAGACGACATCCACCCCGCCGCGCAGGGCGATCAGTCGTGCGGGGCCGTCATAGGAGGTCCGGCTGCCGAGCACGAACCCGCCGCCGTGGAAGAACAGCACCACGCCTCGGGACTGCGCACCGGCGCGATAGCGGGTGGCGCGTAGTCCATTCCCCAGTTCCAGATCCTCTTCGATTGCGAACCGGGGAAAAGTCTCCGCGTAGATACGGCCCTCGGCTTCCACGAACTCCCGGGCGTCGGCGACGCTGCCATCGCTGAAGTCCGCGCCCGCCTGCTGCGCGACCTTCATGATGGCGGCGATCTCCGGCGCCATTTCGTCGCCGGCGGCATTGACCGGCGGCGGGGCCACCCGGGACAGCACCGGTCGCGGCAGCCGTCCGAGCGCGATGAACAGCGCGCGCTGGAGGCGTTCGGCCGTCGACAAAGCCAGGGGATGCAGCGGAACGGTGTCTGCGGACGTGATCGACGCCATGGTCATCCCTTCGAATTCGCGGCCGAGGTCCGCTTGCGCGCTCGGGCCGCGGTCGTCGGCCGACCACCGGTGCCCGGCAGCCGCTCGGTGGCCGTCTTTTCTTTCTTTTCTTTGTCGAGGTTCAATTCGCGTTCGAGGCGCGAACTGAATTGGAGGTTCTCGTCGATGAGAGAGGCGCGCAGCATCTTTCGGTCCTCGAGGAAGACCGTCTTCATCTGCCACGGGTCGGCGTCGCCTTGCTTGGGCAGAAATGCCTTGGCGCGCTGCATGTATCCGGAATCGAGATCGAGGATCGAGCGGCTTGCCTTCACCGATTCGGCCACCGGCACAACGGTGTCGTAGCCGTGGGTGTCCATGTGGCGCAACAGCTCGCAGAAACTGCGGCCGAGTAGGCCGATCTTCAGTGTCCATGACGATTTCGTGTACCCGATCGCCATCATCCAGTTGGGGACGCCCGAGAGCAGCATGCCGCGGTAGGCGACCGAGGTCGCGAGATCGACCGGACGACCGTCGACCGTCAGCTCGATGCCGCCGAAGAACCTCATGCTGAGTCCGGTGGCAGTCACGATCACGTCGGCCTCGAGTTCGGTGCCGGACTCGAGCAGGATTCCGCGCTTGGTGAACCGCACGATCTTGTCGGTGACCACCGACGCTCTCCCCTCCCGAATCGCGGTGAAGAAGTCACCGTCGGGCGCCAAACACAGGCGCTGATCCCACGGGTCGTAGGGCGGGTTGAAATGGCGGTCGACGTCGAAGCCCGCGGGCAGCTCCTTGGTGTTCAGATAGCGGATCAGCTTGCGGCCCGTGCGCGGGAATCGCGTCAGGAACTTCACGATCGCCCAATCGCTCCACACGTTCTTGGCACGGGTCAGCAGATAGCCGCGCCGCTCACCGAACACCTTGGTCAAAGTCAGTGCCAGCGAGTCGATTCGGGGATACGACAGCAGATACGTCGGGGTACGCTGCAGCATCGTGGCGTGGGCGGCAGCACCGGCGCCGGTCACCAGAGCGGGGATGAGCGTGATCGCCGTGGCCCCGCTGCCGATCACCACGACCTTCTTGCCCGAATAGTCGTAGCCCTCCGGCCAGTGCTGCGGATGGATGATGTCCCCGGCGAAATCCTGGCGGCCCTCGAACTCCGGCGTGTAGCCCTCGTCGTATCGGTAATACCCCGTCGCACCGAAGACCCAGCGCGCCTTGACCATTCGACGCGTGACGGCTTCGCCGTCGGTGGATTCCACGGTCAGGGTCCACTCGGCGTCATCGCTGACCCAATCGGCCGCGACAACCTTCTGGCGGAACTGAATCACCTTGCCGAGATCGTATTCCTCGACGGTTTCCCGCAGATAGTCACGGATAAGAGCGCCATCGGCGATTGCCGTCTCATGCCGCCAGCTCTTGAACTCGTAGGCGAAGGTGTGCAGATCCGAGTCGGATCGGATACCGGGATAACGGAAAAGGTCCCAGGTCCCTCCGATATCGTCGCGGGCTTCGAGCAGCGCGAGCGACTTTGTCGGGAAGGCCTCCGTGATGTATCGGGCAGCGCCGATACCGGAGATCCCGCCGCCGATAATGACAATGTCGTATCGCTCCGCCGCGATTGCCGGAGTGTCCATTCTCAGTCCTCCTGGGCGTGGGTTCGGCGAAAGGTTGATGGCGATCACTGTCGACGCACAGACGTTGCTCACGCCATAACGTGTTGCATCGTCTTGCCGGCGGCCGTGGTGCATGTTGAACCGCCGATCGGGAAAGCCACAGGTAGATCCTCGGACCACGCGGATCCGTCACCGACCAGGGTGCAATGTGCACCGCCTCAGCGGCGATCGTGTTGAGGGTTGCCGTAGAACAATCAAAGCCTCCGGACCGAGAGTGAGACCTGCACCACATTGCACGGAGGTTGCGTTCGAATGTGACGCGGCACCCGTCGGAGAACGAAAGACAGGATCACTACAGATGAACCCCACTGCTATCCCAGCACTACGGCGAGTGCCCGCCGCGACTCCGATCAGCGAGATCCTCGCTGTCGTCGAGGAGGACGGCGGGGTCATCATCGAGGGGCTGCTCTCAGCGGACCAGATCGCCCGGTTCAATGCCGATATCGACAACGATCTCGCGAACCTCGCGCCCGGAGGCACTCATACCGACGAGATCGCCAAGGAATTCCACGGCGCCAACACCAAGCGGCTGACCAACCTGGTCACCCGCAGCAAGACCTTCCGTGAGGAGATCATCGACCACGATCTGGTCCACAACCTGTGCGACGCGGTGTTCCTGGAAGAGTCCGGGACCTACTGGATGACGACGGCGCAGGTCATCGAGATCGGCCCCGGCAACAGGGCGCAGATGCTGCATCGCGACCTGGAGAACTGGTACCCGTTCGTCGGCATGGGGCCGCAGGGACCGGAGGTCGTCCTCAACTTCTTGATCGCCCTGACCGAGTTCACCGAGCAGAACGGTGCCACGCGGGTCATCCCGGGCAGCAACCACTGGCCCGACTTCGAAGACCGCGGCACCCCCGAACAGACGGTGCCGGCCGTGATGAGGCCCGGCGATGCCCTCTTCTTCAGCGGCAAGACCGTGCACGGCGGTGGCGCGAACATCACCACCGACGAGCATCGGCGCGCAGTGGGTTTCGCCTTCAATCCCGGCTTCCTCGTCGGTGAGGAGGCCTACCCCTTCCTGGTCGATCGCGACCTCGCCCGGTCCCTCCCGCCGCGAGTGCAGGGCGTGCTCGGGTTCCGATCGCAGTATCCCAAGGGAACGCCCGGGCTGTGGATGGTCAACTACGAGGAACTCGGCGACTACCTCGACGCGCAGTAACCCGGCCACCGCAGCCGACACCGCTCGCGGACGCGTCCGAGCCGACCGCAGGCTTCGGGCGCTCCGGGCACGCCTGCGAACGCATGCCGCGTTCCGCTACTCCCGCAACAACTTTCAGCACGAAGGACCATACCCATGTCCGGTTTTCGCCGAGGCATCCGGCTCGTTTCGGATTCCCGTTCCACTGCCCGACCGAGGAGCCGACGATGAGCCACGAACCGATCGAACCGACGGCGCCCGCGCTCTCAGGAGCGAACAGCGGCGAAGCGAACGGCGGGCGGCTCAGTCGTTCGGCGCTCGTCTCGCTCTCGTTGGCGACATTTTTCCCCGCAGTCTCCTTGGCGATGGTGCCATTCCTCGTCTTCACCACCAGCGGTACCTCCGCCTGGCAGGCTTCGCTGCTCGCCACGATCGCGGTGATCTGCATCGGCCGCGCCGTCATCGTCTTCGCACGTCGGTACGTCGCGTCCGGCTCCTTGTATTCCTATGTCGGCGAAGTCTTCGGACCGTGGGCGCGCTACGTGACGGCGGCCTCGCTGTTCGCCGGATTCGTCGTCGGGATCGCCGCTCTGGCGGCGGTGGTCGGCGTATTCACCGGAAGCTTTCTGTACGCGCGGGGTCTCCACGAGGCATTGCATTTCAACACCCAGGTCATTGTTTTCGGCGCCGCGCTCCTGGTCGCCGCCTTCGTGGCCTTCCGAGGTCTGGACACCTCGGTGATCATCGCGGTCGTCCTCACCGTGCTCGCGCTACCCCTCATCATCGTCATCACGGTGGCGAGCGCGATGCACACCGGACTCGATCTGAGCCGTCAGTTCAACTTCACCGATTTCCATCTCGGCCATACCTTGCAAGGCATCGCGGTCGGCGCGGCATTCCTGGTCGGCTTCGAAAGCTGCGCCGCGCTGGCCACCGAGACCCGAGACCCGAAACGCAATGTTCCGATGGCCATCATGGCGGTGCCCGTCGTGCTCGGTGGACTCTTCCCGATTGTCACGATCCTTCAGGTCCCCGGCCTCACCGCCGCGTCCGACGAGCTGGCCGCCGGTGTCTCCGCTCCGGCCGCGCTGGCCATTCAGGCCGGTTTGGGGACAACGGTCGCCTCGGCCACCGATCTGGTCCTGGCCGTCGCCTCGTTCGCTTCGCTCGTCGGGTTCATCAACTACGGCGGACGCTTCGCGATGGCCCTCGCTGAGGGCGGCCTGTTGCCGGCGGCGCTGGCTCGGCTGCATCCGAAGCACGGGAGCCCCTATATCGCGGTCGGTCTGATGGCGCTGCTCAGCTTCACCACTATCGCTGGAATGCTGCTCTGGACCGGCGATATCGTCTCCGCATACACACCGAACGCCACGCTGCTGGTCTATCTGTGGGTGATTCCGTACATCATCATTTGCGTCGGCGCGATTGTTCTGACTATCCGGCTCGGCGAATTCCGCCCGCTGTTGTGGATCGCGGCGGCTATTGGCGCCGCGACGATGATCTGGGCCTACATCAACGGCATCATCAATCCGCCTGCGCCTCCGGCAGATTCGATGATTTGGGTGGCCGGCATAGCCATCGTCGCGGTGCTGGCGGTTTTCGGCTTGACCCCGCGTCGCGCACATCGCCCCAATTCACCGGACACCGACGAGACCGGAGCATCGGTCACACAATCGATCTGAGTTATTGCTCAGATGACGAAATAATCGAACCTCCGGCCGCTGCGACATACCTTCTAGTAAGGTCGCTCACACGGATATCCCAGCTCACCGCGGGCTGGGATATCCCGCATTGTCGGCCCGGGCGCCTCGGCATGGCGCCGATGCAGTGGAAGTAATGACCTGACTTGGAAGAAATCTGGCCCACGCCCTCGCCACGTGTTCGTGAACTGATCAGCGCGATGGCGGAGGACCTACTCGCCCGCTCCCAAGAGATCCTGGAGCGTCTGTGGGCCGCGTCGCTGGCCGATCCGGAGTATCGGGTGATCGCCGATGATCCCGGACTCGCCGAGGCCGACCGGCGACTCAACACCGCGAACCTCCGGCAGTGGCTGGTTTCGAACATACAGCGGCCCGGCCTGAGAGTGCCGACCTACGCGAGCCCGGAAACACTCGTCTACGCCCGCGATGTCGTGCTGCGCGGTCTCACCACCGATGATCTGCATTCGTGGCGGTCCGGGCAGCGCGTGGCGTGGCACTGGTGGCTCGACGCCTGTTTCAAAGCCACAAGCGATCTGGCAGAACTGCGTGAACTGATCGAGGTTTCGGCGAACTCGCTGACCACCTTCGTCGACGACTCCATCGCGGCGATGACCGCCAATATCGAGGAAGTCCGCAACGAGCTCGCCGGCGGAGCACAATTGCAGCGCTACGCCACCGTCGAGCTGCTGCTTCAAGGAGCTCCTATCGAACGCCCACGGGCGGAAGCACAGCTCGGCTACGCCTTGACCGGCAAGCATGTCGCGGCGATCATCTGGGGCGATTCCGAGGAGGACGCGACGCGGCTCGAATCCGCGGCCGAACAGGTAATGCGGGTCTGCGGCGCCCGTCAGCGATTGACCGTGGTCGCGGGTACCACAGCGATATGGCTGTGGATGCCGCTGGCGGCGGTTCCACCGGTGGATGAAGTGCTCGCTCGGCTGAAAGGGCTCAAAGGCGCTCGCGTCGCGTTCGGCCGCGCGGCCCCCGACATCGCGGGGTTTCGCCGCACCCATATGGACGCGGCCGCCGCACAGCGACTGCTGTCGCGGCTCGGATCCCACCTGCGCGTCGTCCGATACGAGGACGTGCAGCTCGCCGACCTGTTGTCGACGAATACCGCTCTCGCTGATCAGTTCATCTCCGACGTGCTCGGCGACCTCGCCACCGCCGATCCGGTGCTGCATCAAACGACGCTGACATTCGTCAGGGAGGGCTTCAATCGCTCGAGCACCGCGGAGCAACTGTTCACACACCGCAACACCATCGATCGACGCCTTGCTCGTGTCGATGAGCTGCTGCCCAAGCCGCTCGCCGAGGATCCGGCGAGCGTCGTGGCCGCATTGACCGTTCTCAAGATCAAGAACGCCCGCTGAACTCGGAAACCGCTGGCAGCCGGTCGATTTCAGCGAGCATGACAGGCCCACGGGTGCAATCTGCACCGCATTGTGGCCGATCGTGCACAGCGTTGCTGTAGTCGGCCGAATCCCTCTCGACGCACAGTAGCCAGACCCCATCGACCTTCGAGCCGACGCGCCACTACGCCCGGGCTCGAAGGTTCGGGGCTCGCTCGAGGTGCGCCGCGACGCTGCGGCGGGAAGGTACCGAGAATTATGAACAGCTCTGTGACCGTAATGGGACTCGGGAACATGGGCGCGGCGCTCGCGGCGCGATTCCTCGTCTCCGGGGTCGCCACCACTGTGTGGAATCGAACCGCGTCGAAAGCCGCTTCGCTGTCCGAGGCAGGGGCCCATGTCGCCCTCGACCCCGAGGAGGCGCTGTGGCGATCCGCTGTGTGCGTGGTCTGCGTCGAAGACTATTCCCAGGTGCGCGATCTGTTGAGCCGCGGGGTCGGCCGCGGTGAAAACTTTCATGGCCGGACCATCGTCAATCTCACCTGGGGAACCGTTCCCGAGGCACGCGATGCCCGCGATTGGGTCGAAATGTACGGCGGGCGTTATCTGGACGGCGCGATCCTGGACTACCCCGCGAATATGGGACCGAATGCGCTGGTGCTCTATTCCGGCGACAAGGCCGCCTTCGACGAGCATGCCGAACTCCTCAGCGCCATCGCGAGGCCACGCTTCGAAGGCGCCGATCCCGCAGCGGCGAACGCACTCGGCATGGCCGGCGCGCTGTTCCACAACATCGCGGTGGCCGGGTTCTACGAGGCGGCCGCCTACGCGGCCCAGCACGGGATCGCGGCTCGGACGCTGTTCGACCTGACTGCGGAGATCGGATTCGATCTCTGCGCACGGGCTTTCAGCGACGGGCTCACTCGCATCGAATCCGACGACTATCACACCGACCAGTCGACCATCGGAATCCATTTCGACACGACCCTGGTTCAAGAGGCGGGATTCGCCGAGATCGGCCAGGCAGGCACGCTCAACAAAGTTGTCCGCGACATCCTCGAATCCGCGATCAGTGCCGGGGAGGGCGGCCTCGCCATGTCGGCGCTCTATCGCCGTTTCCTCCAGATCCATTGATTCGCTAGCGATTTGTTCAATCCCGAAGCGGCGTGGGCACGACAGCAGCGGCTGCCGTGCCCACGCGTTCGATGCTGAATCAGCCGACGGTCGGCGCCGGAACCGGTGCCGCGGGGGGTGCCTGCAAGGTGTTGTACATCTGCACGGCGCTGGCGATGCCCACCGGGATTCCCAGCAGCGCGGCACCGGTCACGCCACCGATGCCGGCACCGACACTGGCGCCGACGATGCAGCCGAACAGCGCGGCCGGGGCAGCGATCGGACCGGTCGGCAGCGCTACGACCCCGCCGGTCGCGGCACCTGCGAGACAGCCGACGCCCAGCCCGACGACGCCGCCGGCGAGAGTCCCGACTCCGACCGCCAGGCCGAACTGCGTCGCGGCGACCGCCAAAGCCCCGTTGAAGTCGGCCGTGGCATCGACATTCTCGAGTGCCGGGTGAGTGACGACGGTTCCTGGGTTCGAGTCGGCGCCGGGAGTGACCATCCCGGCGGGGTCGGTTTCCTGCGATGAATTCGCGTCCGAGTCCGGCGGCGTCGTCAGCGGGGTCCCTGCGACGAATCCGCCCTGGCCGTCGCGCACTTCGAATGCGCCGTTCCGGGTCGTCAACGAACCGAATGGTGTATTCACGACCGCGGAATTATCGACGATATTGCCCGTGTACTGAATCCCGGGCGCGATTCCGACCTGAATCACTTCTCCCGGTACGGCTGCCTCCGGCTCAGCGGCCCGCGCGGTGGCACTGGCGAAGGCGACGGCACCGGTCGCCAAGGCGACGGTTGCCATGAATCGAGTGGATTTCACTTTCTTCCCTTTTCTCTGATTACATTTCATTCGGAAGGACATGATCGGATTGGACTGTGGCGTGGGTCTCAATCTGCTCGCCGAGGGCAGTACCGGACTACCTCAATTTGCAGCAGGTGATTTTTCTCTTCGGTGCACATTGCACTTGCGCACGTTCTTCGAGAAAAGTCACACTCGGATCGGGAGGCCAACCGCCTCGGAGACAGGCGGAGATTTCACGAAATGAATCAAATGGAAACAGAATTGCTGGAATTCGCGGTGGCGTGGGCCCCCTACGGCGGCAATGACGACGAAGCCTTCGTCCGATTCGGTCTCAGCTCCGTCCAATTCCACGCAAGGCTGCTGAGACTGCTGCACGGCCCGGCCGCACATGTGCTCACCCACGCCACCTGTGCCGCACTCCACAGGCAATGCTCGGACCGGCTGCGCCACGTGCGGTACGAAAACGACCGGCCCGCGTAGGCGCACCACGCAGGCCGGTCGACGTAGGGTCACGCGCGGTCGCTAGGAGCGAACAACCCTCTGCCGCAGTTCCTTTCGGAGGACCTTTCCCGCCGTGGACTCGGGTATCTCGCCCACGAACTCGACGCAGCGGACCTTGTGTACGGTGCGACCTGATGCGCGACGAAAGCACGATCGGCCAGCCACTCGAACTGATGTCTGCTGCCCGGCCGGCGATCGCCAGCCCCAGATCGCTGGGGACCGCGTGGCTCACCGGACTCAGTTCGGTCATGCCGAAACCCTGCATGACCGTGGTACCGAGGCGGTGCGCCACCGCACTGCCCAGTTCCCGGTCGGCTCGCGCCTTCAAAGCCGAGTTCAACAGCACAGTCATCCACCGTCGATCAACGCGATCTCGTCCAGTTCCACGTCGGTGATACCGCCGACCAAGCAACCGAAGACATCCCCGCCGCGGATATCGACATCCGGAAATGGACTACCAAAGCTCACGGTTTTCTCCACCGAGGTCACAGCTAGATCTGTAGGGCGGCATGTCGAGCCTCGTAGATACTCTGCTCGATGCCGCGTGGTGCGTAGGCGTCACCGATGAGGTCCACGCGAAAGCCGTTGCCCTGCAACCGGTGATACAAGCCGTCCCGCGCGACCGGTGGACCGATCCATACCAGCGCGTCCAGATCGCCGATCCGCGTTTCATTCTTGGCAAAGCCGACCTTGACCAGAAGCGCCTCGGATTCGACGCCGATCACCTGCGTGATCGGATGGAACTCGACGCCTGCCTCGACAAGCTTTTCGTATTCGATTCGCCAGTTCGTCATCTCGAGCGCGCTGCCGGGGTACGGAGTCGGGGACACGTAGACAACATCGGCGCCACGTTGCGCCAGAGCATGGGACAGGCTGATGCCCTGCCAGTCACCGAAACTGTCGTAGACCGCGATGCGACCGTCGAATGTCTTGGTAGACAGCACATCCGCCGCTTCGATTGTCCTCAGGGCGCCACCGGCGAAGGGGTTCGCGGGCAGGTACGACCCCGTTGCCACGGCGACCACATCGGGGCTCAGAGCATGGACACTCTCGACCGATGCGGTTGTGTCCGTGTGGAACTCGACGCCGTTCTCGAGGCACTGCTGATGCAGCCAGTCGGTAATCGAAGACAGCTCGGAGCGGGTCGGAGCTTGGGAAGCGGTGAGTGCCTGGCCTCCGATCTTCGACTGCTCGACCACGGTGACCTCATGGCCTCGCCAGGAGGCAACACGGGCGTATTCCAGACCGGCGGGACCGGCACCGACTACTACCACCTTGCGCGGCTCGGCTGAGGTACCGACGCTCTCGGAGAGGTCTCCCTCATGACCAACGGCAGGGTTGTGAATACACCGGATACCGCGACCTTGATCGAGACGCTGCAGGCAGTTCATCGCACCGACGCACGGCCGAATCTGGTGTACGCGCCCGGTCCGCGACTTCTCGGGCAGGAACGGATCCGCGATCAGCGCCCGCACCATGGTGACCGCGTCGCAACTGCCCGCCTCGAGCATTTCCTCGGCCGTGCGAGGGTGGTTTACGCGCCCCACCAGGAAGGTCGGTATATCCAGGACGGCCTTGATCGAGCGGCCATAGCGTTGCCACACACCTGGCGGGAAAGTCATGTTCGGAACATTTCGGGCAGTGTTCATGGCGTCGGAATAGCGCCCCATCGTGAGTGAGACGTAATCGAGCAGCCCCCAGGAACCGACGGTGCCGATGATCTCGGCAGAGTCCATGACCCCGGGATCGTCCGCGTCGAGCCCGGTGGCGGTCATTCGCGCACCGATCGCCACCCCGGGACCGACGGCGTCCCGGACGGATCGAAGAATCAACTCGCCGAAGCGGAGCCTATTCTCGAGCGGTCCGCCCCAATCGTCGGTTCGTTGATTCGTTCTCGGCGAGATGAACTGCTCGACAAGATTTCCATGCCCGAAGTGGATCTCGACCGTGGAGACGCCCGCCTCGCCACAACGCCTCGCCGCCGCACCGAAAGCATCGACGATGGCCAGGATTTCGCCTTCGACCAAAGCGTGCGGCACCCGCCAGCCCGCATGAAAGTAGTCGGCGGCGACCGCGGACGGCCCGACATAGACGTCGGTGCCCCGGCCTTCGTAGCTGCCCTGACTGCCAGGGTGGTACAGCTCCACACCGTAGTGGGCGTCGAATTCGCCCACTGCCGCTACGACTTCGGCGTACTGGGGAATGATCTCGTCTGAGACATTGTGCAGGTCAAGGTATCCCGGCACGACCGAGGTCGCCTGCGACATGATGAGAGCCGCGCCACCACGCGCCCGTTCCCGGTGGTACTCGACGAGTTGAGGCGAGTAGCCCTTGTCTCGAGCGAATCCAGTCTGGTGAGGAGCATTGACGATGCGATTCTTCAAGGTCAGCGGTCCGACCTCGAGCGGTGAAAACAGAAGTGGGAACTCGGTCATCGCTTGTTCTATTCCTTCTCCTCAGCTGAAGGGCTGCGCCCCGGCCCCGGCGACCCGGGTCCGGGACGATGGACCAGCCGGGATTCGATCGTCGAAACCTGCTGGCAACCAGGATGATCAGCCGTCTACGGATTACTGGGTCAGCTGTCGATGAGCATCGACGGCGGCCTTCTTGCCGGTCTCGAGGGCGCCTTCCATCCAGGTCATGAATGTGGTGGCGATATCAGCGGTCGCGAAGTAGAGGTGCTGTTCCGGGGTGGACAGCGCGGCGTGGGACGTGCTGAGCCGACCGGGCTTGTAGGCGATGAACCCACCGGCCCAGGGGTCGGCCGCCCACTCGTGGGCCTGGAAATCCACGAGTTCGGCTTCCGGGCACAGCGTTTTCACGAAGCGCTCGACCCCTGCGAAGTCGGCGCCGAATCGGTCTTCCCGTTCTTGATGATTGATGTAGAACCCACCCATCATCTGGCCGTCGTCACCGAGGTCGTGTTCAGCACAGAGGAGGATGGCGCCCCCGGCATGGGCTGCATCCGCCAGCAGGTACGGGAAACGCGGAGCGTTCTTGACCTGCATGAGAGCCTTCACCGCGTAGGCCATGTGCCGCTCGCGCGATGCCTGGTGCTTGGCATCGCTCAGCGGCGGGTCGAACTCGATGCCTGCCCAGCCCGCCAGCGGGGTGGCGATAATGGCGGTGCGCGCGGTGAACGTCTCGCCGGCGACCGTCGTCAGGCTGACTCCTTCGTCGTCCTGGACGACTCTGGCTACCGGTGTCTCGTAACGGATTTCCGCGTTCGAGTCCGCGGCGATGGCTTTGATCAACGCGCTCGTCCCCTCGACGATGTACTCGTCGAGTACGCCCCACGCGCGGATGAGGCTGTAGTCCATCTGCGCAATGAAACTGAGCGGCCCGAGCGCTGAGATCTCCTCGGCATAGCGGCCGGTGAACACGCTGCCGAAGAAGGTGAACCAGCCGCGAGTCGCCGCACCCAGCTCGAGATTATCCAGATATTCGCCGTAAGAGATATCGAGATCCTCGACGTTCTGCTGGTCGAGCGGAATCCCGGGGTTGATCCGATGGGCGTCGGCGAGGATCTTGAAGGCCGCGCGCTCGAAATCGTAGACCTCTTCGAGCGGGATCGGGAGCGGTCCCGGGTTGTGTGCACCGGCCAGGAAGGTCGGATACGACTCCGGCGTCGCACTGTGGGTCAAAGTGAACCCGTAACGCTTGATCTCGGCCATCATATTGACCTGCTTTTCAGGCCAGACCCACTGCCCGCCCAGCTCGAGGACACCCTCGTAGGTACCGACAGTGGAATGCTTGGACCACGTCCTGCCGCCGAGTCGATCACTCGCTTCGAGCAAAAGAACCGAGTGCCCCTGTTCGGACAAGTCCCGGCACGCGATCACACCCGCGAAACCGCCACCGATAACGATAGCGTCGTAGTTGAATTTCGAATGCTTCACTGCATTTCTCCAATGAGAATTTGAGTTGATTTGCCGTTGATGCGTGCTACTCGAGGACCGAGCTTCAGTGAGTTTCGGCGTGCTGAGCAGCTGCGATCTGCTGCTGGATCGCCTCTTCATCGACGTAGTAGGCATCACGCACAATTTTCAGGGTGACCGGGTCGAACGTGCTGAAGGATGCCGCGAGCCAACGGATCTGCTCCGGCGCGGCCTGTCCCTCCGCCTGCGGGGGCGTCCCTGCCATCTCGAACAGCGCGCCCAGTGTGTTGCCCTGCATATATGTCACCACCGGCCGCGGAGCATAATCGGGGAATACCGCCCATGTCTCCTTCAGAAATTCCACGAGCTCCGGCTTCTCGGAGGTCGTGCCGGTCACGCCGTTGACGAAAACACAAGCGTCATCGAAGTACGTGAGAACAGTTTCGATATCGTGCGCCTTGACAGCAGCGCAAACACTCCTTATCCGGTCAACATAGATTGCGCTATCAATCCGACTACCCGTGCTCGTCATACGACTTCCTTACTGATGTGCGTCGATATCAATTCTCGAACCGCCGATCGCTTTCATCGCGCGCTCCCACATCGAATAGAAAGAGCGGCGGTGACGTTATGACCTGCCGGCCGTGGAATCACTGATCAACTGCCGGAAACCATCGCCCCTGTGGCGTAGATCTCAAGGTAGGGACCAGGCACCACACCCGTCCACGCCACCCTGCTGCGGCCTCCAGTGACGCGTGGTGCACATTGCACACCGACGGCGCCGAGCTCGAGCAAGTCACCATCGCCGGTCCACGCCCGGGCAGTTTCCGGTTTTGGTTTGCCACCCAGTGATCAGAGCGGCCGTCGAGGGCGCACCGGATGCACCCAGGGCAGGGGTCGAGCCACCACCGATCTGCTGGCACACAATTTAATTCCCGCACCTGCCGCAGATGCATGTGGCCCACGAAACGATCTACCAGGCACTCTACGTTCAAGGACGCGGTGAACTGCGTCGCGAACTGCCCGCGCCCTGCGCACCGGTCGCACGATACGAAACCCACCGCCGCGTCGAGGCACGTCGCCCGCGGTTCACCCACCCGTTGGCCATGATCAGTGACCGGCCCGCCGAGGTCGAAGACCGCGCAGTTCCCGGGCATTGGGAAGGCGACCTGATCATCGGCAAGAACCAAGAAACAGCGATCGGCACCTTGGTCGAGCGCAGTACCCGCTATGTGATGCTGTGGCACCTGCCACACGGTCGCAGCGCCGAGGCCGTGCGTGCCGCACTGACCGAGACCGTGAAAACCCTTCCCGCGCATCTGATCCGGTCGCTGACTGGGCCAGGGCTCGGAAATGGCCACTCACCACGCATTCACCCTCGCCACCGACATCCCGATCTACTTCTGTCCCGACACAGCCGCGACGACCTTGCTGCCGTCGCCACCGAACTCAACAGCCGCCCACGCAAAACGCTCGGCAGGGAAACCCCAGCCGAAGGCTTGCATAAACCACTCGCGGCCTGACAATCGGCCACGTATTGCAACGACCCCTAGAACCCGCCAAATGGTCCCGAGCCGTTTTCCTAGTAGCGGGGACAGGATTGAACCTGGGACCTCTGGGTTATGAGCCAACGGAACACCGTCCCACACTTGACATCACATCCCGCAGCATCCAGTTAGTGCAGGTAAACGCAATTTCCATCGTCCCAGATATCTGTCAGCGCTCTTCGAATATCGGGCCGGGTGCGCTCTTGGAAGATCGGCCACTTGATGGTTGATGGTTAGTCTGCCGTGCCGTCGTTGCGATGGCTTGGCAGTGTGTCGATTTCGGTGTTTCTGAGCCGGTAGCTGTTGCCTTTCAGGGTGAGGACGTCGGCGTGGTGGACGATGCGGTCGATCATCGCTGCGGCCACGACGTGGTCGCTGAAGACGTCTCCCCAGCGGGAAAACGGCAGGTTGGAGGTCAAGATCAGCGATGAGTGCTCGTAGCGGCTGGACACCAATTGGAAGAACAGGTTGGCCGCGTCCTGCTCGAACGGGATGTAGCCGACCTCGTCGACGATCAAAACGCTGTAGCGGCGCAGCTTGGCCAGCTCGGCGGCCAAACGGCCCTGCTGGTGGGCGGCTTGGAGGCGGGCGACCCACTCGACCGCGGTAGCGAACAACACGCGATGTCCGTGGTGCGCGGCGGCGATGCCGAGCCCGATCGACAGGTGGGTTTTGCCGGTGCCGGGCGGGCCGAGTAGCACCACGTTCTGTGCTTTGTCGATGAACGCGCCGGTCGACAGGTGCGCGATGGTGTCGCGTTTGAGGGCGGGTTGGTGGTCGAAGTTGAATTCCTCGATGCCTTTTCGGGCGGGGAAACCCGCGCCGCGGATCCGCATCTCGGCGCCGGAGGACTCCCGTGAGGACACCTCCCGTGACAGCACCGCGGCCAGGTATTCCTCGTGGCTCCAGCCCGAATCGCGGGCTTGCTCGGCCAGCCGGGCGGCGCTGTCGCGGATCCTGGGCGCTTTCAACGCGTTCGCGTAGTACTCGATCTGTTTGATCGTGTCTTTCGGTGCGGCCATCACGCGACCCCTTCACCGTCGAAATCGACACCGAAGCGGGCATCGTAGTCTGCGAGATTGCGCACCAAACCTGCCTCGTTGTCACCAGAATCGGTTGCCGCAGTGCAGCGTTGGAACGTCGCCCGCAGCCGGGCCGCGGTCTCGACATGGTCGGGATCGGTGATTGTCCGGTGCCGGGTCCAGGCCCGCGGATGCGTCGCGACGAGGGCGCCGTCGCAGCGGGCGGTGACCGTGTCGAGATCGGCATGGACATCGACCATTCGCCCGATCACGGTCGGGTCGATCGAGTAGTCGTTGCTCAACACTCGCAGGTAGTAGTCACGCGGCAGCCGTGTCTTGGCGGTGAACCCGATCGGCGGCGGGATCGGTGGCAACTGGTGCATCGCCGCACGATCGACCTCGATCAACTCGTTCGGGATCCCGTCGAGGCTGCGAACTCGCCGGGAGTTGGCCTTAACCAGCCACTCCTGCAACTGGGCGTTGAAATCGGCCGGTGAGACGAAGCTGCGCCCAGGCAGGAACGAGGTCTCGAAATAGCCGTTCATCCGCTCGACGATGCCCTTGGACTCCGGATCATAAGGCGGCAACTGCACGATTTTGGTGGCCAGCATCCCGGTGAACGACACCACCGCCGCGACCAGCCGGCCACTGCGCCCGATCCCGGATTCGTTGTCCCACAACAATCGTCGCGGCACCGCACCCAGCTGATGGTCCAGCAGTGACCACATCCCCGCCACCAGATCCGGCGTGGTCCGGGTCGGGATCATTCGCGCGGTCACGAACCGAGAGAACGACGCAACCACCACCAACACCGGTGGTGAATCAACCTGACCGGCCCCGAGCGGGACATCCACCGGCGGAAACCACAGATCGCACTGGGCCTGATCACCGGGCTGATAGGACAGCCGGTCGGCCGGATCCTTCGGCGCATACTCCGGCCGCAGCCCGGCGATCTTCTTGCGCCACCACGATTGCGAACCTGACCAGCCCACCCGCTCCGCGATCACCGACGCCGGCATCATCGGGAACTGCGCCAACAACTCCCGCACATACGGCTCGAACGGATCGAACGCAGACGGGCCCGAGACCCGCGAATATTTCGGTGGCGTCTGCGACGCGATCGCCCGAGCGACCGTGTCCCGCGAGATGCCCAACCGTTTCGCGATAGCTCGCCTCGACAAGCCCTCGCTCCGGTGGAGATACCTGATCTCCGCCCAGTCCTCCAAACTGATCACCCACCCAATCGTGGCTAGGGCGGCCGATTTTCAAAGAGCGCCAGTGGCCGGGTTTTCGAGGAGCGCCGACAATATCCGCCTGGTCCCGCCACGGCTGATGGTTCCCATGCTGTCGTGATGCCAAATTTGATGCCGAATCCCAGGCGCTGACCACCGATTTCATCGCCGATCAGCGCCCGTGGACAGCAACGACGGCTGCTCCGACATCGCCAATCCGTGCCGGAAAGATTCACGACGACAACGGGTGCAACGTGTAGAGGGGGTTGTATCGGTTGGCGCAGAGGGGTGGTTTTCGACGTTTCACTAGGCCACGGTTTGGGTTCACCTGGGGTGTAGGCGAGCCACCCGACAGTCAGATGGCAGCAGGACTCAAGGCTCGGCGCGGCAACATGAGCGAATGCACGTGGTCCCGCCGGGCTTTATCCGGCTATAAGTAGCCTTTGCCTCTCGGTATGAGGGGGTCTCATGAATCCCTGCTGGAGTAGCTGGCAGTGTGCACGCGTGGCAAAACGACATACTCGCATGGTCGGCATCATTGCCGCATGCATGGCATCGACGGTTCTCGCGGTCGGTTGCTTCCAGTCGGCTCATGTACCCGGCGACCAGTCGGGAGAGACCGCAGTGACCATGCCCGACACCTCCACGAAGTAGTCGCCGGGCGTCCTGAGGGGCGACAGGTCCAGCACGTGGATGGCAGACCGCCGAAACCGCAGATGATTCACAGCCACCGCCCTGCTCTCCTTCGCTTCTCCGCTGCCGAATCTCCTATCGCCTAAGCAGGGTCCGGCCCCGCGGCAAGGGCCCGTCGACGACTGGATTGTCAGCGGGCTCGGACGTGACTGGGTGCGTGGCCCGTGTGGTGTCGGAACCAGCGGGAGAAGGCGCTGAGTTCGGAGAATCCGAGTTCTGCGGCGATATCGCTGAGGGTGCGGTCGTGGTGGGTGAGGTAGCGGTGGGCCAGGTCGAGGCGGGTGCTGTTGAGGAGCGTCAGGAAGGATTCTCCATCGCGCTGGAGTTGGCGGTGCAGCGTTCTGCGGTCCATGCCCAGGTGATCGGCGACGGTGGCGGCCGAGCACTGCTGGGTGGGGAGCAAGGTTTCGATTATGACCCGGACGCGGCCGGAGATGGTTTCGTCGGGCGATGCCAGCGATCTCAAGTAGTCGCGCGCATAGGGGCGCAAGAGTGGGTCGGCGAGCGGGTTGGCGGCGTCGAGATCGTGGCTGTAGCAGACGATTCCGTCGAAGCTCTGGTCGAATTCGATGGAGGGACCGAGGATTCGATGGTCGTCGGTGCGCTGCGCCGGTGCGCCGTGGGTGAAACAGACTGAGAGTGGATGCCAGTCCCGGCCGAGGAACTCGCGCAGGATCCGGCAGGTCGCGCCGACCGTCAATTCGATGGACTGCCGGCCGAGGGCTACCCCCGGTGCGGACTGTATGAGAATTGTTGTCAGGCTGCCCGTTTCGGAGAACCGGGTACGTAGCGCCTCGTTGTGCAGTGCGATGTGGCGCAGCGCGATATGTAGTGCACTGCGGATATCGGGCTCCTCGCGCGCCACCAGGGCGACCGGGCCGAGATTGGCCAGGCCCCGACGCGCGGCCAGTCGCAGCCCGAAGGTCTCACAGTTCGATTCGCGCGCGGTGCGTTCCATCAACAGGTCGAGCGCATAGGCGGGTAGCCACATATCGCTGGCGGTGAGCGCCGCCGCGCCGACACCGACCGAACGCAGCAAAAGCATCGGGTCGACATCCAGCGAGAGCGCCAGATCGACGTAGCCGGACAGGACGGCGCTTCGGACCATGGGGGCCATCGATTCACCTTCGCTTCTATGGCCCAGATTGTCAAGTTGATCGTCCCATATTGTCAAGCTTCATGCGGTGCTCCCGAATAGCGTGACGGCAGTTACGCCAGAACGCATCGAAGGAGCTGCCGGTGACCGTCGAGTCCGCATCCGTACCCACCACCGTCGTCGAAGCCATGCGCGCCCAAGGTGCCTGGAATCCGTTGTGGGACCAGCTGCATGACTGGGACCCCGAATGGACCGAACAGTTCATGTCCATGGGTTCGCTGCCCATCCGCCGGGGCGTGCTGTCACCCCAAACCGTGGAGTTGCTGTGCATCGCGGTCGATGCCGCGTGCACCCACATGTACTCGCCGGGCGTACGCCGCCATATTCGCGCCGCACTCGAATTGGGTGTGTCTCGCGAGGAAATCCTCGCCGCCCTCCAACTGACCAGCGTGCTGGGCATTCACGCCTGCAATATCGGTGTCCCCGTACTGGCCGAAGAACTCGACGCGTTCCAGCGTCGCCGTGCGGAGCAGCCGTAATCCCGCCTCGCACAGTGCAACCCAGAAGAATCAGGAAGGAAGATCATGCATTATCTCGATGATTCGCTGCTGCCGGAGAACCAGGAGAATCTGGTTATCCAGGTCGCCCCGTACGGCCCGGAGTTCCTGCCCGGCGATTCCGACGACATTCCCGTCACGATGGACGAACAGGTCCAGAAGGCGGTGGACTGCTACAACGCCGGCGCGCAGGTGCTGCACGTCCACGTCCGCGAGGCCGACGGATTCGGGTCCAAGCGGCTCGAACTGTTCAACGAGATGCTCGGTCGCCTGCGCGAAGCGGTGCCGGAGATGATTCTCCAGGTCGGCGGTTCGATTTCGTTCGCGCCGCCCGAGGACGGCGACAAAGCCAAGTGGCTGGACTACGACACCCGCCACCTGCTGGCCGACCTCGACCCGAAACCGGATCAGGTCACCATCGCCATCAACACCAGTCAGATGAACGTCATGGAGCTGCTCAGCGATGACGATATCGAGGGAACCTCACTGCAGAATCCAGTGCTGTACAAGGCATATCGCGACATGGTCCTGGAAGCGGGACCGGAGTTCTACATCGAGCACCTGCGCCGTTTGACCACAGCCGGCATCCAGCCGCATTTCATGCTGGGACACGTGCACCAGCTCGAGACGGTGGAGCGGCTGATCCGCCGCGGTATCTATACCGGGCCCCTGATTCTGAATTACGTTGCGATCGGCGGCGGGGCGGCGGGCACCCATCCGGCGGACCTGATGGAGTTCATTCGCCGGACCCCGGACGGCGCGGTGCTGACCATCGAGACCATCATGCGCAATGTCACCCCGATGTGCACCATCGCAATGGCCATGGGCCAGCACGTGCGGGTCGGCATCGAGGACAACCTGTGGGGCCGCAAGGGCGAACGCCGGACCTCGGTGGAACAGGTCGAGCAGATGGTCCGCATCGCCGGTGAACTCGGCCGGGAAGTGGCCACCTGCAAGGAAGCCCGCGAGATCTACAAGTTCGACGAGGTCTACACCGACACCGACGACGCGCTGGCCAAGATCGGATTCCCGCCCAACCGGAAGCCGGGACAGCTCGGATTCCTGCACCACGCTTGATCTTTCGCCAGGCAGGTGCGCCGACGCCGGTCGGCGCACCGCTACGTGTTGATTCCACCAGGCTCGAGGAAGCGCCATGGATCTCTCCACCACACCGTCCGACCCGCCGGTCACCGTCCCGCCCGACGCCCGTTCGCGGATCTTCCCCTGGGTCGTATTCGGCCTGACCTTCGGACTGCTGCTCTCGGATTACATGTCCCGCCAGGTGCTCTCAGCGGTATTCCCATTACTGAAATCCGAATGGGGGCTGTCGGATTCACAGCTGGGCGCATTGACCAGCGTCGTCGCCCTGATGGTGGGGCTGCTGACGTTCCCGCTGTCGCTGGTCGCCGACCGGTGGGGGCGGGTGCGCAGCATGCTGGTGATGGCGGCTGTCTGGAGTCTGGCCACTCTGCTCTGCGCGCTCGCCGAGAATTACCACCAGTTGCTCGGTGCGCGATTCCTGGTCGGCGTCGGCGAGGCCGCGTACGGCAGTGTCGGTGCCGCGGTGATGCTTTCGGTGTTCGCGCCGCATCTGCGCGCTTCGCTGAGCGGGGCATTTCTCGCCGGTGGCTCGTTCGGATCGGTGGTGGGTGTCGCGCTGGGCGGGGTGATTGCCGAACATATCGGCTGGCGTTGGACTTTCGCCGTCATGGCCGGGCTGGGATTCTTGCTGGTCGCGGTGTTCCGCATCCTGGTGACCGAATCATCTTTACGCCAGCACACTTTCACCGATTCTCCGGGGTGCTCCCCCGCGGCGAGCAATACGGTGCGCGCTCCCCTGTCCAGCTTGTTCTCGTCGGTGCCAGTGTGGTGCGCCTATATCGGCGGCGGCCTGCAATTGTTCGTCGGTGCGGCACTGATGGCCTGGCTGCCGAGCTTCTTCCAGCGCTCCTATGCCATGCCCACCGACCGTGCCGGGCTCGCGGCCTCGGGGTATGTGTTGCTCATCGGAGTCGGAATGGTGGCGTGCGGCATTCTCACCGACCGCGCGGGTCGTCGAAATCCGGTGCGGCAGTGGAGCAGCGCGCTGCTGTACTGCACGATCTCGCTGATCCTGCTGACGACGGCCTTCAGTCTCGGCACGGGTCCGATTCAACTGACCGTTCTCGCACTGGGTGCGCTGACCGCCGCCGGATCAGCGGGCGCCATGTCTTCGACGGTGGTCAGCCTGACCCACCCCGGCTTGCGGGCAACGGCTCTCGCCGTAGTCACCTTGGCCAACAGCATCCTCGGGCTGGCGCTCGGGCCGCTGGTCGTGGGCATTCTCGCCGATCGGTACGGGCTCGTGTCCGCCTTGCGCCTGGTGCCGCTGGCCTACCTCGGCGCCATCGGGTTCCTCGTGCTGGGCCGCTACACCTATCCAGGCGGACTGCGCCGACTCGCCGACTCGGGCCCGGAAGGATCCGGATCATCCACCCTCCTGTGAGGACTTCCATGCTCAATCTCGCTGTCCTGCTGGGCGATACGGCCCGGCGCACCCCGAACCGCGATGCCGTGGTCGTCGGCGATCGACGACTGACCTACGCCCAGATCGACGCCGCCGCCAACCGAATCGCCCAGCTGCTGGTCGACCACGACATCCAGCCCGGTGACAAGGTCGCGCTGTCCTGCCCCAATATCGCGTGGTTCCCGATCATCTACTACGGCATCCTCGAAGCCGGAGCAACGGTGGTGCCGCTCAATACCCTGCTCAAGGATCGCGAAATCGCCTATCACCTCGATGATTCCAATGCCAAGGCGTTCTTCTGCCACGAGGGCACAGCGCAACTGCCGACCGGTGAATACGGCTGCGCCGGATTCGACCAGGCGCCCAACTGCCGCCACCTGTTCCTCATCGATTCCGCCGCCCCGCTGGACGTCGAGGATCCCGGCGAACTGGCGACGGCAATCCAGGCATATCCCGCCGAATTCACCATGCGGACAACGAATCCCGACGACACGGCGGTCATCCTCTACACCTCCGGCACCACCGGCAAACCCAAGGGCGCCGAACTGACGCACGCGAACATGCTGCTCAACGCCTTCACCGCCAACCGGCAATTCGGTAATGACCTCGCGCAGCACGATCGACGCCTGGTGGTGCTTCCGCTGTTCCACTCCTTCGGGCAGACGATCATCATGAATGCCGGTTTCTCGGTCGGCGCCACACTCGTGCTGCAACCGCGTTTCGAAGCCGCGCGCGCCTTGAAGCTCATGCGCACCGAGCGGATCACGCTCTTCGCCGGTGTGCCGACCATGTATTGGGCGCTGCTCGAAGCCCTCGGGCACGCCGGCAGCGCAGGCGATATCGCGGAACATCTGCGGCTCGCGCTCTCCGGCGGCGCCGCGCTCCCCGTCGAGATACACACTCGCTTCCGGCAGCGCTTCGGAGTGAATATCGCCGAGGGCTACGGACTCTCGGAGACCTCCCCGCTCGCGTTGTTCGCGGACTCGGCCGACGGACCACGACCCGGATCGATCGGCAGGCCGGTGTGGGGTGTGGACGTGTGTCTACTCGACGACGACCGGAACCCGATCACGACCGCCGACACCGTCGGTGAGATCGCCATCCGCGGCCATAACGTCATGAAGGGCTACTACCGAAACCCCGGTGCCACAGCCGAAGTCGTGCACGACGGCTGGTTCCGCACCGGCGATCTGGCCCGCCGCGACTCCGACGGCTACTACTACATCGTCGACCGCGCCAAGGACATGATCCTGCGCGGCGGACTCAACGTCTACCCCCGTGAAATCGAAGAAATCCTGATGACCCACGAAGCGGTATCCCTGGCCGCGGTCATCGGAATCCCCCACCGCAGCCATGGCGAGGAAATCAAGGCGTACGTCATCGCGGCCCCCGGGACAGCCCCGTCGGAGGCATCGCTCATCGACTGGGCCAGACAACGCATGGCCGCCTACAAATACCCCCGCCATATCGAATTCGTCCCCACCCTGCCGATGACGTCCACCGGCAAGATCCTCAAGCGCGAACTCCGCGCCAGCAGCTGAAAATGCCTGCGCCGCAACCTCATTTACGCCGGATGCGAGATAGCACCGAAAGCGAGAACACAATGCCACTACCCAACAGGACCGCCGTGGTAACCGGCGCGGGCCAGGGACTGGGCAGGGCGATCGCGGTGGCGATGGCCCGCGCGGGCGCCGACATCGTCGCATGCGACATCCGGCCCGACACCCTCGCAGCCGTCACCGACGAGATCCACGCGATGGGCCGCCGGTGCCTACCGGCCCGGGTCGACGTCACCAACCGAGACGCGGTCGACCAGATGTTCCACGAGGCCGCGGTCCATTTCGGCGTCCTCGACATCCTGGTCAACAACGCCGCGCTCGTGCCCGATTCCCCGGCCGAGGAAGCACGCCGCAACCGGCACTATGCGTATCTGACCACCCCGGCCGCACGCCAATCTCTGGGTATCACAACAAGTCTCACCGACGACGATTGGCTGAAATGGTGGAATGTGAACGTGCACGGCGTGTTCTGGTGCACACGCGCCGCGTTGCGGCACATGGAGCCGCGGCGCCACGGCCGGATCATCAATATCACCTCCATCGCCGGGATTTCCGCGGCGAGCACGCATAGTCCCGGCTATTCGGCCACCAAAGCCGCGGTCGCCAGCCTCACCAAGACCGTCGCCCTCGACGTCGCCGGAGCCGGTGTCCTGGTCAACGCCATCGCATGCGGCGCCGTCGCCACGCCACCGTTCCAGGCATACCTCGCCACGGCCACCGACGAACAGAAGCGCAACCTGTACCAGCTGATCCCCGTCGGGCGGCTGGGAACGCCCGAGGAGTACGCCTCCCTGGCCGTCTACCTCGCCGGCGACGATCACTACCTCACCGGGCAGGTCATCAGCCCCAACGGCGGGGCCGTGATGTGACCCGCGCACCGCTGAGCGACTCCACCGAGCCCGCTCTCGTCATCGTTCCCGGACTCGACGACCAGCCCTCGAACCACTGGCTGCGCACACTCGCCGCAGGGCCTCACGCTCGAACCGTGCCGCGACCGCCCGTGGGCACTCACCTGGATCGGGAGGCATGGGTAGCGAACCTGTCGGACGTGGTGTCGACGCTGTCCGGCGAGATCGTCCTGACCGCCCATGGCGCGGGTGTCCTGACCATCGCGCACTGGGCACAACGATCGAACCGGCCGATCCGCGCGGCATTGCTCGTCACACCACCGGACTTCGAGCATCCACCCGGCGACGATTCGCGGCTTCGCCGACTCGGGTCCACTCACGGCTGGTGCCCAATCCCCCGTAGCACGCTGCCGTTTCCCACCATCCTGGCCACCAGCACCAACGATCCCTACGCCAGCCACCGGCGTGTCACCGGTCTCGCCGAATCCTGGGGCAGCCGCCCCATGGAACTTGGCCCGGTCGGACATCTGGACCCCACCGCCGGGTATGGCCCCTGGCCCCGAGCAGCACAACTGCTCAATGAATTGATCTCGCCCACAAGGCACTCCGCAGTCATGCACCATCGATAAACCAAGGAACCACCTGATGAGGAAAACCACCGCCACCGCCGCGCTCGCCACGACCGCGCTCGTGCTCGCCGCCGCCACCGCCAGCGCCGCCCCGCAACCCGGCGACGACAACGCCGCCGTGCACTACGAGGTCACCCGTAGAGGCGACGCCGCCGTCCTGACCATCAGCGGCGGCGAACTACACGCTGCCGCAGACCAACTCGTCCTCGTGGACCGCGACCGGCAAGCGGTCGCCGCCATCCCACTCACCTACCGCATCGACAGCACCGCCTACCCGATCACCGCGCGAATCGACGGCGCCGCGGCAACACTCACCCCTGATCGAAGCCACGGCCACCCAATCCAGGCGGCCACCCGCGATCAGATAATCACGACCGATCAAGCCGCCACCCAGGTAGCCGAATCCTTCACCCCGCGTGACACTCAAGCCCTTGGCGTCTTCGCCCAGCGCGCCGCCATCGGCGCCGCCGTCAGCGCCGTGCTGGGCGCGGTGCTCGGCGCGGGCGTCGGCTGCCTGGTCGGAGCGGCCGCTGGGGCCACGGTCAGCAGTCCGCTCCTCGTCCTGCTGTTGCCCTTCGTCGGAGCCACCGTCGCAGGCTGTGTCCTGGGCGCCGCCACCCTCGGCGCCGTCGGCTCCATGATCGGCTTGGTCGTCGCCGGCGGCCCGATCACCCTGTTCTCCGCGATCCAATACTTCTCGACGATCCTTGCCCCCTGCCCGCCCGACACCGCCTACTGCAAAGACCCCGCACAGACAACCACACCCGGGAAGTAACCCCTCGGCAAGCAGGGCATCATGCCACAGATGCGCTCTTCTACCACGCTGGGCCGGTGGAAGAGCGCAAGCCAGCACAGCTATCCGCGCCGACTCGGCATGGCATCGTCCCAGCGGTGAGATGACTTGCACTGGCGCTGAACTCAGGTCCGAAACCGCGGCGTAGCGCGCCGCGCGGGCAGCTGAGCTGCCTATGCCGGTGTCGAGCGGCTGAGGTTCCCCCGCTTTCTCGGAGGGCTCTGACTGTGGTCCGATAGGGCCGGAAGGAGTCATTCGTGGCAGCACCGAAGACCTCCGATCGTCTTAAGAGTCAAGCGGCTGCTCCTGCGGGTGGGGCGGTGACTGGATGGCCGAAGGCTTTGAATGGATCGAACAGTTCTCGGGATTGGAGGCAGTGGTGGAGTTGGCCGAGCATCTTGTTGAACAAGTGCCGCAGCGCTGCAGCGTGCCGGTCTCCGTGAGCTCGGCGGTGTTGGTAGTGCCCGCGGGCGGGGTTGCATCGGGAGGAGGCTGCAAAGGCCCAGACCCAGCCGGCGGCGGCGAGGCGGTCGTTTTTGATGCGGCGGTGGGTGATGGAGATCGACTTGCCGGACGCGCGGGTGACCGGCGCGGATCCGGCGTAGGCCTTCAAGGCTCGGTCGCTGGCGAATTTGGTCCTGTCGTCAATGATTTCGGCCAGCATCCGGGCGCCGGTCAGGTCGGCAAGGCCGGGAAAACTGGTGATGATCGCGTAGTCGGGGTGCTTGCGGAACTCCTCGGCCGCAGCCTGTTCCAGGTCATCAGCACCAGTGCAGGCGGTGTCCAGGGCAGCCAGCAGAGCCAGGGCCTGGCGGCCGAACGCCTTCTCCACCAGCGCGGGCTGGCGCCGATGCGGGTGCCGCAGTCCGTCGAGGATCTCCGCGGCCAGGGTGTCGATGCCGCGTTGGCGGCCGGCGCGACGCAGCGCGGCCGCGATCCGGGTTTTGGTGAGCTTGACGACGTGGGCCGGGGTGGGCGCGATGGCCAGAACAGCGCGGGCTTCGGATTTGGCGAGGTTGGTGGCGGACTTTCCGGCGAATACTGTCAGGAACGCTGGGAAGTATTCGCGCAGCAGTGAACGCAGTTCGTTGCTGGCCTTGGCGCGCCGCCAGACCGCGTCCTGCTGGGCGCGGGCCAGGACCGAAATAGCTTGGGCGCGTTCACTGTCACCGGGCAGGCGGCGGTGCAGGTGCGCATCGACGCGCAGGATGTTGGCCAGGATCATCGCGTCAACGTGGTCGGACTTGGCCCGGGCCATCGAGTGGCGTTCGCGATAGCGGGCCACGGCCATCGGGTTGATCGCGTAGACCGGCCGGCACGAGGCGCGCAGCGCGGCGACCATCAATCCGCGTGGGGTTTCTATCGCGACTGGGATCGGATTCTCGGCGGTGTCGCCCGCGTCGGCCAGCAGCTGGGTCAGCTCCGCGAAACCGGTGGGGTCGTCGCCGATGCGTTTCTTCGCGACCAGTGTGCCGTCGGGGGCGACGATGGCGCTGTCGTGGTGTCCTTCGGCACAATCCACGGCAGTAGTTGCTCAATCTGGTCCTCCATCAGGTGTTTTCCGGTGTTCGATTCCCTGGCGGAAACGCGCAGCGCCCTACTTACGAGCCTCGATGGGCTGGCCTCCGATGAGCTGTTCGCGATCCCAGCTCACCCGCACGGCGCCTGTCTCCGTGAGAACTCGAGGTTCGCGATCGACGAGGCGTCCGCTCGTGCGGGAGGGCTCGAACCACGAGCTATCCCAGTCGAATACGACGACCGGGCAGGGCCGACACACCGTGTCGAGACCCTGCCCGGCCGATCCCGCTATCGCCTCGCCCGCGGTCTTGCACGAGGACTTGGAGCCCACGAGGTGTGCAGGAGTCGAGGCGACAGCGTTCACCGCCCACCGCCGCAGGTCTTCGGTAAGGGCTGTGCGCCCGAGAAGTACCCCAGCGGTCAATGGTCGGCGAGTCAATCGGTCCGGCCGCGGCGCTCGCTGCCTTGCAGCAGGACTCGTGGTCCCAGAAGCACTCAGACGTCGTCGTGGCAGAACCGGGCAACGATCACCTCGTCGGGATCGGCGCCGAGCTCGCGTGAGACCTCGCAGACCAAGGAACCAGAAGACATCCGAACCGACAAAACAACCGTTACCGAATAAGTAGTAGAAGTACCCCGACGAGTTGAAAGCGCGGGCGGTTCGCCTGTATCGGGAGTCGGACCCGAAGCCGACGATCCGCAAGCTGGCCGAGCAACTCGGGGTGCATCACGAGGCGTTGCGGAACTGGATCCGCCAGTCCGAGGCCGATGCCGGCGAACGTGCCGACAGGCCGAGCGCCGACATGCTCGCTGAGAATCGCGCGTTGAAGAAGCGGGTCGCGGAGCTGGAGCGGGTCAACGAGATATTACGTTCTGCGAGTGCGTATTTCGCCTCGGAGCTCGGCCCGACCCGGCGGTGATCATGCGGTTTGTCGAACAGAACAGCCAGCACCCGGTCGAGCTCCTATTACGGGTCCTGGGCATCGCGTCCTCGACCTATTACGAATGGCGCAGACGCGCCGCGCAGCCCTCGGACCGTCACGTCGAAGACGAGAAGCTGTTGGCCGAGATCGTCGACATCCATACCAGTTCCGGCGGCACCTATGGGTCGCCGCGAGTGCATGCGATGTTGCGGCGCAGAGGGATTCGAGTCGGCCGCAAACGGGTGGAACGATTGATGCGGGCCTCGCAGCTGCAGGGTGCGTTCCTGCGCAAGAAGTGGCGGCTCGGCTCGACCCAGCAGGATCCACGGGCAAGGCCCGCACCGGATCTGGTCGAACGCAACTTCACCGCCGCCGAACCGAACCGGCTATGGGTGGCCGATGCCACCCGCATTCCCTGCGGGCAGGGTGCGTTCTGGCTGGCCGCGGTGCGGGACGCGTTCTCCAACCGGAACGTGGGCTGGAAAACCTCCGACCGCTGCGACACCGAGTTGGTGCTCGGTGCGATGGAATACGCGGTCTGGAGCCGGGAGATCCGCAACGGCCAGTTGATTCATCACAGCGACCGCGGCTCTACCTACACCGCAATCCGGTTCGCTAATCGGTTGGCCGACAACGGAATCGCCCAATCTATGGGGTCGGTCGGCGACAGCTACGACAACGCGTTGATGGAGAACTTCTTCTCCACCCTCAAAACTGAGCTGGTCTACCGGCGGAGCTGGCGGACCCGCGACGAGGCCGAGAACGCCCTGTTCGCCTACATCGACGGCTGGTACAACTCCCATCGCATCCAGAAGAAGCTGGGCTGGCGATCACCGGACGAGTTCGAATCCGGTTACCATCAACGGGTTCCAGCCGGAACCAGATAATCCGCTCTCCGGATTAGCGGGGGAACCTCAATCGATGGAACCTGAACCCGTGTGTCGATAGCGTGTAAGGCCTGAACTGCGAGAGGACACCATGCACGCCCCTGCCGTCGTTTCCATCCTCGCTGCCGTCGGTAGCGCGCTTCTGTTTCAGGCCACGCCGGCCTCAGCCGAGTCGCACACCGATATGCCGACGCTGACTGCACAGTTCGATGGCGGCCCGTGCGCGACGACCATCGACGCCAAGGCCAACATCTTCGATGACAGCGACCAGGTCTCCATCGGCTACCAGACCGACGACATCGCCGGCACCGGCAGCGCCGGATGCGGGTCGTCGCTGGTCGCGGTCGTCAACTGGCGCAATCTGGACAGCGGCGGGGTGGGTAGCGTCTCCCGGCACATGTTCCACAA